>JAKAEA010000002.1 GCA_021818465.1 bacterium
CGGTGTTGTGGAGACCAAAGGCGGAAGAATCAAAACCAGAGGCGGTGTTGTAGTAGCCGGAGGCAGAAGAATAGTTACCGGAAGCGGTGTTGAAGGTGCCGACGGCAGAAGATTTACTACCAGAGGCGATGTTGTTGTAGCCGATAGCGGAGGCATTCTGATTAGAGGCAGTGTTGCCAGCGCCGAAGGCGGAGGTGCTGAAACAGGAGACGGTGTTGTGGTAGCCAAAGGCGGCGGAAAGAGAGCAAGAGGCGGTATTGTAGAGGCCGAAGGCGGAGGAGTAGTCGCCAGAAGTATTGTTGCAATACCCCACTGCTGACGCATGACATCCTGTCGCAAAAGAACACGTCCCCACCGCAACCGGGCCGGTCATAGCGATGGGGCCACCGAAGGTGGAGGTGGCGGTTGAGGTG
This sequence comes from bacterium, assembly GCA_021818465.1. Lineage (GTDB taxonomy): Bacteria > Patescibacteriota > Minisyncoccia > Phycocordibacterales > JAKAEA01 > JAKAEA01. Next base: position 414 of record JAKAEA010000002.1, read on the forward strand.
GCCGTGAAGAACGGTGCTTCGAAGTTGCCGGTGCTTAAGATGGTGGCGGCGGCGGATTGAGAGGGGCCGAGCATGGTGGAGTTGGGGATGGCGTTGGTGAGGTTAGAGCCGAAGGCGGAACTGAGGCAGCCAGAGGCGGTGTTGTAGAGACCGGAAGCTGAAGAAAAGCAACCTGAGGCGGCATTGGCAGCACCAAAGGCAGAAGAAACATAGCCAGACGCGATGTTGTGATATCCAGATGCTGAAGAGCCCTTGCCACAAGCTTGGTTACAGGAACCAAAAGCGGAAGAGAGGTCACCGTACGCAGCGTTAGCATAACCAACGGCAGAGGACGAACAACCAGAAGCGGTGTTAGAAGAACCAAAAGCGGAAGTAGAAGAGGTCGCGGCATTGTTACAAAAACCAACAGCAGTAGAATCGACACCACAAACAGTGTTGCTATAACCAAAAGCGGATGACCAGAGGCCTCCAACGTTGTTGCGATAGCCAGAGGCGGAGGAGCGAGCAGCGGAAGCAGTATTTTGATATCCAAAAGCAGACGAAGATGCGCCGCAAGTATTGTTGCGATAGCCGGAAGCGGATGAATAGCTACCGGAAGCGCTGTTACAAAAACCGATAGCAGAGGACCAAGTTGCAGAAGCGCTGTTACCATACCCTACCGCTGTTGCATGAGAGCCAGTCGCAAAGGAACAGCCGATAGCAATTGGACCAGTCATAGCGATGGGGCCACCGAAGGTGGAGGTTCCTGTACCGAGGACAGAGAGTGTGCCGGTAGCGGTGAGGTTACCACCGAGATAGGTGTTGCCAGCGACTGCAAAGGTGGTGAAGGGTGACGTGGTGCCGATACCGACGTTGCCTGCAAAATATCCATTTCCAGTACTACCAATGCTTGCCTTAATAACAGAAGAAACGGAAAATTGTGCAAGATTTCCAGTATAGGTTGATTCAGGGTCTATATTTACAGAAAGTAAATTTGTTGAATCCCAACCCGGTGCATTATTTGCATTAGTCATATCAAGAACTAAATTTCCAAAACTACCAAAATAGCTTCTAACGCTTCCATTAGGAGATGTAATATCTAACGCATGATAGTCAGAGGCCCAATTAGTACCTTGTAGTCCAAACGGCGCATTTGTAGTTGAACCACCGGATACTATAATTGAACCATTGTTATTTTCAGCTAAAACTGTGTTTACCGAACCATTAGGACTAAAGAAAGTAATACCATTTCCCGCCGTCATCCATAGGCCTGACTCAACATTTATTCGGTTATTTGGTATAATCTGCATATTAGCATAATAAGTACCTCCTGAAAATCCTCCTAAAGTATTGGCGGCGACATCTCCATTTTGTAACACTTGAAATGTAGGAGTGGTAGTAGAACTAGGCCAATCATATCCCGATAAAATTGGGTATTGTCCCCCGCCAGCTATATTTGAACCAACACTAAGAGAACCATCGTGTCCTACAGAAGCTAGAATATTTCCTGATGAATCTTGCCATTCTTGTAAATAATTTGTTTGTGTTGAATTTCCCTTTACAATAAGTTGTGGCTGGTCAGATGAACCTTGAATTGAAAGTGTGCCGTAAGGTGTGCTTGTTCCAATTCCCACATTCCCCGCAAACGTACTCGCTACAGTGGTACTCGTCGCCGTAAAATACGGTGCTTCGAGATTAGAACCGGTGTTGAGATAGGTGTTGGTACCGTTGGTAGTGAAGTAGTTTGGTGGCGTGGAGGTACTGATGATTTGTCCTGCTCCATTGATGGCGAGCAGTGAGCCTGCGGAGGTAGCCAGTGGTGTAATCCATTCGTTACCACTGACAGTGAGGTTAGTGGTGGAAGCGTTTGAGAAGGTGGAGGCAGTAGTGCTGGTGGCCGTGAAGAATGGTGCTTCGAAGTTGCCGGTGCTTAAGATGGTGGCGGCGGCGGATTGGGAGGGGCCGAGCATCGTACTGCAGGCGATGGGGTTGGTGAGACAAGAGCCGAAGGCGGAAGAAACGCAGCCTGAGACGGTGTTGTGGAGACCAAAGGCGGAAGAATCAAAACCAGAGGCGGTGTTGTAGTAGCCGGAGGCAGAAGAATAGTTACCGGAAGCGGTGTTGAAGGTGCCGACGGCAGAAGATTTACTACCACAGGCAATGTTGTGGTAGCCGAGGGCGGAGGAGTAGTTGCCAGAGGCGGTGTTGTAGTAGCCGGAGGCAGAGGAGTAGTTGCCAGAGGCGGTGTTGTAATACCCTATTGCTGAAGCGTGGGAGCCGGTCGCAAACGAACACGTCCCCACGGCAATCGGACCAGTCATAGCGATGGGGCCACCGAAGGTGGAGGTGGCGGTAGAGGTGGCCGTGAAGAATGGTGCTTCGAAGTTGCCGGTGCTTAAGATGGTGGCGGCGGCGGATTGGGAGGGGCCGAGCATTACTGAGTTTGCAATTGAATTATTTAAACAAGAGCCGAAGGCAGAGGAGTTAAGGCCAGAGGCGGTGTTGCGATAGCCGGAAGCAGAGGAAAAGTTGCCGGAAGCGATGTCGTGAGCGCCAACGGCGGAAGAGAAGTAGCCAGAAGAGCTGTTATTGTAACCGATAGCAGAGGCATAAGCGGCAGAGGCGGTGTTAGAAGAGCCAAAAGCAGAAGAAGAATAATTACCAGAGGCAATGTTGTTGTAGCCAAAGGCAGCAGAAGCACCAGTAGTATTTGCGCTACCAGAGGCGATGTCACAATACCCCACCGCTGTTGCATGCGAGCCTGTCGCAAACGAACAGGTGCCCACGGCAATCGGTCCGGTCATAGCGATGGGGCCACCGAAGGTGGAGGTGGCGGTTGAGGTGGCCGTGAAGAACGGTGCTTCGAAGTTGCCGGTGGAGAGGATGGTGGCGGCGGCTGATTGGGAGGGGCCGAGCATGGTGCTGCAGGCGATGGGGTTGGTGAGGTTAGAACCGAAGGCGGAGGAGTAGTTACCAGAGACAGTGTTGAGAAAGCCAAAGGCGGAGGAGAAGGCGCTGGAGGCAATATTACCGCCGCCAAAAGCGAAAGAGTTGATACCAGAGGCGATGTTGCGATAGCCGGAAGCGGAGGAGTAGCAGCCAGAGGCGGTGTTGCGATAACCGAAAGTGGAAGAATCGCAGCTTGAAGAGATGTTGTTATGCCCTACAGCTACTTGTCCCGTCATTTGGATGGGGCCACCGAAGGTGCTTGTTGCTGTGCTTGTCGCCGTGAAAAACGGTGCTTCTAAATTACCTGTTGAAAGAATAGTGGCGGCGGCTGATTGGGAGGGGCCGAGCATGGTGGAGTGGGCGATGGGGTTGGTGAGACAAGAACCGAAGGCGGAACTGAGGCAGCCAGAGGCGATGTTGAAGAAGCCGAAGGCGGAGGAATAGACGCCGGAGGCGCTGTTCTGGTAGCCGAGGGCGGAGGAGCCTGGGCCAGAGGCGGTGCTGAAGTGACCGAAGGCGGAGGAGGCGAAACCAGAGGCGGTGCTGAAGTAGCCGGAGGCGGAGGAGCCGGAACCAAAAGCGTTGTTGTGGTAGCCGAAGGCGGAGGAGTAGTTGCCAGAGGCGGTGTTGCAATACCCTATTGCTGAAGCGTGGGAGCCGGTTGCAAACGAGCACGTGCCCACCGCAATCGGACCGGTCATAGCGATGGGGGCACCGAAAGTAGAGGTGGCAGTGCCGGCAACAGAGAGTGCACCGCCGATGGAAACATCGCCGGTGGTGGCAAGTGAGAGTGTGTTGTGAGCAAGAATATCGTTGGCAATAAAGTTATGGGTACCGGAAATTTCCAAATCGTACACTTGCTCGCTGGCGCCGGAATTAATGGCGGTGATTTTTTCCCAACCAACAGCACGGGTGGCGGTGTCGATGGCGGCAATGGTCATACCAACAGTGAGTTTCTTAACCTTAATCCAGTGGCCAGCTTTGACTTTCTTACGATTGACGTAGCCGGAGCTCGTGGTTTTTGTCTGCACATTATCATTGCGAACATAATACGGGTGCTCGGCGGTGGTGCGGATTTTTTTGCCACTTTCCGTGATGAGTGTCCAAATAGTTTGAGTGCCCGTTTCATAAATAGCTTTAACGGGACGATAGACAATGGTGCCGGTGACTTCATCGTATGATTCAATTTCGTCGCCTTCGTTGATTTGGGTGACGGTAACATCTTCAAATTCATCATCATCGCCGTTACCCTCGGTACCAGCGACATTGAGCTTCTTGCGCTTGCGGCGGCGAATACGAGTTTCAGCAGTGATACACGGTGCGGTAACAGAGACACCACCAGCAAAGGTAGAGGTGGCATTGGTGGCCGTGGTATTCACGCTGCCAGCGGTGACAGAACCGGTCGTGGTGAGCGGATTACCGTTGAGATTAGTCGCACCATTGACGGTGAGTGCGCCACCGAGGAAAGTGGTGCCACCGACGGCAAATGTTGCTGCTGGTGCGGTGGTGCCGATGCCGACGTTGCCAGTTGAAAGTGTCGAGCCTTGCCCATTGACACCGGTACCAAAAATTAAATTGCCAATATCTAACTGATTGGAGCCATTGATACTGGGTAAAGCGATATTGTAACCAAGGGCGATGTTATTAGAACCATTTTGGGTGGTGGATGCTGTTTGATACCCCAAGAAAATGTTATTGGAACCGCTATTGAGTGCATACCCTGTTTGATAACCCAAAATAGTGTCGTTGTTTGTGGACGCGGCACTGGCACCAGCAACAGCATCATAACCAACAATGGTGTTAGCGGAATTGTTGCCACTGGCATTGAAACCGTAGCCGGCATACGCGCCGATGAGGGTGTTATACGAACCAGTGGATGCGCCGATAGCGGATGCGCCGAGGTAGGTGTTGTAGGCACCAGTCGTATTGGAATACCCCGCTTGATAACCAATAGCCGTGTTTTGCTGACTAGAATTAGAGTTAGTGTTGTAACCAGCTTGATAGCCAATGAGTGTTTGATCGACGGCGCTAGAAACTGCCTGCCCAGCTTGGTAGCCGAGAGCGGTGTTGGCGGTGCCGGAGGTGATTGCATTGAGAGCTAATCCACCGAGAGCAGTGTTATCAAGTGTACCGGCATCAAGACGCAGATATGTGGTGGAAGCAGTTTGACTGGATGCTTGTTTGAGATAAAAATTTCCGCCGCTGCTTTCGAGGAGCCAATTTTGTTGGTTAGCTGGCGCATTGGTGTCAGAAAGCGCAAGCATCGGATTGCTTCCCGCAACTTGGAGATTCCACAACGGGTTGGCTGTGCCAATACCAACGCCACTGCCATTGTCGGCTATAAGACTATTTGAAAATGCTGTGCCATTCCATTTCGGCACATAGTTTTGTGTGAGGCCGGCGGTGATATTGGGCGAGATGAAACCGAGTGAACTGGTGGCGACATATTCCCAGTTACCATTCGCATCAGAAAAAAGAAGTTTATTCGCGGTCGGTGCAGTAGAGGTACCCGTGCCGCCACTCGTAATAGCAAGTGGTGTGCCGAGTGTGAGACTGGCAAGGTTTGCTGTGCCGATGGTGGTGAGATTGCCACTGAGGTAGGTATTACCCGCCACGGACAATGCCGTAAAGGGTGTAGTCGTGCCGATACCAACGTTGCCAGAGGAGGCTATGGTAAGTGCCGGTGTACTAGACTGGCCAATAAAATCAGCAATATCCCCTGTTCCACTTTGGGTTACGGAAAGAAACGCGTTGGTGGTGGATGTGGCATTAGCGGCATCGGAACGAAGAAATTCGGCGGCGTTGTAGCCATTCAACGTTTGTGCAACGAAGGCAGATGGTACCGTGCCGATTGTTTTACGCGGTGTCATTTCCCCATCCCACGTTGGCGTCACACCAGTGCCGCCAACAGTAACTCCTAAATACAACGGCTGATTGAAATTGACGTTGGTAAATGGTGTGGTAGAACCAAGCATTATAGAAAAAAGGCCACCGGTAATTTGCACACCTTGATTGTTGGATACCAAATCGTCTTCCGTCCAAATTGGCGAGCCACCCGTGGGACTGGTGTAGAGTTTGAACTCAATGTTGTAGGAGCCATCAGTAACAGCGACGCCGCTGGCGGTCGTTAGCTTGCCCTGATAATTTATTTCCGGCAATGCAGAAGCCTGTACTCTAGGAACAGAGAAAACAAGAACTGTGATCAGAATACCAACAACAAATAATATTTTTTTAGTTGGTGATATCATGGCTGGAATTGAGATGCTGTTGTTGTGCTTATGCTCGCCACCGCCGCCACCTGATTCCACGCCGTGTTGTATACAGCAGCATAGACGCTATAGCAGGCAATGCTTAACAATACGGCTACACAAAAAGCGACAATTACTGATTTCAGATTGAGGCCGATATGTGAGGACCACGTAGAACGAGGTGTTTTTTTAATATTTTTTAAAAAACGCTCAACTTCTTTGCGCGTCGTTATCCAGCTTTTTCCCATTTTTTTACCACGCACCTTACCATCACGAATAAGCGAGCTGAAATAGTCGGGGTTATACCCCGTCAACTTTGCGGCCTGACTTGCTGTAATAAATTCCTCGCTAAGTTCCATAAAAAATGACTGGCGGGATTCTCCTTATTTCTCGGTTTGCCGCACACCTCGGCTACCCGAGAAATACTTAATTTACTTACTAAAATTATATCGTGAAAAGAGTTGACTGAACATAAGCACAGAAGGATATATATGTGGATAACCGTATGGAAAATGGTCTATAAAACCTATTATGGAGCTAGTCAACCTACCCGTGACGCGCAAAACGTAATATCAGCATAAAAAGTGCAAGCAACAGGAGTAATCCAACAATTTGTTCAATATTAGTGAACGTAAGTCCAATACCTAAAATTCCTGCAGATGCCGCAACTGGTCGCGTAATAGAAAGTGTGCCGGAAAGCACAAATGGCGTGCCGGTATTAGGCCAAAATTCAACACTAAACGGGTAACCACCAGTGGGCGTAGTAGAAAGATCGATATTTGTTTCCAAAGCGTGATCGGTGCTATTTTCGCGAAGTAGATAGTAATTATTTTGACCAAGAATGTTAAGGGTGATGATGGTGCGTAAAAGTCCCGCGGGCACCGCCGTGCTGACAACACTATCTGGAATAGCGATAGTGAGTGGCAACGTGCCATTAATCGTCGCCGGAGTAACTTGTTGACCGTTTTGAATGAATAAAATTTGATTAAGAGCAATTGGTTCGGTGGACGTGGCAGTAACAGTGCTAGATGAGGTAAAAGATTGCGTAACGGGCGTTGTAGAAGCTATAACTGGCAATGGAAAGCTTGAACTTACAGGAAACGATGATGCTGGCGGCGGCGATGATTTTGTTGGTGATGATGATTGTTGTTGTGGTACGGAGTGTTTGTTATGTGACGATGTTACCGTGTGCGTAGGTGGCCAAACTACACCAAAAACCGTTCCTGACGAATATGTTCCCGCTTGATTATAGCTAAAAGCGGTGTAGTAATACGTTGTACCGGATGTACCAGCAGTATCAAATGCATACGTGCCTGAACCTTGATACACCACTTGACCATCTAGCGGATCAGTGGGAATACCATAAGGCGAACGAACGATGCGTACACCTGTAAATGAGCCTGGAGGATTATGCCAATTAATAATAACTGACGTACCCTGATACTGTGTTGTTATATTATTAATATTAAGAACCCCTATAGTGCCACCAATAGCTGAAGGTGAAGAAACATAACCAGCTACCATTGGTGTGGTTGGCGTTGTAGTTGGAGTCGTAGTTGGTGTAGATGTTGCACCACCACCACAATCTTGCGGACACGTAGTAGTATTTTCTCCAAGATTCGCTTCGCAAATACCATCACCACAACCTGGTACAAAAAGATTAACGTTGATTGACTGACTTGTTGCTGCATATGCATGTGGCGCAGTTGCAGCACAAACTACAACACATATAAAAAAAGCCGCAATGAGATGCACGACAACAAAACGATAGTCTTCCATTTCCCTATCATACCAAATCACAAGGCAACGGCAGTAACGGTGATGGTAGCCGTGTAGGTACCAGCATCTTGCAATTTGTTGCTGCCGATGCCAGCTTCATAGGTAACCGTGGTGGTTGCACCGGTGGGTTGGTTATCAGAAGAACTTTGCGCAATAGTCTGAACCGCGGTAGAAAAACCATCCCAACAATGACCGAGGGTATTGGTGCCTCCCGTTTGATTACAAGCACTGCCGTTTTGTTTCCACATCACTGTAGCATCGGGACTGTAGACGGAATAACCAAAATTAGAAGTGCTATTTGGTGTTGTAAAGTTATAATCGGGCGTTGTCGTACCGCCACTCGGCACATAATCACTAAAAAATGCTTTGGCAGGATCTTGAAGCGCTGGCGCCGTGGCGGCGGCGATAGAGAGCTGATAACCAGCGGTATCATCAGTGACCACATTCCAACTAGAACTCGCAACAGCAGTGCCGACCGACAAACCGCTAAGCGTTGGCAATGTCACATTACTCGCTGCAGAAATGGAGATAGACGCACCGAGCATCTGTTGGTACCCGGCTTGTAGCGCATAGTTAGCGCTCGACGAACGACCAGTGGCCACCTCGCCGAACGTACTATTTTGAGCATAATTCGCACTCGAGCTTTGACCGCCACCAAAATTGATACTATCCGTGGGAATAGCGTAGTTAGCGCTGTGCATATCAGCTTTGGCTTGTGTTGCCACCATCACAGCAACAACACAGCCGACACATACAATTATGGTACACGTATTTTTTATAAACATTCTCACAATTATTTTTTTCGTATTTCAAAACGTCGCAGGAATAAAATAATTCCTAAGACAATGATAAAAAGTACGATGAAAGCAATGAGGAGGAATTTCCACGGAATAACCCAGAAGGAAATTGTCTGTGTATCAACCGTATTGTTGTACCCACGATACAGCTTCAGTGTCGCTGTATAACGACCAAAAAGCGCTTGGCCATCCCAGGTAACATCGCGATAGCGCAGCGACTGAGGTAATGAATAATAGGCGTCCACGGGAATAGTGGTTACCGTTTCGCCAAACATATTTTTAATGGTAATAGTACCGTACGGCGTTAAATACAAATTACCAGTATTGTTGAATAAAATCTCAAAAGTAAACGGGCCGCTGTTATATATTGCCTGATTGCTTGGCGCATTAATGCGAAAACCTTGGAGTACACCAGAAGGATTTGCTGGTCCATTTACGCGAATAAAGAAAAGTGTACCGAGTTGAGAAATAATACGAGTGGTACCAGCCGCACTTGTTGCTGCTGCTTCAGCAACAACCGTCGGTTTATTGGACACGAGTACCGCCGCGTAATAACCACCAGGCGATGTACCTTTGGGAATAGTAATGGTAACGGGAATAGTTGCTCGTTCACCAAACGTAAGTGTGAATTGTTTTGCTGGAACACTGATGAAGTTTTGCGCTGAGTCTGGTGTAATATCACCCGGCTGAAGAATAACAACTGGAGTATTGGGATTATCAGAACCTTTAATATCCTGAACGCTCAAACTAAATGTTGTTGTGCCCTCTACTCGATCAGTTACATAGAGGGTATTCGTGCTTGATTGACCAGGATTGAGAAATACTTCTTGTTTGGCTGGCTCCAATACAAAATCGTTGCGATTATCAACGGTCAGCGTATCGATATGATACGGACTTGATGCCATAGCGGAAGTGGCGGGAGGTGTCGTACTTGCTGAAACATACGAAACCATCACTGAAAAAACTACTGCGACAAAAGTAATGACGGAACCGAAACTAGAAATCCGCACGAGCTTCATGAAGAAAGTCTACTCTGTCCACGTTTAATTGGCAATGGCGGTGCCAGTGATATTGGCTGTATACGAACCGGCAGGAATGTAGAAATTATTTTGCTGTACTGCGTAGCACACGACGGTGCTATCGCCAGCAGGTGTGGTGGTGCTAGAACTAGCAGCGGTGGTTGTACCTGTTGTAGAAAATCCGGTGTATTTGAGCGTGGTTGAGATAGTGCTCGTACCATTGCCATTACAATAGCTGCCACTACCCCAATATCCACCCGAGGGCGACACATCATTTCCAAGTACTGAAAAACCAAACACTGCACCGCTTGAGGGTAAACCACTTGACCAAAGTTCTGGTGAATTTGCATTAGGAAAATCAGAAATTGAATTTGAACCCGACTTCATTGCTGGATTAGTACTGGCTGCCAAACTCAAGGTATACCCATTACCATCATTTGTTTCAACAGTAAACGTAGACGTGCCCACAGCCGTGTCTTGCGCAACACCGAGATTGGTACTCATATTGACGTTATTGGAATTTACGGTCACCGCAACACCGCTCGTCACATTAAGCGTCACGGCCACCGACTGCGACGTTGCTGCAGAAGCAAACAACGGCTCCAATGTTACATACGTACCCAAAGCGAGAATCGAACAACCAAACGTCACCACACTAGCTCGTAACAGTGATTGTGTTATATATGGACGAAGATTCATGGACGTATATATTTTATTTAATAGTTAAAAGTATACATTAAAAAAATAGAGGGGGGGTAACGGAGCTTGTGGATAAATAAAACTTGAGTATTATAGTAGGCATGCATCTCTCCACTGACCCTTACAAAGGCGTGCGCGATTTTTATCCCCACGATCAAGCAATTTTACACTATCTTTTTAGTACCTATCGACGCGTATGCGAACAATTTGGCTACGAAGAATACAATGCTTCCCTTTTGGAACCAACGGCACTTTATCTCGCTAAATCAAGTCAGGAAATTGTCAGTGAACAAACCTATTCATTCAAAGACCGCGGCGAGCGTGAGGTGACGCTGCGGCCAGAAATGACACCGACTTTGGCGCGAATGGTTGCAGCTCAGCGTCGCGAACTCGTTTTTCCGTTGCGCTGGTATTCTATCCCTAACGTTTTCCGCTATGAAAAACCGCAGCGTGGCCGCTTGCGCGAACACTGGCAGTTAAATGTTGACCTTTTTGGCGGCGATACAACGCAAGCTGATGCGGAAATTATCACGCTTGCCTATTCCCTTTTACATGCCTTTGGCGCCAAAGACTCTGATTTTGAAATTCGGGTAAATGATAGAAAAAATATGCCGAATGACCCAGCTCTACTGCGACTACTGGATCGTAAAGCAAAAATGAGCCGTGAAGATTTTGAACGTGAAGCAACAAAACTTTTTCCCAACAAAAAAGAATTGGAGATGTTTTTGAACGGCACCTATACCGAGAATCAAGAACTTCGTACCCTTATAACAACCCTCTCCACACGCGGCATCACGAACGTGAGATACACTCCGGACGTGGTGCGTGGGTTTGATTACTACAGCGGTATGGTGTTTGAGGTGTTTGATACTGATCCCAAGAATCCGCGGGCGCTTTTTGGTGGCGGACGCTATGATAACCTTTTAGACGTGTTTGGCGTAGAAAAGATTCCGGCAGTTGGTTTTGGCGCGGGCGACGTGACCATGCGTGATTTTTTGGAAACACACAATTTGCTGCCCGCACACCTGTGGCCACACTATAGTCCTGTAACAAAGATTATGTTATGTGCTGTTGATACTCTCGATATCACCATGAACAGTGTTGCGACCTTGGCCGGCATGTTGCGCGAACGCGGCATACCTGTGGCCGTAGATTTTAGCGGCAAAAAAATTGGCGATCAGATTCGCAACGCCGATCGACGCGGTATTCCGTACGTGATTGTCATAGGCGACACCGAACACGCATCTGGAAAATTTAAAATAAAAAACTTGGCGAGCGGTGAAGAAATTGAAGTGGCATCCGCCGATGCTATTGCTACTATAGTAGCGCACTAGTACACTGTGGCACATATGCGCGTCATTGTATTTGATATTGAAACAAAAAATATTTTTCAAGATGTTGGTTCCAACGACCCGACAGCCTTAGATATTTCTGTTGTTGGCGTGTATGATTCGGCAGATGGTTCGTATCGCGCATACCTTGAAGAAGAATTGCCACAACTCTGGCCAGTATTTGAACATGCAGACGCACTGGTAGGATACAACAGCGATTATTTTGATATTCCACTTTTAAATAAATACTATCCGGGTGATTTAACAAAAATAAAAAGTATTGATTTGCTCGTGGAAATACGAAAATCGCTTGGCCGACGTTTAAAACTCGACCAAGTGGCCGAAGGCACTCTCGGTATGCATAAATCTGGTCACGGTCTACAAGCACTAACCTGGTGGAAAAACGGCGAAATTGAGAAAGTCAAAAAATATTGTCTGGACGATGTTCGTTTAACCAAAGAACTCTATGATTTTGCCCTGACTCACAACAAACTCATGCTTAAAGATGGTAGTCGCACCATAGACATTCCTATTGATACCAGCGGCTGGGCTGAAAAATCCACAGCTAGCCTTACACACACCCTCCCTTTTTAATCCAATATGGTATCCTTACAGGTAATGGACTCCGGTTCATCTAACACTAAACTTTTTTGGATTTTATCATTAGCCATCGTCATTGCCGGCTGTCTGATTGCTGGGGCGCTCGTGTATTTTAAAACACCGAGCTCTAACACTACCGCGACGTCATCGCTTTCTGCTGCAGCCGCCGCTGGAGCTTCTATTCAAAGCTTACCGCCGGTCACATCGGCCGATCATATTCTCGGCAGCATCAATGCGCCGGTGATGGTTGTTGAATATGGCGATACGAATTGCCCATACTGCCAACAATTTCAGCAAACCATGCAAAAAATTATGGCGCAGTATGGACCACAAGGCACCAACCAAGTCGCTTGGGTTTATCGTCACTTCGCATTTCACCCTAATTCTCCCAAAGAAGCCCAGGCCACTGAGTGCGCCGCAGAACTTGGTGGCAATAATGCTTTCTGGAAATACCTTGACCTTTTGTATAGCAAAAAAGATTTTACTCAAGTTCCCTATCAAGGTATTGACCCCGGCCAACTACCAGTGTTGGCTGCCCAAATTGGTTTAAATCAACAAGATTTTACGACGTGTCTAGAAAGTAATAAGTACGCCACGAAAGTAACACAAGAATATAACGATGCTATTGCTGCCGGAGCTAAGGGCGCACCGTTTACTGTACTCGTCACAGCAACAGCAAAAGTACCCATCACTACCGGCGCAGTTCCCTACGCTAATTTACAAGCGGCTATTGAAACGCTGTTGAATCCAAAAAATTAAATAAAAAAGAGCGGGAATGCCGCTCTTGGAAATACCACAACACATACTGTGTCATTTCGCTGTTTCAAACTTTTCAGTAGTGCGAAACTCATTATCACGCCGAAACAAAACGCAGTTACGATGTATCAACACCCAATCGGTCAACGACCGAAAGATAATGGAACACACGAGCGCCATTCGACTGAACGGCTTCGGCCATACTTCTGATCGTGGTCGTTCAATGCTGTGATAAATTGTTTCGCTAACAATTTCCACTGTCTGCATTGTTCCCGGAACAAATGCTCGTGGATTACAGCCGCTGCGTTTTTCGATAAGCGAGAAAAATTCAGTGTCACGCACCGTAAACGGGTGCACACTAGTAACAGCAACATTGTACGTCCGAAGTTCCGGGCCAAGTGCTTCAGCGAAACTCAATTGTGCTGCTTTCGTCGCTGTGTACGGTGCCATAAACGGGACACCACGACGAGCGCAAGCACTCGAAATGAGTATGATCTGGCCAGTATATCCGTGACGCTCCGGTTGTGTTTTCATGAGAGGTATCAGAGCTCGACAACACCACACAGCGCCAAGAAAGTTGGTGTCTATTATGCTTTGGATACTGTCGGGTGTCATTTTATCAAATGACTCCATACGACCGTGACCAGCACAATACACACACGTATCGATACGACCCCAACAACAAAACGCACGATGTATCGCCCGTTCACAATCTTCCCGCTTGGAAACATCGGCTCGTATCACGTAGTGCTGCCCGCCGAGTTCGGTGTTAAGTTCTTCCAAAAGCTCGATGCGACGAGCGATAAGCACAAGCTTGGCACCACGAGACGCAAGTAGTTTGGCCAATGCCCGACCAATACCTGAACTAGCACCAACAATAACCACCACCATTTCTTGCACATCCCTTTTTACAAAGAACTTGCGCATAACGCCTCCTTTCGTGTATAAGCGTATTAAGCGTTCTTACATGCGTTGGACACTCTGTCCACACGTCGGTAATAAATTTACATAAAAATTCTATTTTGTCAAATCTTGGCGAAGGCGACAATATGGGCAATCGACAGTAGTGCACGTTTTATCCCAGAAGGCGCCAGTCCAAATTTCGCGGCTAGCATCAGCAATAACACTCTGAAGAGCGGCACGATCTTCATCAGTTATATCAAACTGTTCTTGATGATATTTGCCGCGACTATCTGGTTCTATAAAATTAATTTCCCCCGAGCACATATGCCAGCGACCACCATCGTACAGGGTTAACAAGAGACTATAAAACACAAGTTGACGAACATAATCGCCGTCAGCATGCTTTGTCATACCACGTAGTTCATTGCGACTCTTGGGTTTTGCGGTTTTAAAATCAGTCACAATAACGTCGCGATTATTTAGAAATGTTATACGGTCCAGTTTGCCGCGGAGCGGCACAATGAGTTCCGTACCATCAGGGAGTACCACTGTGTATGACACGTGCGGTATTGAGTATTCAACTAAGCCGCTCCGCGGCAGCGGATGCGCGTGATGCCACTGATACCACCCCGCGAGTGCTTTTTTCCCTTTTTCTAAAGATGTCGCGTATTCAGTGGCAGTCAAAGGTTGTTGTCGTAAGCAGGTTTCAAAAAAATCTAAAAACTCTGTTCGACCCATATCCCGCTCATCACCCCAGCGTCGGAAAAATTGATCGAGGGCTTTGTGCACAGCTGTGCCATAGAGTTGTTGTTTTGTTTGCGCTTCTGGTAATCGCACTAAGTTACGAAAAAAATATTGCCACGGACATTTCAAAAAATTATTAAGCGCCGTCGCCGACCACCCCTGCTCACTAAACAAACTGCGAATATAGTCCCTATCAGTAAATGATTGCGTGTGTGGCGCTGGTTGTTTGGTCACTGGTATACGCGGTGTTTCTGTTGGCGCACCTCGTTCTACGAACCGAGCATCAATTTCGTTAATAAACTGGCTCGGTAAACGTGGTTTGTGGGCATCGTCATATGCTGACCACGTAATGTTCACCTCACGTTTAGCTCGGGTGACCGCAACATAGAACAAACGGCGTTCGTCATCTTCATCGATGACGTGCCCCTCATGATTAAAAATTTTAAATGTTGTCCGATCACGACGACCACCCCAGTGTCCTTCTTCAGCACCAATAATGTACACGGTTTCAAATTCTAAACCTTTTGACTTGTGCGCGGTCATAAGCTGTACACCACCAGTTTGTTCGATAGGTACCATACTAGCAAGCGGTATATGATGCTCAATAACCATATCAATAAAGCGAAGAAGATCTTCGAGGCGACCGCCGTCACGCGCCGTACGGGCAATTTTTTTTGCTTCAGCAGTAAGAAGTTCTATAGCTGCAAGTGAGCGAGCGGCATTCGGCGTTGTAATAGTATGCGCAAGAAAACCAGATTCGTAGAGAATGTGATCAATAGTTTCTAACAGTGAATGATTTTTAGCGAATGTGGCCAAGGTAGAAAAACGTTTGGCAATTGCAAGAAACGTATGCGCATCAGCAACGCCAGCCGCCTCAAGATGAGGGCCGTGAGCAATCACATCAGCGAGGCGATACTTCTGGTGATCAGCAAAGCGAGTAATTTTAAAAACATCAAGCGGTGTCGTGTGTAAAAAACTAGCATACAGTAACCGAGCAAGGTGCGGGTCGTCACCGTAGGCGGCAACGACACGAAACAATGTTATTGCTGTCAGTATCGCCGGATCACTAAAAACATCTTGCGATGAGCGTATAGTGTAGGGCACGCCCACGCTTTGTAACGCTCGTAGTATATCAACCGCATCGCTATTGGTGCGATATATGATAGCGATTTCTGCTGAAGGATTTTTTTGTAAACGTTCTGCTATGGTATTAGCAACAAAGGTTACTTCATGCTGCGGCGTCGAGCATTCATAGAGCTTGATGTGCGGCGCGGCGCTCGTATCGCGCCGCGCCGCACGCAAGCGCACCCGTAACGCCGAATCGGTAACGGTATTGTTACCAATCACCCCAAATGCCGCATCAAGAATTAACTGTGTTGAACGATAATTTTCTTCTAGAGAAATTACCGTTGCCGCTGGAAAACGTTTTTTAAAATACAAAAAATTATCAAGCGACGCACCTTGAAAACGGAAGATCGCCTGCTTGTCATCACCGACAATAAAAAGATTGGGGCGTTCATAAAAATTCACCAGCAACTCCAAAAAAGCATTCTGAGCGGCGTTAGCGTCTTGGTGTTCATCGGCAAGAATATACTGGTATTGTTCTTGCAATCGTAATAACAGATCATTATTGGCACCTAGTGCCGCAACGACATCACGAATCATATCGTCAAAATCATACAAACGACGCTTCGCTAACATCTTTTCATATTTTGCGTACACATCAACTAACGATTTATTTTTAGCAATGCGTTCAGCTTCGTCAGTATAGTAACTTTTTATTTTTCCTGCATGAGCACCTTTTTGGTGCACGCGCTCGTGTTCAGGCACGGCCGCAAGAGCTAACTCTTGCTCTGCAACAATCTTTTTAAAATCAGTTGGACCAATATTTTCTCGTTTTAATTCCCCTATAACCGAACGAATCGGCGCCAAATAATGGAGCGGGTTACCATAGGGCCGAATACGTGGATCGGCATGATGTTCAAGAATCTCACGCACAATATCAATTTGATCAACATCAGCGGCTGGTGTACTACCAATAATTCTCGGAAAACTCTCTGGAAAACGTTCTATAATATCATTTGCTAAACCGTGAAATGTGAAGATTGGAATTTTATATGCCGCTGTACCAACAACTGAAAGTAAGCGTTCGCGCATAGAGTGAACAGCCGACTCGGTAAAAGCCAAGGCTAGAATAGCGTCGGGTGGCGTATCGGTTTGACGTAAAATGTTGGCGATACGCACGGCCAAAATCTGCGTCTTGCCAGTACCTGGTCCAGCAATCACCATAACTGGCCCCTCAATTGTATCGACTGCTTTTTTCTGAGCTTGATTTAACGTTTGGTAAATTTTTTCAAACGTTTCTGTGGTGTGAGAAAATTCTGCCATAGTGCAGATAGTACCACGTTTTCGGTAGTATAAAAAAGCGGACTCTGTATAAAGAGTCCGCTTGTTTTCAACACACTATCGAGGCATTGACACTAACTCAGTAACAACATCGCGAAGAGTTTTTTGTCGCGCCGAAAAACTTGCCGCAGCAGGTATCATGCGAATCCGTTGCTGAATATGATTAAGACTTTGATTCTTAAACATACCACTGATGAACTCCTGATGTTTGGGGTGATTGCAATATATTGTCAATAATAACGATTCCTGCAACACTTTTGCATAACACTGCCAACACCCTTCTCGTAAAGGATTTTGAAGCCAAGCAGTATTCAAATTCAATGCTAATGAATCCTGCGAATCTCGAAGCAAATTTTTAATATCCTCTACTTGAGACTCTGGAAAGGCTATTATTCGAAAATTATTCGCCGATCCTATATGTAACGTAACAAGAGAAATATTTTTTTGCTCTACAACTTCCACTCCTTCTACACCATCAGAAATACACGTTGTCATACCACGACCTCCAGTAAAAAGAACCATATAGCACCCAATCCGTTTGAGTGCATCTAACGGGAAAATATACTACGACAAAAAAGAAAAAGCAAACTAATAATTTTTCAGGCGATTAACGCGATCGTGTTGACGAATTTTTTCATGAGCTTTAGCCTCAATTTGCCGAATGCGTTCACGAGTGACACCGAATTTTTTGCCAACTTCCTCTAGGGTATGCTGTACACCATCAACAAGACCGTGACGAAGCTCCAAAATCTTTCGCTCTTTTTCCGGTAAGTCATTGAGAATTTCACGAACTTGATCTTGGACGATACGTCGTGAAGATTCTTGATCGGGTGGTAGAATTTTTTCGTCCGCAACGAAATCTTGTAATTCAGAATCTCGATCACCACTGTCGTCACCCACTTGGCTTTGCAATGACACCACACCCTGGTCAATTTTTTCAATTTGGTAAATTTTATCTACATCTAAGCCCATTTCCATAGCAATTTCTTCAGGTAAAGGATCGCGGCCAAGGTCTTGGGAAAGACGGCGCACTATCTGCTTATACTTAGCAATAGTTTCTACCATGTGTACTGGTACCCGAATAGTGCGACTCTGGTCAGCTAAAGCGCGCGTGATAGCTTGACGAATCCACCATGTAGCATACGTGGAAAACTTAAATCCTTTTGACCAATCAAATTTATCTACCGCTCTGAAAAGACCGATGTTGCCTTCTTGTATGAGGTCCAGCAAGGTCAAATCTGGTGAGCGGCCGACATATTTTTTAGCAATAGACACGACAAGGCGAAGGTTGGCACGCGCTAAAAGCGTACGAGCTTCTTCATCACCTTTTTCAATACGTTTTGCTAATTCTTTTTCTTGTGCAGCAGAGAGAAGTGGATATTGACCAATTTCTTTTAAATACATTTGAATAGAATCGTATGCTGATTCTCCAGAACTGTAGTATGATTTTTTTCCAACTGGCTCATCAACGTGGACATCGAGCAAACCGCCACCTTCCAAAACATCAACGCCGGCAGTTGAAAACTTATCATAGAGCTCTTCAAGAAACATAAGATCTTCTTCAACCGTTGGAAATTCTTTGAGGATTTCGTCGTAGGTAACAAAACCGCGTTCTTTACCTTTTGCGACAAGTACATCAGCTTTTTGCTCCATTTCTTCTTGCTTAGCAACCGCTTTTTTTGCTGCTTGCATTGCCGGTACCGCTCGTAGTGTTTTTTTTACCGTTGGTTTTTTCGGTAAGGGTTTTTTGGCAGTTTTTTTTACCTCTGTCTTTTTTGTTTTCTTTTTATTGGTGGCCATACATTATAAATTATGTTTTAAAAAAATTATCTACTGTTTTATAGAAATACACAACGCTATACTACCTGAGAACGTTTTTGGTGAATTGCCCGCAAACGTAAGAGCAATTCATTCATCACATCTTGAGATTTCCCCGCCCGAGTTGCTGCCGCCAACTGCTCCCGCAACCATTCTTCTTCAAAATCAGCAAGAAGTTCGTGGGCAGCTTGCATAGAAACTGTATTGTCACCAGAAACAAAAGCCGCTTCCGATTCAAAAAGAATTGTGTCCTTTGCGCGTAGCGCTTCTTGCTCGCGCTGCTGAGCCTCAGACGTGCCGACAATTATACTGATTTTTTGACGAATGTCTAGGGCACCTGCTTGATCACGTTCATCAAGTAAAAAAACAATACCCCAGAGCAGGCGCTCAATAGTTTCCCGGCGACTCTTTTTAGCAGACGCTAAAGAATTGGGGTTGGTAGTTTGTAGGCTCGTTTTTTCAACGTTCGTGCGCAGCGCTGCTTTTTTTACTACATCCCACAAAAGCTCCTCGCGGAGCCCGGTCAGATGAGCGACTGTGGTGATAAATCTACTCCGTTCAATCTGACTGTCTACCATAGCGATGTAGGGCACAATATCGCGCTCTATAGCCCTGTCTCGGTCACGGCCCGATGTTCGGGAAATTATCCGCTCCAATTCTACATCAATAATATGACGAGCATTAGTGATAAAAGTAACAAGTTTTTCCGGATCAGTAGCGGCAAGATCGGCTGGATCAGTGCCGTCAGGCAAGGTAGCTATTGCTACATCCAGCCCCGCCGCTAGGGCTAGCGAAAAACCGCGAGCTGCTGCCGAAGCGCCTGCAGCGTCAGCGTCATAACAAATAATAAGTTTATGGGCGAGCCGCCGAATCAGAGCAATATGCTCTGTCGTAAGTGCCGTACCAGAGGTGGCAACCGTGTTTACCAAACCGGCTTGATGACAGGCTAAAAGATCCATTTGTCCTTCTACCAAAATTGCTTCATTTTTTTGACGCATAGCTAGACGTGCCATATGCCATCCGTAGAGTACGTGAGATTTTTGAAACAAGAGCGTCTCGGGACTATTGAGGTATTTTGCTTCCGTTCCATCTTTTTCAAATTGACGACCAGAAAAAGCAATGATGCGACCAGCGGCGTCGGCGATGGGAAACAGTATCCGACCACGAAAACGATCGTAGAGACCGTTTCCTTTGTCTGATTTTTTTGCAAATCCAGCAGCTTCAATTTCCCTATTGCTAAATTTTTTTTCTTGCAGATATGTGCTGAGCGTTTGCCATGTTGCTGGCGCATAGCCAAGCCGCCACGCAGTAATAGTTGTGTCACTAAGACCACGCTGATGAAGATAGTTTCGCACGTCAGCACGATCAGCAAGCTGTCGCTGAAAAAAAAGTGTAGCGTACTCGTGTATGAGAAAAAGTCGTTCACGTTCACTTCGCTCACGAGCTTCTGGCCCTATATCTCGTCGTCGCAATTCTACACCGGCACGCTCAGCCAATACGCGCAGAGCTCCAACGAAATCGAGCCCCTCAAACTGTTCCACAAAACTAAAAATATCTCCCTTAGCTCCACAGCCAAAACAATAAAACGTGTTACGTTCTGGCGACACAAAAAACGATGGTGTTTTCTCATTATGAAAAGGACAGCGTGCTTTGAAATTAGCGCCTGCCTTTTCTAATTTAATATAACTACCGATAACCTCGGCAATGCTCAGTTTATCTTTTATTTGTTCAACAGGAGAAGCCATTGCTATCTAGTGTAGCACTTTTGCTCTTCAGATTTTTCTTGCAAAATTCTGAAATGTGTTTTTCAATACAGACTTTTCTTGTTCTGCTATTCTTGCCCTTCAACGTCAGTTTCTTCTTGAACTTCTGGATGTTTAGGGGTAATTGCCTCTATCATTTGATGTTTCTTACTACCAACGAAACCGGATCCAGCAGGAATAAGACGGCCGAGAATGACATTCTCCATAAGACCGAGGAGTTTATCTTCACTACCACGAACGGCAGCATTGATGAGTACACGCGTAGTGTGTTGAAACGAAGCCGCGGAGAGAAAACTTTTACGCGAAAGTGACACTTCGGTAATACCCATAACAATTGCTTCGGCTTTTGCTTCTTGCTTGCCAGCGTTCTTGAGACGCGTATTCTCAATTTGCAAACGATGATATTCAACAATATCGCCAACCGAGAAGTTGCTGTCACCACTTTCAATGATACGGCGCCGAGAAAACATTTGACGAACAATTACCTCCATGTGTTTACGCGAAACCGCTTCACCTTGCAATTCGTAAATACGTGATACCTCAGCAATAATATATTCTTGAGCGCGTTCACGACCACCATACTCAAAAATTTCATCAATATCAGCAGAACCGTCAGTGATAATATCTCCGCGCTTCACACTATCACCTACTTTAACCAACAATACGCGATTGTAACTTGCGGCATATTCAGTATCACTCTTGGCACTCTTTTTTGTCTTACCTGCCGGCACATCGGGAGTAATAATAATAAGTCGCTCCTTACCGGTGTCTTTAATATCAGACACAATACCATCAACATGAATGATAACTGCCGGATTTTTCGGTGATCGTTTTTCGAAGAGTTCTTCAACACGCGGCAAACCCATAGTGATATCACCGCCAACTTGCGAGGTGCCACCAGTATGAAAGGTGCGCATAGTAAGCTGCGTACCTGGCTCACCGATAGCTTGGGCAGCCACTGTACCAACCGCTTCACCAAGGTCAACCATAGCGTCCCGACCAAGATCGTATCCATAGCAATGAGCGCAAATACCACCAACAGTTTTACAGGTCATTGGTGAACGCACACAAACACTTTTAACACCCGCTGCCTCAATTTTTTGAGCGTCTTGTTTCGTGATTACATTACCGCGCTTTGCGAGCACGGTACCATCAGGTGTTGTAATATCAACTGCAGCAATACGTCCCCGAGCAGCGCGAGCCAAAGAAACTTCCAAACCAGAACCACTGTCACGATGTACCCACACACCATCTTTCGTGCCACAATCTTGCTCAGTAATAATAGTATCTTGAGCAACAACGAACAGTTTACGTGTCAGATAACCGGCTTTAGCAGTGTTAAGAGCGGTATCCGTAAGACCCTTACGAGAACCGTGCGTAGTGATGAAATACTCAATTGGCGTCAAGCCTTCTTTAGAACAAGAAATAATTGGGAACTCAATAGTTTCACCAGCGGTATTGGTAATGAGACCTTTCATACCAACCATCTGCGTAATTTGCGCTAAAGAACCGCGAGCGCCAGAAATAACCATATCGTGAACAGAACCGTTTTCGTCCAAGGCTTTTGGAATCAATTTTTCAATTTGATTTTTTGTTCCTTGCCAAATTTCGATGATGGCCCGACGTCGCTCTTCTTCAGACAGAAGACCGTCGTTGTACTGATTCTCTATTGCTTGCGCTTTGGTATGTGCATGCGAAACGATTTCTTGTTTACCATCGGGAATGGTCACATCATCAATACCCCACGTTACACCAGAATACGTGGCAAACGAAAAACCAAATTTCTTAATTTTATCTAGGTTGGCAGGCACCGCATCAATACCATAACGATCAATAATATCGTTCACCAGCGCACTCATTTTTTTGCGATCCATTTCAGCATTAATGAAAGGATAGTCGGCGGGCAACGCGGCATTAAAGAGCAGTCGCCCAACAGATGTTTCAAAAGGCTTACCATCAAAAGCCTCAAATTTTAAAGTATGTTCTGGTAAAATTTTAATTTTTGCTCGAATATCAATCTCACCAAAATCGCGCGCCGTGATAGCACTAGCTGCATCCGAGAAAATCTTACCTTCACCACGTTTACCAGGCACAATTTTAGTTGCCCAATAACAACCGAGTACGATATCGAGCATTTTATCAGATACCGTAGCATCACCGGAACCAGGCTTCAGAATATTTTTATTCGATGCCATAATTTCTGCGGCTTCAGCTTGAGCTTGACGCGAGAGCGGCACGTGCACAGCCATCTGATCACCATCGAAGTCAGCATTAAATGCCCGGCACACCAGTGGGTGTACTTGAATAGCGTTACCCTCAATCAACACTGGGCGAAACGCTTGGATACCCAGGCGGTGCAGAGTTGGCGCGCGGTTAAGCATTACATATTTACCCTTAATAACTTCTTCTAGAATTGCCCAGACTTCCGGAATACCGTCGTCAATCAAACGGCCAGCGGAACGGATGTTGTAGGCCAATTCACGACGCAATAATTCAGCAATAATAAATGGACGGAATAGTTCCAGTGCCATATGTTTCGGCAAACCACAATGATCCAGAGCAAGTTCCGGACCAACGACGATAACTGAACGGCCCGAATAATCAACGCGTTTACCCAACAAATTAGCGCGAAAAAGACCACGTTTTGACTTTAAGTTATCCGACAATGACTTCAGCGCACGACGAGCAGCTAACGACGTTGGACCAGCTGATGCAGAACCGTGACGAATAGAACTATCAATAAGGGCGTCCACCGCTTCTTGGAGGATACGTTTTTCGTTGCGTAAAATAACTTCCGGCGCGCTTATTTCCTTTAGTTTTTTCAAACGATTATTACGGTTAATCACACGACGATATAAATCGTTAATATCTGACGTAGCAAAACGACCACCATCAAGAGGCACCATAGGACGTAAGCCTGGTGGAATAACGGGGATGCGAGTTAGAAACATCCATTCTGGACGAATGTTGGCCGTATACATAGCGCGACTAAGGGAGAGGCGTTTATCAATACGTTCACGTTCGGCTGCTCCGGCTTTTTCTCGATCAGCTTCCAATTGGGCAATGAGTTTTTTCAAATCAACATTACGAAGAATGTTGTACACCGCTTCCGCCCCAATACCAGCTTCAAAAAGTGTACTGTATTTAACAGAGAACGTATGATAGGCAACTTCATCTAACACAATACCGCGCTGAATACTATCAATGTCTTTTTTTGTCTGCAGATATACTTCTTTCAATGCATCTTTAGTTTTTTCATCTTGAGCAGCTTTAGATTTTGACTTGTACTCCGCATCGAGATCTTTGAGTATCTGCGCGCGTTCATCTTCATGAATAGCCGTGACAATGTATCCAGCAAAGTAAATAACTTTTTCTACTTCGGCCGAAGTAAGTCCCAAAATAGCACTGATACGGCTTGGCATTGAACGCAAAAACCAAATATGCGACACCGGAACGGCGAGGTCAATGTGCCCCATTCGTTCGCGGCGAACAATAGAGCGGGTGATTTCCACGCCGCATTTTTCGCACACAATACCCTTGTAGCGAATACCACGATATTTACCACAATAGCATTCGTAATCTTTATCTGGTCCGAAAATTTTCTCATCAAAGAGACCGTTTTTTTCTGACCGTTGCGTGCGATAGTTAATAGTTTCCGGCTTGGTTACTTCTCCACGTGACCATTCTTTTATTTTTTCAGGTGAAGCAACTTTAAGGACGATGGAATTGAAATCGTTGTCTGTGGCAGAAGAACGTCCACGGCCAGCAGTAAAACCGGCAGTGAAAGAAGTACGATTTGATTTATTGATTGGTGCCATAAGTTCTATATTATGTGAATAAATTATTCTTCACGAGCTAATTCGTTTTCAATTTCAACAAGCGTATCGCGACCAGGTTCTTCTCTCACTTGTTTTTTCATTTCCACGTCCAAACCAAGACCTTTCAGTGTATTGACCAAAACACCGAACGATGCAGGGGCATTTGGCTGACTAATTTCCTGACCTTTGACGATGGCGTCGAATGCCGCCGAACGGCCGGTAATATCATCGGATTTAATAGTGAGCATTTCACGCAAGTTGTAGGCAGCGCCATATCCCAGAAGCGCCCACACTTCCATTTCACCAAAACGTTGACCACCCTGCTGAGCCTTACCACCGAGTGGCTGTTGCGTGATGAGTGAATACGGCCCAATGGAACGCATGTGAATTTTATCCTCCACCATGTGGTGCAATTTCAAAATATACATATAGCCGACGGCAATTTCTTGATCAAACGCTTCGCCGGTGCGGCCATCGAAAAGTGGCATTTTGCCGTTTTCTTGGAAACCGGCTTTTGTCAATTCTTCTTTGATTTCTGTATCCGTTGCACCCACAAACGGTGGTACTATCGCTTGATAATTAAGTGTATGGGCGGCAAGACCAAGGTGCAATTCAAGAATTTGACCGAGATTCATACGACTCGGCACACCAAGCGGTGTCAAAATAATATCAATCGGCACACCATCTTTGGTATAGGGCATATCTTCAATCGGCAAAATGCGTGAGATAACGCCTTTGTTACCGTGACGACCAGCTAGTTTGTCACCCACAGACACATTGCGCAATTGCGCCACTTCAATATGAATGCGTTTGATAATACCGGAATCTAATTTATCACCGCGTTCACGCGAAAAAACTTTAACGGAAATAATGCGACCTCGTTTACCGTTTTCTAAACGCTTAGACGTATCTTTAACATCACGAGCTTTTTCACCAAACAGCGATCGCAATAGACGCTCTTCCGGCGTGAGTTGTGTCTCCCCTTTCGGCGTAATTTTACCGACTAAAATATCACCCGGTCGAACCTCCGCGCCAACACGCACAATACCTTCCTCGTCCAAGTTTTTGAGCTTCGCTTCACCAACATTAGGAATATCGTGTGTGGTCACTTCTGGCCCGAGTTTGGTCTCGCGCACGTTAATAATAAATTCTTCAATATGAATGGTGGTAAATTTACTTTCTTTAACCAATCGTTCAGAAAGAATAATAGCGTCTTCATAGTTAGCGCCTGACCAGCTCATAAAAGCAACGAGGGCATTTTGACCAAGCGCCATTTGGCCACCATCAGAAGAAGACGTGTCTGCCAACAGTTGTCCTTTTTCTACCTTATCACCCACATTCACTACGGGTCGGTGATGAAAAGCGGTGAAGTCATTGGTTCGAGAAAAAGCAACAAGTTTGTATTCGTGTTCCTTAGAACGACCCTTGAGAACAATTCGTCGCGCGTCGACATATTGTACTGTTCCCGCTTCTTCCGCCAAAACTAAACGTCCAGTATCACGAGCAGCTTGTCCCTCAACGCCCGTAGCAACGAGCGGTGCTTCTGGAATGAGACATGGTGTGGCCTGCTTTTGCATGTTCGAACCCATAAGCGCTCGAGCCGCATCATCGTGATTCAAAAACGGAATCATTGATGTGGCAATAGAAAAAGCTTGGTTAGTAAATACGTCAATAAAATCAACTTTTTCCGGCGAAACAACCGCTGGGTTACCATTAAAGCGGACTTCGACTTCTTTTTCAGTAATGCGACCTTCAGTATCATAGGCGGTGGCAGCATGAGCAATATTGTATGATTCTTCTTCCAAAGCGTTGAGGTATACAATTTCTTTAGTTACTACCCCATTCTTGACGCGCGCATATGGCGTTTCAATCATGCCGAATTCATTCAACTTGGCATAGGTAGAAAGACGCAAAATAAGACCGATGTTAGTGCCTTCAGGGGTGTGAATCGGACACAGACGACCGTAGTGTGACGGGTGAACGTCACGCACTTCAAAACCAGCGCGCATGCGATCCAACCCTCCCGGACCAAGTGCTGAAAGTGTACGCAAGTGCTCTAGTTCAGACAAAATATTTTGCTGCTGCATAAACTGCGACAGCTGGTTGGTAGTAAAAAATTCCTTGATACGCGCCTGCAGAGGTTTCGGGGAAATAAACTGCACCGGCATAGAGACGTCAGACTCGATCGTAGACATACGATCTTGAATATTGCGCTTCATTTGCGACAGACCGACTCGAATTTTCTGCTGCAACAGTTCACCGACGTAGCGGACGCGACGGCTGCCAAGGTGATCAATATCATCAGCAAATGAGTTTGGTGTTGATGTTAAGGCACTCACGTGATTAACCACCGTAATTACGTCATCTAAGTTTACCGTTCGACGAGTAAGCGCCTTTTCACCCATATCCTTATTGAAACGTTTATTGAACCGGAAGCGACCGACGCGAGAAATATCATACCGCTCTTCGTTGAAAATAGAGTTCACAAATTCACGAGCGTTTTCTGCTGTAGCCAAATCACCATCGCGCAGTCGTTTGTGAATCTCAATGTACGCCTCATCAATAGTTTTAGCGTGATCTTTAGCTAACGTACTTTCAATGAACGCACGGGCGGTCGGCTGACCTTTAAAAAGATCGAGCAGAGCCTCAGGTGATTCAAGGTGTACACCTTTTTCTTGAGCAGCAAGAATACGCAACAGCGACGTGATAGGAAACTTCCGTTTACGATCTATGCGCACATAGAGGGCTCCGTCAGCTTCTGATTCAATTTCTACCCACGCGCCACGCGATGGAATAATTTTCGCACCGAAATACATTTTTCCTTTAATTTCCGTAGAGGTAAAGAAAATACCGAAGGAGCGAGCGAGCTGCGGTACAATCACGCGCTCAATACCAGCGATAATGAAGGTACCGTGCGGCGTCATCAGTGGAAAATCCGCCATAAAAATTTCCTGCTCTTTTGTGGTGCCAATAACTTTGTTCTTAAGTTCCACCATCACTTTCATCGGTGCTTCATAGGAGAGCTTGTTGTCTTTAGCATAAAACTCATCGAATTGCGGCTCACCGATTTTAAAACCAGTGAAACGCAATTCAAATTTCTTACCAGCATAGTCTCTAATAGATGAAAATTCTTTGAACACTTCTTCAAGACCATGCTCAATAAGCCAAGTAAAAGAATCTAGTTGCGCCTCAACCAAATTGGGCATTTCGGTAAGAGGTTTTTTGAAACGACCGAAATGTTTCTGCGGTCGTGTAGCACCACTTGCCGCCGCATTAAGCGCAATTGATTTCTTTTCAAGTGAATTTGACATATGCAAATTAATATTTTCCAAAAAACGCTTTTTATTTTAAAAGCGATTTTTGGTTACGAATAATATATGAGAACCTATTAAGGCGTACCTGACTAGAAACTTTAAAGCATTAAAAATGCCTTAAAATGAAGATGAAATCATCAAACTAGTCAAAACTCACTCAGATGTTTGATAAGGAGCCATTCTATAGCAAGTGACATGAGCTGTCAAATCTTGAGCCGCCTCTCGGATTCGAACCGAGGACCTACTGTTTACAAAACAGTTGCTCTACCAACTGAGCTAAGGCGGCACATTACTGAAAATATGTACTACGATACACTAATTTTTTCAATTTTCAAAGGATTAGCGATGATTGATATCGCGCAAATACGATGAAGGTGTACCACGACCCGACAACTGCTGCCGACCGCGCACCAAACTCACCAAGTTGCGCGTGCGTCGATCAAGCCAGTGACCAGGAGCGGTAAAAGTTTTTTTAATATCGTGTATGGCTTCGTGGAATACCACATACAGAGAAACACCTATATGGGTCAAAAAACTTATGCGAAACCGAATGTGTATTTTTTGAATATACATACGTACCACAGTACTATACCGCACAGCGACACCTTCTATATTTTGACGCCACGCGAGAAACGGTAGCACAGCGCCCGTTGTTTGTTGATATATTTTACCACCAACAAGAACAATGATGCCCAAAACAGAAACCGCAAACATAAGTATAGGTGCGAGCATATATTATTTACCTAACACCGAAAAACACACAAATCGAGCAATTTCTATTTTTTCTCCAAATTTTTGAATGGCCGAATCAATAAGGCCGGCGATGGTTACATCTGGGTTTTTAATGAAGGCCTGTTCCAGGAGAATTTTTTCCTTGAGGTAGGCTTTGAGTTTTCCTTCCACAATACTTGCGCGCATTTTTTCTGGCTTATCGGCCGCCTCTTTTTCAAACACCGCACGAGCCGCGGTAGTCGCTTCAGGTGACACGTCGTCAGCTTTCAAAAATTCTGGACGAGAAGCAGCAATATGCATGGCTATATCGCGAGCCAATGTTTTAAATGCTTCATTACCAGAGACAAAATCTGTTTCTGCTAAAAGTTCCACCATTGCCCCTACTTGATTCGTGTTGTGAATGTAGGCACCAATAGTGCCAGCGCCGAATTCCCTATCGGCTTTTTTTTCTGCAATTTGTTTACTGACCTTGCGCAAAATAACAATTGCTTTCTCTGAATCGCCACCGGCCTCTTCTAAAGCTTTTTTACACTGCATAACCGATACACCAGTTGTATCGCGCAGTTTTTTAATTTGTTCCGTAGTGATAGCTGCCATAAAAAATAATACCTAATGACAATATACTAGTGTACCACACCGCCGCCTATAGTGGCACCTATTTTACCGCTTTGGTCGCACCCGCTTTTCCTTCTTGGTAAGCGGCTACGATTTCATTAATAAAGAAGTTGATACTGGAAATAGAGGCGTCATTACCGGGAATGGGATACGTTGCATCAGCTATATCGCAATCGCTACCAGAAAGAGAAACGATGGGCACATTCATTTTACGAGCTTCACTGATTGCTGTTTTTTCTTTCTTGGTATCCACGACAAATATAGCTTTAGGAAGTTCCGTAAGTGTGGCGATACCGCCAAAGAATCGCTCAAGATTGGCGATTTCTCGATCAATAAGGAGACGCTCTTTTTTTGTGTACTTAACAAGCTCACCTTTTTCGCGATCGGTCATTAATTTTTGCATACGGTCAATGCGCTTGCGGATTTGGCCGAAATTGGTAAACGTACCTCCAATCCACCGGCCAGCAACATAAGGTTGACCGAGCACCCGACCGGCACGCTCAACCGCTTCCCGGGCCTCGCTCTTACTACTGGCAAAAAGAATTGTAGCATTGGCCGCGCCAAGTCTACGAACAAAATCTTTGGCGGCGTGTAAATATTCTTTTGTTTTTTCTAGATCAAAAATTTCTATGTGGTTCTTCACACCGAAAATAAGAGGCTTGGTTGACGGATGACGCCGATTTTTTACAAAACCAAAATGTGCACCCGCTTTGAACATACGCTCAATTTCCGGACTTATCGTGATTGGGGTTGTTACTTCTTCTGTCATATATAGGTCAAAGACTATATCAAATCAGTAGATTTTAGGCAAGCCAGTTTTTTCAAATAAAAATACATTGTGCATCGGTGCCTCCTATTAATTCTTGGCGAGTGCTCGTGTCGCCGTGATAATGTCGTCTATATCACCGGCAAAAATCCGCTCAATATTGTGCCAATTCTCTTTGAGGCGATGGTCCGTGACGCGGTCCTGTAAGATATTGTAGGTGCGTATTTTTTCTGACCGGTCACCGGTGCCAATCTGCTCTTTGCGATGAGCGGCAAATTTTTTTGCTTCTTCTTCTTCTTGACGTTGCTCTAATTTTGCGGCCAAAATCGCCAGCGCTTTCTCCTTGTTGGCATTTTGGCTGCGCTCGGCAGTGGAGCGCACATCGAGACCGGTCGGTTTGTGAATAATGCGTACCGCGGTTTCTACTTTATTGACGTTCTGGCCACCCTTGCCGCCAGCACGAGATGTTTCAATTTCCAAGTCAGCTGGATTAATCTGAAATTTTACTTTTTTACGCAACGGAAGAATGGCAACCGAGGCGGTTGACGTGTGCACACGACCAGATTTTTCTGTCTCTGGAATACGCTGAATGCGATGCACACCGGTTTCAAAGCGCAGTTTTCGAAACGCGTCTTGACCATGGATTTCAAAAGCCGCCTCTTTGTAGCCGCCAAGATCGCTTTGTGATTCACTCACCTTTGTAAACGTCCAACCCTGACGAGTTGCGTAACCCTGATACATTGCCGCAAGCTCAGCAGCAAAAAGTGCAGCTTCATCGCCCCCAGCACCAGCTCGCACTTCTAAAATAAGTTCGTTGGGAAATTTGTCAGCTTCTTCAGAGGCCCGTTCCGCGGCGCGTTCAGCTTCAATAATAGATCGCATTTGCTCAATGAGATCTGTTTTTTGTTTTTCAATATCGACGAGCTCTGCTGCGGCAAGATCAGCCATTGACGGATCTTTCGCTGCCATTTCTCGCACACTGAGCGCGTCAGTATCCAACTGCACAACCATATCCGCGAGATAAGCAGTTTTAGGATTTTTTTTATAGAGTTGAAAATCTTGATCAGACACCGATGCACCTCGTCTTATTTACCTTTTGAGGTTTTTTTAGGAGTAGCTTTGGCAGCGCGGCTACGGAATTTATCTACCATACCAGCACTGTCGATCACTTTTTCATTACCTGTATAAAAAGGATGACATTGAGAACAAATTTCGACATGCATATCTTCTTTTGTAGAACCAAGATGAAAGACCGCTCCGCAAGCGCAGGTTACTTTCGCTTTTTCAAAATATTTTGGATGCGTATCAACTTTCATAATCGTGAGGAGCTCACTATAGCAGATGTTTCAGAAAATCGCAAGTTAGCCAGCATTTTCAAGAGGATCTATTTGATTAAGCTGGATAGAATTAGCCAGAGCCATCACAGAATTACCGTACGACGAGTTAGGTGGGCGACGATGATCGCATGTTCGTCCGGAATAATAGCGACATGCAGCATTTCGTTCAGCGGTGTAGGTACCCGCCGACGCACCAAGATCGCCAAGAAAAATAGCGGAAGCAACAAAGGCTGTTTTGGGATCCCAAGGATTAGGCATACCGGTAGTGCCGAGCGCAGCGTTAATTTTCGGTTGCATTAATAGCCAGGTTGAAGGAATAAATTGCGCCGGTCCCATCGCCCCACCATAGCCACCACTTGCTTGTGGGCACGAAAGCGGCTGTGTAGCTGGATTAAGACCGAGCGCTGAAGTAATTTGCAAATATGCCGGTTGATTTGCTCTAGACATAATAGATTGCCACTGTTTATAGGCTGGTTGACCGGGGC
This sequence comes from bacterium, assembly GCA_021818465.1. Taxonomy (GTDB): domain Bacteria; phylum Patescibacteriota; class Minisyncoccia; order Phycocordibacterales; family JAKAEA01; genus JAKAEA01. The sequence goes on from JAKAEA010000002.1 coordinate 32,272, forward strand.
GATTGCACGTGCCAACATTTTTTCCAAGGTTTGTCTCTTGAGTTAAGATGGCTAAAAGAAATGCTGGATCAACACCTGTTAATTGCTGTGCTGCTTGTGCATACTCAAGCGCTGTACCAAAAGTAATTTGCGAAGTGGTCTGCAACAAGGAGAATAGTGCCTGCCGAATAGCATTTGCTTTCACTTGCTGCTCGGCGATAACACTCTTATAGTCGGCTTGCTGTTGTTTACTCAAACCCAAAAGGTGCGCTTTTTGATTTTCGTTTGCTTTCACTTGCTGCTCTTCTTGTTGAATTGCCGCTTGGGCATTTTGCTCTTGGATTTGTTGCTGTGTCAGATTCTGCTTAGCGGTTTCTGTATTAGTTTGCGACTGTTGAATAGAGGCGAGTGTTATTTGAATTGATTGTTTAAGTGAACTGAACGTGTCTAAATCTGAGAAAAAATTTGAAATACTTTGACCACTCAATATTACATCGGCCAGAGAAAATGAATCGAGTTGATTGGTTTCGCGAATCAACTGCGCTAGCGATTGTTGGGTAGTGTTCACTTGAGCAGAAAGATCATTAATCGTTTGATTTTTTTGATCAATTTGCGTACCAAGTTGTTGAATAGCGAGCTGGTGCGCCTTGATAGAAAGTTGCTCTTCTTTAATTTTATCGTTAAGAATATTGATATCTCGCTGCAGGGTTTGCCCTTTTTGTTGCTCGGTAATTAGTGCTTGTTGCTGTTGGGCAATTTGGGCCAATACTTGCGAAAGTTCCGCTTGCAAAGCGGCTTGTTGAGCAGCTTTAGTAGCACTCGCGGATGATGAGGTTACTGATTGAGCAACCACCATATCAGGAGCCGCCGCATACAACAGTAACGAGAGTATGAGAGAAAGAGAAACGATTTGTGTCTTCATAGAAATAAAAATCCTGCGGCACAACCGCAAGATTTAGTATACTACAAATCCTGATTTTCCAAATAGATTACTTTTTGTCGCTCGTTTTAGCCTCAGGAGCAGCACCATCACCTTCCGCTGGTTCTTCTTTACCTTTGGCACCCACAACCTCAATATCTTCAATAGACTTGGTTGGCTCTTCAACTTCTTCTTTGGTAACTGCAATAGCCGCACTGACTTCTTCTCCATCAGTCAGCATTTCTACACCAACCGGCAGTGCTATATCTTTTACCAAAATTTGACTGTCTAAAGTAGCGAGCGAGGCAATATCAACAGTCAATTCGTGTGGTAAATCTTTAGGGAGCGCTTCAATTTCAACTTCGTGCAATACTTTTACCAGCGTACCACCAAGATCTTTGACTGCCGGCGCAACGCCAGTAAATACAAGCGGTACAGAAATTTGCAGTTTTTTACCTTTCTCAATAACGTAAAAATCAGCATGGAGTGGTTGGTCACTTACGGGATTGAGTGCCACATCATGAATAAGCGCTTCGTGTTCTTCACCTTTTGGTCCTTTTAAGAGAATGATGGATGATTCACCTGCGCTCTTCCAAACCTTAGAAAAATCTATAGCCGTAAGAGTGACTGGCGTCGATGGCTCTTTCGGCCCATATAAAACCGCAGGCAATGAACCGCTTTTTCGGAGCGCCTCTGGTTTTTTCGTACTATCGCGACCTGTGTAATGTAACGTCAACATAAAAGTAGCAGCAGTATACAAGAACGCGCGAAAAATGCAACCGTTCTACACGAGTTTATTGAATAGTTTTAGACGTGCACTCACTACCTTTTGCATAGCTTTGAGACCTTCATTGAGATATTTGTACGGCGCAACTTCGTCGGGTTTTTCTTGCAGTGTTAATTCTAGAGCCTTACGATAGGCTACGCGGATTTCAGTATTGATATGCACAATGGCCATTCCGGCTGTAATTGCGGCAGTAAAATCTTCATCTACCGTACCCGAACCACCGTGAAGCACGAGTGGTACACCCGCCGTCTGACGAATAGTGGCGATGCGATTAATATCGAGACGGGGATCGTGACCAACTCGCAGCATGCCATGTATATTACCGACGGCCGGTGCCAGAAGATCAACGCCGGTTTTTTCGACAAATTCTTTGGCTTTCTCTGGTGACGTCAAACCAACGCCCGATGTGGAAACACCTTCAGGAATTGCATCGAGTATTTTTGAAGAAACACCGATATAGCCAAGCTCACCTTCAATGAGAATATCGCGGCCAGTTTTTCGACTCACTTCACGGGCATAATCAACACACTGCTTTGCCTGCCGTACATTTTCCTCAAAAGAAAGCTGCGCACCATCAAAAATCACCGAGTCAAAACCGGCATCAATAGCTGCTTGTACTTTTTCAAACGAATAGGTGTGGTCACCATTGAGAAAAATCGGGTACTCAAATTCTTCACGGACACTTTTAACGAGAGCCGCCGCCTGCGGCACGCCGATAAAAGCCCGCTCACCTTCTGAAACACCAATAAGTATTGGGGTTTTTTGTTCCGGCTGTAGTTCCCGAGCCGCCTGAAAAACTGCCCACAAAGCTGTGACATCGGAAATATTAAAGTGACCAATGGCGATTTTTTTCTCGCTCGCTGCGGCGATGTATTCACGTAACGTTTTCATATATACGTAGTATATCACAGCAATATTTAGTCTTGATTTTCTTGTGGTATACTAAAAATTGTCGGATCTATTTTAATGTTAATCCAATTTATTCTCCCCTATGTTTTCTCAACCATTTGATTTTATAGCCATCGGTGACACAGTTACCGACGCATTTATCCGCTTGAACGATGCCAGTATTCTGCCCGCCGCTGACGGTGTCACCAAAGAATTGTGTGTTACTTTTGGCGACAAAGTTCCTTATGAATCTTTGAAAGTTATTGCTGGTGTTGGTAATAGTCCGAACGCTGCCGTTGCCGCTGCTCGTCTTGGCTTGCGTACCGCCATAGTCAGCGATATTGGCGGTGATACTTATGGCACAGAAATGCTGGCTTCCTATAAAAACAATCGGGTTGATACGCGCTTTGTACACAAGCATCAGAATATGGTTTCTAATTATCATTTTGTCCTTTGGTATGGTGTCGAGCGCACCATACTCGTTAAACACGAAACATACCCCTATACATTCAAGAGTGAGCAGCGCACCTTAATTGGAAAAAATACACCACGCTGGATATATTTAAGTTCACTGGGAAAAAATTCCCTACCATACCATCAAGAAATTGCCGCGTATCTTGCTGCCCATCCATCAGTTAAACTTGCGTTTCAGCCAGGTACCTTCCAGATGGAATTTGGCACAGCCGCATTGGCAGATATATACAAACACACGGAAATTTTCTTTTGTAACCGTGAAGAGGCTGCACGTATACTAGGTAAACAAGAAACTGCCGACACAACTGCTCAAGCAAAACAAAATGAGATTTTAGAATTTTCAAAAGGCCTCAAAGCGCTTGGTCCTAAAACGGTCTGCATTACTGACGGCATTGACGGTGCGTGGGGTTACGACGGCACTGACCTGTGGTTCGTACCTATTTATCCGCATGACCCTTACGAACGCACTGGTGCTGGCGACGCCTTCAGCTCAACAGTCACCGTGGCGCTGGCACTGGGAAAACCGTTGCCTGAAGCGCTCAGTTGGGGTCCGGTAAACTCAATGTCCGTTGTGCAAAAAATCGGCGCTCAAGAAGGGTTGCTCACTCGCGCCCAACTACTTGATTATCTTGCCAAAGCACCCGTTGATTACAAAGTTAAAAAAATGTAATAAAAAGTATCTTTTTATTGTGCAAAAATTTTAGATGCTTTAGTTTTAGGTGAGAGAATGTTTTCTCTGCAACACGCTGCGCACCGCATCACGAACACCAGTCACACCCATACCGTAATGCTCGATGAGTTCGGCAGGAGTACCGGACTGGCCAAATTGATTATGAACACCGACAAATTCTATCGGTACCGGCTGGCCTTTGGCAGCCACGAGCTCGGCTACGGCGCTACCCATGCCGCCAGCGATTTGGTGTTCTTCAACAGTGACGAGCGCACCAGCAGATGCAGCAAGATGCAATAAAGCGCGTTCATCAAGTGGTTTGATGGTAGAAAGATTGAGCACGGTGACACCAATTTTTTCTTTTTCCAGCTCGCGCGCTACTTGAAGAGCTTTGTGCACCAGTGCGCCAGTAGCAATGATACCGACGTCGGGCGTGCGCGTAACAGGCTGCCAAAAAATCTGGGCTTTCCCTATTTCAAACGACGTACTAGCGGTGGTGATAATTGGTGTCTGCTCACGTGCCAAACGCACGTAAACGGGCGTGTCGGTCTTTGCAACAGCGAGCGTGGCTTTCTTCGCTTCAATAGCATCACAAGGCGAAATAACCACCATACGCGGCAGTACACGAGTGATAGCAATATCTTCAATCGCTTGATGTGTACCGCCATCAGGACCAACAGAGACACCCGCGTGTGAGCCGGCAATTTTAACCGGACGATTGTTGTAACAAATAGTGGTGCGGATTTGTTCCCAATTACGGCCGGGACTAAACATGGCATACGATGCAATAAAAGGAATTTTTCCCATAGCTGCCATACCACTTGCCGTAGCTGCAAGATTTTGCTCAGCAATACCTATCTCCACAAAGCGCTCAGGAAATTTTTCTTTAAACAAGTGCATTTGGGCCGACTCAGTAAGATCAGCACATAAGCCAACCACTCGCTCATCAGCCTCACCAGCGGCGAGTAAACCTTCACCAAAACCACGACGAATGGGCACCTGCTCCACAGCATCGTCAAAAATTTTCTGATTGAGTTTTACATGCGAGGGTATCATAGACAAGTAGATTATTGATGTTCACTTTGAATGCGACCTTGCAGAGTGCGCAATTCAGTAAGTGCCATTTTTGCTTCGACAGCGTTTGGTGGTTTACCATGCCATTCAAATTTTCGTTCAAACTCAACAACGCCTTTGCCGGGAATAGTGTGGGCAATAATAACCGAGGGTTTATCAAAAATCGCTTTTGCTTGATCCACCGCCGCGACAATGTCCGTAAAGCTATGTCCATCAATTTCCAAGACGTGCCAATTAAATGCTTCCCACTTGGCGCGTAAATCTTCTAGTGGTAAAACATTTTCAGTATAGCCGTCAATTTGGATATTATTACGATCTACAATGGCAATGAGATTGCCTAGTCGCTCACGACCCGCCACCAGCACCGCTTCCCAGTTATTGCCCTCATTTAGTTCGCCATCGCCCAAAAGACAGAAAAAGAAATGCGACACCACCGCACTCGCATCATCACCATTTTTTTTGCGGTCGATAGCGGCGTTCATCCGGTCAGCGATAGCCATACCAACCGCTTGCGAAAGACCTGAACCGAGTGGTCCTGAGCTTGTTTCCAATGCTGGCAAAAAGTCGCGGTGCGGATGACCTTGTAAACGTGAACCAAACTTACGCAACGTGACCAATTCTGCAATTGGAAAATAACCGGCGTGGGCCATACTAGCATAGAGCACTGGGCAAATGTGACCGTTCGAAAGAATCACCCGATCGCGATCGGGCCAATGGGGCTGCTTCGGATCATGCTTTAAAATATAAAAATAAAGAGCAGTAAAAATATCTGCCATACCGAGTGGGCCAGCAGTGTGACCGGAACCCGCAGCCAAGAGCATTGTAATGATAGATTCGCGAATAGCGTTGGCCTGCAACTCTAATTTTTTGATCGTCGTATCATCAAGGTGCATTGTTTCATTTTACCATACACAAATACTAATCTTAAAAAAACGCGAACAAAATTATACACACGTTTTAAATTTTTCTAGAGCAGCAACAACTGACGTGTGGGCTAATGCTTCAGGAGAACCAAAAATTGCTGATCCAATAATAAGGCGCGAGGCACCAGCTTCTACTAATACTCGAGCATGTTCCACATTCACGCCACCATCTACAGTAATAGGAATTTCTGGATGAGCACTATGAAACGCACGCACCCGATCAAACACCCGATCACCGGCAAATTCTTGCCCTTGATATCCCACTCGCTCAATTCCCATTAATTGAATACCGTTTACGTCTTCTAGATACTCGGTTACCACCTCAAGAGGTGTTTCTAGAGCAAGTGCCAAACCAAATTCAAGAAACGTGGCGGCATCGCGGCGACTAGCCAAATGACCAATAAGCTCTTTGAGGTGGTGCGGCGTGGCGCTCTCTAGATGCACAATAATTCGTGATGCACCCGCAGCAATCCAATCATCAATGATTGCCGGTGTCGGTCCCTGCACCATCAAATCAATTTCATAATCAAGTTGCTGCCACTGTGGTAACCCCTCCTGTTGATTAACTATGTTTGCAAAATGTTGGTCGCGGTGCAGATCTGCTCCTCTATAGGGCCAGCTACGTGACGGTACAAATCGACCATCGCAGACATCGAGCTGAACGAGCGGCACTCGACCAGCGACGAGCGCCACTTTTTCTTGTATTTCTTTAAAATCAGCCGGCAACATCGCCGGAATAATCTCCACCATATTCGTAGTATATCAAACTCGTGTGCCGTGTTTCCTTTCAATATCACGAATTTTTTCAATACGCCGCGCGTGACGTGGTTCGTTGGAAAATGCGGTTGAAAGCCAGATGTCCACAACCCGCTTGGCATCTGCCGGTGTAATAAATTTTGCACCCAGCGAAAGCACATTGGCATCATTGTGCTCGCGTAGTAGTTGAATAATTTCTTCTGATCCACCATAAAAAACACCGGCGCGCACATTGGCAAATTTATTAGCAACCATAGCTTCACCCTGGCCAGACAAACCAATCACAATCCCCCGCGCTTCTGTTGGATTTTTAGCAACTTCTTGCGCGGCAAGGGAAATAAAATCGGGATAATCATCGTGCGGTTCGAATGTCGCTGGTCCCATATCAGAAACTTCAAAACCGGCGCTCCGCAGATACTCGCCGAGATGTTTTTTGAGGGTAAAACCCGCATGATCAGAAGCAAGATAAATTTTCATATCACTTTATAATACCAACGAAAAAAATGACACATGCGCACAGTATTTACTGCACCGCTGCCGCTGGTGTTTGTGTTAGCGTCGGCGTAAAGGCGGGCGTATGCGACTGAATTTGCATTTCACCAAGTACCACAAACACAATTGCACCTATAAACATAATAAGAGCTAGGCCAATAATGATAGCGGTGCCAACATTTTTTGATTTAGCAATATGATACCGAATCAAAAAACGAACAAGTGGAGAAGAGACCGATTCTTCAATAAGCTTGCGCTCAGTCGGTTTAAATGATTCTTCTTCAAATTGAACACCGGAAGACATGGTTAGCTATGTTATTAAAGTTGCTGCGCAGCTCGTATGACGTGTTCCACTAATGAATGGGTGTACCCCATTTCATTGTCGTACCACGCCATCACCTTCACAAGCGTACCGTCTACAACACGAGTCAAACCCAAGTCGGCAATAGACGCGTGACTATCACCGACAATATCACTCGAGACTAATGGCTCATCGGTTACAGCAAACGTTTTTTGCCACTGCGGATCAGCTGCTGCTTTTTTCAAAATAGCATTAACTTCTTCAACACTCGTCGGCCGTTTGGCAATAAATGTAATATCGGCTATAGAACCAGTAATAACCGGCACACGAATAGAAATGCCATCAAATTTACCCTTCAGAGCCGGCACAGCTTTAGTCACAGCAATAGCCGCACCAGTTGATGTCGGTACCAAGTTATGAGCGGCCGCTCGTCCTTCTTTCCAATCACCTTTCTTACTCGGCCCATCAACAAGCGCCTGACTTGCCGTATATCCATGTACCGTATTGAGAATCGCTTTTTCAATACCAATTGTTTCGTTTAAAATTTGAATGACTGGCGAACTAGCATTCGTGGTACATGATGCATTGGAGCTCAACTGACTGGCATCGAGTTCATGCTCGTTAATCCCCATAAGAACGGTCACACCGGCAACAGCGGATGATGGATCATCTTTGGCGGGCGCACTAATAACAACACGCTTTGCTCCCGCTGAAATATGAGCCGAAGCTTTACCAAAATTAGTAAAGAAACCAGTGGATTCAATAACAATATCGATATTTAAATCTTTCCACGGCAAAGCCGCTGGATCTTTTTCTGATAGATATGCCACTTCCGTACCGTTTACAATAAGAGCCTTCGCGTCATCACGAACCGTAATATCAAGTCCGCTGCGGCCATATGCAGAATCATATTTGAGTAAGTAAGCAATGTTGTGAATGTCTGCTAAATCATTCATCGCCACCACCTCAAGTTCGGGTCGGGTGATAGCAACTTTATAAAATGCTCGGCCGATACGGCCAGCGCCATTGATGGCAATGCGTATTTTTTTCATATACGTCTAGTATAGCAAATATTCGAATGATTAAAAAATTAATTTTGAGCAATCAGATTAGGCGGTATGGCAACGTTTGTCCCCACCGTCACGCCCGTAGCAGCAGCCGTTCCAGCATCTGCCTCAATAACATACATCGCCTGAGAAAAGCTAGTTGGTGCAAATACGGTCGGATAGGTACTTGTTGCCACATTCTCTTTCATATAGATAACCTTTCCTGTTTTATCAAGCCAAAAAATATCTAGTGGAAAATTCATACCTTTCATCCAAATACCCCAGTTACTCGCCGATGGAAATACAAAGAGCATCACGCTATTTGCTGGTAAATTTTGCTGATATGAAAGACCGAGCTCTCGACTAGCTAAACTCGTGACAATGTCAGCAGAAAACACTTTTCCATTAAGCATCACCGTATTGGGTGCACTCGTAAGAGCTAGTGGAGTGTGCGAACTCTGCGTTGCTGTTGTCCCTGCCGATTGCGTATCTGACGATGCGGTAAATTGACTATTATCGACAGACGCCGCTTGTATTTTTTGAGCTAAACCATGAAATACCAGCACAAATGTTGGTACAAAAAATCCTAAAAAAACGAGAGCCGCCACACCACCGAAAAGAAGAGCTTTAATCATATGTGTATTGTGACATAGCCCGCAAGAACGAGCAATTTACTTTCTACGCCAAAAAAATGTCGCGAGATGTAATTTCTCAGGCACGCGATTGAGATATGGAATATAGGGAAACAAAATGAGTAAAAGAACCAATGCGCCAAGAATTTCCGCGCCATCTCGATCGCCATTAGGATCATTGGCGAGCACAGTATGATCTAACACGCCAAGCGGCGCCAGCCACCATGCTCCTGGTGGAACACTGCGCCCTTCCTCGTGAATCATTCCCCACTGGTCGGTTGTTATGTGCAAATCACTCGCTTCATCATCCATCACACCAGTATCATCCAAGAAACGGAGTGAGTAGGTTGGCGCAATCGTGGGCGCTTCAGCATCCACTACCGCCTGATAGGTACCGCTGCTACTCATATGTACGAGCGATGTAATAACTGAAAGAAAGGGATTACCAATTGTAGACGTGGCAACTGATGCGCCCTGGAAATACGCTTCGGCAGTTGTAATATCACTTTTTTGTTGAGCGGCCGACTCAGCAAAAAATACCGTCAGCTCATTGGGACCACCCGCAAGCGCCACGTACTGATCGTACGGCTTCACAATATACACCGTGCGCGTATTAAATGTGTAAGGATCAATAGAATCAAAATAGGTTGCTGTATCAGAGGTGTGATTAAATTCAGCAATAAGTGTTTGGGCAACACCGGCAGCATCGTCGGCAGCCACAGAAGCAATGGTAGCTGGTGTAATAAGCGGCGAAGGAAAAATAATTGCTAAAACAACAATGCACACCACAAGAACCCCACCTCGCACAAAAAGCTTTGTGTGATTTGCTGGCACAATCGGCACACGCACATCCTGCCGATACGGCGATGCAATGCCACGCGCTTTCACTAAAAGATAGTGCGTCAGCAGCAGGCCAAGCATAATGAGTGGAAGAATAACGATATGCAGACCGAATACTTGGAGATGGTTAAGTGTGTTTATATAATAGCCAAGATACGCACCATTCCAAAAATCAGCACCTTGTAAAGCGCGATATTGGGAAGAAAAATCACCACGCAAGTAATAACCAAATTCTGCTTCAAGTAATAAAAATACAAGCACGATAGCTCCCAGCGTCCACGTCAATCGACGTGGATGTTTAAAACCGCTCGTGGCAAATACCACCAACAGGTGCAACAAAATAATGAGAACGAACGCCTGCGCCGCCCACAAGTGAATGCTACGAAACAGAATTCCCCAAAAATTTATTGTCCACCACGCACTCCCCTCAAACACCATAACCAGACCAGTACCAAGCAAGATTGCAAAACACACCAATCCCAAAAATCCGAGTGAATAAAAAATACTATTGCCGTAGCGCGGCACATCAGTAATAAAAATTTTTTTTCTAATAATGCCGAGCACGCCTGGCGTATCGTTCTGCATAGTAGATAGATGCAGTATACCAAACCACCACTATGTGCTGCCAGCTATTTACGCAATATCCAAGAGTTTTTGAATACCGCGTATTCTTTTTATTGCTTCAATAAGTATAAAACTTAGAATTGCCCCAATAATGATGAGCCAGAAAAAGAGCGGTGGCAATGGCGCGATAAAGAGACCCAGCCCGGCCACAATTGTTGAAAATGCCAATGAAAAGAGTAATGCAATAATGAGAATGCTTTTAGGTCGCACACTCCAACTAAACGGCCACGCTCGAATAGCAAGCAGTGTCGTAGCACCAAGGTAGATGAGTGACAAGTACACAATGGTTCTAATCGTATTAAACGGATACCGCATATGCCAAGCAATGACATATAAACTCATAGTAAAAATGTACGGAATAACGGCAATAAAGAACGCAGCAATGATGAGATTGCGAATATTCCAGCGAGCTGGATGATGAATAGGACTGGTATGATCAGTAGATATAGAAATGGTAACGAAGTCATTTGATAGAAGAATCAGAATAGCAATGAGCGGCGAGAGAATGTATGAGTGTGTCAAAACAAAAATAACTGTCGCAATAAAAAGCGATTCCACTGATTTTATAACCTTATTTAAAGCCCACGTACGAATTCTAAAATACACCCGGCGACCAGCCGTCACCACTCGCCGCACCCCCTCCAAACCAGGTGTCGTGAGAATGAAACTGGCTGCTTGCTTAGCAACCTCCGTTGCGCCCAACACAGCAATGCCCACTTCCGCGCGGTGTAATGCCGGCGCATCATTCACACCATCACCAGTCATGCCAACTGAATGTCCAGCCTTCTGCAAAGCTTCAATAATAATGAGCTTATCCTCGGGATATGCTTCAGCAAACACTACACCAGTAAGAGCGATGCTGGGGTTTTTATGTAATTCAGCAGGTGTAAACACGTCTCCCTCTAGTCCGAGACTGCGAGCAACCGCTTGCGCTGTTATTCGTCCATCGCCCGTAATCATTACCACGCGTACACCTAAACCGTTGAGTTCTTTAATTAATGCTGGAGCATCAGGACGAATCGGATCACTTAAACCAATAAGACCGACACACTCCTTAGGCGCACCAACCTCACCAGCAACAACAGCCAGAACTCGCAATCCATCATCGCTCATGCGCGCGACATCCTGCAAAGCTTCGGGAGCGAAATGTACATCATTCGTCAGCAACAAATCCGGCAAACCCATTTGTATGTGTATATGCTTATCTCCTTCAAGCACCTCAGCTTCTGTTCGCTTTGTTGATGGATCAAACGGTGTAAAACTCAAACGTTGCGGAGCGGTAAAACCTTCCGTTGCTGCTTTTTGTAAAATTGCCTGGTCAATAGAATTTTCATCAGCCGCATCGCTCGCTGCCGAGGCAAGCATGAACACTCTTTTTTCATCATTTGTACCATAATATTTTGTTGCCGAAACCGCTAGTTTATTTTGGGTCAACGTACCAGTTTTATCACTACAGAGCACATCAATAACCGCTGCTTCTTGCACAGCCCCCAATCGACGTACTAACACGCGCCGATCATCACCATCACTACCACCATCTCCCGCATTAAGTTGGAGCGCGCCATAGGTTTGAGCAACCGCAAACATTGTCGGAAACGCAATAGGTACCGACATAAGCATAAGCACAATGACGTAATTAATAATTTGTAGTGCGGGCGCATGCACCAATACGCCAAAGATAATAACCCCGAGTGCTACCAACATGTTCAAAATAAAAAAGTATTTGATGATAGCAAATACCACCTTTTCCATATGCGTTGGTGGATGAGCCACTTGGAGAAGCTCTGTTGTTTTGCCGTAGCGCGTCGCTTTACCAATAGTGGTTACTGCCACCGTTGCTTCACCGCGGCGCACAATGCTACCTGAATACACCGTATCGTGTACGGTCACATCCTGTGGCAATGATTCACCAGTCAAACTAGAAAGATCAACACTCACATTGCCATCTAAAATTTTTGCATCAGCAGGAACAACGTCACCAGCCCGAATACGCACCACATCCCCTGGTAAAAGTTCTCGCGCTGCCACCACCTTCCAATTACCACTACGATTAACACGCGCTTCAACTTGAATTGCTTTGCGTAATGTCGCCAACGCCTTATCAGCCGAGCGGCGCTGTAAAATATTGATAGCGCTGTTCACAAAAAGCAAAACAACGATAATGAGTGCCTCAACCTGATTACCTGAAAAATAGGTAATGACCACCATGAGCTCCAAAAGCCACGGTAATGGACCCCAAAAATTTTTAAAGTAGAGCAGAAGTAAACTCTCATGATACTCCGGTAGCTCGTTCCATCCATAGCGTGTTCGTAACGCTGTAATATCCGAATCTTGTAAACCTGTATGCGTATTTTTAGGAGTACCGTTTGTCGTTAGCATCATTTCTAACCATACCAAATTTTTCAAGACAGCGTCAATAAACAAACTGTTAATATAGTTCTTTTATACATTGTCTAAACTTTTACTGATACTGAATAAAAATAGGTCGCGGCCGCAACGAAAGAATCTCTCGTGGCGTCATAAGGTGACTACCGTTGGCCACATCGTTTTTATAAAATATTTTTATACCGGCAAATTGAACTGGCTCGGGATAGATAATTTCGTTATAAACCTTAGTCTTTTGTGCAGGTGTACCGAAACCATCCATATCCATAACTATCTCGGTTTGCGGTAATGGCGTAATATCCTGATAATTGGTCACCATAGACTTAGTAAAACGGTGCACCACAAGAAATTTTGGTGGCAAATTGTATTGTGTAACAAGGTGCGCAAGATATCGTGCCGCAAAATTTATATCCGAAGCATCCAAAGAACCGATGGCGGTACCGGGGCGTTTAGGCGGCTGGAGAGCAAATTCTGGATCTAAAGCCAATTCAACATTCGGCAATTTTAGATATGGTTCAAGCAACGGTACCTCTTGCTCTACCGTACTCCAACCAACTTGTACATCTAAAATGACTAAACCGTGCACTTGGTTTGCTAACTGTATTGCTTCTTCAATACTGCTCGATGCCATGCGCAAGCGATACATACCATTTGGCCCTGGACTTCCCTGTGCTGAAACGGCTATGTAATCCAGAGCTGGTATCACCGGCGTAGCTGGGTCAGCAGCTTTCCATTGGGCCACCTGATTCATAAGGCGCGTAAGCATTTCCTGTGGCGGATATTGTCCCAAAATACCCATTGCTGGAGAAAGAAAATTACCATAATACGCCACCACTCGATTAAATGGCAAAATAGCACCATACGCAGGATACGCTGCATGGGCAGGCCAAAGATATGTGGGCTGCCGCACAATAGTTGAGGAAGCCCGGGCAGCACTCGTGCTTGCTACAAAAGAAGGTGCGACTGGATTGTTCGCCAACTCTTCCATCAATTTGTTATACAAAGCTATATTCAGCTGTGGTTGAGGTGGTGGTGGGTCTATTTTGGGTGGATCTACTTTTATAGGGGGCACGTGGTAATACACCACTGGATTAAAAAAAGCCGCATGGTCGGCAACAACTACAAACAAGACAACTACAATAAAGAGCACGGGCATCAGAAGTCCCCACACAATCGGATACTTTTCTTTTGATTTTTTACTCTTTTTAATAATAGACAAAAGTATATCAATAAAGTGTCGTTATAGACATATTGGAAAACTAGCCAATATAAATTACTGCGATTATGGTGACGTTTCAAACGTTTAAAGCAAGACTGTTTGAAATGTTTTTTAACCTATATTGTCTATATAGGTGCATGGCCTAGTATCAAGGTAAAAAGTAATTATAGGTCGATAATTACTATAGTAATAGCTTAATTATGAGTATTATGAATATAACGAACATACAACGAACTCTACTCGGGGTGTTTCTTGGTGGCATCATGATTCCAGCATTAACTTTTGCGGCAGGTGGAAGTGGTGGCGGTGGCGCTAGTGGTGGCGGGACAGGAGGAGTTGGTACGAGTGTAAACGTAAACACGGGTATCCAGCAACAAGATCAAACGCGTGATCGTATTCAAGATCCAACCACGCATACAGGCGATGAGCCACTACAGACGCGTGATCAGGATCGTGATCGTCTCTATCTTTATCAAAGTACCACCACAGTACCAATGGGAGCTGGACAAATGAATCAAAATCAAGGTGTTGTACCGAGTCTTGGTAGTCAATATCAATATGGACAACCGATGCCAACCGCAACCACGGGTCAAGGCACCCAAACCCAATATCAATATCGACTCCAAATAGACCCTGAGCATCTACAGATACAAGCAGGTAATGCTGCACAATTGCAGCAAATGGTGCAAACACGCGAACAAGAACTCACACAAGAAGCATCGACAACTCCCACACAAAACCGTACAGCGGTACAAAACGCAAATCGTACACGCCTTGCAGTCTATGCTGTGATGGCAGCTCAAAATATGCTTCCGGCGACTATCGGTCAACAGATGACGCAACTCGCCAATCAAATAAATGCCTCAATCCAAACTTCAACCACTCTTGAAGCGCAGATGGAGAATAGAGGTTTCTTGGAGCGACTCTTATTTGGTGGTGATACCAATTCCGCACAAACACTTGCACAAATATCCAACGAAAACCAAGCGAGAGTCCAATACATGATGCAGTTACTTTCACAAGCGAGTTCAACACCAGACGTGCAAGCACAACTCCAGACACAACTCCAGACCATACTACAAGAGCAGCAACAGCTTCAAAACCTTGCTCAACAAGAACAAAACCGATGGGGCATCTTTAGTTGGCGTTTGTGATGTGGTCTACGCACCTCGTAAAAACTGCCGGGCACTCCCCGACAGTTTTTAGTAGCGATAATATGTGTACTGACTAAAAAAGAAATTAACATTCAAAAATACCATGATTAGAATATTATCCATTATTTTTCTCATATGTTTTGTACTGTACTTTTTTTTATTTCTATTTTTAAAGATTGTAATGTACACGCTCATCTTTATATAAATATATAAAAGGAGCACTCGCGAATAATCGAGTGCTCAAAGATTAACTACTATTTCATAACAGTAGCCAATCGCAGCGTAGGATACTTGTCCTCATCCCAACAATCACGTATATGAATTTTGTCGAGACTAACACCAACACAGATACGAAAATGTGATTCTAAATCAACACAGCGAATGTAATTTTCCTTAAATAACCGTTCCTTCGTAGCGAGATAATGGCCGATTATGGTGTAAATCAAAATTCGAGCAGTTGGTATTTCCTCGTCGTTCGAGAGAAGTGTCTGCTGTTCACTCCAGGTCTTTGATGCCGATCCATTGACTGGCCTCTTGCGAACCAACTGCCAACCAATTTCACCTTTGTTTTGAAAAAACACTGCTTCTTCGTAGTTATATTCTTGATGAAATAAGTCTAATTTTTGTACGGTACCATATATATTGGCAATTGATAGTGGGAAAACAGCAACGAGGACATGACTATCCTTGCAGGCATTCAACGTTTTCTCGCTGAATGGAATTTGAGCAAGCGCAGCAAACTGGCGCGTAGTAGGATTAACCCCGAAGTGTTTGGCGGCTGCCTCGATGCCGAAAAAGTTGCGACCCATAATCTTGCAGGCAGTCTCATGAGATGACATTTCGTAGTTCTCGTTTAGAACAGATTCTGAACTGATTGTAGACATGACATTCTCCTTTGTTATTAACCCTGAAGGGTCCTGAACAAATCTCCACGTAACCTGGGAGATGAAGGTCTCAGTCTCGTTTAAGATGAGCTTTTTGTATCCTTGTAAAGACGCAAAAAGCTCACCTCAAGCAATAATTTACTTTCAAAGAACAGCCATAAAATACAATATATTTCATCATTTGACAACAACTCGTAAAAAATCAGTAATATTATTACTCTCAAAAGTACTAATTCTTCATCGCCTGCCTTTTAAGCTGCATGGGCATTTTTTCTATCGCATATCGTAGCGCAGTTCTCGGCATGTTGGTTTTACGCGTCATCACAAAAGCAAACACTTCTTTCTGATGATGAATCGACGTCGCTTTTAACAGCCAGCCGTAACCTTTTTGAACCAAGTCTTCCCCACTACACAGTAACGTGTCTACTACTTCGAAAATATCTTTTAAATTATGTCGCGTTGCATACACAGCATTACTGGTGGTAATAAAACTCACTGCCGAAGCTCGTTGCGCCCAAATATTTTTTGCGCCTGCCCACCCTTTTACGGTATCAATTAGTTCCGGATATTTCTCAAGCATAGGATGAATAATGTGTAGACAAAAATCGTCATCCTTGCTCCAGTTATCTATATAGGTAAACAGTCAACCTTCAAAAACTTTAAAATCTTCTTTTTTGAAACGACCAATGAGTGCACTAATCCATTGTATGGCAACTGTCGCCTCCTCGTTGTATTTATTTTCCAGTAGTTTTTCGCTTAAAGAAAAAATCTGCCCAGTATCCAAATTTCGAATTTGTTTGAAATATTTTTTTGCAATCGTACGAACCATAGGAGTTCGCACACCGTACATAACAACGTTTTCCTTAAAGAACTTTTGACTGCTGGCACGATGTTTGGCGGTGCTCTCTTTTAACAATTCCTGTCGAATAGTGTCTACAATATTCATAGATGTCATCTTCTAACTTTTAAAAAAGAAATACGAATAAACACATATAAATATAAATAATTTTTCTTTGGTGTACTATTTTATATAGTATATATGTTTGCTGTATAAAATATAAATCACTAGTAAAACAAAGGCGCCTAAACCGTCGGCATAGTTCGATAAAAAGTGCTGTTGGCGGAGGGTAAGAGATTCGAACTCTTGGTGGGTTTCCCCACACACGCTTTCCAAGCGTGCGCACTAGACCACTATGCGAACCCTCCTTTAAAATCCGCCGCTTACTATATCATCGAAATGTGACGGTGGAAAGAATTTGATAGAACAGTGTGGAAAGTTGACTTTCAAAAGTCTGATTAATTTGATTCATTTTTTGAAATGCTTGTTGACTTGGAGCATAGACGCCCGGATCAGTTACCGCTGCTTGTAAATCGAATTGATAACAGGTGTTGTGCTGGTACGCAGCAACGAGCGTGCCAAAGGCGCAGCCGCCGGCCCAACAACCGCCATACATATTTGGAAACTGATAAAAATTGACGGGCGGCGCGCTTGGCACAGCAGTGGGTGGCACGATGGAAATTTGTGTCGGCGTAGTCGTGGGAACTGAGATGCCTGACGTTGTCACACCTTGACTTACCGCATTGGCTGCAGACATACAATCAGCAAATGTTGGTGAGGTGGTTGCGGCAATTACTATCGCTGCTTGGCGTACCGTCGTACTGGCTGGATATTGCGACGAGGGCAACGTTAAGACAACTGTCGCCGCTGGATTAATTGGTAAAAAACCTTTTATACTTTTTATATCGGCAGGTTTGGTGTACGCATGCATAATGCCCGAGGGATAATCAAACGAAAATCCGGCAGCAGCAATAGTGTACGTTCCCCACGACTCTCCGGTACCAATAGGTACCGTACCGGTAGCTGTTGATGGAATAGAAAATGGTGCGCCGATTTTAACGCGAACACCAGAAACGGTTGCGTAGCTACCAACTGCAGGTTGCGTCGGTGGTACTGATTGCGAGGACGGCTTTGACGAAGTTGGTTGTACGGAATTAGTAAGAAACAACCAGCCGAGTAAGATAGCGATGATGACAATAACGAGAATGGCGAGAATTTTTTTCATATACCTATCATATTACGAATGTTCTTGGCCTCGCAAGATAGCGATACGTTTAGCAATTGGCGGATGCGTGCTGAACAAGTTAGAAATATGACGGCCAACCTTACCAAATGGATTAGCAATAAAAAGATGTGCTGTAGCTTCGTTTGCGTCACGCATTGGCTGAGCATGGGCGCCAATTTTTTCCAACGCACTCGCTAAACCTTCTGGATAGCGCGTGAGCAGCGCACCAGAAGCATCAGCAAGGTATTCGCGATGACGAGAAACCGCAAGCTGAATCAACGTCACAGCAATGGGTGAAAGAATCGCCAACACCAAACCAATAATAATAAAAATCTGATTGTTGTTCCCGCGGCTGCGCCCTCCCCCTAAACCGCCAAAGAATGATGCCTGTAAAAAGAAGTGAGCCAACAAACTTACGAAGCCAACCAGCACCACTACAATAGTAGACAGCAGAATGTCGCGATTCTTAACGTGTGAAAGTTCGTGTGCAATGACACCCTCCAATTCTGTTTGGTTGAGTATCTGCAATAAGCCGGCGGTTACCACCACTGCCGAATGCTCTTTGTTGCGACCAGTGGCAAATGCATTAGGGGCCGGATCAGGAATAATGTATATTTTGGGCGTCGGAATACCAGCGGTAATAGCCAAATTTTCTACTGTATTGTATAACGCCGGATTGGTATCGTGCGTCACTACTTGTGCCTTATAGTGCGCCAAAATAATTTTGTCAGAATACCAATAGCTCGTAATGTTCATAACCAACGCAAAAGCAATGGCGACATAGAGAATTATAGGACTCTGAAATGCTTCAGCAAACACAAAACCGATACCAATCACCACCACTAAAAAAGCGGTTAGTATAAACCAGGTTTTCCAAATATTGCGCGATTGCTGTTTGTAGATATCCATTTAGAAACGTACTTGTGGTGCGGTGCGAGCAGCTTGGTCATCGGCGTTTTCACCGAGTTCAAAAAATTCCATTTTTTGAAAGTGGAACGAGGTAGCAATAATATTTGAAGGAAAACGTTGCATGCGAATAGCAAGATCGCGGACATTGGTGTTATAGAAACGACGTGCCGCTTGAATTTTATTTTCCGTATCGGTGAGTTGCGCCTGCAAATCCAAGAAATTTTGATTGGCTTTAAGGTCGGGATAATTTTCCGCAACGGCAAAGAGTGATTTCAGTGTGCCAGATAGCATATTTTCAGCTTGAGATTTTCCAGCCACACCCGTTGCTCCCATCGCAGCCGTGCGCGCATCGGTGACATTTTGGAATGTTGTTTTTTCGTGAGCAGCATACCCTTTAACGGAGTTGACAAGATTGGGAATGAGATCATATCGACGCTTCAGTTGAACATCAATATCAGCCCACGACTCCTGAGCGCGATTAGTGAGCGTCACAAGACCGTTAAATGAAATAATAATCCATATAAGAACAGCAACAACCAAACCTAAAATAATATAGAGGGTAATCATATATAGTACGTAATTAAAACGTGCCCTCAATTGTACTACAATCTTTCTTTAATGACTATTGACGTACTCAATGGTGCTAGGACCAAAGAAACCAGTACCAACAGTGAGACCGCTAGGATGTAAGATTGCAATAGCATGGGCATTTTGAAATGCAATAAGCGCAGCCTTGGTTTTTGAACCAAAATATTTCGTTTCCCGACCAGACGAACCCGGACCGCTGACCGCTACGGGAAAACCGTTCGCATTTAAGTATATTTGCAACGCGAGAACGTCCAAACCACGCATACCCTCTTTCAGCCAGCGAGTAAAAAGGTGGGGAGCGGGTGCGGTGGACGTGGCAACAGTAGGTGTGATTGATGCGTCGAGTGTGGTACTAAGATTTTGAGGGGCATAGTGACACAAAGTTGGATTGTTTGCCACCCACGGTTGAAAATTGAGCGCACGCGGATCAGTGCAGCCATATTCAACAGGACCTCCAGCAGCAACCGGTGATCCTGCTACCGTTGCCTGCGCTGGTGCCGCCGTACCAAAAAGAGCAAAGTCAGAAAAATTAGACGTAGTACAAGTGACCGTATGAGCTGATGTATTAACACTACAGCCAGAAAGAGGCGTCCACGTGCCACTGTCATAGCGATATATCCAGAGCGACGATGTTTCTAGACTGGCCACATCACTCGGGGCATACGAGAGCGTTACAGTAATAGGCGTACTGAATGTGGAAAGTGCTGTTGTTTGTTTAATAAGCGCAACAAGATGCACAACAGTATTTCCTGCTTGTTCAAAACCGTTCGGTGTACCAGCAGTAGCAAAAAAATTCGTACTATTGAGTTGGTCTGCCTGAAATGTCGCCGACGATGAAGAGGCGGTAAACATTGTCGGGATAGTAAGGGTTACAGCACCTTGTGTGAGTGTACCGCCACCATTCATGCTGATAATGTTTTGATTGTGCGCAATGATTGCAGCATTTCCAGTACAACCCGCAGTGGTAAATGTCGATGGAGAGCTGGTTGAAGTCTCATTACTTAAACTGGTACTCACAGCCACAAATTGATATGTCGTGCAAACAGAGAGACCAGAAAGACTCACTGCGTGACGAGTCACACCACCAGTATCATACGTCGGCGTAGCTGAAGCGACATCAGAACTGACACCAAAAAATATTTGCGATGAACCAGCATTCGCTGTTGACCAAGTAATAGTGGCCGCGTTGGATGTGGTGGAAGCAGTCACGAAGGCTGGTGCGGCAAGATTATTAATCATGAATGTCACCGCTGACGATGTTGCGTAATTATTAGACGTATCACGAGCCACAGCGAATGCGGTGTGTGTACCGCTGGAAGTCGCTGTGGTGGTATACAAAATCGTATATGGTGGATTGGTCACTTCACTACCCTCTTTAGTCCCATCAATATAAAACGTCACACCCGCCACCGCGACATTGTCGCTTGATGACGCCACCAAAGTCATTGTGCTAGATGTGGCTTCGCCGGAAGTTGGTAAAACAAGTGATACGAGCGGTGGTGTCGTATCAGGCGGGTTCATGGTATAC
This sequence comes from bacterium, assembly GCA_021818465.1. GTDB lineage: Bacteria > Patescibacteriota > Minisyncoccia > Phycocordibacterales > JAKAEA01 > JAKAEA01. The sequence continues at coordinate 53,407 of JAKAEA010000002.1, forward strand.
CAAAAAACATCGTAAGGCCCGTTGCCACCACCCAAGGTATACAAATAGCCCGCTGTGGCATTAGTGGCTAGACCATGCATATACCCATCTTGGTTTGTTAGAGCAAATGTCTTGGAGTCATTTGCTGCGGTAGTAATATTCCACGGTGTAGAAAGGGTGTACTGTTCAAGAGACGCATCACCTGAACTAATACTTTGATGTAACAAATAGAGTGTAGAACCATCGGACGAAAAAGCTGCGCCCAAGATATAACCGCTCGGCTCAGCAATGGATCCAGTTTGCGAAGCGGTCGTAATGTCCCACGGTGTTGCAAGTGTGTACTCATACATCGTATCTGTATATTCGTTAAAATCGTAGAGCTTCGTACCATCAGAACTGAATGTCATTGTGTAATTATTTCCGTAGGGTACCGCCATTGATGCTATTTTTGAAATCGTACTGATATTCCACGGCGTGGAGAGCGTATATTCATCCAGTATGTCATTATAAAATTCTAGTGCATACATTTTTGTACCATCGGAACTAAAATACAAACCAGTGATGCCATCGGCAACAGCATTACCGCTGCCCGTGTACAAAGCAGTCGTGATATCCCACGGCGTAGAGAGCGTATATTCATAAATAGTAGTACCGCTGTAATTACTAGACAGGTACATATGCGTACCATCGGATGAAAAAGCCAATGACTCGCCGCCATTCGGCAACTGTGACGAAGCAGAAAATGCTTTGTTGGAATAGGTCAACGTGGAAAGATCGGCACGAGCGGCCTGTGGCACCAAAAACCATAGACTAGCGAAGGCCATTATCCCCACAACACATGCGACCTGTACCTTTTGCATACAGAAAATAGTAGCAGACCGGGTAAAAAAATGAAAAGCTCGGTGGGGATTACACCGAGCTTTTTCAAAATATATGTACGAATTATTAGTAGTCCATTCCACCAGGAGCGTGTGGTGCTGCTGGCGCCGGTTTGTCTTCTGGTTCTTCGGCAACAGCCACTTCAGTCGTGAGCAAAATGGCCGCAGCACTAGCAGCATTTTGAAGGGCACTGCGCGTAACTTTCACCGGATCAATAATACCAGCGGAAATCATGTTAGTTACCAGGGCATTACTCGTAGCGTTGAAGCCACCGTGCATTCCTTCTTGCCGAGACACTTCTTCTACGACATGAGTACCATCGCCAATACCGGCGTTAGCAGCAATTTGTGCCAACGGCACACGACACGCATCCAACACAATTTCATACCCAATACGCGCTTCGTCAAAAACAAAATGGGCGTGTTTGTTTTCTTTAAACATTTTGTCTAGTTTTGCTTGGACGTGGTTAGCAGCTTTGAGAAGTGCTGTGCCCCCACCAGCCACAATACCCTCTTCAATGGCTGCCTTGGTAGCATTAACTGCATCCTCCACTTTAAGCTTCATATACTTCATTTCAGTTTCAGTTGCCGCACCCACCCGAATAACCGCCACGCCCCCAGAAAGTTTAGCAATACGCTCATCAATTTTTTCGGCATCATACTTACTGTCGGTATTTTCGCGCTGCTTTTTGAGTTGCGCCACTCGTGCAGCAATAGCCTTAGTATTGCCCTTACCGCCAACAATCACCGTGTTATCTTTGGTTGCGATAACGCGATTAGCTTTGCCGAGCATATCGAGCGTGGCTTTTTCAAAGGTGATACCAACGTCATCAGAAATCACTGTCGCACCAACGGTAACCGCGATATCGTCAAGCATTTCTTTCTTACGATCACCGTAACCAGGAGCCTTGATTGCTAACACATTAAAACCACCGCGCAATTTATTGAGCACAAACGTTGTCAACGCTTCACCGTCAACATCATCGGCAATAATCACTAAATCTTTTTTACCAGTCTGCACCAAACTTTCCAAGAGCGGTAAAATCTCTTTTACTGTAGAAATCTTTTTATCGGTGAGCAAAATTGCTGGTTCACGAAATTCAGCTTCCATTCGCTCCGCATTGGTAATCATGTACGCAGACACGTAGCCCTTATCAAACTGCAAACCTTCTACCACATCCTGTTCAATGCCGAGCGACTGTGATTCTTCCACAGTCACTACACCATCTTTGCCAACTTTTTTAATAGTGTCAGCAACAATAGCACCAATCTCTTCTGATTCAGCAGAAATGGTGGCAACCTGTCGTATTTCTTCATCGGTTTTGATTTGTTTTGCTGAAGATTTGAGGAGCTCTACAATTTCGGCAACGGCTTTTTCCATACCAGCGCGCACACCCATCACGTTAATGCCACTTTTAAGACGATTCATACCGCCAGTAACCATCGCTTGTGTCAGCACGACAGACGTGGTGGTACCGTCGCCGCCAATATCATTGGTTTTATTGGCTACTTCTTTAACGATCTCCGCACCCAAGTTTTCAAATTTATCCTGCACGGTAATTTCTTTCGCAATAGAAACACCGTCGTTCGTAATCGTTGGTGCACCCCAACCTTTATCCAATACCACATTGCGACCACGTGGACCAATGGTGATTTTCACCGCATCAGCAACCTTATCAACGCCAATCTTGAGTTTTCGACGAGCATCTTCGCCGTAGAGAATTTTTTTTGTTGCCATACAATCTAAATTATTTTTCGTTAATAATTGCTAAAATATTTTCTTCTTTGATGATGAGGTATTCTTCATCGTCAATTTTTATATCATCATATCCATATTTAGAAAAAACAACACTGTCGCCTACAGAAACTGTTGGCGGAATAATTTTTCCATCTTCGCGTCGACCCTCACCAACCGCAATAACCGTGCCTCGTTCTGGCTTTTCTTTTTTTACCGTATCAGGAATATAAATGCCGCTTGCTGTTTTTTCCACCGCATCAGTCGAACGCTGCACCAATACTCTATCGCCCAACGGCTTAATCTTCAAAGTTTTTTGTTTGGCCTTTGTAGACATAATTTTAAATGTTATTACACGCTAGTAAATTGTTTTGAGGACTGCATTATAATGAGCGAGCCTATTTTTGTCATCTTGCGTCCTCAATAAAAGCGTGATACTATGCCGCGGTGACTACGTTTTCTGTTATCATCCCCTATGTGCAAATTGCCCTCGCTGCCATTACGGTAGTGCTTGTCTTACTTCAACAGTCAGACGCTGATTTAGGCGGCGCTTTCGGCGGTAGCGATCTTGCAAGCGCACCGGCCCACACCCGCCGCGGCGCTGAGCGCGTTCTTTTTTATCTTACTATCGTTGGTGGCGCTCTATTTGCTCTCTCTGTCTTAATCGGTGTACTTGTCGGTTAGTTTTTTGAACGTTAATTTTATTCCTCTATGCGCGATGTGCGCGCAAAAATTATTGCGAAGATTACACAGGCTATTGTCGGTCTTTCTATCACCGGCCGTTTTGTATTCGGCGTACTTACCGTTACATGTATCGTTGCTATAGTATGGATGCTTTCTGCTATTAGTTTGCATTTTATTGTCACCATACCTGCATACGGTGGCACCGTCACGATCGGTTCTGTTGGTAATCCACAACTGATTAACCCTGTGCTCGCGATAAGCACCACAGACAAAGACATGACGACACTGGTGTATTCCGGGTTAACACGATGGGATCCGCAACGACATACGTTTATTCCTGATCTTGCCGATCATTGGACCGTTTCGCCAGATGGCACAACATACACCTTTACCCTTAAAAAAGGATTAACGTTTCAAGATGGCACACCACTGACCGCCGACGATGTCGTCTTCACGGTGCATGCTATTCAAAATCCCGCTTTACAAAGTCCACGAGCCGCAGACTGGGCTGGTATCACCGTTAAAAAAATTGATAGATATACTGTGCAATTTATTTTACCAGCTCCCTATGCGCCATTTATTGAAAACACGACTGTTGGTATTTTACCCGCCCATCTTTGGAAAAATCTTTCGCCCACAAACTTTCTCAACTCACCCCTCAACAGTATTCCTATTGGATCAGGACCATACGCCGTCGCATACATACACTATACGAGAAACAATGTGGCCACCAGTTATGTACTCACGCCGTTTAGCCACTTTGCTCTAGGCCAACCATACATTAGTCACGTTATCGTTCATTTCTATCAAGACACCGCTACTGCTTTAACCGCAGCACTCAATCACCAAATAGACGAGCTTGACAGTATCCCTGTCGCCCAAACGACCAAACTTTCTGCCGCTGGTTTTTCCATAGACCATTTTCCCCTGCCACGCGTATTTGGCATTTTCTTTAATCAAACGCAAAACATTGCGCTCGCCGACCCAGTCGTACGCCAAGCACTAGCTCTTGCCACTAATCGCACGCCAATCATTCAAACAGTTTTTGGCAACGCGGCACATCCGCTTAACGGCCCCGTACCTGCAGCATTTTTAAATATGCCACCCCTACCCACAAGCCCCGCCAGCACGTCGCTAGCCGCCGCTCTTCTTGACAAAGATGGTTGGATCCTTAATACTAATGGTATTAGAGAAAAGAAGAGAGCCACGGGTACCACGACACTTTCTTTTGCCATCTCCACTGCCGACGCGCCGGAATTAGTAGCAGTCGCCAACCTCCTCGCGAGTCAATGGCGAGCTATTGGTGCCGACGTCGCCGTGAAAGTATTCCAAAGCGGGTTTGAAGATCAAGTGATTCAGCCAAGAAATTATGACGCCCTGCTTTTTGGACAAGACGTTGGTCGGGATTTTGATCTCTATCCGTTTTGGGCATCATCGCAAGTAGCAAACCCAGGTCTCAACATTGCTCTCTATAAAAATCCGACTGCTGATATTTTACTGAACGATTTACGTGCTACCAGTAGTCCTGAAATTCGCCAGCAAGCATATACTGTGTTTGCCACGATGCTTTCCCAGGATGTGCCTGCCATTTTCCTCTACGAACCCGATCTCATTGATGCGCGACGACGTATTCTCGGCGGAAATGTCGGGCCGATTATTGAAGAAAATGAACGACTCAATGACATATACCGCTGGTATGTACGAACACAAGACGTTTGGAAAATATTTGCCTCCAATGCCACCACCACATCGTAGTAATTAATTATCACCCTATCACATTATGAATACACAACGACCCTATTCGAGAGGCCGCGACAACAATCGTCGCCGTTCCAGCTGGATGGAACGACAGCCAGCACGTTCATTCCATCCACGTACCGGTACGTATCAAGCGCCTGATATGAAAGCGCCACGTACCGCTACACATATAAGTAATGGCACCAAAAAGACCGCAATCGGACGACCTGCGGGCCGACCGATGCGACGCTCCCGTTTTAATACCGGAGCGCCCCGCTATGGCGGCACAAAATCAAATACCCCTCGATCAACGGAGCAACACGCTCCCAATCGTGATACAGGCGACACCAAAGAAAAGCTTGTACCCATTCCGCCCATCGGCGATAATTTGCGTATCATTCCCCTCGGTGGCGTAGAAGAAATCGGTCGCAATATGACGGCTATCCAATACCACGATGATATTATTATCATTGATGTTGGTATTCAGTTCAGCGATGAAGAAACACCTGGCGTAGATTATATTTTACCGAATATTCGCTATCTTGAAGAAAATAAAGATAAAATTCGTGGCGTATTCATCACGCACGGTCACCTCGACCACATTGGCGGTATTCCCTATGTCCTACCCCGCATCGGTAACCCACCAATTTACTGCCGTGAATTCGCCGCACTCTTTATTCAAAAACGCCAAGAAGAATTTAGTCATTTGCCACCACTCGTTATTAAGACGGTTAAAAAAAATGATGCGCCGGTTGCTGCTGGCCCCCATTTTAAAATAAGTTTTTTCGGCTTGACCCACTCTATTCCCGACTCCACTGGCATTATCGTCGACACACCACTTGGTCGCATCATCACGACGGGCGATGTTCGTGTAGAAAATAACGACGGCGTCCCCGATGATGATGAAATCAGTCAGTATGAGATATTTAAAAAAGATAAAGCCTTGCTTTTGATGATGGATTCCACCGGCGTCGATCGTCCTGGTTGGACTATTTCTGAAAGTCAGGTTATTAAAAATATTGATGATATCGTTGCCAAAGTTGGCGGTCGCGTTATCATCGCCACCTTCGCCTCGCAAGTCGAACGCGTCATGGAGTTCATTAAGATTGCCGCAAAATACGATAAAAAAATTGTCATTGAAGGCCGTAGTATGAAAGCCAACGTGGCCATCGTTAAGCAATTAGATCTCGTTAAAATGGATCATGTTATTCCCATCGAAGACATTGATACTGTTCCACCACACAAAGTAATGATTATCGCTACAGGCGCTCAAGGTGAAGAGTTCGCCGCCCTGATGCGTATTTCTAACCAGACACATAAAAGTATTCGCCTGAATGAAACTGACACGGTTATTCTTTCGTCGTCCGTCATCCCTGGCAACGAGCGCGCGGTCACGAAATTAAAAGACAATCTCTATCGCCACAACGCGCGCATCATCACCTATCTTGATTCCGATGTGCACGCATCCGGTCACGGCAAACGCTCCGAACTTGAGTGGATTCACCGTCAAATTCCCTACACCTTTTTTATTCCCGTTCACGGTCACCACTTTATGCTCAAGATGCACGCCGAACTCGCCCGCAGTCTTGGAGCAGAAGCGAAAAATATTATCGTGCCCGACAACGGCTCAGTCATCGAAATTACACCCGAGAGCGCCGAGGGCGGCCAGAAAATTTTTGTTCGTCCCGAGCGCGCGCCGCATGAAGACATGATTGTGGAAGGCTTTCGCATCGGTGAAGCTCAAGAAGTAGTTATTCGCGACCGCCAAGCACTGGCGCAAGACGGCATGTTCGTCTTGATCGCCTCCATCAACGTTGCTAACGGCAAGCTCAAAAAGAGTCCTGACATCATCTCTCGCGGCTTCGTCTACCTGCGCGAATCACAAGATTTACTCCACCAAACTCGCTGGATCATTAAGAAAACTATTGAGGATGCCACCGTCGGCATGAATCCCATCAACTTTGATTACGTCAAACAAGCCGTCACCGACGCCGTCTCTAAGTTTCTCTTCCAACAAACCGCCAAGCGACCTATCGTTATTCCGGTGCTATTAGGAGTGTAAAATTTTCTCCTACAATTTCCACGTAGCGTTGTAGAAATCTGTTACAATAGCGACATGGAAAAACCGCCAGCAATTGCTCTGGAAAATCCGCCCGTTGCCCTGGAGCAACAGTCCGTAACTCGTCGATCATTCAAGACCATGTACCTGGCGGTTTTTTTGTTGTCCCTGGTCACTGCCGGCACACTCTATATTAACTCCAGCTATCTGACACAATATTTTTCGGCAGGCTGGATGGAAGCACTCTATATTTTTGCGGCAATCGGCAATATCATCGGGTTAGTAATCGGGCCACGTGTCATTCGGCGCTGGAGCAATTTTCGTTGTCTACTTACCTATCTGATTGGCGAAACCGTTGCCCTGTTTGGACTGGCGACAATACATAATATCGTCATTGTCGCGCTCTTGTTTGTGGCGCAGCAAATGCTGCCGCCACTTGTGCTCTTTTCTTTTGACATCGTACTGGAGCACGCCATTGATACTGAGAGTATTACCGGTGGCGTGCGTTCACTGTATTTAACCGCGAGCAATGCCGCCTATGTTATCGTGCCGTTTTTTGTTGGCACAGTCATCAGTGCGTATTCGTTTCAGGCAGTGTATGCCATCACCGGCATCGTCATGGTGCTTGTTGTTATTTTGGCACTCACCCGCTTCAATCGCACAGAGCCACAGCGATTTCGCCAGGTGAATATTTTTGAGAGCATCCGCGGTTTCCCCAGTCGAGCAGGCATCCTCGAAGTGTTTGGCAGTGACCTATTGCTACAATCATTTTATGCAATCATGAGCATTTTTCTACCACTATATTTGTTGTACGTGATGAAGTTTCCTTGGCAGACTATCGGCTTGATTATTTCAGTGATGCTCATTCCCTTCGTGATTTTCGAAGCGCCGCTCGGGCGAATTTTTGACTACTTCCGTGTGGAGCGCGACGTGATTATGGTTGGATTTTTTATTATGAGTGTCAGCACGATGATTATGTTTTTCGACAACAGTCACAGTGCCATTACGTGGGCGGCGCTTCTTTTTATCGGACGTATTGGTTCCAGTTTTGTGGAAGTCGGTAATGAATATTCATTTTTCCGTCGGGTCAACGACAGTGACGCTGGATTCATCAGTGTATTTCGATCAACGTTTCCCCTCGCATATATTATCGGGCCGCTCGTACTAGCACTGCTCGGTTCATCATCATCACCACTCGCGCTACTGTTGATCGCAGTACTGATGCTCTGCGGCATATTTGTAGCATACCGTTTACCACCACGACCTCGACGCGTTTAAGCACTATCAAGCTGCGATGTACAATTGGGGCAACGGTGAGCTTCAAGAGGAATACTGGTACAACACTGGGGACATATTTTCGTGGTAGCAGGCGGTGACACCTTTTTTGTAGTGCCACGATTTCGCCAATAAGTAATGTGCTTAATCACAAGGAATATAACAAAGGCAATGATAATAAATGAAATGAACGTATTGAGAAAATCACCATACTGCAAAATAGGCGCCCCGGCCGTTTGCGCAGCAGCTAGTGTTGGATAGGAAACACCATTAAGACTCAAGAAGAGAGTACTGAAATTAACGCTATTGAGTACAATACTGATTGGCGGGGTTATAATATCTTTAACGAGCGCGTTAACCACACCATTAAAAGCAGTGCCAATCATAATACCGACAGCTAAATCAATGACGCTGCCTTTAGTGGCAAATTCTTTAAATTCGTTAAAAAACTTTTTCATCAATTGAGAAAATTGCCCGACAATGGCGCAGCATAGTTGTTAATAAATTGCGGAATAGCCCACACCAGTCCAATAGCTGGCAAAAGAATAGCGGCAACACTAATGATAACGGTAATGAGAAAATATAGTCGTAGACGATTCACGATTTTAGACAGTACGTCTATTTTGTGCTCAATAGCAGCGAGACGGGTGACAATGTCGTTTTGCTGTGGATCCATACGCCTATTATACCAGGCGCGCCTCAATCAACATAAAAAGTGGTATTTCCTTGCGAAGGCGGTCTTCTTCTTTTTGTCGAGGACCGTGTTGGGATTTTTTCGGCGAAATCCACTCTTCTAGGCGCGTAACCACGAAACCAGCAGCGGTGAGTAATTTGACATAGTATTGCAAAGGCCGATGAAATGAGATGGTTGCTTTTGATTTTTGTTGACCAGGATGAGCAACGATGTCTACCGTTTTTTCCGACAGATAATAGTCCACGCGGCGATATTGTTTGTGCGTTGTTGCATCCCAACCCCACGCCGATCCTTGGGGAATGCGAAACGCCGGATGATTGAGGACGAGCTCTAGACGACCCGATGGTTTCAATACTCGCGCGCACTCAACGAACGTTTCTTTGACCGACTGAATATTTTGAATGGCGAGCACACACACCGCACTATCTACAGCACGATCAGCGAGAGGTAGTTTGTCGGCCGGAGTAACATAGAATTTTGGTTGCGGAGAAATATCGACTGTACTTTTTTGAGCATGCGCAATAAGGGTACTGCTTGCATCAACCCCCGTAACCAATGCTCCCGCTTGCGCAAGTGCAGCACTCACCACACCAGCACCGCAAGCCAAGTCGAGTACACCACAATCACGCACCGGACCAAGAACACGTATAAGATTGGGAATGATGACCGTCTGATGATAACTGCGCGCATCAGCGGAGTAATCAGCGTACCAATCAGCAACCTTCTGCCACGACGTATCTTTCATGATTTAAAAAGTCTGCGGAAAAAACGTTTTAAAAACATGAGTCGCGTTTTAAGGCGAGCGTGGCGTCGATGCAAATCGTGACGTAATGTTTCGACATCATGAACAACGTTATTTGTTTCAGTCTCAATAGTTTTTGAAATACGAAAAAGAGTACGTACGGAAGCAATTGCATATATAAGTAGAATGAGAAGCGCGACTGCCAAACAGATAACCACAATAGTGGTAATAAAAAAGAAAATGTCGGCGTGAATGAAACTAGACATAGCGGTATGATATCACGGCTTAGGAAGCAATGAAATGATAGGTTGACCAGCAGTTACTAATTGACCAATACTGGGGAGCCGCGCCGGCGCAGCCGGCGCGGCAATACTGCCGGCGGCCGGTGCGTGCAATGTAAGTTTAGCTAATGCCGCCAGTGTAGAACTAGCAACCGATTTAGCACTCGCCAGCGCACGGGCGGCCGCCGCTTCGTGACTAGCTAAATGGTTATCGAGCACCACCGCAGAAGACGAAGCCTGCGGCATCTGCGTATCGTAGGTTAGGGCGTCTTGGGCTGAGAGAATACTATAAATAAGTGTATCGATACCTGTGCGAGCAGTCGCAATTTTTTGTTGCCACAGGTCTAATTGTGCTGTACTTGTAGCAGCACTCGTGCTCGCTTGTTGTTCTAGAAAATGTAAACTTTCTAGAAACAATTGAATTTCAGCAATGTCAGCAGTGGCATTTTGCGCAGTTGCAATAAGATCTGCCGACGTTGAGGAAGCAGAAACACTATTTTCTAAAGCAACAAGGTTGTCTACATTAGCAGTTACCGATGTTCGACCCGATTCCGCTGCTGCTGCAGACAGAGCATCGGCAGGAACAAGAAGCACCGGATTAGAACTTGTTGCGTTAATAAAAAGCGCATTCGTATGAGCCACCGCATTTTGTGTTGTTGTAGCCATGGTGGCAAGAACCGTACGCAATGTCTGACGATCTTTTTTAAAAAGTGCATTTTGATCGTTCGTAGCCTCACGCATTGCCGTGCGACTAAGTAGATTTTGTTCCGCGGCAACAGCTTGTAATTCTGCTGCTTTTGCTTCTGCAACAGCAACATTAACCTCAGCTTGTCGTACCGCAGCAGAAAGTGCACTATCGTCGAGACGCGCCACCACATCACCGGCAGCAACAGTGGTACCAATCGGCACCACAAATGTTAACCGACCAGGCACGCTAAAATACATATTGAGAGGACGCTCTGCAGAAACAGTGGGGTGATTCCATCCCAACACCACAGCACTCACACCGACACCAACAGCCACGCCAAGTAACATTATTCCTCCTATATACACTATTCGTTGAATACGCATAATTAGTCAATAAGTTTGGTCCACCAATCAAATGTTAAAAATAAAAAGAGGCCTAGAGTTCCATACACGGGCAAAAGCACTATAAACAATATTCTTTTCCAGGTAATTTTCATATTAAAGGGCCATAATACGCCACCAAAGTGCTTTTTGCAATGAAGCCCTTACAAAGAGATAAAAATTTTTTAAAGCCTAATCCACACTCTTATTTTTAAAAAAATCGACTATTTTGTTAATCTATTTACTATATGCGAATGCTTATTGCGGACGACGATGCTACGGTGCGAGAATCCTTACGACGCGCTTTTGAAGAAGAACGAATTGTGGTTGACATTGCTACCGACGGCGAGCGAGCTTCATATTTGGGACGAATCAATGAATACGATATTGCTATTATAGATCTCATTATGCCCAATAAAGACGGCTGCACCGTGTGTAGCGACTTGCGCCACCGTGGACGCACCTTCCCCATTCTCGTACTTTCCGTCAATGCCACCACTGAACAGAAAGTGCGACTCTTAAATGTTGGCGCCGATGATTATATGACAAAACCATTTTCCTTTCGGGAAATTTCTGCACGTGTTAAAGCCCTCACTCGTCGGCCACAACCGATTGAACCTGACGTCCTAGAAGTCGGCGATTTGCGCGTAGATACAGCTCAGCAAAAAGTGACTCGCGGTAAACGTGATATTTACCTAACACGTAAAGAATTTTCTCTCTTGGAATTTTTAATGCGGCGACACGGACAAGTAATTTCGCGCGGTAGTATTATGGAACATATTTGGAACGCTGACGCAGATCCATTCTCAAACACCATAGAAGCCCACATTCTTAATATTCGAAAAAAAATTAGTGATACCAAACGTAATCGCCTCGTTCACACTGTTCCTGGTCGCGGTTACAAAGTAGACTGTACATCTTGAAAAATGAGACACGACTCCATACTCAGCGTACTTTTGATTTCATTTATTATAGTAATTATTTTCGGTGACAGTTTAGCTATCACGCACTCGGTTTTAGTTGGTTATAGTGGTGTACATTTTTGGCTACTATCAAGTTTGCTACCTTTAGCCGTTGGATTATTGTGGTTGTCAAAAAGCGGTAAACCGGAACTTGCCGCACACGGTTTTATTTTGACACTTATAGCTATAACAACATATGTGAGTTTCATCTGGGGTGCAAATCTTCAACATGCCCTGCTCGGTTCAGTCCTTGTTATTATTATCGCCAACGTGCTTATTGGTACCACATACAGTGTCATTGTTGCCACTATTATTTCTATCATCACTGTTATTCTTTGGGATTTACAAATTAGAGCAATCATTAAACCGCACTGGTTTTGGCAATACCCGTTACAATTTCATCACGCTACTGATTTTATTATTTTATTTTTTAGTATTACTGCCGTTCTGTGGTTATCCAATAGAGAAACTGAGCGAGTGGCACATACCGCGCACACGCTCTATCGTTTTGCTAAAGTTGGTAAACTCTCATCTGGTATTTTTCATGATCTTGCTAGTCCCCTTACCGCAGTAACGCTCAGCATAGAATATCTTAAACACCATCGCGACGATGCCTCTGCAGATCTCGAATCACATATCACGACCGCCCTCCGCGCGACAGATGAAATGCGAATGCTCATTACCGCCATCAGTAAAAATCTTCATGGTCAAACTGATACGGTGAGTGTTTTTTCTGTATCTAAAGAAATTGGTGATGCAATAGCTGTATTAGCCTACAAAAGTCGCTTAGCTGGCGTACACATACAATATCGCAACAGCGATGCTTATTTTCTCCTCGGAAACTCGTTACGTTTTCATCAGGCAATTATTAATGTGTTGGCAAACGCTATTGATGCATGTGAGCGTAACGAGACAGGAACCACTCGGTTGTGCACGATTACGTGCACTGAAGAATCGAGGACCGTCTGGGTTGTCATTTCAAATAGTGGTCCAGAAATTCCCGAAGCAATACGACAATATATTTTTGATCCATTCTTTACCACAAAAACAAAAGGATACGGCAACGGCATAGGTCTATCTATTACTAAAGAAATTGTAGAAAAAGAATTCGGTGGAAAGGTGCTGGTTGAAAGCACGCCAGCCAGTACAACATTTTATTTAGGATTTCCTAGTACTAAAGATATTCGACTTCCCGTTCGAGCGTAATGCCTGTGGCGGCGGCAGTTGCCGCCGCCATGCGCGCGGCGGCAGCGGCAACATCCGCTGCCGCCGCGCCACCAAAATTAACAAGTACCAACGCCTGTTCACTGTGTGTCCCCACCGCACCCCATCGCTTTCCTTTTAAACCGCAAACTTTATCCAAAAGCCAACCAGCAGGCACCTTAATTCGCAACGCCGAATCAGGTTCAGAAAATCCGGGCATATCTGGAAACTGCTTTTTTAATTTTTCAAAAACTGAACTTCCTATAATAGGATTTTTAAAAAACGAGCCAGCCGTTCCCACCTGCTGAAGATTGGGTAATTTTTTCGCCCGAATTTCTAATACCGCCGTTCGCACATGATGTGGTGTCACTGTAGCTACTGCGATATGTTCTTTTGCAAAGTATGCGTGTACATCCGGGTAGTCTGCTGCTACTATCGGTTTTCGATGCAATTGAAATGTTGCTCGCACTACCACGAGTTTTTTTCCATCTGCTGTCTTAAAAAAACTAGAGCGATACCCGAAGCGACATTCGTCGGCTGTTAATTGCCGCATTTTTTCACCATCAATAACTTCAACTGAGACGAGCGTGTCACACACTTCTCGTCCGTAGGCACCAACATTACCCACAACTGCACCGCCAACTGTTCCGGGAATTCCCGAAAGATTTTCTAACCCAAAAAGTTTGTGTGCTATCGTCCACGCCACAAAATCATCCCATATAACACCAGCGCCTACAGTCACGCATTCACCAACACTACGTATACCGCCGATGGCCATTTTTGCCACTAATCCCGAAAAACCAGCATCTGCAAAAAGCATATTAGAACCGCCGCCGAGAACAAAAAACGGCACCCGTAATTCGTCGCTCATTTTTTTTGCTTCACGTGCTTCTTCAGAAGTTTTAACTACAGTAAAAAATTGCGCTGGGCCACCAATACGAAAAGTGCCATGCGCAGCAAGTGGAATATGTTCTTGCACCTCAATCATTACCTCATAATACCTCACCTGCGATTATGTCCAAAATTGGTTGACGGGGCTAGCTCCAAAACAATGTAGTATGTGAGTGCGACCGTCAACCAATTCTGCACGTAATCTTCTGACAAAAGTATACCATACGGCCATCACGTAAAAAACCTGCCGAAGCAGGTTTTTTACGCTACATTGAGAGATGCCAGAGCCAAAACTCTTACACTCACGCATAGTAGTATAGCACAAGCTACTTAATTGTCAATAAACCTACGCTACCTTTCCTTGTTGGATAGCTTGAATGTATTGCTCTACTTGTGATTTTGCTTGTGGATCTAATGTCTCTACTTTCTTAAGTGTTGCAATAGCATCAACACTATCTTTGACTAATAAGTATGCCCCGGCCAAAGAAACATAATTATTAACATTTGTAGGATCAATTGCCACCCGTTCTTGCCACATTTTCAGTACCGCCTTGTAATCCCCAATAAAATAGTAGGCGTGCAAAATTGCATCATTCGTCGCGAGCGTCGTTGTCGACACCGCCGGCGCTTGGAGAATCTGGTTAGCGAGTGTTTCATTTTTGTTGTAAATGGCGGCGGCAGCATACAGTAATTGTGCGGCTTGATCTTTTGTATCTAATTCATAAGCAGTTCGTAAGGTTTTCAGTGCGTTCACAAAATCCTCCTCGCCAATATACACTGAAGCAATTTCAAAGAGAATGGTTTGTTTATCAGGAGATAGTTGCTGTGCTTTTTGGAGAAGCGGTAACGCCACCTGATACTGACCAGCGCTGGCAAGTACCGAACCAGGTAATAGATAGTAGCGTGCATCATACGGCGTGCGAGAAATTTGAATATTCGCCTGCTGCTCAACAAATGCGATGAGTTTATTTTCTTCAGTGACAAGACCAGGGTCAGGTTGACCAGTGCCACTTTGCTGAGCAGAGTTAGCGACTTGCGTGGAAAGTTGATCAAGCGCGCCAAAAAGCTGTTCACGAATTTCCGGATCACCAAAGGTACGCCAGGAGAGCGCCTGTTGATAGGCGGCAATGGTTTCCTCAACGGTCGGCTGGGTAGATGGATTAATAGCAGCAATCAAATCAACGTTAGCCATTATGGGCTTCACATTAACAAAGTACAGCAGCAGCACGAGCGCCACAGCGGTAATCGGTACAATAACCCGATTAGGTTGATAGCTAGCAGATGCTGTTTCAAGCACTTTTGTATCAGCGTCTACAGACATTGTCCGACGAGTATAGACATACGCCGCGATACTAACATAGAAAAGATAGCTTGCTATATTATCAAACACAAAAAAGTTATTGATAAAGTAGCCAGCAAGCATGCCAGTTAATACTGATTTTTCCGCAACTGAAAAAGGATTATCACCCGCAATGCCGCCAAGACGTTTAAGATATCTTAAACTACGCCACCCCCGAGCGGTGTCAGTATCTTCAAGCAATGTGTAGTCGCGTTTCCCCACCCAGATATACCAGATGATCGACGCAAAGAGGGCGATATACGAAAGGAAGCCGAGCGCACCACCAGTGACGAGCCAATCAAAAATAATATTGTGAGCGCGATCAAACCACTGCTCGTCGGCATACAACCGAGGATCGTAAAATTTATTAAAGACGTAGTTAAAACTTTCTTGACCCCAACCAAGTATCGGCCGCTCCAAGAAACCTTGCCAGGCCATACCCCACAAAATGAGACGCGACTGAGTTGTAGTATTGTGAATTGAAATATCAGCAAAGCGTTTCAACGTGCCGTTATCCTTCATAAGGCTGGTATTTTTCAGACCAAAGAAAAGTATCAGTATAGCGACCATACCAATCACAATCCCCCAGCCTGTGCGACGCAACCAGCGGCGATCACGTTCAAAAATTCCTATGAGCAGTGCTACCAAACCTAAGCCACCCAAAAAACCGAGAATGGCGCCGCGTGTTTCTGTTTCAAAAACTACCCAGAAGTCTAACAGGAACAGTAGAGCGTACAACCAATAGCCGCGCTCAAAGAGAGCAGAAAAAAGTAAGAGTAAGTCGCCAATAATAAGACCCGCGACGGTCCAAAACACTGCTGCCGGCAACATCGTCGAATTCACCGCTGTCGCTGTTAAATTAGGGGCAATAAAAGCAATGACACCGACGTTGAGACCAAGCGCAACAAACCAATGATTGCGAATGTTGAAATTCCCTTTTCGCCGCACCAAGAAAAACAAAACCAAGAAAGCGCTAAAGAGCATGTAGATAGCGAGGTAGGCCGAGTTTCCCAGAGCCGCGTCAATACGTGTATTACCTTGATCAATACGTAGCAAGCCGAATGTTTGCAAAAACGAAAAAAGAATCATCGCACCACTCGCGCCAATCCATGTTTGCCAGAGGCGCTCCCACATATCTTTCGTGAGAATAGTGCCGGCAACAATACCATAACCAAGTAGATGTGCGAATGTTACCCACCCCTCCATGCGCTCAAAATTTGACCAGAAACTTTTATAGGGGTACTGACTATGGAGATCGGCGATAAACATAATTGCCACCACCAACACTGCCGCCCAGCCTAACCAAGAATTTTTCGGACGGAATTTTGTGTTAGTCACCGCCAAAATAAGCCATGAACCGAAAATGATTTCGGTAATGATTCGGAAGTAAAAACCCTTACCGGTAATAAATGGAAAAAACAGATTATTAGAAACGAGGAGTGGCACGAAGGCAAGCGCAAACAAGCCGACGATGCACACCCATTGTAAAATACGGTTGAGCTTCATAGTGGTGGTTGATAATTAATACGTCTTTCAATACTACCACAGAGATTTTTTCGCGCTAGCGGTTACTACTTGCTCATGCTACCATTTTTGCATGTTTTCTGAGCTACGAAACCGCACGTATCGTTTTTTGCGCTGGAGCGAGCGTTATACAAAAATGGACATGATCTACTTGACATCTGGAAGTTTTTGGGCCGTATTTGGACAATTCTCTGCAGCCATTATTGCCTTTGGACTAGCAATTGCCGTAGCGCGTTTCGTATCCAAAGACGTCTACGGTACCTATAAATACGTTTTAGCTATCGTTTCAGTTGTCGCTACCCTTTCGCTAAGTGGCATTGGTCAGGCCGTCTTTCAATCCATCACTCGCGGCTTCCGTCGCTCGCTCTCCGACGGATTCTGGGCAAATTTACGCTGGAGTTTTTTAGTTTTTATAATCACTCTTACTGTTGGTGGATACTACCTTTTCCAAGGCAATCAAACACTTGGTTTGGGTATTTTACTTGGTGGCTGTATAACACCATTTCTTTCCGGCTTTAATTTATACACATCACTCTTCTCTGGTGAAAAAGATTTTCGACGCGCAGCATGGTATGGCGACGTTGTCACCAACATCATTCCCGCACTCACCTTGATAGCGGTTGCCCTTATTGCTCCCACTGCACTCAATTTGGTTATCGCCTATTTTCTCGCAAACCTTGCTGCTGCTGCATATAGTTATTGGCGCGGCACACGACATTATCGTTCAACAGCCGATGCTGCACATGATCCTGATCTACTTTCGTATGGCAAACACCTAAGTTTAATGGCCGTCTTAAGTGGCATCGCTGGCAATATTGACCAACTGCTACTTTTTCACTTTGGTGGCGCTATTGATCTTGCTATCTATAATTTTGCCATTGCTATTCCTGATCAAGCAAAAGGCCCTCTTAAGCAACTCGATACGATGACACAAGCTCGTTTTGTTAATCGAACTACTCATGACATTCATACGAGTTTGCGTAACAAAATGCTGTGGCTCACTGCAACAAGTATTATTACTATAAGTGTTTACGTTATAGTCGCTCCATTCATCTACCAATTATTTTTCCCTGCGTACAGCATTGCTGCTGCGTATTCTCAAATTTATGCACTATCATTATTCTCAATGATTATAAGTCCTGCTGCTTCATATCTTTCAGCAAAAAAACGAGTACGAGCTCTGTATGTTAATACTTTCGGCAGTTCCATCTTACATATCGGACTTATGGTAATTGGTGTAGTTTGGTTTGGTTTATGGGGTTTAATTATTGCTCGCGTTTTCATTCGACTTGGTGGTGCTCTGTTATCACTTGGACTCTATTACCGAACGACGCGTCTTGAACGAAAAACAATATGAAAAATATTCCATGTATATTGTGTGGAAAAAATAAAGCGGATACCGTAAAACGTCTGCGTGATATGCATATGTATATTGATAGATCTACATTTACTCTTGTTCGCTGTCGCCAATGTGGTCTTATGTACCTAAATCCTCAACCAACAATAGAAGAATTGGCTCGTTACTATCCTCCCCATTATTCTGCATACTGCAATGAAGTATCAGTTTTTGGACAAAATTATTTTTACAACGTTCTGCGACATATAAAACGTTTTTTTACATCGCACCGTTCCATAAAAGTTTTTACAAAACTACACAACGATAACTCGAGTAAAACCGTTTTAGATTTCGGTTGTGGCAATGGCACCTACCTCTTAGGTTTACGTCACAACCACCCATCATGGAAACTATATGGTTCAGATATTCAAATAAATGAAACAGTAAAAAATGCACTTGAGAAAAATACTATCGTAACAATAATAGGACCAACACACCTACCTTGGAAACAATTACCAACAAAAAGTTTTGATCGCATAACTCTTTTTCAAGTATTAGAACATGTAAATAATCCTCGTGAGGTTTTGGAAAATCTTCGACCGCTGCTTAAAAAAGATGGGGAGTTGCATATTGAAGTTCCTAATATTGCTACCTTAAAATTTAAAATTTTTGGACGTTATTTTTCCAATCTTGATGCCCCGCGCCATCTCTATCATTTCTCACCCAATACACTTCAGCGTCTTTGTGAGCAGTGTGGTTTCCGTATTACGAAACTAGAGGTATCCGGCACCACAAAAAGCACCGTACGCAGTCTATATAATTTGTTTCATATTCACAATCGCCAACTTGATCCGTTACTCTATAGTCTTGTGGATATACTCACAAAATATATCGGTAAAAATCGCCTTAATACCGAAGCGTTAGAGGTTAGATGTGTACCTGCCAAATAATTTTTTTAACCAATGATATGGGCGTGGATAGTGCCATTTTAAAAACCATTTAAAACGTTGCATGTGTGTGCGGCCAATACCAAAAACATATTGAGAAGTGTACCGTTCCGCTTGTTGATTAATTACGAAAAAGTTAGGGTGCTTGAGTGGAAACATCATTGATTCGGATGGGATATTGGCAAGTGGATCATTTGGATTTTTTGCTGAGACTGCCTCTTGTCCAAAACCAATATTGGTCACGAGATTAACACACGGATTAATGCAAAGACCACCTTGCGACAAAACTGCAAACGTCCACTGTCCATCCCATGACCGAATGCGATCTTCGTAATAGTCTTGGAAACGTTGTTCCCAACGGTAGGCTACCGCTGGATCAGAAAAGATATTGTATGTCAGTTGTTGCTTTCGTGCTTCAGGCCAATGCTGTACGTCAGGATCATAATGCACCCAAGCACGTCGCCAACTTGCCCAACCCCAAATATGCGGGATGTGCGAAAAATAATAACTTTCTCGACAAACAAATTTTTTATTATTTTGTTGAAAATTATTACCACCAATATGCATCACCCGCGTATCATCAGCATAACGTTCTAAAAGTTCTTCGCAAAAACGAAAAAAACTCTGATTTGGTAAACAATCATGCTCAAGAATAATAGCGCGTTCTTCGTTTTCAAAAATCCACTGAAGACCAGTTGCTAAACGACGTTTTACGTCCATGTGTTCTGTAGCATAATTAGTTCGCACTTCACACCAATCAATTTTCTCCACAAGCGCTTTGCTAGCAGCAAACCTTGCCTTATCTGCGGGCGTTTGCCCTTCATCACAAAAGCAATAGAGTATTTTCGGCCGCGCTTCTTTAATGGCAGCAATCACACGCGTCAGTGTTTCGGTTCGATTAGAAAGCACGAGAGCAACGGGTGTGTGTAGTTGATATATTTTTTCATTCATAAAAAGCAGTATAGACTTTTTCTGTGCGTTGCACCCAATCATCTAGAGAAAAAAGATTTTTGACTCTTTTATAACCAGCTATTCCTAATGTGTGTTGTAATTTTTGATCAGCAAGAATTTTTTCTAGAGCAACAGAAAAAGCATGTATATCGTTCGGATCAATAATGAATCCTGTTTCTCCATTTTTTACCATTTCAGGAGTACCGCCCCAACATGTGCCCACAACTGGTTTACGAGAAGCCATCGCTTCCAACACAACCGTCGGTAATGGATCAAGATAAAGGGATGGCACCACAACAACACTCGCCGCCGCGTATATTGTCGTCAGCTCATCACCACTAAGCCAGCCCATGCTCACCACGTTTTCTTTCATTCCCCACGCTGCTGCTTGTTGTATTAGTTGATTACTATATGCAGTAGATGCACCAAGAAGTACGAGAGTCGCTGATGGTTCTTTATGTATCACGTGTCGCATCGCTTGTAGTATTACATTACCACCTTTAGAAGCACTTATTCGTCCACCAAACAACACAATTCGCTTTTGTTCTAGGTGATTTTTTTTAATATACACATCTACTTGCTGTACTTGCACATCCCATGCCTCTACAGCAATACCGTTATGTATCATTGCAATATTATGAATACCATTTTCTTGTAACGCACTTTGGAGAGCATTACTAACAGCAAATATTTTATGAACATTTTTTAATAAAATTTTAATAAAAATATTTCTAAAAGGATTGTATCGGAATCGGTATTCACACCACTGCTGCCATGCTGATAACACATAATTCCCTTTTTTATTTTTAAAAAGTTTTCCGTAATGCACAAGCATTGCATCATGTGCGGTTAAAAAGACTTTTGCACCACTTCGATGTGCTTGATGAAGCGTCCAATACGACAAATGATAATGAATATTGTGCGCATGCACTACATCTGGTTTTATTTCTCTAAGCAAACGACTCACTGTTGAAACTGTTGTTGGATTATACAGGCTTCGCCACCCTCGCCAACGCTCGGTGTAGTTAGAATATATCCGCTCTACTCGAATCCCATCTTCGTAAAATGTGCCTGTATGTGCACGATTTCCAACCGCAGTAATAACAGTTACTGTATGCTTTCGCCGAACAAGTGCACGAGCAAGCGTATGTGCAACAATCCCTGCCCCACCCTTAGCATATGGTGGAAAATCGTCTTGAAGAAAAAGTATGTTCATTTTTTTTGAAATACTGCGCACCACCCTATAGTATGTTTACGATTGGCAACAGAATGGTCACGACGATCACGCCATATCGCTAACCGACCCCATAGAGCAAAAATCTTGCTGGCTATTCGCCCCCCCCAAGGATGGTTGTGCAGATGGAATACGTCTATATAAAATCGCATAGCCATTTGAGCTCGCGTTGAAAAATATCCACCGCGCTGATCGATACTAATAAGTTTTAGATCATGCCGTTCAAAAAGTGCGACTAGTCCATAGCGAGTATAACGCCAATAATCGTGTGGTTCTTCATGAAGTTCATTCCACTGCGGTACTGTAATAAGTAGGTATCCATCTTTTCTTAGAACTCTCCCCACTTCCGTTGCGGCTTGTTCAGGATTTTCCACATGCTCAAAAACCTGCGTTGAAATTATTGCATCGAAACATGTATCAGGAAATGGTAATTTTTCAGCACGTCCCACCACATCAACATTTTCGCCGGCAGCAATATCCATACGTACATACTCAGTTACTGTCGTTGGCAGTTCATATCGCTCAAACTGACCACTACCAATATTTAATGTTTTTCCTTTTAAATATCTGATTTTTTCAGCAATTTGTTTCTGTAAAAGAAACCTGTCAACTTGAAAAATATACATATGTTTATGAATTGTATTAACCGAGTATATGCACAATCTCATGAATAACCATTTCTACTGAAATAGCCTCGACCTGCCGCCGCGCCTCGACTCTATTATACATACGAGCGTTCATAATATGCAGCTGTGGCGCGCGACGTGTATGATCAAATACGACTCGATTTTTTTCGCTCCGCGGCGGCTGCTCCTGTTCACTCATTGGACCGAGAATATCGACCGTCGGGACATTAAAAGCTTCGGCTATATACAATGGACCAGTATCAACACTTACAAAAATTTTTGCTTGAGCAATAAGCGCCTTGAGTTCATCTAAAGAAAAAAGTTCGCTGACGTTTATAACGCCACGCTGTCCATGAAGCGCTGCTACCATAGCTGCAACTTCTTCTGTATCACGTTTACCGCCAATAATAATAACCGGTATATGGCGAGCAATAAAATATTCAGCCACCTGCGCAAAACGTTCGGCTGGCCAATTTTTTATTTTGTTTCCTGCAGACGGTGATATAAGAGCAAATTCACCTCGCATCACGTTTTTGTCGTGCAGAAATTTTTCTATGGTTAACCGTGCAGCATCAGAATAGCCGAGTCGCTTGGTTGTATCGTTATTGGTTATACTAAGCGGCTCCAACAGTCGCATATACTCTCGAGGAGCATACTGATACATTGTATGAGGACGTGTTTCGGCAACGTGACGCAGTAACACATATGGTTTTGTTTCATACGGACTCCAACCGCCTTCTACTCGCGGCACAGCAATCACACGCACACCACCGAGATACATCGCCGACAGCGCTCGAAAATCCGGCACAACAGTGCACCCAAAATCAAAATTCTCTTGCCGAATCAATCGGATTAATTCTTTCGTTGAAAATTTGTCGTAAGAAATATACGCATCAACATCGTGGTTATATGCGAGCACCTCGCGATTAAGCGAATTACCAACAACAGTAAGTAGTACATGAGGATATGTTGCTTTCAGTGCCCGAAACACTGGCGTAGTGCACACCATGTCCCCTAACTTTGCTCCCTGAAACACAATAACTTTTTGAGGGGTTTGTACCTCGCCTTTAGCAAATCCACGAAATGGAAAAAAAACGAAACTTTTTAATAACAAAAATATATTTTGAAATCTAGAATTCATAGGTGCAGAAAATTTTTAAGGCGCACATACATCGCAATAGCATCAGACACTTTCGCTTTAAATTGCCCGAAGGTGGTTGAAGAATCTATAGAATTTCTTTTTAATTCATATAGAGCATCACCAGCATGAACAATACCCTCGTGCACGGTCACCCCCGCACAGTAACCAGTTTCGTGGGCAATGGTGACAGTTTCGTCAGTATATTTACCTTTTGGATACGCAATAACGGGCTCAGGTATGTGCACGAGTTTTTGTATATCAGCAAGTGCTGTGTGCAATTCGTATCGCTGCTCTTCTCGTGTCGCCTCGCGCAAGATGCGGTGCGTCGCTGTATGTGGCATAAAATCAATACGTCCCTGATGAGCAACATCTGTAACCTCTGCCGCAGTAACTATATCAGACGTACCGAGCAATTTGCTGGCAATAAATACGGTCGCCGGAAACCCTACGTCATTCAAAACTGGTAGCGCGTGTGTTAAAAAATTTTTATATCCATCGTCAAAGGTAATAACGACGCTTGGTTGCAGTGTTCGACCAGCTCGCATATCGCGCACTACCTCACTAAGCCGTCGCACTAAAAATTTCTTCTCTTTCAAATACATCATCTGCCGCCGAAATTCCTGCACGGAAACCGTAAAAAACCGACTATCTTCCCCCACCGAGTGATACATTAAAATGCTCACCCCGGAAAGGCGCGGCTTCCACATCCGCAAGAAAAAAAATAAGATTGATTTAATAACCGCTTTCATGATTTTTTTCCATAAACGCAAGAATCGCTTGAGCTCGCCTATCCCACGTATAAGCTTGAACATCACGTAATGCTTGTGTAGCCCGACGAGAGGCCTCTTCTTTGTTAGCAACAACTGACTGGATTTTCACCGCGAGTGCATCAACATCGCCTGGAGGCACTAGAAATGCATTCTTCTCTGATAAAATTTCCCGAATACTTGGCAAATCAGAGGCAACAATAGGTGTGCCGCTTGCCATATATTCAAAAAGCTTCAACGGCGAGGTGTAGCGTTCAGAATTAGCATCACCACGCGTATTAGGTAATACGAGAACATCCGCCACCTGAAGATACGCGGCAACTTCAGCATGTTTTTTTCTACCAATTAGTAGAAGATTTTTTGCCGTTGGATACGTGGTTTGAATAGTCGCTATTTCGTGTTCGTTACCACCAACAGCAACGACAACAATGTTTTCTGGTAATTTCTCAGCGGCTCGCAGAAGTACATCAACCCCCTTCCAGTCATACAAATAGAAACTACCAACATACATAGCTATTTTTTTCTCAACAGGTAAACCGAGTTGGTGTCGAATCTGGTGATGAGAATTCAAGGCATTAAAAGCCTGAAGATTAACACCATCTGGCGCAACAATTATTTTTGATTCTGGAATACCTTGTGCAACAATTTCCTCTTTTAGATATTTCGTGAGTACAACAATTTTTTGTGCTCGCCGCCACACTAGTCGCTGCCACCGAGAAATATGCTTCGGCAAATCGTGAACTTCTAAAACAAAATTTTTAAACATGAGTCCCACTCGTGGTTCGCGAGTATAGAGCACGTCAGACGACTCACGAGCCAATACACGACGCGCCATCCAGAGAAATGTTATTGTTTGAATCCAAAAACCCAACGCTCCAATAGGCCATCCCACCGCATCAACACACCACAGATATTTAATAGAAAATGTTTTGTTAATTCCATAATAGGTAAAAGGATTTTCAATAATCGGTGTGGCTCGTCGTGGCACCAAAAGGTGCACATCGGCGCCTGCCTTTGCAAAGGCAGCACACATTTCCATAATCTGCACACCATGTGCTTTTTCCGTCGGTAAGCGTATGTTAGCAATGTAGTAAAATCGCTTCATCTTTTTTTATCTAGATATATAGCATTAGCTGGAGTCTGGGCCATAAGCTCATAGTCGTGCTCGGTCAGGAGTTTTTGAACTGTATCTGAAAAATGCGATACTCCCTCTGTACCAAAAATTACCGACTCCACACAGAATATAACCGGTCTCGTTTTCCAACTGAAATTAGAAATAATACGGCGACATTATAGGTCAGTATAGAAACGAACGAGCTTACGAGCCGATTTTTCCCACGATTGACCAGCAACACTCTGTATAATAGCATCCCCCCTCGGTAGTGGACAGGTGGAGATTTTTTGAAAAATTTTTTTGAGTTCTGCGTCATCACGAAAAACCCAACCCGTACTAGCAGGTTGAATTATTTCCGCAGCAGCAATATCTCTTATAATAACAGGAACCCCATACGACAGTGCCAGCAACATACCGCCCGAGGTCATTTCCGAATTGTCATAATAAAACACGCACACATCCGCAACTCCGAGAAGACGTGGTAATTCATCATTGGGAATATAACGATTTTCAAACACAATGTGCGGACAACCCTCGCTGGCACGACGTATACAAGCGGAATACGTTTCATCAGCTTTACCAACAATATATAGTTTTACTTTTTTATTTCCCCAATCAATAGTTTTAAAAACCTGTATGATGCTGTCGATTTTTTTGTAAGGCCGGACAGCACCAAAAACTAAAAATACAATTTCTTCATGAGTACAACCGTAGTTTCTTTTTATTGCATCACGATCAGGCACAACGGGACCATACGCACCACTATAGTTTCCATGGGCAACAAAACACATTTTTTTCCTCTGCCCGATGGACGCAGAAAGCGCATCGTAGGTACATTGCTGCTGCACAACAATACCATCTGCTATATACCCAAGCACATATCTACCCAACCTATCAATCAAAGGATGCGGGTAGTCGTGCGCGTAGGCGTTATGCATAGTCCAACAAATTTTATATCCCCGATATTTGAGAATATAAAGCAACGCCGCTGTTCCGAAAATCATCAAAAAACTTTTAAGCGCATAGCGACTGCCGTAGAGAACCGTTGACCAATGAATGGTAATTATTTTTTTCGTGGCAGCAGGTGTACGCTCTGTGTTAGCAAGAAGGCCAAGGAGACCGTATCGCGGCAATGATTTAATTTCTATACCACCCTGAGCTTCTAGAGCGGCATGCAAAAGTTCAAAATAAGCATTGTGCTTATCAGAAAAAGGTATGGAGTAAAGAAGAATAGACATAGTTACAACTTCCTAAGCTCGTTAGAGATAGTGTCTATGAGCCCAGTAATGTTCGCTTGTGTACGCACGGTGTTTTGCAGCTCTTCAGTAAGGGTGCGTATATCTTTGTATTCGTGGAGTGCTGATATTTTTAAGGCCAAATCCTCAGCGTCTCGTTCTCTAAACATAAGGATTTGGCTATATGGTCCTAGCACTTCTTTGAATGCGGGATTGGAAGTTAACACGGGTGTTCCGGCGGCCATAGATTCGAGCACCGCTTTATCTTGACCACCGCTTGGCGCGGCATTAATACTAATGTCAGCGTGCCAATACTGCTCGGCAATTTTTGTCGACGCAATAGCACCGACCCAACGAATTTCTTTGGTAAGATTAAGTGCGCTAATCTGTTGTTCTAATTTTTTCTTATATATTGTATCGGCGGGATACGTTGCCTCACCGACAAGATCAAGCGCCACCATATTACCTCGTTTTTTCAAAAGCGCGACGGCATCAATAATCGTATCCAGATTTTTAATGGGCGTGACACGACCCACACTCACGAGATGTAGTGAATGGTGGTGGCGATGGTGGTGCTGCGCCACGCTCGTGTGCGGTCGAATAAAAGCAGCAACGTCTACTGCCTGTCCTAGATAGTGAACTTTTTTACTTGCAATCCGAAAACTTTGTGGCGTCGCGGTAAAAACGCTATTGGCTATACGCGTCGCTAACCGCAAGGTTATACTAACGTGTCGATGCACATACCACAACGCAATTTTTTTACGCCACTGTTTCCACAACAATCCTCCGAGCACAACGTATATGGGATTCATGTGTACCAACACCGCATCATATTTTTCCCGTTCGTGACGAATATAATAAAAAAATCTGCGAATATATTTCCACCGCGAACGACCGTTTTCTTTGCCAAGCGAACGTATAGTGACATTAGCCGGCAGAGCATGTCGTCCTTCTTCTAAACAAATTACCGTCACTGTCTCAAAATGCTCCGCGAATGCTTCAATCCACCGATGAAAAAAACCAAGGACAGGATTATCGAGATTAACACTCTGGGTCACAATAAGTAATCGTTTTATTTTTTCGACGTGTAGTGTTTGTTCAAACAATGTCTTATATTCTTCCAGATACCGCTCGTTGGAAATTAAACCTTGGGTAACAGCAGCACCCGCAGCAACACCGAGCCTCTGACACGTCTCGGGTGCAGCCAGTAACTCGCTGAGCGTTTTTTCAAAATCATCTTCGTTCGCCACTCGACACACGCGCGCACTCACGTTATCACGTAACACATCTCCAGCAATACCAACGTCAGACGTCACAATAGTCTTACCTGCCGCAGCTGCTTCGAGAAGCGTCAAACCGTAGCCTTCATAGAGCGACGTAGAAAGAAAAATGTTCGCTGCCGCATAATACGGAGCAACATCATTCGTCCACGGCTCAAAAACTACCGCCTCACCGAGACCGAGCTTCGCGCATAAACGTTGTAATCGTTTTTTTTCTGGACCATCGCCAACAATAACCAAACCAACCGTTGGAAAATCAGCAAGAATTTTTTTAAAAACACGTATAGCCAGAGCGATATTTTTTTCTGGCGCTAAACGAGATACCATCAAAATGACATCGGAAAATTGCGGATACTTGTCGGTACTGGTGGCAGCTATCGCTTGGAATCGCGTCGCATCGGTGTAAATCGGGAGCACCGATATTTTTGTTCGATCGATGTCGGGAAAATGCTCGACGAGTGAACGAGCGATGCGTTGAGAAACAACGCGAACGGTATCAGCTCGAGGTACCACCCGCCAGGCAATAAACGATCGCAAAAAATTGAGCACAGAGTGGCGCCAAAAGTATGGGCTCAAAAAATCAGTGTGCACCTGCACCTGCAATCGCATGCCGAATCGTTTTTTTAAAAATATCCCCACAAGACCCGTTTCAAACGGATCTTGTACCGAAACAATTGTGTCAGCTGCTGTATATTTTTTCTGACGAATGCATGTCGCAGCGACACGCCGAGCATCCTGTATATAGAAAAATTTTGAACGAGAATTTGTCGGATAGACCCACACATTATGTGCAAGCTGTTGTGGCGTATACCCACGTACGGTAAAAACAATAATGTGCATTTCTCCCACACGATTGCCATATGCGACCATTCGCTGGCGCACAGCGCTGCCCTCTTCAAAAAGTTTGCGATCGGTACCAATACTAATGACGTTCATATACTATAGATTATGTTATTTGAGCCAACACGCGTTCGTGAGCGACGAGCACATCTTTCCACGTCCAGTGTGGCATACATTTTCGTAAACTCGCTGCAAATGCTTGGTACTCGATCGGATCAAGCAAGCGATTAAGTTTCTCGGCTATATCATCCACAGATGCTGGATTGATTTTTAAAAAGTCACTGGAGGCAAAAGGCAAGTAATTTTCTTGTGTTATTAAACAAGGAATATCGGCGGCCACACATTCGTACATTTGGTGTGGTGAAATATCTGTCCAACTTGGTATGACCACAAGGTAGCAGGCACGAATTTTTTGATACAGTTGCGTCTGCGATTGCGCCGGTAAAAAACGGACGCGTGATTGTAGACCAAGTGTGTCTACTAATTGTCGTAGTCGCCCTTCCTCCGGCCCTTCGCCGATAATCGTAAGTATAAATGATGTGTCGCGCAAGCGCGCGAAGGCTCGCACAAGCGAGTCTATGTTTTTCATAATAATTAATCGACCAGCAAAAACGATTTCATGCTGGCGATTTTCTAACGCAATCGGTGCAGTGGCGGCTGCAACATCATGGTTCGGTGCAACGTTATAAATAGTTTGTGTACGCAGTGCGGGTAATTTGTAATATGTCTCAAACAAGAGTCGCTGCTCGTTTGAATTAAAAATGACCATTCGTGCCCCGCGCAGCACCCAGCCAATCAGAATAAATAAATGTTGATACTCACGATATATTCCCCGTTCATAAAACGACTTGAGTGTCATCGGTGGTCGACCTTGTGAAAGATATTTTTCCCAAATATAGCCACCACCAACGCGTACGATGTACGGTATACCGCGTAGTCGGCACACCGCCGCCGCTGGCACACCCGCTGAAAACCAATCCAATAAATACACGCTATCTGGTCGGCTCGCGCGACCTGTCAAACGCCACAGTTGCCAAAAGTAACGGGCATAATTAGAAAGTTTATTACGCCGACGTTTAACTCGAACTATAGGAAATGAAAAATTAGTACCATCAGCATCAGTCAACACTGGTGCATAGGTTACCAGCGTCACATGATGTCCGGCCGCCATGAGACGTTCACCAATCTCCGCAGCAAATGTCGCCGGTCCGCCAAGCTCTGGTTTAAAAATACCCGTGGCTATAATAATTTTCACGCTTTAACTATAGCGTTTTTACCAATAAGAGCAAATAAAATTTTCAACAAAAAAATGTCGTATCCATCCTCTCGGCAAGCAGGTCCCAATCATACGCCACAACCAGCTTCTTGCCGTTTGCAATCAGTGTCGCCTGTAGCGTAGCGTCATGCATTATTTTTTGTACTGCCGTAGCAATACTGTGAGGATTATGCGGCTGACAAAAAACACCAGTTTCTCCATCATGCAAAAAATCAGGAATGCCCCCAACCGGCGTACCCACAATCGGCACACCCGCAGCCATTGCTTCAATAAAAACATTACCCATCCCCTCTGAACGTGAGGGGCGAATAAAAATATCGCTGGCCGAAAGCCACACGGGCAGCTCACCATGAGGCACCTGCCCAGCAAAAAAAACTCTAGTAGATAGACCGAGAGCGACCGTCTGTTCGCGTAATTTTTTTTCTAACACACCCGTACCAAGTATATAGAGGCCAACATGTTCAGGTAGTATAGCGAGAGCGCGTAGAATGTCTTCTGTGCCATTCTTTTCTACTAATCGGGAAACCGTGATGAGACGCACGGTCACGTGCGGCAACTGTTGAAGAATTTTTTGTTGTTCGATGTGCGCGATAGTGGCACCGAATTTTTTTACATCAACACCATTAGGAATAATTTCTATTGGTGCTCGTGCCCCCATATCGTGCGCAAAATGTCGTAGATATGAAGAAATTGCCTGAATTCGATGGGCCTGGCGAAAAATTTGCGTGAAGAGTGGCCACACAATCATCGCTCGATGTTTGGGTCGCTCGAGCGGATCTCCTTCCTGAAGCGACAAAAAATACGGCACCTGAGGATACAACATTTTAAAAAAAATAGCAGCAAAACCACTGAAACTAGCCATAATACTCCACGTTGCCGTAAAAGACTTTTTTGTATGCAGTCGGCGCGCCAGATACAGTGCGGCAAATGGATATAGTATTTTATAGAAATACCCCCGCCCACCAAGTCGGTGTACACGCACCGCCCCCACCACTTCGTCTCTCGACTCACGACCAGTAAGATTAATGGTGATCATCTCAAATTCATACCCACGTCGCGCCAGACGATCGGTAATTTCTTTAACAGCAATTTCCGCCCCGCCCACCCACGGCAAGTACGCAGTAGAAAAAATAAGAATTCGTTTATTCGCCACCATTGAGAATATTGCGCAACACTGATTCCGGCACTTCTTGTGTCTCGTGTACTGGGCGTGTATTTTTTTCGGCAACTGTAGCAGGTGTGTCAGATTTTTTTTCTTCTTTTTTAGGCGCCGCGACAGATGTGGGGACGGCTCGTGACAGTGCTGATGCCGTTGACTGTTTTTCTTTTACTGCTGCTTCAATTGCGTTTCGTAACGCATTTTTATTTTCTGTCGATAGCGTTTTTGTAGTAGCATTCGACGTGAAAGGATGCGGCGTCGGGGAACTAGGGCGAGGCTGTGACGGTGGTACCACAGGTGGTTGATGCGGTTTGACCTGCTGCTGTGGCCGCGCACCATCTGCCGCCGGTCGCTCAAATTTTCTATCACGTGAGCCACGGTTTTCCTGAGAAGAACCAATACCATTTTGCTGCTGACGGGAACTTGGTGGCGACACTATTGGCGCATGCCAATCGCGAATTATTTTCTCAACATCTGCGCGCGGCCGAGCAAAAAATTCTCGCGAAAAGGTAATCACATCTTCCTTGAAAGAGACCGTGGGCGCATCAATGGGTGGCAAGGTGCGTGCCGAAAATGGCTGCGATGTGACACCATCAATCATCAACTTTAAATAAATCTGTACGAATCCCAAATTCACCAAATCCTCCTTAGTAAAAGTGGGGAAAAATTCTTTCTCCAGTACCTCGGCATCGTAGGCACCAACACGAAACACAATCATGGTGCCCACGTTGCCAAACACAGCCGCTCGCACCTCTTCACTCATTTGCTCAATATACTGATGGGCAATCGTGAGATTGAGTTTGTATTTGCGGGCTTCTGAAAGAATATCAGCGAATGACTCATTGGCGAACGATTGAAATTCATCCACATACAAATAGAAATTCGGCAATGCTTTTTGCGAAGCGCCAGACACGTCAGCACGCGACATTGCCGCCAAATAAATTTTGGTAATAATCATTGAGCCAAGCAAGTTGGCATTCATTTCCCCCACTCGCCCCTTAGATAGGTTAATAATAATAATTTTTCGCTCATCCATCATTGCGCGTAAATCAAATGTGGACTTTGATTGACCGATAATGTTGCGTACCAGCGGATTAGACACAAATTGACCGACTTTATTCTGAATTGCCGCAGTTGCATCGGTAGCAAGTCGGTCGTTATATTTAGCAAATTCATCTGTCCAAAATGCTTTTACCGAAGGATCGGTAACCTTTTCCACCACTTTATTTCTATAAGCCTTGTCAGCAAACATTCTGTTAACGCCCAAAATAGTCGCGCCAGGATATTCCAAAAGAGCCAGGAGTGCATTGTTGAGAATGTATTCCATGCGCGCACTCCATGCATCCACCCAAATTTTCTTAAACGCACTCATAAGACCACTCACCACCAAGTGGCGCTTATCAAAACCAACATCTTCCATAACGTTAAAAGCGATCGGATATTCCAGATCAAATGGCGCGAAATAGAGCACATCCTTCATCCGCTCCGGCGGAATGTAATCAAGCAGAAGTTCAGCTGTTTTACCGTGCGGATCAATAAAAGCCAATCCTTCACCAGCAGCAATATCTTGAATGGCCATATTTTCTAATACCGTCGACTTACCCATACCGGTTTTGCCGATGATGTAGGTATGACGTGAACGATCATCGCTCTTAATGCCAAAAGGGATACGCTGACCACGGCTATCTGTTTCAGCAAAATAGGTTATCCGATTACCATTAATAACTGGCGGCGTCTTTTTATTTTCATGGTTACGAGGAGGCATACGATACAAAAAATTATACTATAAAATTCGTTGTTTTAGAAGGTGCTGTGACACATTGCATACGGCGGTCAAAAGAAGTACTCTATAGACATACTTACCCATACTATTGTACACGCATATGGCTCTTGAAACATATCAACAAGAACAAGAACGACACAGTACCCCAGCTCAACCCGCACAGCCGGTAGAAAACCTATATAGTCTGAAAACTGTACTACGCAATCCTGAACTGAATACTCTTTTTAGTAAATATATATCATTACAAAACGATGATGCGCACAAAAAAATATTCGCGCATTTACATTCTGAAAACCCCAATCTTTCAAACGATGAAATGGATGTTTTGAAACAATTAGAGGATGGATTTTCAAAACACATGCGCGCCGTTGATACTTTCAAACAACAACTAACCCCAAAAATAATTACTGAAATGGGTCGAGATCCTCGTTTCAAAGAACTGATTCAACGACTCGGGGGCGAATCGGAAACAAAGAATTTTTTTACCAAAAACGTAGCCGAATGGAGTGTAAAAGAACCTTCTCTTCTTAATGCTATTACTCAGAGCATAACCGAGCTTCAAGCTTACGAAAACGGTGAATTAAAAACGCTTAACGATGAAATTGTGAAGCGCTGTAAAGAAGAAAAAATCAACGTTAATGCATATATGAGAGTTATGGCAATTAAAGATGACGCTGAACGACAAGAAGCTTTAAAAAATTTTATGAGAAATGTGCAAGGAGAACGGGGCTTGGTTAAAAAAGGCCTTGATTGGCTACGGGGAGAATCTTCAAAAGATATATTGAAACGTTTATTAGAACCTGGTGCCAGAAAAGAAGATATCGATGATCATTTAAGAGAACTTCAACAACGCAAACAATCTTTAGGCCAGATACTTGCAGCAAGTATTGAAAACAACCAAACTGTCCGTACATCATTTGTGCGAGATATATTGGGAACATCTCTTGTACAAGAACCAGGAATGAAAGAAGCTGCACAAAAAATTCGTGAAGCTGCACAGATTAACAATAACGATTTGCAGCGCTTTTGGAGAGAGAAAAAAATAGAAATAATAAAACAACAAGGGAAAGGGGCTTGGAGTCAAATTCCCAAGAACGAACAAGAGCAAATACGAAAAGAATTTATTCAGGATATTTTTGAAAAACAAAAAGCAAAAATCCAAAAACCAGGTTGGTTTGATATTTTGGAATATTTATTTGATATGTTTTTTACTATTGATAAAAATTCACTACAATAACCATGAACCAATCTTTACAAGAACAGTTTTTAAAAATTATAGAAACCGGTGATGAAGAAGCGGCTGAGAAATTTCTGATTGCGCACATACAGGAATTTTCAGAACCATTGCAAAAGAAAATCGCTTTTGCTTTTCTAGAAAAAACTGTACGCAAACAAACTACTGAAACCGAAGCTATTATAGATTTTCAAAAACAAGCACTGGCAGCATTTGATGACATAGAAAAAGAAGAGCGCATACTTACTGACAAAAAGAAAGAACTAGAGACCAGGGAGCAACTGGGGTTGTAATTTTTCTAATAACGCATATTCTAGTTCCCCGTCAAAAGCTGTTTCGTAGCAGTGTAGGCATTGCTCGGATCCCAAATGATCCAGCTACTGAGGCCCACGTCTTGAATCGCCCGCATTTCGTCGGCAATCATGGCAGGAGTATATGAAATTCCATGAAGAGTGAAGTCTTGAATCCACGGGCGCAATTCTGAAGGACTCGTCCGACGACGATCAGCTAGCGGAATAGCTAGAATACTAGCAATAACGCCCGCAGTGCGAGGCACACCATAGGACGTAGTGGTAGCAACACTCCCTTGAGCCAAACGCGTGGCACGATACACCGCTGAACTCATTGCTTCTTGCACAACTTGATAGGGATATTTGTCCGGCGGCGTAAAACCACCCCACCCATTTACGAAATGTGATGGATATACTTCTGGATCAACATAATCAAAATATGGCAGAGCATCTTCCAACACTTCGCCAATACCCATATCGCCAGACGTTGTCGTTGTCTGACCAAAAAGATCTTGCGATATTTTTAAACCCGGACCAGAGTGACTTGTAGGGCCGCGGTAATCGTGTAAATTTTTATACAAATATTGATACACCCGAGTTAACACCACTGGCGCCGGTGTTGATCCGCTTGCTGGAAATACCGCATCGGCCACGTCACCATCTGAAGGAAATCTCATATAATCAAAATTGACTTCGTCGAAACCTCGAGCATAAGCTTCTTGGGCAATGTGTACGAAATAATTCCAGTCGCCTGTAGCGGCTGGATCAATCCACATATTTCCATGTGCATCTTTCCAAGGAGTACCGATGAGATTAGCTGGTGTACGAATGCGTTTTCCCGCAACGTTCATCATATATTTGCCATACTGAACTGCCCACGCTGGATGTTTCTGTGCCATAAGCGGATCTTCAAACACATTTACACGACCAATAACATACACTCCGGCGGCATGTAATTGAGCAATCAGTGCATCGATATTTGAAATGCGATTTTGATATGTATGGAGCGCCCGCAGCGTTGGATCATTGGGGACAAATGAAAGGTATCCGGTTTCGTCTTTGATATCAATAACTACTGCATTAAGTTTAGTTGATTCAATTAGTGAAAAGAGTGGTGCACGCAAACGTGGTGTACCTGCCACCCAACTAGTAAGATATAGTGCCCTAATAGAAGCCGGCGCCGAAATATGATTGGTTGTAGACGACACTTCTTCGGTTGTTGGCAACGTCGAAACCGACACTGCACTCGATACAGGAGAGACCTTACTACTGTACACCACCTGATTAATTCCTGGTAAAAAACTGCCGGCAATACCACACGCTACAATAACCATAACGAGCGCGCCAACACTACGCAGCCGGCCTGTACGTTTCATGGTTTAAGATATAGAAGCATCTTCTGCGGTCTTTTTTTGAGACTCACGTTGTGCCCGCGGTCGCTGTGGTGCATGAGCGCGAATATACGAAATAAATACCCCGACAGCTAATGCAAAACCTGAAAGTATATAGAAAATATTTTTCCATACTTGCGGAAAACCGAGAACAGGAAAAGGCATGGCTATAAGCACAAGACCCAAAATAAAAAGTGCAGTACGCGGTGACATATGTTGTATCTTAAGTATAGTTATTTTTTACGCTCGAGCAAGTTGGTAATAAAAAGCGGAATGAGTACAGCCGAACCAACAAGAAACAGAGCCAGTACTATTTCCCTGATTGATTTTGCAAGCACCAGCAATTCAAAAATTTGATCATGAAAAAACCAACCAATGCCGATAATTATAGGTATATATATGGCGGCCGAAACAAAAGAAGCACCAAAAAAAATCCGCCAACGAATTTCAACCAGGCCAGAAATAAGCGGAGAAAGTGCACGTAAGCCAATAATAAAGCGCGAGAAAAAAACCGTTCGAAATGGAGCTTGACGCATATGGCGCACATACCAGCCGGCGTGGGTTTTTTCCACCGAAGCATGATATTTTTGGGTAAAACGAGTGCCATGGCCAGCAAGGTAATAAATCAAATTATCACCACAGACAGCACCGGCAATACCCGTAAGCGCCACGAGCGGTAAAAACAAAATATGTTCAGCTGCTAAAAAACCGCCAGCAAG
Organism: bacterium; assembly: GCA_021818465.1. Lineage (GTDB taxonomy): Bacteria > Patescibacteriota > Minisyncoccia > Phycocordibacterales > JAKAEA01 > JAKAEA01. The sequence goes on from JAKAEA010000002.1 coordinate 89,781, forward strand.
TAATACGAGTTCTTCAGGAACAGGTATGAGATAGCCGCTAAACGCTACTGCCAAAAAAATACCAGCGTACGATAATTGCGCCAAAGACTGTACATTGAAATTCGTCAGCGACGGTATATGGACGAGATGTCGCACATAGGAAAAATAATACAGAAACGGTAGTGTGCTAACAAAAAAGTGATGGAACATTGTTTTAGTATACTAAAGCGTCAGCGAGTTCTGTGCTATTCCCTGCCCCCATCACCACTACAACATCTTTTTCAGAAAGTTCGTGGCTCAGATGACGTTTGGCTTCCGAAAAATCGAGACACGCGATTGCTGTAGTGTGTGGCGCCACAGCGATAAGTTTTTCTGCAAGCATATTTGAGGAAATACTTGCGTCTGGAGCTTCACGCGCCGCATAAATAGGCGTGAGCACCACTTTGTCGGCCGCGGCTAATGCGTTAATGAAATCCATAAAAAATTGTTTTGTTCGACTATAGAGATGCGGTTGGAATATTACCACCAGCCGACGATCAGGGTATAATTCACGCGCGCCAGCTATAGTAGCACTAACTTTTTGTGGATTATGTGCATAATCATCGTAGACAAGTGCGCCACCTGAAGTGGTTCCCTTATATTGAAAACGGCGCCATGTACCAGGAAAATTTTTTACAGAGTTCTCGATGGTTGCGAATGAAACGCCCAACATCTGTGCCGCCGTAGCGGCAGCCTGAGCATTGGCATAATTGTGTTTACCGGGAACCATAAGCTTAGGGAGTATACATTGAGTATAATCGACAACGCGGCCACGGGCCGAAGACAGTACTGGTCTAATATGTGCATCGTTGGGGTTACATACAATATACCCTTCAGGTGGTATTCGACGCACAAGTTCCGCAAACGTTGCCTGAATATCATCGATGTCCTTATAAAAATCCAAGTGATCGGCATCAATGTTGGTGATAACCACGAGCCGCGGAGCTAAATGGAGAAACGATTTTCGATACTCATCTGCTTCAACGACAAAATAATCACTTGCACCAAGAATAAAATTTACGCCGTGCTGCTCAAATGTTGGTGTTGATATATTTTTCTGTCGCGGATCAAACATAAGTCCCCCAACTAAAATAGTCGGGTCCACACCAGCCTCAAGAAGAATCGAACCGAGCATCGCTGTTGTGGTGGTTTTGCCATGCGTACCAGCCACAGCAACTGTGTATTTTTCTGCAGATATAAGTTCTAACATTTCAGGATATGTTGCAATTGGCATACCTCGCTGACGCGCTTGTACTAATTCTGGATTATCATGGGGAATAGCAACGGTGTGTACCACAAGATCACACCCATCAGGAATAATATCTGAAGTATGACCAATGGAAATGTTCGCGCCAGCACGCGTTAAACTTTTTGTAACCGCAGACGTCGCACGATCTGAACCACTTATTTTGACACCACGACCCAACAACATACGTGCAATAGCAGACGTACCAATGCCACCAATACCAACGAAATGCACCCGAGAAAGATGGTTGAAATTAATATGTTTCATTATGCGCAAAACCTAAAACCAATTGATTAAATTGATCACCCCGATCAAATTCATGGGTAAACAAACCGAAAGACGCAAAAGCAGGACTTAATAAAATAGTATCGCCCGGCTCGGAAGAGTCAACTGCTGCTGCAACAGCCTCAGCCATAGTTGCCGCTTCTCGAATTGGCAGGCCAAGTGTATGTAATTGTGACGAAATCCGTGTCGTACCAGATCCAGGCAACAACACGATCGTTTTAGTAAACCTTGGTAAAAAAGTTAATAATGCACTCATATCTAACTGTTTATCAGCACCGCCCATAATAAGTATGGTGGATTTTCCCAGTGCTTGCAGTGCCGCAATAGTTGCATCTGGTGTAGTTGCCGTGGTGTCGTTATAAAAAGAGACGCCTCGCACCGTGGCCACCAACTCTAGTCGACCAGGTACGCCAGTAAAAGATTCTATAACCGACCGACTAATAGTATCAGGAACACCAGCGGCCCGGGCTGCGGCCATGGCCACCCCAGCATTATAACGATTATGTATACCTGGTACACGTATGCGCCAACTGTCTGGCAGTGTCGCCTGATTGGCAATGATAATTTTTTTAGCACCAGACGATGATGTTGTTTTCATATACTCTTGAAAATAAGGATTCATTGTCACCTGTTCACCGACAACACACACATCACGTACTTTTTGATACAAAAAAATAGCCGCTTTATCAGAAAAATAACTACAAAGATTATTTTTATAATAATTTAAGTGATCAGGTAAAAATGTAGTAAAAACGCCTATGTGGGGACTTATCTGTCGCTCAGCAAAACCTTGTAACTGCCATGAGTCAAGTTCCAAAACCGCTACATCACCAACCGCCGCTTTCGTTAAGAAAGGCAATGTTGAGATACCGCGCACATTGCCACCAAGAAACACCTTGCCAGTAGTATGTGCAGTGAAAATAGCGTGCAACAAATGAGTAACCGTTGACTTTCCGCGTGTTCCTGTAACACCAACGATTGTCGCTGGCGTATACGCAGCAAAGAGAGCCGTACTCATTTCTATAGGAATATGATTACGACGCGCTTCGGCAATATAAGGAGAATCCAGTGGCACACCAGCTGCTTTAAGAATAAAATCACGATTACGAAAATCTTCTAGGCGATGTTCACCTAAAATATATTCTATGTGCCCATTAATCGTAGCGAGTTCACGCAAACTCGATGAAAGTTCTTCCCGAGATTTAAGATCAGTGACAATAAGCCGAGCGCCCTGTTCAGCTAAAAAACGAACATCACCAATCCCCCGCCCTAAAAGCCCCAGACCCATCACGGTTACTTTTTTATCTCGTATATAGTTTTGCCAATCGTTTGTCACGTCAGTAGAATCAAAAAATCATCAATTAATTTTATTTTTTCGCCACCAAAAGAGATTTTATCTTAATGAGCTCGTGCACAAGTGATTCGAGTCGTTCCGATTCAGCGGTCAACACATTACTGGCCTGATCAAACCTAACTAATCTGGCAAGCAATAACTTATACACGTCGTTATAGTATTGCTCTAAAATGGAAATTGTTTTGGATTCAGTTCGGGATATTGTCGTATGTTTAATTTTTACGTCACGCTCACTGTCACGAATTAAGAACAATGGTTTACTAATAACGTAAGGACTCTTTAAAGTGGTTATATTCATATTTTTTCGACTGCGCTTTTTAACGAAGCCGTATTACATACTAATTAATACTCCGCGGGGACGCTAGCAAAGGAATGTCTTCCAACAATAATATGATCAATAAGATGTATACCGATAAGTTTACCGACGACTATAAGTTGTTTGGTTATATCAATATCAGCCTGACTTGGCGTAACATCATCAGAAGGATGATTGTGTGCCAAAATAACCGCCACGGCGCCATATTCAATAGCAGGTTTGAAAATTTCTCGCGGATGAATAAGACTTGAATTTACCGTACCAATAGAAACAACTTCATCGTGAATTATTTTATGGTGGCTAGTAAGATAGATGCCACGCATATGTTCACGTGGCAAATCACGCATATCTTTAAGATATTCAAACACTTCATTTGGTGTACGAATAATAGGCGCCACTGAAGGGTTTTGTGCGAAAAAACGTCTACCCAGTTCGGCACACGCCACTACTTGCATAGCTTTTTGCAAAGGGATATCTAATTCGTGTGATAATTGAGCGGCGTTAGTTTGACGTGACAATATTCGTTCACCATACTCTTTAACGATTCTCGCAGCCATAGCGAGAACATCTTCTTTTTTTGAACCCGTCCCAAAAACAATAGCCAGAAGTTCTGCCACTGAAAGCGTCATTGGACCTGCCGCTAAAAGTTTTTCCCGAGGCTTTTCTTCCGCCAACATATCCTTAATCTTAAGAACATAGCGCCGTTCTGATATAGATGGAAAACAATTAGCTGACTCTTCATCAAGTAAGAGATCCGAATCGGCAATAGTATATACAACGCTAGTATTTTTCATGCACCCATTATACTTCACATAGATAAAATTATTATTAAAATATACTAAAGAAAAAATAAAATAACCCTATAAGCAACATTTTTTAAACTTAGACAAGTGTCCAGTAAAAAATATATAGTACAAATCGCCATTACCTAATATGGTGGGCACGGAGGGATTTGAACCCTCAACCCTTTCGGGATACGCTTCTGAGACGTACGCGTATGCCAATTCCGCCACGTGCCCGTGGTTTTAGATTACCACATACTGTCTTTGCCGCTACTAGAGCGCATTTACAAGGAGAGTGTTTGTTGTTTCGCTATGGTTACCAAGTGGCAAACCAAACGTGAGCACCGTTAAATCTTTTTTATCTCCCAATGCACGCTTGAAAATTTCATTTCGGGCAACAGTTAAAACTTGCTCAACGCGCGACATTTTTTTTACCATAACAGGAATAATGCCGAATTGTAAAAGAAGTTGACGATAGGATGTCTCATTATCAGTAAGAGCGATAACTGGCTGCAATGGTTTGTAACGAGAAATCATACGTGCAGTAAAACCTGATTGAGTCAATACAGTAATAACTTTTGCTCCAACAGAATTAGCAACGTCTACCACCTCGCTTGCTACAGCGTTCGCCACGTGACGTGACGAGGAAAGACTTTTTTCTGTAGCTATATCTGCATGTTTGCTTTTTTGTGATTCGAGCACGCGTTGGCAATAGAGTGGATCATGTTCCGTCTTGATTGCCACTTTAGTCATAACCTCTACCGCTTCCACAGGAAACTGTCCCAATGTTGTTTCTTCAGACAGCATCACCGCATCGGTACCATCAAAAATTGCATTAGCAATATCAGAAACTTCAGCACGCGTTGGTACCGGTGACTTAATCATTGATTCAAGCATTTGTGTAGCGGTAATGACCGGTTTACCTACTTCATTACACTTCTTAATCATCATTTTTTGCGCTGCAGGCACATTTTCTGCGCCAATTTCCACCGCCAAATCACCACGAGCAACCATAATGCCGTCAGAAAGTTCAAGAATACTATCAAAATTTTCTATAGCCTCAGCAGTCTCAATTTTTGAGATGATTTTTGCTGAGCTTTTAGCTTTGGTGAGTAATGCTCGCAACTCCTCAACATCTTTTGCGCGGCGCACAAATGAAAAAGCAACATAATCAACCTTATTCTGTATACCGAACTGCAAATCTTTCTTATCTTTACTTGTCAGCGAACCAATAGACAGCCGAGCACCGGGTAAATTAACGCTTCGACGGCCTTTAGTATCACCGCCAATTATTATTTTACACTTCACTTCCTTGCCTGAAATTTCTACTACTTCAAACTTTTTTTTACCATCATCCACCATAATACTACTGCCAACAGACAGTTCACTAGCGAGCGACGGGTAATTAAGAGAAACTCGTTTTTCATCACCCACTATTTTTTCCGGCGTCAGTGTAATATAGTCACCGGCTTTCAAAACAACACGTTCTTGATAAAAATCACCGATACGAAACTTTGGGCCTGACAAATCTTGTAAAACGGCAGCGGGAATACCCGTTTTCTTTACAGCTTTAGCGAGATTGTCCACTTTAGCTTGATGTTCAGCAAAATCACCGTGAGAAAAATTGAGACGCATAATATTAAAACCAGCTTGCAAGAGCTTAGCAAGCATTTCAGGTGATTGTGTTGCAGGGCCGATAGTTGCCACAATTTTTGTCTTCTTATCCATAAAGTCAGTTTTTGTTTTTTATCTTTATAAATACTACAGTGACTGGAAAAGCCGTCGCGTGTGCGACGGCCTCATCCACTAAAACTTCTTACGATAGTATCAAAACCATTCTCTCTGGTCAAGAATACCTGTTACGCTGTTTAGTGGGCGTACCACGACTCGAACGTGGGACCTCGTCATTATCAGTGACGCGCTCTAACCACCTGAGCTATACGCCCGTCTACGTTGAGGGAATATAGCAGAAAAAAACGTTCTTGGCAAAAACCAGTTAAGAAAAAAGCCGCGGCTAGTGTGGTCTAGTCGCGGCTTATATCAAGAACTCATCTTTCGGAGTGAAGGACTTTTTCAACCTTCCTCCAATAGCTTAAGGTACATCGTTTTTTGAAACCGTACGGCCCACCATTCCACATGCGGGCCAAATCCTCAAGGGTTGGTTGATGGCCAACAACCCGGGCGGTGTCGTACAAACGAAAGTATCTTAAACAGATGAGAATAGAGAGTGAGCGGTTGCCGTAGCAGTCGCTCGCTCGGTAATGAGTGTGCCATCGACGGTTAACATCAATGCACACTGCTTCACGTATCTGGAGGCATCCATATGCCTTCCAAATACGATTCTTGTCTCCGATCTGCCAGTTATTTCCTCCTGATTCTACCTGAATCAGAGCGGGAATAAGCTGACTGATGATTACTTGCCGGTCATCTCTATAGTTGCCAAAAGCAACTGTATTGAAACCGAAAATAATCATCACCACTATGAATATGGAAAGAACTTGACGCATGCCTGACTCCTTTCAGTGGTAAGAGAAAAAATCCATTTTCCCCCTCACCTCCAATGCGTCCCTCCTTTTCAGAAGTTTTAATATTGTAACATATAGAAAATATTTGTCAATAGTTTTATTAGTAAATGTAATAAATATGGCTTATTTTAAGGAAAAAACCACCCTTAGGGGGTGGTTTTTTCCTTAAATACCGTCCTTTATTTTGTCCCGTTCAATTGCGGTCTTTCCCTGCGGTCGGCGCTTAAGGAATTCGCATTCCATTACGGACTCGTACGAGATCCATAATATCGACACCATCATCCAGTATCATTCGCAAGCGAGCGATACATGAAGAGATTCACCTTGAAATGTTCCACGAGCAGCTTCCGCTACCCGTGCCTTGTTACGACTTACTCCCTGTCATTGAGCTTACCGTAGGCCATCGCAAGGATGGACTTCGGGTATTCCCAACTCCCTTGAGTTGACGGGCGGTGAGTACAAGACTTGAGAACGTATTCACCGCGGTATAGCTGACCCGCGATTACTAGCAATTCCGGCTTCATGAGGTCGAGTTGCAGA
>JAKAEA010000001.1 GCA_021818465.1 bacterium
GCACGCGGCGTCGCTCGATCAGGCTTTCGCCCATTGTCGAATATTCTCGGCTACTGCCACCCGTAGGTGTATGGACCGTGTCTCAGTTCCATCGGTGGGGGTCAGCCTCTCAGCTCCCCTAGCCGTCTTCGCCTTGGTGAGCCGTTACCTCACCAACTAGCTGATAGCGCACAGGCCACTCCCGAAGCGAATTGCTTCGTTTACCTCGGAAGGACTATCGGGTATTAGCCAATCTTTCGACTGGTTATTCCCGTCTTCGGGGTATGTACCTGCGTTGTAGTACCTCGTCTGCCACTGTGTATTGCTACACCGTTTGACTTGCATGCCTTATCCACGCCGCCAGCGTTCATCCTGAGCTAGGATCAAACTCTAAATAAAAATTATCCTCGCGAGATTTTGAATAAAAATCTGGCGAGTCGAACGGAACAAAATAAAAGACGCTAGTAAAAACTATTGTTTTTAAGATTTTGTATTTCCAACTTTATTTTTAGTGTAGGTTTTGATTGCTCGAATAAAACTGACTTGTTTTATTTGGAATTATAATTTGTAAGAAATAATTAGGTACTTGCCGGAATATAACCAGTGTTACTGGCCATATCCGTCTCAAGTATTCCAAGTTTCAAAGAACCAGCTCCTTTTAGAGAGCGTTAGACAGTATATCCTAACAAAAAATACTGTCAAGAGTTTTTACTTTTCTGCCACTTTTCAAAAACTACAAGCAACGGCGAAGCAACAAAAATTGAAGAATATGTGCCGACAATAATACCGATAAGAAGCATCAGAGAAAAATCACGAGTTGTGGAACCGCCGACAAGGAAGAGAACGAGGAGAACCAGGAAAATAGTGAACGACGTATTAATAGAGCGCCCAAACGTCTCGCGTACACTTTTACCAACAGTTGTTTCAAAATCTTCCTTAATGCGTTGTTCTTTATTAACGCGAAGGTGTTCACGAATACGATCAAAAACAACGATGGTATCGTGCACAGAGTAGCCGAGAATAGTGAGCACGGCGGAGACAAAAAGTATGTCCAATTGCCCACCAGTAAAATGCAAATAAATGATAAAAAGACCAGTGGGAATAACTACGTCGTGTACGAGAGCGATAATAGTGGCGAGACCATATTTCCAACTTGGTACCGGTTCAGATACTTTACGGAATGCAAAGGTAATAAAGAGCACGATACAAATAACCACAATCGAAAGTGCTATGTATGATTTTTGTGCCAGTTCAGCGCCAATAACCGGACCAACCGAGTTGTATTCCTGAAGCGTGAACGGGGCTGTGCCGTTAAGTGAGAGCGCATTCAGAAATTCTGTTTTTTCAGTATTGGAAAGTTGTCGAGAACGAATAATATAACCTGCTACACCAGTCGATTGAATTTCCGTATCGCTAAAATTAGCGAAATGGAGATTAGTGATGGCGCTCTGCAACTGGGCTATAGAAGGAATTGGTCTCGCCGTTGTCGATGACGCTGTGGAGGGCGTAACCGCTACAAGTGGACCAGCCGCGCTTGATGGAACAAGGTGTGTCGCTGTGCTTGTCGCCGTACCACCAGTGTATGTGATTTGCGTTAACGTACCACCCAAAAAATCAATACCGAAATTAAAACCATAAAAAATCATGGCTAGCACAGCGAGCAAAATGAAAGCGCTGGAGAGAGCAAAGAAGAATTTTCTGTAGGTAACAACAAACATGATAGTACAATTATGATTGGTTTTGTTTAGCTACCGCCGAAGCGACCGGTCGCGGCGCGTTATCTTTACGCAATCCACAACCAAAAAGAAACTTGATTATCGGATTACGATCAATAAGTGTTAAAGCGAAGAGAAACGTTCGAGAAATGGTGATAGCAGTAAGCATACTAATAACTACACCAATGCCAAGAGTAAGAGCAAAACCTTTTACTGATGATGTTCCCATCCAGAAAAGCACCAGTGCTGTAATAATACTGGAAATATTGGAATCACGAATAGAAAGCCAAGCGCGATGAAAACCTTCGTGAATAGCCTGCACAAGTGGTTTACCCCAACGCAACTCTTCTTTCATACGTTCAAAAATAAGAATATTGGCGTCTACAGCCATACCAATAGACAACACGAAGCCTGCCAAACCGGCGGCAGTTAGAGTTACGGGGATGAGTTTGAAAACGGCCAAGGAAATTACAACGTAAATAACCAAAGCGACAGAAGCAATGAGACCTGGTAAGCGATACCAAAGAATAAGAAAGAGAACAATAGCTAGAAAACCAATACTACCGGCCTTAACACCAGCATTTAAAGCCGATGCACCCAGTGATGGACCAATAGTTTGTGTATTTTCCAAGGTGATGGGCATTGGCAGAGCACCGTAATTAAGATTTTGCACAAGAGATTGCGCTTCACTGATACTGAAACTACCTGTTATTTGAGCCTGACCACCAGAAATTTCTTGATCAATAGTTGGTTCAGAAATAGGGCTGTTATCAAGAAAAATACCGAGCACTTTTCCCACATTATCTTTAGTGATCTTGTCAAAAAGTGTTGCACCCTGACTATTAAATTGTAAACCAACGTACGGCTGGCCCGTGGTGTTGTTAAATTCTAAAGTTGCCCCCGTAATATAGCGTCCGGTGAGACCAGTTGGCACAAAAGCGGTTACCGTACTTGTGCCAAGTGTTGTGGTTGTTGCAAGACGAAAATCAAGTGTTGGCGTTTTACCAATTTGGGCAATTGCCTCTTGAACGTTGGTTACACCTGGCAAATCAACAATAAGTCGATTTTGTGTAGTAAGACCGCCTGCGGCTTCGGTTTGCACCACCGGCTCAGAAACACCGAAAAGATTAACGCGTCGTTCAATGACACCCTTTAAGGCTTCCATTGCGCCTGCAACTTGCGCCGGTGGCACCTGAGAAACGTCGGCACTGTAGGTCAGCTCGGTGCCGCCGGCGAGATCCAAACCAAGTTTAAAAGGAAAATTTGAAGCAAAACCATTGCCTGTGTGTTGAGAAGCAACAACAAACCACCCAAGTAAGGCTGCACAGATAAGAATTACGATAGTCCAGAGACGGTAAAAAGACATGGGAGCGTAGAAATAATAAAAATACGGATGTTGGCTATCCTACCTCAAAAGCCCTAGAAAATCAATCAAGCGCCGGCAAAAGCTAAGAGTTTTTTAATAGTTTTTAAAGCTATACGAATATCGAGCAAAAATGAACGATTTTTGATGTAATACAGATCATAAGAGAGCTTTTCTTTGGTGGAACGTACACCAAGCGCATGATGAGAGTGTCCGTCGTGATAGAGCTGTGCCCACCCAGAAAGACCGGGTTTAATAAGATGGCGAATGCCGTAATATGGAATTTCTTGTTCATACCGTACGACCGCTGACGGTAGTTCTGGCCGCGGTCCAATAAGTGACAAATCGCCACGAATAACGTTCCAGAGTTGCGGCAACTCATCTAAACGCGAACGACGCAAAAATAAGCCGGTACGCGTAATGTGATTATCACCATTAGCCGACTCTCCTATTTCCACATCGTTGCGACTCATTGAACGAAATTTGTAAATAGAAATTGGATGACCATCTTTACCTATACGTTCTTGAACAATAAATACTGGCCCCCCATCGTCAAGCTTTATGGCAGCAATAATACACGGGTAGAGCACCAGCGAAAGCAGCGCGGCTGGTATTGCCAATATAATATCCATAATTCGCTTAAAAAGATCGTACCCTATTTTGGGACGCAATGAAATATTTTCTAAAAACCAACTGTATCCGATAAGCGACAATGGAATACGATCAAAAACACTTTCGTAGAGTTTATGCATGTCTATAAAAATAATTTTTGAAAAAATGAGATTATAGAGCGAAGCAAGAATCGGTTCGGCCTGATTTGCCTTGAAATCAGCGACAATGACAGAAATGGCATCACTGTAAACACGTTGCACCACTTCTTCGGTAAAATCAACATTCGTTAAACGATCAAGATCAACTGAAGAGAGAAACGAGAGAGCGTAGTGCGGATGATTATTAATTTCCTCACGTAATTCTCGCATCTCATCACCACTCGCAATCAAAAGCGAATTCTGACGCTGTCGCGGTACTAATATAGAAATACCATACAAACGCCACAACAAAAGAAGCACTAGTGAGACGATAATAGCAATAAACAGATTAGTTTTAGGAGTAATGACAAAATACGGAATAAGATAAAAGAAGGCTATGGCCAAAGCGCTATTGATAAGATGGACGCGCACAATAGCCCACGGCAAACGATCTCGTAAAATAAGTGTACGTTTTTCATAAAGCCCACCAATATAGAACACAATAAGCCACACTATAAATATCAAAGAGAATGGCAAAAGATGAAGCTGGAGTAAGGCGGCAGTGGGCCATTGAGTATAGCGAAGTACGAGCGTAATCCACAGTGAAATATATAATACAAAAATATCACCAAAAAATAAGGTGGAGAAATAGCCTCGTCGGAAAGCCATAGCGATCAATGTACCACAAAATTATGCAAAAACAAGATTCGCCTTAAAGGCCGACTATTTCTTGGCGAGCCGCTTCCCGACCACCAGAAAGACGGTAGCGGCGCATACTCATTAAAATACCTAGAGCGGCAAATTCCGTAACAAGATGTGATCCGCCGTAACTCATAAACGACAATGTTACGCCGGTTATAGGCAATACACCGATATTCATTCCGACATTAATAATAATATGACTTAAAAAGAAAAAGGTTATTCCTAAACCATACAACACTTCAAAATTTGAAACACCAGATATAGATGTCTGCAAAAGCCTTGTGATAATAATCGCATAGAGACACAGTAGTATACTAACGCCCACCAGACCCCATTCTTCAGCAAATGCTGCAAAAATAAAATCAGTTTGATATTCTGGCAAAAAATTAAGACGTGATTGCGTGCCATAGCCAACCCCTTCTCCCAACAGCCCACCGGACCCAACAGCAATAGCTGACTGGTAGGCGTTATATCCAGCCCCTTGAATATTAGTAAGCGGGTGAAGAAAAATTTCAATTCGTTGGCGTTGATATTCTTTGAATCCAAAAAACCACAAACCAACAAATGCCACCAGACCAATGGCTAGTACTGTCGCTAGATGTTTCTTAGAAAGACCCGATACAAGAACCATACCTAACCAAATAAGAAGAATGATGATAGCCACTCCCAAATCTGGCTGTACAAGAATGAGTAAGGCAATGATGAGCGCATAGACACCCGACACAATAACGTGGCGAATGTTGGCAATTTCAATATGCCGCCGCGAAAAATATTTTGCCAATACTATCACAAGAATAATTTGAGCCGGATCCGATGGTTCAATAGAGAAAAGACCGACCCTAAACCAACTCGCCGCACCACGAGAAATGTGGCCAACAACAAAAAGCATTGCTAAAAGAGCAGCAACCGCCACGAATAAAAGAGCGACAACCCCCGGCCTTTTTAAAAAACGAACATCCACAAAACTAATCCCAAAAAAGATGATGAATGAGATACCAATCCAAATAATTTGATGAACAAAAAACGGACTGGAACCAGAAAACGAATTCATTGTTACCAATCCTGCTGCCATAATCGGCAGTGTTGCTACAAACAGAATTGGATCAACCGCCTGAAACAGGCGGTGAAAGAAAGCATTAGGGTTGGATAGGTTGAGTTTCATTAACTACAGGTAACAATTCCGCACGCACCGGCACTATCGTAAATGGCGTAATCCACGTAAAAACGATGTGCTTACTAGACTGTTCTGGCAGATCACTCACGTATGTTTTGGAAACACCAAGAGCATTACCGGAAGCATCGTACAGAATAGCGGAGATATCGATGCGAGGCAAATTAGTATACGACACATTAGCGATATCGGCTTCAACACGGGGCGCTGTGGTGGTAGAAAATGTAGTTTGCACATTATTTATTTGCAGAGCACTAAAATCGCGAGCAGCATTTGGTGCTACATCCCACGTAATTGGTCCAAATTGAAAATTTGTTCTACCCGGAAGAATCACCGAAACGCTTGAGGAAGCAGTAGATTGTCCCGCGGAAATATCACTCTCAACAACCGCAAAATTTTGCCCAGCAGGAATGTATGTTGTTCCCGAACGACTGCCGAGAAGTTTGCCTGTGTTGCTATAAAAATCAAACGTGTACGGAACATTGAACGCTTGTGCCGTAGCATTTGGATTTTGAATATACGCAGCTGCAGAATACACACCGGGAACAACAGCAAATGCTCGCGACCACAGAACGATTGGCGCTTGCACTTGATTAGAACACAACTTGACGCACGGCCCGCCGCAATCAACACCCGTTTCCCCTCCATCTTGTCTACCGTCAAAACACGTAGCGGGACGTTGTGTCAGCACATACACAGAAACATAAACAGACATTAATACTATAACGAGAAGTATGAGGAAGTATAAAAGTTTCCTTTCAGTAGACCATTGCATAATGCTTTTATTTTAGCATACAAAAAAATTGAATACTCTGTTCCGGCGGTGAGCTACTCTCCCATCCATAGACGGTACCATCGCCTCAGCGGAGCTTAACTTCTGAGTTCGGAATGAGATCAGGTGTGACCCCCGCGACGAACCACCAGAACACAATATTCAATTTATATTTTATTTTAATTCCAGGTAACAGAGCATATATTGAGATTCGCACATTTCCTGACAAGATCGACCAATTAGTACACCTCGGCTCAACACATTACTGTGCGTACACCTGGTGCCTATCAACCTAGTCATCTCCTAGGGGTCTCAACGATTCCTAATCTTGGGGTCGGCTTCCCACTTAGATGCTTTCAGCGGTTATCCGTTCCCGACATAGCTACGCAGCGGTCCAGCTGGCGCCAGAGCTGCCACACCAGAGGTCAGTTCAACTCGGTCCTCTCGTACTAGAGTCAAATCCCCTCAAGAATCAACGCCTGCAGCAGATAGGAGACCAACCTGTCTCACGCTTGTTTCCACGGATCACTCCGTGCAATGGACTATATGTTCATCATATCGGGCTATAACCTCCGACGTAGATGGTCAACGTGTAGTCTCTACGGGCATGTGCAAAAAATTTGCAAACTTCCCTAGGTGTTACCGATTTCCCCTTCCGGAGATAATGGCTTCACCGATATAAGTTGACTGTGTCACCGGAAATTTCTTTCCAGGACCGCCGTGAACAAGTTACAGTCAGTTGGGTACACACTGAATCCTCGGGATTCAGACGGTTCAGGGCTCAATCTCAAAAATTTCAGAAAATCCGAAATTCCGATTTGAACGCTGAACGGTCTGAACCCAGCTCGCGTAAGATTTTAATTGGCGAACAGCCAAACCCTTCCTAGCTTCTCCACCAGGAGGATATCTTGAGCCGACATCGAGGTGCCGAACACTGCCGTCGCTATGGACGCTTAGGCAGTACCAGCCTGTTATCCCCGGAGTAGCTTTTGTCAGATAATCTTCCACCGCATCTAATGCGGATGGTCGGTTCACTTTGCTCTGCTTTCGCACCTGCTCGAGATTTACCTCTTGCAGTCAAGCCGGCTTGTGGCAATGCCCTATCGGCACGGTTTCCATTCGCGCCTAGCCGACCTTAATAGACTCCTCCGTTACTTTTTAGGAGGATAGCGCCCCACTAAAACTGCCCGCCTAGTACTGTTTCCGCGCGTTTTTGCCGCGCGGGTTAGAACGTACACCTATGAAGAGTGGTATTTCACTGACGAGTCCGGCGCAACCGAGATCACGCCCTCAACCTCTCCCACCTATGCTACGCATCAACGACGTACGCTCAATACCAAGTTACAGTAAAGCTTCCGGGGTCTTTTCGTCTAGCTGCAGGTAACCGGCATCTTCACCGGTATTGTATTTTCACCGAACGGGTCCCCGAGACAGTTGCTCAGTCATGACACTATTCGTGCGCGTCAGAACTTACCTGACAAGGAATTTCGCTACCTTAGGATCGTTATAGTTACGACCGACATTCACCAGGGCTTGTACCAGTCAGCTTGATATAATCGCACCGCCGATAGTTGACCTTCTGGCATTGGTCAAGTGTCACCCCCTATACATCCTCTTACGAGTTCGCAGGGAGCTGTGTTTTTGGTAAACAGTTGCCAAGCATACTTTAGCTGCGGCCTATCTTGCGATAGGCAGGCCTTATTCCGAAGTTACGGCCGCTTTTTTGCCGAGTTCCTTGGGGACTTCTCATTCGTTCGCCTTGCTCTACTCGAGCTGATCACCTGTGTCGGTTTGCGGTACGGTTTTTATAGTAGTAAGCTTAGAAAATTTTCTTGGAAGCGCGCTTTCCCGAATTGGTCGAGGTTGCCCTCAACAGCTTCGCTTTGCTTGAATCTGCCTTACGGCTGCGCGTGGATTTTCCTGCGCGCGATTCTTACAACACGAACACCAATCCAATAAGGTGCTCGGGATACTGCACTCCGTCCTTTCATCGCCCACTATAAAAGTCATGGAATATTAACCATGCATCCATCGGGTGCGGCGTTCGCCATCCCCTTAGGACCGACTAACCCTTGGCTGATTGTCATTGCCAAGGAAACCTTGATCTTTCGGCGTCAGTGGTTTTCACACTGATTGCGGTTACTTGTGCCAACATTCTTACTTCGTGACGCTCCAGCGTGGGTCACCCCTTCGCCTTCAACGCAGACACGAAAACTCTCCTACCACGGTATTTTTCCGAAGAAAAATACTGTCCTCAGTTTCGGTACTATGCTTAGCCCCGATTATCTTCGGCGCAGAAACTCTCGATGAGTGAGCTGTTACGCTTTCTTTAAAGGATGGCTGCTTCTAAGCCAACCTCCTCATTGTTTGAGAATTTCCACCACCTTAAGTGCACTTAGCATAGATTTAGGGACCTTAACTGGAGATCTGGGCTGTTTCCCTTTTGACCAATGGAGCTTAGCCCCCACAGTCTAACTGCCGAATTTTTAACCAGGAGTATTCGGAGTTTGATAGGTCTCGCGAGCTTTCGCCCTGTCGAGACCTTCCAGTGCTCTACCCCCCCTGGGAACATTCGACGCTAACCCAAAAGCTATTTCGGAGAGAACCAGCTATTACCAGGCTCGATTAGCTTTTCACTTCGACCCACATGTCATCCGAGAGTGTTGAACGGCTCACCGGTTCGGGCCTCCTGGTGTCTTTCGACACCATTCACCCTGCACATGGGTAGATCGCTCTGGCTTCGGGTCTCTAGCATCCTACAAACGCGCTATTCACACTCGGTTTCCCTGCGGCTCCAGGCTCGCGCCTTTAGCCCGCAGGATGCTAGAACTCGTTGGCTCATTCTTCAATAGGCACGCCATGACGGCAGCACTAAATAAATAGCGCTATCCGCTCTGACTCCTTGTAGGCATATGGTTTCAGGTCTATTTCACCGCCCTCACCGGGCTGCTTTTCACCTTTCCCTCACGGTACTAGTTCACTATCGGTCTTCAAAAGTATTTAGCCTTAGCGGTTAGTTCCGCTAGATTCCCCCGAGCCACTCGTGTCTCGAAGTACTCAAGAACGGTAACAAAAGAGATGGGTTAGTTTCGCGTACGGGGCCATTACCCTCTGGGGCCGCGCTTTCCAGCGCGTTCCGCTACTATCCCATTTTGTAACTCTTCTCACTATAAAAGTGACGTTACCGCCTTACAACCCCCGATCGCACCTCCGCCATTCGACATACGTCAAACAGCAAAGGTGGAATCGAGTTTGGGCTCATTCCTTTTCGCTCGCCGCTACTTAGGAAATTCCATTCGCTTGCGCGATTGGTCTCTATTCCTCCAGGTACTGAAATGTTTTACTTCCCTGGGTATACTCGTTTGCGTCAAGCGCAAACGTCCGCGTTTGCACGCGGGAGTTTCCTCATTCGGAAATCTTCGGATTGACGGTTGCTCGACACCTCCCCGAAGCTTATCGCAGTTATGCTACGTCCTTCATCGCCTTTTGAAGCCAAGGCATCCACCATATGCCCTTACATTCCCGTCAGGAAATGTAAGAACCACAATATTATGCTCTGTTATCTGGAATCAAAGATTCACAATATAACAGAATGTATTCTACCTGCCCGTCTGCAACACTATAAAGACCCCTCTAAAATCATTGTTGATTTCAGAAAGTCGTGTCGCGACGGAAATGTAATTTTCAAATAACGATCGTTTCAGAAACCTGATTGTAAAACAAAAAATCCGCGTTGCCGCGGACATAAAAGCCTTTTTTAAGGGCCCTTATGAGCGGCAGTGGAATTTTTTGATCAACATATTCAGGTGAGAGCTATTATACTCTAAACTGTTTTTGCGTCAAGCGCCGAAGCTGGTATATACCCCAAGCCGAAATTAGAGACCCAATTTGTCAAGAATTTTCTCGTGAGGATAATCGAGAATATCACGAATAAGTTTGTCATACATATTCACACGATACTTAAAATCAGCTGTTTCAAAAACCGCATATTTAATTTCCCGACCAAGTTCTGACTCTATCTTTTTTACAATAGTATCGAGGGAAGTTTTTTTTATGCTATCACCGACGATAAGTAGGTCGATGCGCGCATCAAGGTTTTGTAGAAACACTCCCGACAAGACTACGAGTTTTAACTTTGCAACACGAGCCAGACGATCGACAATTTCTTTATCGCGCACAGGACTTGGGTAGAGTAATAACTCGCGTAATTGTCTCAAGTAACTAAACTCTGGATTGATGCTCCACGTGCTGGTACTCTTGAAACTCATTTTTTTAACATCGCCAGTCTTTTTTTCTACCTGCACTTTATTCCCTCGCATACTGCGACGGTGTCGCACAAGACCAACGCTTTCAAATAACGTTATCGTGCGTTTTGCTTCAGACTCTGAAACCTGGGAACGACGAGCAATGTCAGCCAATGAGAATGATCCTTGCGGGTTAAACAAAAAGAGCCGCATAATCTTTACCTTGGCCGCCGAACCAAATAGTTTTTCTAGTATCTCAATCATGAGGTGTAGTATAACGCAAAATATGCCCGCTTGAAGGCGGGCATATTGTATCGTTTTTATTTAAGTTCAACTTTTCCGCCCGCTTCTTCAACCTTTTTCTTGAAAGCGTCCGCATCTTCTTTCTTCATACCTTCTTTGAGAACCGACGGTGCGGCGTCAACAAGATCTTTAGCTTCCTTGAGACCGAGGCCGAGTACCTCCTTCACCACTTTGATGACGGCAATTTTACCAGCGCCAGCATCTTTTAAGTGCACGTTGTATGTGCTCTTTTCTTCAGCGGCTGGAGCGGCGCCGGCGGCCGGAGCGGCTGCAACAGCCGTGGCGGAAACACCGAAACGCTTTTCAAAAACTTTCACAAGCTCGTTGAGCTCCAACACTGACATTTTTTCAATACTTTCAATGATTGTTTTAAACTGAGCCGGAACTTCCACTTTTTCAGCGGCTGGAGCGGCTGCTGTTGTTTCTTCTGCCATAATAATTTCAATTAATAAATACTAGTAATAAGACTACCGAACTGAGACCTTTTAGACGGTCTTGGTTTTAGCAATCTCGCCAAGGGCGAGCGCGGTGCGCTGAATTGGACTGTTGATAATATTAGCCAACATACCCAAAAGCGTTTGACGCGACGGAATACTGGCGATGGCCAGAGCCTGATCGCGGCCGATATATGCGTTGTCAAAAATAGCTCCGAGAATAGAAATTTTTCCTTCGTGCTTTTTTTCAAATGCGTATACTTCGCGAGCAGGAGCCAAAGCGTCATTGGTGCTGTAGGCAATAGCTACTTCACCAGTGAGTTCCGGTACTTCGCCGGATATATTCTGATCGGTCAAAGCTTTGCGCATCAGGGTTTTTTTAGCAACCGTGTAGCCAACGCCGTGCGCACGAAGATCGTGGCGCAATTGTGTTGTTTCCGCGACAGGTAAGCCGTGGAAATTTACAAAAACCATCGATGTAGCATTCGCAGCAATTTGCGAAACCTTATCTAAGATTTCCTTTTTTTTGTGTTTTGATAGGGCCATAGATACGAATCTATGAATAATTCTGAATCGACCCGTGGCAAAGTATTTGAGAATAACCTCGAGAGGACTTATGTATTGCCTCTTGTCTTTGGCACACGTGGCACCATCATACCCCGTCGCGAAAATATGTCAACTTTTGGTGCGGAAGAATCTTAAATCGATTTTCAATTGTTTGTATAGTATCTTTTATTTTTTCTAGCATATCTTCGCCGAACGGGTGTCGCTCAAAAGCAGCCATGAGTTTTTTTATCGCTGCCGGATAGGTACGTGGATCAAACTCTCCAGAGGAAAATGTTGCGTCTACTACCCCATCACCATCGTAGTCAAGATTGAGCGGCGTAGTGGTGGTGCCCAAATCTACTGAAGCAATGGAACCAGGCGCAACAGGAATGTCTGCAAATTCTGTGGTGGTGCCGTTGAGCGTGATATCGAGCGTAGCCGTGCCCGCCGCCGTCGCCTGAAGCACAATCTTCCCTGCCGTGCCGGCGGGCACGGCGGCATATTGACCTTCTCCAAATGGCACATAGTAGCTATTAGGAATTTTGCTTTCAATAGGAATGATGCTCGTATCCCGAATACTCAGATTTACACTAGAATGTGTACTCGGTCCTGTGTGTCGCCCCTGATCATCGTACACATGTAACATAACCGGCGAATGAACACTGATTTTTTCCTCACTACTGGAAGCAGCTATACTCGCCAGATACGCACGAGGAATAGTCGTGGAAACAAATGGCGGAAGTGCCGAATTACGTGACGCTGTTGTGCCAACCGTACCTTGTACAATATCTATCAGTAATTCTTCAGCTGGTAGTGTTTCCAATATATCAGCATGTCCACGGTTCTCGGCATGCGTACTGTTGTAACGTGCCAAATCAACATAATACGTAAACGCAGTCGGGATGTACGCAGCTGCACTTGCTGTCACCACCGTATTGTCGCCAAGCTTCGTCATCTGTGGTGCCATATCCATACGTTCTGAATTTCCCAGTAACACTCCGAGAAACGATGGCTTCCGAGCGTAGTAGCGAGTGGCTGCAAGCGTACTGACGCCTACACCGGCGATTTCTATAACATTGATACCTGAAGGCGCGCGCCAGGTATCAAGCGCTGCGTGTTCATTTGACGATGCGGTTAATAATGTTTTGTTTGCAATAGCGAGCAGCTGTTGGTGCGGAGCACTATAGGCTGCTGTACGCAAGAATCGAGACAGTGTGGGAGCATCAGATATGGCTGCACCATACATACTATATAAATTAGAGATATCATTGAGAGAGGGATCGAGCACAACGGCTGGCATTGGTGCCGTTTTAAAATAGGCCGCAGTTGGCAAAAGTGTATAAGCAGCTGGCATATTCTCAGCAAGTTTCTGAGCAGTGCTCGCATTCAAAATAAAACCCATACCAACTTCTTGGCCATAACCAGAAAGAAGCGCTGGAATAGCCAAGGGTGTACCATGTTGCGGCACCGCCACCAACACAACCTTGTCTAGTAGATTGCTTTTACCCTCCGCCTGCAACTCATTCAATAAAAGCTCGGCAAGTATGCCTCCATTACTGTGCGCAACGATGGTTACTTTTTTAGTTTTTGAAGTAGCGGCCAACGCGGTTACCATAGATTGCAAACGAGATATAGCATTGGCACGTGCAGTACCCTCTTCTACAAGCTTTTTTGGATCGAGACGCCAATCATAGGGATACGCCTGCCACGATGCAATGACACCGCCCGATACTAATGTATCGAGCACTCCAGAAAATTTTTGGTATATATCGACGTTAAATACGGGAAGTAATTCATTGGTTGTTTTGATAATGTCTTTGGTATAGATGGGACGCGTACTAGCGCCAGAACTATCGAGTGCGAGATTAGCGAGAGGTGTCATAAATCCTGGTTCCCAAAGTTTGGTTTCTTTTGCATTCGCACTTTTGCGCAAATGACCCAGAAGCGTGCTAGAGGTCGCGTACAACC
The DNA here is from genome assembly GCA_021818465.1 of bacterium. Classification (GTDB taxonomy): domain Bacteria; phylum Patescibacteriota; class Minisyncoccia; order Phycocordibacterales; family JAKAEA01; genus JAKAEA01. Next base: position 13,947 of record JAKAEA010000001.1, read on the forward strand.
TACTCGCCTCAATACCAGGAATAAAAAGAACACTGGAACAACAAGGTACAGGATGCGGATCCACTTCTGCACTATCGTGAAGCCATGGAGAAAATGTAACATTATCGGATACCGCGTCTCCTGTACCCGTGGCGTTTAAGGTAGCGTGATACGGCCCATCCGCACTTCCCCACCAATTTTCTACGGCAGTAAACGGTGCAGTCGTTCGACTTAAAATACCAAACTGACCATTATGAACTATGTCACTATTTTGTACAGAACCATTAACAGTTGACCACATTTCAATACCAGCATTGCTGTTTTTTGTTATCTGCAAAGCTTCTCCCGCAATAGTGGCACCATCATAGAGTTGTATACCGTCGTTAGAAAAATTTTGAATGGTCGTGGTTGCTAGACGTAGGATTACTGGGCCAAAAGCTGTAATACCATTTTGTCCCCCATCAAAAACTGTGTTGGAAATTGTAGCCTGTGAATGCCCGGGAAGCGCTGTGTCCCACGCCGGATCATAGAGCTCTAACGCGGTGGCAATCGTGCCCGTAGCTTCTTCGAGTTTGGAATGAGTAAGAGAAATATTGCTGCCCGAGTACACTGCGACCGTGCCGGCAACTCCATCAGCATCAGCAAACACACACCGATCACAAGATGCTGTCGTGGAGGTATAGACAATCAATGCCGAGCCATTGTGCACTCCGCGCACTAAAAATTTTGAAGCCGAAAGTGTACTGGCGCCATACACCCGAACTGCGTCAGTACGACTATCATCAACCGTCGTTGAAGCAATCATTGCGCTGCTGCTGGCATACACCCACAGTGCCCCCGTATACATATGCGAAAACGATACCGCGGTAAGCGTAAGCTTTCCGTGCGAAACCGAGACAGGATTATTCATAAAACTAATACTGCTACTGGCGATAGCAAGCCGTGTATTGAGATTAAAAATGCCGCCGCCGCTATAGCGAATGACCGCTCCCGAAATAGTGGAGTACCCAGCAGTAAGAAAATTAATACCCCACCTATCAGACGCTGTCGGCAACGTAGCGCCGCCATCACCATTACTATCGCCACCAACAGCATCATCAGCCAATGATGTAAAGTATACCGGCTCATTGGGGCTACCGGCGGCGTTCAATGCGCCGGCAATATTTAAGTTTGCATCTGCAGCAAACTTAACCACGGTGCCTGGTTCAATATAGAGTGTTGCTCCTGGGTCGACGGTTACCACACCAGACACTTCATAGGTACCATCGAAGACCGACCACACGGTGTCGGTGGCTATATCGCCACCGACACGCACCACGCCCGCTGCTTGTGCTGGTACACAATCGGTCATAAAAACGCCTCCACCTAAAAGCGCCGCCCACAAAATACCGCTGTAAAAAAATTTCATACCACCACTCTATGCCTTCACGCTTAAAATTCTCATCACATAAAAATAAAATTTCTTTAAAATTCACCATCACACCACAAAAAATTAACCAACACAAAAGCCCGACCTTGTGGATCGGGCTTTGTGTAGTCAACCTGTTTATTTAGCCAAAGCTAGATAAACCAGGGTTCACAAGCGACTAGATTATTGCGAGACACCAACGCCACCGCTCTTGAAGTTATCAAGACCCCAAGTTTGTGTGGTGCTGACAGCATTACCATTCGGGTTGTAGACCGTGGTAGAAGCCGATGTCATGTAGAACTGGTAGGTACCGCTACCACCGAGCTGAGCTGCGTTAGCAGTTGCAGCCAAGGTGACAGTGTAGGCCTGTCCTTGTGACAACGGAGCTGAGGTGCTAGACGGAGTCGGAGTGATGGACAAGATTGAAGTGCTCGCTGTCGGAATGACAGAAGCGCCAGTCAATGATGTACCGACTTTCACAATGAAGTCAGAAGCAACTGGTTGCACCATCTGACCACCCTTCGGAGTGACCGTGAAGGTCAACTGACCGTTAATGGTAGTGGTTTGACCACTCTGGTTATTGCCACCAGAGGAAGCTGAACCAGAAACGAAGGCCAATTGCGGTGAAGCTGTGTAGAAGTACTGAGTGTTACCTATGAGGTTAGGATTGGTGCTATAAACCTGACCAGTCGTGCTCTGATAAGTAACACTGTTCAACTCAAGCTGCACTGTCGTGTTGCCACTTGTATAGTTCGGAACAGAAACTTCAACAACATACGGCTGGGTTGTGCCCGAAGTAATCGTGCTACCCGTATCAGTTGTAAGGTTATTGAAGGTAATAGCCTGCGTACCATTCAAGCTTTGAGAAGCAACAACGGTACCATTCTGCACAAGGGAGATACTGGAAGCAGCGAGACCACTACCAGCAGCGTCGTTATGGAGAGGTGTAATGGTAATACTACTCAATTGAGCATTAGCATTAGAGGCCTGTGCATTGAAGACGAATACTGGAATATTTTGAGCGCCAACATTCGGATCAATATAGTAGGTGCTGGAGAGTGGGTTGGAAGCATCAATACCGAAGGTAACAGTTGTATTACCCGGCTTGGTGAAGGTTTGCTGACGAGTAAAGGCAGAACCGGAAACGTTATAGTAATCAGCGATACCACCACTCATGGTCTGAAGACCGGTTGTTCCATAACCAGTGATTGTCAACTGGTGAGCGATATCAATGCTACCGCTGGTGGTGAATTCAACAAGTAAGGTCTTTGTTTGACCGTTCGGAACGGTGAAGTTGAAACCAGACAAGCGGATGTAGTAGTCAGTTGAGCTTGCACCCTGAACGAAGCTGTTGAGGCCTACGTTGTAAGAAGCAAGAACTTGGTTGGTGCTACCATCAACAAGTTTAATGTTACTGATGAAGTTACCCGGATTTTCCTGGTAGCTTGGGCTAGCATTAACCTGATCTTGAACATCAAGGTCAAGGCGCTGGATGGTTACATCACCAATTTGAGCTTGGGCCTGGAGACCCCACACCGGAACATCAATATTCTGTTGAATATTGGTTTGGGTGGAAGGATTACCAGAGAGCGTCAAATTAAGTGTACCTTCCTGGCTTGTTGGTGTACTGGTTGTATTCGGAGTGCAGGTGAAACCAACTGGGCAGGTAGCCGGAGTGGTAGACGTGGTTGATGTGGTCGTGGTTGTGGTGCACGGAGCGCCAGTCATTGAATTAAACAAAGCGCCGGCTGGGCAACCAGGGGTTGCGGCAGCGCTGGTGCACGGAGCGCCAGTCATTGAATTAAACAAAGCGCCGGCTGGGCAACCAGGGGTTGAAGTCGTGCTTACTGAAGCCGATGAAGCAATAGCAGCGCGAGATTCAGGACCAAAGAAACCATAGGACGGAAGACCGATACTAGCTTGCCAAGCGGCAACAGCCTTCTTGGTGATAGGACCGAAGTAACCGGTCGGAGTCACTGTGAAGAAGCCTTCTTGAGCAAGGAACTGCTGGAGAGCGCTGACATCAGCACCAGTTGAACCAACAGTAAGGTTTCGTGTGAAGTTATAGGTGGAAGTCGTAGCAGCGGAAGCTGTGATAGCAGCAACGCCAACGAGCGACAAGATTGTCGCGGCACCTAAAGCTCCAACGAGAATTCGTTTAGACATAGGATAAAATTTATTAATAAGATTATGTTAATAACCGCAATGTATAACTGCGACTAATAATTTCGGTTTTACTTGCATCAGAAAATATTAATCGACATTAACATTCACTGATGTTGACCAAACATTTCTGAAAACCGAAAAAGAAATATTTGGTTTTTTCTGCACTATATTTCATCTTTTGTTTATCGACACAAGATGAAAAATAGTTAATAAGAGTGAGACTGAGTTTCGGAAAAATTTTCAGAAGGGCGCGCATGATATGCACGCACGCCAACGGAACAATTACAGATATATCAGAATAAACTTTTTAGAAGAAACGCTATGTAATTTTCAATGTACCGTCGTTCTGTGTACCTGAGACAAAAGCCGCCAGATCTTTCCGACTGTCGGCAGTATATCGCAACGGAAACCCTTTAAAAACAGCATTTATGGGGATAACTCCGTTACCGCCACATATTTCCATATTTAAACGGAAAAGTCAATCGTATCAACCATAAAAATGCCTCTGTAATGAATACGTTTTATTATCCACGAAGTAACAATAAAACCCCACAAAACTAAGCGAGTACGTAGGTACTCCAGCGACGGTCGCCAATTCTTTTCACAACTCCCTGTTCTATAAGACGATTTATTTCTCTTTGAATTGTTTTTTCACCTATATTAGGGAATAAAGCAGCTATGTCTTTTATAGTTCTTTGTTTAAAATCACGAAGAATGAATTTTATCTTATCAACCCTTTCTTGGTTATTAATTCTCAATGCTTTTTCCTTAACTTGTCCTATATTTTTGTCCTTTATGCTGTCTTTTATGTCTTTTATACTGTCCTTTATATTATTGTCCTTTATGGCATTTTTTGCTGCATCAGGTGTAGTGACGTGAGATAGTATTGGTACAGTATTTTTTTCTATTAAGGCCAAGAATGAATTTTTGGGATTACTGCGATCTCGGTATTTTTCCTCAATCTTGGAGATTATTGAAACAGTTATTTGAATTTCTTTTTGAATAACGGATGAGTTCATTTGAGATAGATATCCTGACCAAAAAGCATTATCGAGGTGAGCGTAGAGGACAGATAAATTGATAGAAATTTCTTTAAGTTTTTGATGGTTAACATTAGTACCCATAACAAAATCTGCGCACATTTTAAAGGACACGAGTGCTGAATTTTGCAATGTATTTTTTATGAGAGAATCATCAATGAAACGGGTTACTAAAAAAACTGCCCCGCAAATTCTTTCTGTTTTTTGGTAAATAGAGATAATATCCTGGTCATTGTGGAAAAATAATGGGTTATAAAAGACATTGTCCTTTATATTCTGATTTTTTTCTTCAGTCATAATTTTATGTCTTTTACATTATTTTTAAATATGTCCTTTATGACTTTTATATAGTATACCTGACATTTTCTTTGTCAAAAAATTTCTTTGATTTTAGTGTGGTATAATCTAATAAACGTTATTTAAAGCAACAGAATGAAAAAAGAAAGAAAAACACGTTCTGGAAGATCCACCTCTTCAAAAGAACCGTCTATTGGCCTTCAACAAGAGACATTGCGAGTTGTGTATGCTATTGCAAGTTTTATTATCGGTATTTTTTTTATTCTTTCGGCTATCGGTAAAGCTGGAGTTGTCGGAGATAGAACCTACGCTGCCCTAGCTTTTCTTTTAGGAATTGGTTACTTCTTTTTACCTGTTTTTCTATTCTTCACTGGTTTAATATTTTTAGGTTCGCTGCGCCGCCAACACGTTGGTTGGATACGCTTAGTGGCTTTCTTTATAAGCCTTGTCGCCTTTTTAGGAATTATCGGCATCATATTTAAAGAAAATAAAACAGGCATAGGAGCGGGTGGTTACATTGGTTCGCTTATTGCCCACCCATTAGTACAATTATTTGATATCTGGGCCTCTCTCATTTTTCTTTTTGGTATCGCATTTATTGCTCTTATCATAACGGCCGATAGTCATTTCGGATGGCAACAGCTTTTATTCTGGAAAAAACATTCCGAGGAAGATGCAGACGATATGGAAACGGCATATATAGAAACTCCTAGCCCAGCAACTGCACCAGAAGCGCCTCTTCTTGAAAAGAAAAAACCAGAACGAGATGAAATTGAAAAAGAACCTCAGAAAATAAAACCTTCGACTAATGAACAAAAAATTACCGGCTTAGCAAAAAGCGACACGAATGATTTTGCCGTGAGCTCAAGAAAGTTTCTGGGTAAAACCTTCACCCCTCCTCCCCTTTCGCTCCTCGAGGAAGACAAGGGTAAGCCGGGCGTTGGCGACATTAAAGCAAATGCAAACATTATTAAGCGAACACTACAGAATTTTGGCATTAATGTGGAAATGGATGAGATTTCTATCGGCCCATCGGTTACTCGTTACGCGCTCAAACCAGCCGAAGGGGTGAAGCTCTCGCGTATTGTCGGTTTGCAAAACGATTTAGCATTAGCACTCGCCGCCCACCCGCTTCGTATCGAAGCGCCAATTCCTGGTAAATCACTGGTTGGTATTGAAATTCCTAATAGTTCGAAAACTACCGTCGGCCTCGGTACGCTACTCGCTGGCGAAGAGTTTCAAACATCCGACAAACCTCTTTTGGTTGCTCTCGGTCGCGGCATATCAGGCAAAAGCCATTTTGCCAACCTTGCTAAAATGCCTCACCTTCTGATTGCCGGCGCTACTGGTTCCGGTAAATCGGTTACTATTCACGCTATTCTTACATCACTGCTCTATCGCAGCTCCCCTGAAAACCTGAAATTCATCATGGTTGACCCAAAACGTGTTGAATTGACTCTCTATAACAATATTCCCCACCTCTTAACACCAGTTATCACTGATCCCAAAAAAGCAATTTTGGCTCTGAAATGGGCGGCTAAAGAAATGGATCGACGATACGACATTCTGGAAACAGAAAAAGTTCGTGACATTGAGTCCTACCACAAAAACGTTTTAGGCCCAGCCCTTAAAAAAAGTAGCGGCAAATCCACTGATCAAGAAGGACAGCAATTGCCCGAGACCATGCCCTATACTGTGGTGGTCATTGATGAACTTGCCGACTTAATGCAAGCGTATCCACGAGAACTGGAAGCCGCTATTGTTCGTCTTGCTCAAATGAGTCGTGCTGTAGGTATTCATCTTATTATTTCCACCCAACGACCGTCCGTAAACGTCATTACCGGCCTCATTAAAGCAAACATTCCTTCGCGCATAGCTCTCCAAGTAACCTCGCAAATTGATTCGCGAACTATTCTCGACACTGGTGGCGCTGAAAAACTACTCGGCGCCGGCGATATGCTCTACATGTCAGGTGAAATGGCTAAACCGCAGCGTATTCAATCAGCTTTTATTTCTGAAAAAGAGCTTAAAGACGTGGTTGGCTATTTTATTGATACCTACAACGACATACCGCCATCAGAAATTAATTTCTCCGAATCAGCAGCCGACAAAAATGCTATTTTTGACGCAACTTTTGGTACTGAAGATGCAGACGATAGCGATCCGCTCTATGAAGAAGCTCGCGAATCAGTTATCCAAGCTGGTAAAGCTTCAACATCCTATCTACAAAGAAAATTACGCATTGGGTATGCCCGCGCCGCTCGACTCATTGATATTTTAGAGGAACATGGCGTTATTGGCCCTGGAGAAGGCGCTAAACCGCGAGAAATTCTTGGCGGTGGAGGTAGTGTGAGTGCACACGTAACAGAGGCACCTGAAAACGATGAGGTGTCAAATGAAAATCATGCTACTATGACACCGTAAACTTGGAATCCAGAAAATATGGTTACCTCTCCCCATAAAAAAAATCTACTTATAGGCATTAGTATAGTTTTTTTTGCCATAGTCATCGTTGGTTATGGTTTGTTTCAGGCAAGAAATCTTCTTATGGGACCGCAAATTTATCTCGCGAGTCCCCAAAATGGAGCGACCATTACACATTCGCCCCTTGTAACTATAGCCGGTAAAGCTAGCAATATCTCCTTTATTAGCTTAAATGATCGTCCAATTTTTGTTAATGAACAGGGTGATTTTAACGAGCAACTATTACTCTCCCCTGGTTACAACACGTGGACGATTATGGCAAAGGATACATTTGGTCGTACCATTACTAAAAGTTTTAGTTTGATCTTTAATAAAACTTGAGAAAAAATTGATAGGAATTTTACCATCACTGCAGTAGCATCAATCAAAGACTTTATTAAAAAAATAACACTATGCCCAAAATCACTAAAAAAGATACTCGCGAGCAGTCCGAAACCAAAGGCGCCGGCGCAAAAATTTCAGCCGTTGCAATCAGTCAGGCCATTGATCAAATTAAAACGAAATTTGGCGATGAAGCCATCATGACACTTGGTGCTAAACCCAAAGTTAATATTGATGCCATTCCTACGGGTTCTATTGGCCTTGATGCAGCACTCGGTATCGGTGGTTTACCCCGAGGTAGAATTGTTGAGATTTTCGGTCCAGAATCTTCTGGAAAGACGACGCTTGCTTTACACGTTATTGCCGAAGCTCAAAAAACAGGTGGTATCTGCGCCTACATTGACGCTGAACACGCCATGGATCCCGAATATGCCGCAAAACTCGGCGTGAAGACTAACGATCTTCTCATTTCCCAACCCGACACCGGTGAACAGGGTTTAGAAATTGCTGAAAGTTTAGTACGAACCGGCAAACTTGACGTTGTTGTTATTGATTCCGTTGCCGCCCTCACTCCCAAAGATGAAATAGAAGGTGAAATGGGTGCTCTCCACGTTGGTAAACAAGCCCGCCTCATGTCACAAGCCTTGCGCAAACTCACCGGCATTGTTGCCAAATCAAAAACTATTGTCATTTTTATCAATCAAATTCGTATGCAAATCGGTGTTATGTTTGGCAACCCAGAAACAACGCCAGGTGGTAAAGCTCTGAAATTCTATTCCTCGGTGCGTATGGATATTCGCCGCATCGCTCAAATTAAAAAAGGTGACGAAGTAGTTGGCGGTCGTGTTCGCGTAAAAGTGGTCAAAAATAAAGTGGCAGCACCTTTCCGCCAAACAGAATTCGACCTCATCTATAATGAGGGCATTTCTAAAGAAGGTGAGATTCTGGCACTTGGTGAAAAAATGGGTTTTATCAAAAAAAGCGGCTCGTCTTATGAATACGGCGAGACCAAGCTTGGCCGAGGCTACGACGCTAGCAGAACTTTTCTGCGTGAGAATCCAACACTAGAAGAAGAAATTCTCACGAAAATTCGTGAAAATCTTAAAACGGATGCGTCAGTAGCTGTGCGCAGTGGTAGCGACGAATAATCATTCTAAAAGTTGCCTTTTTATTAAAAGTCTCGTAGACTCTTCCTACTATGCTTGAATACAACGAAATCACCCTTCGCAAGTTTATTATTTACGAAAATGAACCGTACGAAGTTATTGACTCGCACGTTTTTCGCAAACAACAACGCAAGCCAGTTAATGCCACCAAGTTGCGCAATCTTATTACTGGCAACATAAAAGAAATTTCTTTCCATCAATCAGAAAAAGTTGATGAAGCAGAAATTGATAAGAAAGAAATAAAATATTTATACTCTCACCGTGGCGAACACTGGTTTTGCGATGCTAAAGACCCATCTAAACGTTTTACTATTAGCGAAGCGCTCGTTGGTTCTAAAGTGCGCTTTTTAAAACCGAATACCATTGCTACCGCTCTCATGTTTGGTAAAAAAATGCTCGGCGTAGAAATCCCTATTAAGGTTGACCTTAAGGTAGTGGAAGCACCGCCAGCTGTTAAGGGTGATACTGCTAAGGGTGGTTCAAAACAAATTAAACTGGAAAACGGCACGATGATAAACGCCCCTCTATTTATTGAAGAAGGTGAAGTGATTAGGATAAATACAGAAACCGGAGAATATGTTGAACGCGCCGCAAACGGTAAAGCGTTCTAATCCTGCATTCTAACGAGAAACGTAAGGCAATAAACCAAGAAAACGAGCGTACTTAACCGCCGTGCTTAATTTACGCTGATCTTTAGCACTCATACCAGTACGGCTGGCAGCAAGAATGCGGCCGTGCGGATTCAAAAACTTCTTGAGAAGCTCAATATCTTTATAATCAACGTGTTTAATGTTATTTTGGGAAAAATAAGATTGTTTTTTTGACATACATTAAAATGGAATATCGTCGGGATTAATTTCTTCTGATGGGTACTCAATAGTATCAGCTCCGATTGGTTTGTCAACAGAGGCCGCGTCAGACGCACCTTGACCCGCACTGCTAGCGGCACTCGCCTCGCCTCCACGATTACCAGTGGTCCCACCACCCATGCGCGGTCCAAATTGCACACGATCAGCAACAATTTCCGTACGATATTTCTTTTGGCCGTCTTGAGCGTCCCACGAGCGGGTTTGAATGCGACCTTCTACAAGCACCGACGAACCTTTTTTAAGATACTGCGAAACTGTTTCAGCCTGTCGACCAAACACTACAATATTATGAAAGTCGGTCGCTTCCTGACGAGCACCGTTTTTATCTTTAAAAACACGATTCGTGGCAACACTGAAACTAGCGACACCAATTCCAGAGGGCAATGAACGAAGTTCTGGATCGCGCGTTAGGTTGCCAATTATAAACGCTTTATTGAGATACATAGGTGAACAAAATTATAAATAATACGAACCAAGGAGCGGATTAACGGCTTTGCAGCGCTTACACAACAAGACTTTCAAGTGTCTTTTCAAGTTCAGCTTCATTAATGGGCTGTTTTTCGGTCTCATGAGAAGTTTCTGTTGCATCAATTCTTGGTGCAGGACTGGTGGCGACAACAGTTTTTAAGCTTACTCGAGGTGAAGACTGGGCTTCGTCCTTAACTGTTTTGATAATCATAAAACGCAAAAAGTGTTCATATGCGTCACATTCTCGTTTTAGAAATTCCGCAGCCGCAGCTTGACCTTGAAACTTAACCCAACCAAAATAAGCCTTGTCAAACTTTTTTTTCTGACCAGATACGCCGTGAACCATTTGATACATCAGAGAAATGAGCTTGGGAGAATCTTCGGAAATGACTTCAACGTCGGCTTTTTTAAGCATATCCTTAATCACCTTCACTTCAGCGGGAATCTGCTCCTCTGTTAGTGTTGGAACTAAAAGATACCCGAGCTCATATATTTTTTTGCCGTTAGTGTCGGACATTTGTTCGGTTGCCATAGTAGCCACAAGGGTACCACAAGCGGCTTGCAAGTGCAACCATGCACACTAGCCTAACACCAGCATTTCGACTATAGCAGACGGGTGTTAAAATTCCGCTGCATTTTTTCTCAAAAAAAGTTCAAAAGCATTTTTAACCAGAATTTTTGCCACACTGTCAATATCACTGCCTTTTATAGTGGCAATTTTTCGGGCAATTTCTTCCACATACAGTGGAGTATTGCGTTTGCCCCGATGGCTATGTGGGGCCGCATACGGCGAATCGGTTTCAATCATCATCCGCTCAAGTGGCACATACGCTACCGTTTCATCGTATTGATTAGTAAACGTAATCGGACCTGTAAACGAAATATAAAATCCCAAATCCAAGCACTTTTTAGCAATGTCTGGCGAAGAAGTAAAAAAATGAAAATCTCCTCGTACGCGCTCCCCCACTTCCCGCTTTTTTGCATTTAAAATATCTAGCACATCGGGATAGGCATCACGACAATGAATAATGAGCGGCTTGTTCGTGGTACTGGCAAGATCAACGTGCTCTTCAAAAATCTGCCGCTGTCGTTTCTTATCTTCCGCCGTAAGCGTTCGACTATAATCCAAGCCGCATTCGCCAATAGCAACAACTTTTTTTTCTTCAGCGAGTGTACCTAGCCCATCCACCGATTCACGGGCATCGAGTGGATGTATACCAACTGCCGCAAAAAAATGTGAGTGTTTTTCGGCAAGTATAAGAGCTTGACGTGACGTAGCTACAGTAGTTCCAACAGTAATCGTCGCTATTTTCTGGTTAGCCATTTCAGCGATAATGGCCTCCCTGTCAGCATCAAATTGCGGAAAATTGAGATGCGAGTGTACGTCAAAATAGCGAATTTCTTCTGGCTTCATGGCGATTTATTCCTTCCGCGGGAACAGTGGCGCTTGAGGCATCGTATTCTCACGCACCAGTGTTTTAATTTTCTCAGCGGTCTCCGGCATAATTGGCTTAAGCATGTGCCCAATTTTATATAATTGCCCCAAAAGAAGCTCAATAATTTTCTTTGCCTTCTCAAAATCGGTTTTAATAAGCACAAACGGCTGCTCTTTTTGGATTAACTCATCAGCAAAACGTATATGCTGCCAAATTTCCGCGCAGGCTTTATTTAATTCATATCGATCAAACGCGTCAAAATATTCTTTCTCGCCAGCTAAAGCCTCAAAAAAGCGCTGCTTCGGCTCAACTAAAATGACATTGTTTACTGTCGCCATTTTCATTACTCGACTTACTAAATTGCCCAAACCATTGGCAAGCTGCGCATTGTAAGCGGTTTTAAAAAGTTCGAGAGAAAACGGACTGTCTTCAAAAGAACTTAGCTCCGCCAACACGTAGTATCGTAGAGCATCGACGCCATATTCAGTGATAATATCGAATGGACTAATGGTATTGCCGAGCGACTTAGACATTTTTATACCACCGACGCCGGTAACAAAACCATCGACAACGATGTGATCACTTGTTTTCAAACCAGCCGCCAGCAACATAGCTTGCCAAATAGCCGCCTGTTGTCGAAGATTATCCTTACCGCAATACTGTACTTTTATACTGTCTTCACTCTGCCAAAATTTTTGAAAATCACTATTATCAGGCCAACCGAGAGCGGAAATATAACTAACAAGCGCTTCGAACCATACGTACATAACATGCTCCGCATCGTCAGGAACCTCTACACCCCATGGCATTTTCGACTTCAACCGCGAAATACTAAAATCTTTCAGGCCTCGCTCGACAAAAGCTTTCACTTCAACGGTTCGCATCACATCGAGCGCAAATTGTGGAGTCCGCGGCGCATACAATGCAAGCAGTTTTTCTCGTATTCTCTCATCTGAAAATTTGAAAAAATAATTTTCTTCATCAATAATTTCTATTTTAAGATTAGGATGGAGTACACAATGACCATTAACGAGCTCCGAGTCTGTTTTTTCCAGTTCGCAACCTACACAATATTTTATTTGATGTTTTTTCAGCTCAATGAAGCCATTTTTCTTACAGAGTAGCCAAAACTTTTTTGCAGCTTCACTATGGTGCGGATCGGTCGTTCGCGTAAAGTGAACGGGAAAAATTTCTCGATCCCCCGTGCGGCCGATATTCAAAACACTGACTAAATCTTTAAATTTCTGCACATGTGGCTTGATATATGCTTCCGGTGTCTGACCAGCTTTTTGGGCATTCTGATAAATTTTTAGACCGTGCTCGTCGGTACCGGTATGAAAAAACACATCATACCCCTGAGCTTTCCGAAAACGTGCTATCGTGTCGGCACGAATAATTTCTACAGCAAAACCGATATGCGGCTCGGCATTGACGTAGGGCAATGTGGTAGTGATATACAATGATTTTTTTGACATAGGTTATGCCAACTGAACACGTTCACGTAGCGTGGCGTCATCCGGCAATGGTCCAACGCCCGCGAAATTGAGTTTGGTATCAACAAAAAGATCTTGGGCCACGCGGCGCACATCGGCGGCAGTAACTTTCTTAATTTCAGCGATAAGCTGTTCGGGTTTTTTGAGTGGTCGTCGCAATACTTCTTGATGACCGTAAAATTCAGCGATACGATCGGACCCTTCTAAATCCAAGAGAAGCGCCCCAGCGAGATGCTGTTTAGTTTTTGCTAATTCTTCAGCGCCCACCAAATCAGTTTTTAGTTTTTTAAACTCAGCTAAAATTGCATCGAGCGCCTCCCCCACGCGTTTCGTATCACACCCCAGCGATACAGCAAGAATGCCGTGATCGGTGAGTGCATCGTAGCCAGCGCGGACGTAATAGCCAATACCCATTTCTTCGCGCAAGCGTAAAAAGAGTCGCGAGCTCATACCACTTCCCAAAAGGGCGGTGAGCACTTCAGCAGCCACTTGGCGTTTGTGTCCAGCCTTATATGCCCGTACACCAATAACAATATGACTTTGGTCGGTAGGTCGACGCTCAACGACAATCGCCGGCGCCTTTTGTACTTCTGTAACCGGCACTTTCGCGCCTTTTTTAGCGCGCCGAACTGTTCCAAAAATCTTTGTGAGCTGTTTAAGCACCACTCGTTCTGAAAAGCCACCGGCAACAATAATTGTGGTCGCCGGCGCAACATAGTGTTCGGTACGATAGTGTAAAAAATCATCGCGGCCAAATGAACGAACAGTTTCCTTGGTGCCCGCAATACTCCAACCCGCTGGCTGATCGTCATAGAGCACTTTCATAAACAATTCCTGCACGTGCCGCTGCGGCATATCGTGGTACATATTAATTTCTTCTACAATAACCCCTTTTTCTTTTTCAATTTCAGCAGCAGGAAAAGTGGAGTTGAGATAAATATCGCTCACCACATCAAGCAGAAGAGGTACATGCTCCTTTGCTGCTTTGGCCCAGTAGCCGGTAAATTCCTCTGACGTAAAAGCATTGTACTGTGCTCCAAGCGCATCAAGTTCGTGACTAATATCTTTAGCCGTTGGTCGCTTCAGTGTACCTTTAAAACACATATGTTCCAGAAAATGAGAGAGGCCGTTTGTTGTATGATTCTCATACTTTGAACCCGCCTCAACCATCGCTAACACGGTTGCTGTCGGTGCTCCGGTTATTGGCACCGTAATGATTCGTAAGCCGTTAGGCAAAACTGTTCGTTTAAATGTCATGCCAAGAGTCTACCAGAAAGTTCAGAAATTTTCAGCCGTTCTTGATTACCGCTATCGCGATCGCGTACCGTCACCGTATCATCTTCAAGCGTCTGAAAATCAATAGTGACGCACCACGGCGTACCAATCTCATCTTGGCGGCGATAACGTTTGCCAATATTTCCATTATCATCAAAAGCGATGCGCGCGCGACTGGAAGCGGTTTTTTTAGTTTCGCGCAGAAGTGCATACACTTCCCTCGCCTTCTCCACAAGCGGCGGTTTGTTTTTTAAAAGCGGGAACACAGCAATCGTCACTGGAGCAATACGTGGAGATAATTTCAAGAAACTGCGTGGTTCTCCCCCGAGTTCGTCTTCAGTATACGCATCAGTCAAAATTGCTAACACAGTACGGTCAACACCGAGCGATGGCTCAATAACGTGCGGCACAAATTTTTCCTTAGCGGCTTCATCAAAATATTCGAGAGACACGCCGCTTCCCTTTTGGTGTGCACCAAGATCAAAGTCAGTGCGATAGGCTAAACCGTACAGCTCTTTACGGCCAAAGGGATACTCGAATTCAAAATCAATAGTGCGCTTGGAGTAGTGCGCCCGGTCTTCGGCCGGTACGTCTAATTCATGTATGCGTTCACGACGTAAACCAATGCGTTCAATCCATTGCCATATCAATTGCCGAAACTCTTCAAAAAAGCGTTCCCAGTCATGAGGACGAACAAAATACTCAATTTCCATTTGTTCAAACTCGCGCGAACGAAAGAGGAAGTCGCGAGGAGCAATTTCATTACGAAACGCTTTACCGATTTGCGCCAAACCAAATGGTAACTCCGGATGAAATGAGTCTACGATATTTTTAAAATTCACAAACATACCTTGGGCCGTTTCTGGTCGTAAATATGAAATGGCCGCCTCGTCCTGAGCCGCCCCAACGTGGGTCTTGAACATCATATTAAACTGACGCACATCACCGAGTAGACCGCCGCAATCGGGACATTTTTTTAGATCAGCTATATGATCGGCGCGAAAACGGTGATGACATTTTGAGCACTCCACGAGCGGATCAGAAAAACCGCCGACATGACCGCTGGCTTTCCACACGTTTTGATTCATTAAAATCGCCGCGTCTACACCATACATATCTTCGCGCTCATCCACAAACATTTGCCACCACAGTGCCTTAAGATTATTTTTGAGAGCCACACCCAGAGGACCATAATCCCACGTGCCAGCCAAACCACCGTAAATCTCTGAGCCTTGATACATGAAACCACGCCGTTTGGCTAAGGAAATAATTTTTTCCATCGTGTTGTCTGTAGTGTTTTTTTGATTCATGAAATTACAATGATTGAATTACTGTTGCACAAAACCATTTTGACCACCGTAGGTTGGATCACTGGAAATGTCCGTGGTGAGCGAACCAGCTGAAGCCGACACGGGCACATTCACAAACGCATCGGTACCGTTAAACGAAATATCATTAACAATATCCGGCGCGGTGCCAACTTGATTAACCGTTGGATCAACTTCTACTTGAAATGCCACCGAAGCAACGGGCGCAGCGCCACCAGCCGGTAACGTCCCTGGAGTCCAGGTAATTGTGTTTGAATTAGTATCAAACGTTACCGACGCATTGCTAGGACTAATATTATTGAGCCATTTAACGTAGGCTGGTAAGGTCGCCGTAACCGTGCCACCAGACACTGTATTGGAACTATTGGTTAATGTCCAGACAATCGTATAGGTGGTTGGTGTATCTGCGCGCGGCGGCACAAGACCAGTATTGGTAAACGGCCCGGTGGAATATACAGCGTGTGCAAGCAAACCAACAGCTGTTGTCAATCGTGCCGACAGCGTAGATGTTGAAGAAATAGGAGCCGCACCAGAAACGGCGCCGTATTCTTGACCGCTGACATTAGCAGATAGTGTTATTGTTCCATTGTCTAATCCCGCGAGCACACTGGCTGGTAATGTTGCGAACGAAAATTGCAACGATATCTGCTGACCAGGACTTATGACACCGAGATCAGGATCTGATAGACGATCCCACGTGATTGCCTGTGACGATTGACGGTAGATACCATTTTCAGCAGGATTCACACTTGTTGGATCGAGCGCATTGCCGTTGAGCGTTACCGTCGTCACCGCATTTAATAAATCAACGGGTAAATTATTAGTAATGGTAAGTGTTGCATTAGAAGAACCTGGCTGAATCACAACATTGTTTCCATTAGCTGTACCAACAGACATCGCCAATGCCACAGGCGAACGCTGGATAGTGAGCGTTTGATTTTGAGCGAGATAAATAACCCCTAATTTTTGCGGATCCACCTGGCTCTGGGTACCAACGAGAAATCGAACTGTTTCCTGATCATTCTCCTGGCCCTGTAAGTAGCCACGAATAGTAATGGTTTCGGTACTACTAGCAGACAACGCTGGAAAGAGCCATTCTGAATTGTTGCTATAGCTTGGCGCTGGCGTAGAACTAGCAAACTGAAAACCAAACGGATACTGTGCCGTAACTAACACATTTGATGGCGGATTATTGGAGTTTGCAGACAGTGTCAGTGAAAAATTAACGGGGGCGCCGGCAGGCGTTTGACTGGGCGCGTTTATATTCATCGCCAGCGGCGCTGAACTAATTTCTACAGTATATATTTCTTTCTTTTGATATAACGCATTATCGTTGGCGATAGAATATTGAATTGTTGCGGTAATTTGTTCCGTAGCATGCTCAGCCCCGTAGATAACCGCTTCCACATTGTGTGTCATCGATGTACCAGAGGCAATTGTTCCCAACACATCAGACTCGTGAAGCAATGTTGCTGACGTATTAGTCGCTTCGACGGTACCATTCGGAAAGGTCAGATATAGTCTGGCATTTTCCATAGAAGCTATATTGTTGTTTTTTATTACTACAGAGAAATCGAGTGGCGTACCAGCCGCTATGGTTACTGGCCCCACAAATGAAACAGCGACATTATTATTAGAAACTGTATTAAAACCACGATAAATGATAACCCCAGCAATGCTAGCACACACCAAAAAAAATATGAGCGATCCCAAAAAAAGTGCTTTTAGAGAAAAGCCGTGACCATGACCCTGAGCTTCATCAGCAAAAAGTTCCTCGGTGTCTTTCCAGCGTCGAGGACTCGTGTTCGCAGTGGTAGGTAATGTGGGCTTAGGAAAATTTGGTGTATCAGAAAAATCTCGATCATAAATTCTATTACCGAGTTTTTCCAGGCCGTCAAAATCTGGTTTTTTCGGATTCATTTATGAAAGTATACCATGTTCCACATCTTCACTCATATAATGTTTTATGTATAAAAATAGCCCCCAGCTGCACGGTACAACTGGGGGGCGGGATGGGGAAGGGTAACCTTTATTATGATATAAAACGAAAACCATTATGTCAAAAGCTATTCACAATTGCGACTGATGCAACGAAAAATTAATCGTGGTCACAAGTGATCTACGTTTTTTTTGAGCAGCAACAATTAAATCCTGACTCCAAGAATCAGTTAAAAATAATTTCAAATCATCGCCAGCAGAACTATAGCCAAGATTGTACAATATGCGCAACACCACTATATGTTCAAACGCTGCTGCTGCAACATCAGAAAATTCTATGCCACGTGCAAAATGGAGCGCCGCCAGTATTTCAACATAGAGCTGCTCACTCTTCTCTTCCCCGGGCACCAGGCGAATTAGTAAGCGAAAAATGCGCGCGATTGCTTCCACGAACGGCCGATTGGTGCGTTGCTGCCAAAAAATATTTGTATCAGCCGAGGCATTCGTAATGCGCCAATGTTCTTTTCCCCGCACCAGTGACACAGAGAGCACCGAAAATTCCTGCAATGCATAACGCAATTTTGAAACTTCACGACGAATCCCCTGCGCCGTAGCCCACACTATTCCTAATTGCGGCGTAAAGAGCGTATAGCTTCGATCAGCCTCACGGCTCGGCGCACTTGCGAGCACCATCGCTGGTGTAGTGTAAATGTGGTGCGACATTAAAATTTCAAATCAAGAGTAAATGTTATGTTTTCTATAGTGATAGTATTGTTGGCACTCAATAAAACCGTATCAAAAACGATACGCTTGGTTCTAGTCACCTGTCGAATATCAGCAGCGAAGACTTCAATAATTTTTCTCCCTTCCGACGATGTGGCGACCGTAAGCATAATATCTTGACTTGGTTGCAAGCCAGCATTTTTACGTAACTCTTGCACAGATCGGATAAATTCTCGGGCTATGCCTTCATGTTTCAGTTCCGGCGTGATTGTAGTATCTAATTTGACCAGTTCGGTTTGCGAAGCATTTTTTGAGATTTTCTTTATATTTACTTCATCTCTAACGAGCGCGGCGAGGTGCTCGTCATCAAGCACCTGTGCAAAAGCGCCATTAACCGTCAACGCAGCCAGCGGCTGACGAATTTTAATACCCGCCGCCGCTCGCGCCTCCAGCGCGAGCGATACTAGCTCGCGAGTTTTGTACATATTGTTAATTAAAGAGACCGTTTCATTTTTTTCCAAGATTGGCACCCAGGGCCAGCGTTCTACATGGACGCTTTCTTGATCATTTTTTGTTTTCACTTTTTGATACAAATCTTCGGCGAGAAATGGCATAAATGGTGCGAGACTTTTTGCGAGTTCGCGCAAAACAAAACGAGTAGTAGCAATAGCGTCACGAGCAGTGTCGGCATTTTTGAAGCGATCGCGAGAGCGACGAATATACCAGGTTGAAAGGTCGTCGATAAACTGTGCGAAGGGACGCGCAGCAGCATCGAGCCTGTAGCTATCCAATTCTCTTGTTATCTCCCCTTGCATCTCTGACAATGTCGCCAGAATCCAGCGATCAAGAATGTTGGGCGAATCAGTATTGGGCTCAACAGTTCCATCTGCATAGAGCTCATAAAATGAGTAAACATTATCTAAGCGATTGATAATTTTTTTAACGACTTCATCCAAACCTTTTTCAGAAAATGCCAAGTCTTCGGCTTCAACGACCGGCGAGGAAAGGAGATAGTAGCGCAATGCATCAGCGCCATATTTATCCAAAACAAAACGGATGTCAGGATAATTTTTAAGTCGCTTGGACATTTTTTGCCCGTCTTCGGCCAAAACAATACCATTCACTACTACGTTTTCATACGGCGCACAATCAAATAGTGCCGTACTTAAAATAAGCAGTGTATAAAACCAGCCGCGCGTTTGGTCCTGACCTTCAGCGATGAAGTTAGCGGGGAAACGTGGCAGCTTTTTTTTATTTTCTTGCTCAAAAGGAAAATGAATTGACGCAAACGGCATAGAACCAGATTCGTACCAGGTATCAAAGACATCAGGAACGCGTTTCATGTTCCCCGAGCAACCCTTTGCTGTACAAGGAAATTCCACCGCATCGATATAGGGCCGATGCATATCGAAATTAAACTGTGGATCGTGGGGCAAAGCGGCAAACGGCAATGTGCGAATCTCGGCATTGTCCATAAAACCAACGTTGTATACGCCAAGTGGTTCAGCTAAATGTAGCGCGGCCGAAAGCGGCGCAGCATGACTGATAATTAAAATATTTTTACC
This sequence comes from bacterium, assembly GCA_021818465.1. Lineage (GTDB taxonomy): Bacteria > Patescibacteriota > Minisyncoccia > Phycocordibacterales > JAKAEA01 > JAKAEA01. The sequence goes on from JAKAEA010000001.1 coordinate 33,903, forward strand.
TTTGTGAGCGGCATCAATTTCATAGAAAAATTCACCGACACGTTTTTGCTCGTGGACTTTTGTCTCATCATTTTTAGACACATCACCAACGCGATAAGCTGCATTACGTTCCTGACGACTCTTGCCACCAAAAGCAAACGCGCCGAGCTCGTGGAGACGTTCATCGGTTATGATTTTTCCCTGAAAACCGATTTCCTGGGCCATAATTTTTGCTGTTTGTTGCGTCCGCTCAAAGGGCGAAGCAAAAATCAAGTCAATTTTTTTGCCAACCAAATCCTCGGAAAGTTTTTTAGCTGCTTCCCTCACCTGCCGCTCGCCTTCAGATGTTAACGGATCATGCGCTTGCTCATTGGGACTGATAACATTGGCCACGTTACTATGCGCTTGACCGTGGCGCATCAAAAAATAATTATTACGCTGCAACTTTGTATACAGTGTTTTTACCGAGTCAACAAATTCTAGTTCGCCACATTCATCACATTTCCACACCGGCAACGGCGCGCCCCAAAAGCGCGAACGCGATACCGCCCAGTCACGGGCGTTCTCCAGCCACGTACCGAAGCGTCCCTGACCGATTTCTTCCGGCACCCAACGCACCTTTTTATTTTCCTCAACGAGTTTTTCTTTGAGTGTAGTCACCTGCACAAACCACGAACTCGTCGCGTAGTTTAAAAGCGGCGTGTCACAGCGCCAACAGTGCGGATAGCTGTGGGTGATTTTTTCTTTAGCAAAAAGCGTGCCGTGATGCGCCAAGTATTTGATAATTTCAATATCTGCTTTCTGGTGCGCATTCGGCTCTTCCGCCGTCGGTCGCGGCTTGACCTGCTGCCCCGCAAAATCCGTCACCTCTTTTTTAAAGCGCCCATCCATGCCGACGTGCTGGATGAACGGTAGCTCAGCCGTTTGCGAGAGATTATAGTCGTCCTCGCCAAATGCCGGCGCGATGTGCACAATACCCGTGCCATCGGTCGTGGTCACAAAATCCGCACCAACCACACTGTACAGATGTTCGCGATGCTTCACGTCAGTCGCCTGCTCATAGTACGGAAACACCGGTTTGTATTTTTTGCCGAGCAATTCCTTTCCTTTAAAACTATGGCTCTCAACAAAAACATCACCAGCATCTTTAGGTATTGGAAGATGTGTTTTTGCAAAGTCGGCAATTACATATGTTCCAAGAAAATTTTCTATTTTTACTTTTATATAGTCAATCTTCGGATTCACCGCGAGCGCCGCGTTACCCGGCAATGTCCAGGGCGTCGTCGTCCAGGCCAGCAAAAACGTGCCAGGCTCGTCAACCAGTTCAAACTTCACATACGCCGAAAGATCGCTGATATCTCGATAATTTTGTCCGACTTCAAAATTGGAAAGTGTCGTCTCACAACGCGGGCACAGGTGCATCGGCTTGAATCCTTGATAGACCAGGTGCTTATCGTGCAATTGTTTGAATGACCACCAGATACTCTCGGTGTAGCGCCAATCCATCGTTAGGTAGGCGTGGTCCATGTCCACGAAGCGGCCGGTGCGCGGCACGATATCCTTCCACAGCGTGTCGTAGCGCAAAACGCTCGCGCGGGCCGCGGCGTTAAATTTTTCCACGCCGTAGAGCTCAATGTCTTTGCGCGTGGAAAGTCCGAGCTCCTTCTCAATCATATTTTCAATTGGCAAACCGTGACAATCCCAACCCCAGCGTCGCGGTACACGGTAACCGCTCATCGTTTTGTAGCGCGGTATGACGTCCTTGATGGTGCCTGCGAGAATGTGCCCGTAGTGCGGCTCGCCCGTGGCAAACGGCGGCCCGTCGTAGAAAATAAATTCTAACTCCGTACCATCTTTAATGAGAGGCTTCTTGTCGAGAGTTTTTTGAAAAATATCGTGATCGCGCCAAAACTGGAGCGTTGCCTCCTCGCGCTTGGCGATGACAGATTTTACATTTTCTTCTTTATTTCTTTTTTGTTCCGGCTTTGCCGTTATATCGGCTGCGGAGTCCTCTTTAACCATAGATGGCTAAGATTCTAGCATTTTTTTTCGGATTATGCTTACTGAAACCACATTAAAAAAATAATGATGATGATTACTACTAAAATAAGTACTGAAACAATCCATGACCACCTAAGGGTGAGCTCATCAATACAAGTAGTTTTTGTAGAAAGAGGTACTTGGTAAATTTTGGTCATAAGTCGCACACCTTTCTTTTCAGCATTGTTTATAAAACGAGCATAAAGGATTAGAGAGATGGGTATTATTAAGAGTAATACTGAAATTAGTATTTTAACTATAAATAGAACATGAATGGAGAGAAAAATATCATTGAATGATGCTAGGATTAAAAGAGCTGCAGCAACACTACTAATGAGAGGAAAGGATGCTAGCTTGGCGTTTGTTATCTGGAACAATTGATCATTCACAGTGTTAATGACTCGTAACTTATCCACGGGAGAAGCGGAATTAAATTCCTCTTTTTGTTGCTGCTCTTTTTCGGTAAGTTTGTTATCCATATACATTTAATTCACATTCTTTCCGGCGCGGCGATACCCAGAAGCCAGAGGCCGTTGCGGAGAACGGTGCCGATAGCGGCGGCGAGAGCAAGTTTTGCCTGCGAAGATTCTTTTGCGCTGGGGTCAATAATTTTCTCGGCGGCGTACCAGCGATTAAATTCACCGGCGACAAGGGTGAGATAGGTGGTAACGTACTGCGGCGCGTAGTCGGCGGCGGCGCGAGCGACAATTTCCGGGAAGCGGTAGAGGAGGTGCGTAAGTGGTGCGGCGTTTTCCGGCAGAGCTCCGACGATTGGTGCGATCCCCTGCTCTTTTGCTTTCGCGAGTAGCGCTTGGGTTCGAACAAAAGTGTATTGGAGATATGGTCCGGAATCACCCTCCAACGAGATCGACTGTTCCTCATCAAAAATAACATCGCGGCCAATAGATTGCTTGAGCACAGCGTACTTAATCGAGGCCACGGCAATTTGATTAGCGATTTTTTCGTCGCGATGCTCCATTTTTTCCAACACGCGCGCCGCTAGATCAGTCAGCAGCGCTTCGCCGGTAATAACGTTGCCGGTGCGCGAGCTCATTTTGCCATCGGCGAAGCGCATCATGCCGTGACCAATGTGGTGGGTACGCTTGGCAATTTCGGGATAAATTTCAGTGAGTGCGGCCAGCACCACTTTGAAATAGTCATTCTGCTCATTAGCGGTAATCACTACAGAGCGATCGAAGTCGTGGAGCTCAAATTTTTTCTTAGTAAGACCGAGCTCTTTGGCTTCATAGGTGGGAACTCCGTGCGAAGTGATAAAGACACGATTGTGGAGGCCGCGGGCTTTAGCATCGGGCTTTTTTTCGCCAGGATAAATGATGGCACCATCACTTTTTTCAAAGACGCCGCGAGCGAGCGCTGCCGCAACAATCTCCTCGCCGAAAGCGGCGATGTCGCTCTCCCAGATTTGGTGATCAAATTTTGAGCCGAGTCGCTGAAAAATTTCGTTGAAATGCTCTATGCTGGCGCGCTTGCCGAACACGTAGAACTCGTTGGCCGTCGAATCGGCGTGGGTGTAAATTTTATGGTTCAGCTGGATAATTTCCTCTTTAACCGCATCGTTTTGCTCATATGTTTGGGCGCCGTGCACGTAGGCTTTCCCAACAAAATCAATTTTTTCTGAAAGTGACATCGAGCGCAGCTCGGCGAGCGCTTGGTCGGTCGACGTGCCAGGAAATTTTTCAGCAGCAAGCTTTTGCATACCCCAAACGGCCATGGCGACGTTCAGCCCGACGTCGGAGCCGTAGGTAGCGCGACGTACTTCAGCCCCTTCATATTGCGCCAGTCGCGAGAGTGATTCACCAATAGCATTACTCATCAAGTGACCGATGTGGAGCGGTTTAAAAGCGTTCGGGTCAGTATATTCGATGATAATTTTTTCCTTGAGAAGTTTAGTATTTTTTCCAAAATCATCGCCCGTTTTCAAAATATCGCTCAGCGAATCAGTAAAGAATTTTTCTGTTAAAAAGAAGTTGATGAAGCCGGCGCCGGCGGTTTCTACTTTTTTAATCGGCGTGGCGGCATCGTTTTTTAATTCAGCTTCAAGGGCGGCAAGAATTTTTTTTGCCAGCGCTTGCGGATTTTCACCGAGTTTTTTTGCCAGCACCAGGGCGATATTTGTCGCATAGTCGCCGAATTTCAAATCCGCCGGGTGGTCTAGACTAATCACGACGTCGTCGTTGGCGATATCGGCGCGTTCGAGTGCCCGTCTGATGAGGGTTGTGAGTGTCTCTTGTATGTGCATATTATTTGCGGCCAGTGCTACCGAAGCGGCCTTCACCGCGAGCCGATTCAGACAGCGTATCAGTTTCTTCTATTTTGGCAATTTCCACGGGGAAAAGGACGAGCTGAGCGATCTTGTCGCCTGGTTCAACAGTGTACGACTGATCGCTGAGGTTCACGAGATGTACGTTGTATTCGCCGCGATAGCCGGCGTCGTAGACGCCACCCATAGTGTGCAAACCTGCCTTACTGATACTCCCCTTGTCTTTAACGATGCCTCCATAGCCGTGTGGAAATTCTATGGCCACGCCGATATTAAAAAAATGATGCTCACCCGGCGCCAACGTTTTTTCTTCCAGTGCATATAAATCTAAACCGACATCACCAGGATGCGCATAGCTCGGCACTTTGGCCTCGGGCTTCAACTTTTTGATTTTGATAGTGATTGGCATGATGAAATTGTGATTTTAAATTTTACACCCGCTTAAGAAACGGGTCGATGATGCTCCAGATACGCTCGTGAATGACCTCGCGCGGTTTAACGTCGCCGTCGCCGTCACAATCTATTTTGTGCCAGTTGTTACTTTTTTTGATCATACCGAGCGCGCTGCGGCGTGAGGCGTCCATATGCGCGAGATTGTCTTCGGCCACATCCACCTTGCGCCCCTTGTTGTAGCGCTTCTTGAATGAGGCCAGCTTGGTGCGCAAAAGTTTTTGACTAAGCTTAATAGGCAGATCGAGGTACAGAATAAGATCAGGTTTAGGAATTTTGAAAATGCCGTACTCCATTTTGTCCAACCAGTGGAGAAATTCCTTGCGGCCGGCAGCACTTTCAATTTTTGCGCCTTGATGGATTTGATTAGCGCTCACGTAGCGATCGGCGACAACAATGTAGCCATCAGCCAGCCATTCGCGGATGAGTGGCGCCGATTCAAAACGATCAGCAGCATAGAGCACCGAGGCAATATGCGGATCAACTTCGATGAAGTCGCCATACTTCCCTGCGAGGTATTCACCGACCAGTGCACCGAAAAAGTTGCGGTAGTAGCCGGGAAAATCTATAGTCTTGACCTTCTTCCCTTCTTTCTTGAGCCGCTCTACCAAGAGCGCCGCCTGCGTTGCTTTACCGGTACCGTCTATGCCATCTATGACGATGAATTTTCCCTGCTTCATGATTTTGGTTTTTTCTTTTTAGCCTTGCGTAAAATTGTATCGATTTTGGCGGCGATTTTCTGCATATCTTTTTCGCCCCGGCCGCGCGTAGTTTCGGCAGCTGAGCCAAGGCGAATGCCTGACGGATCCGAGGGCGAACGTGTCTCGCCAGGAATAGTGTTTTTATTGACAATGATATCAGCTTTTTCAAGCGCCTCACTCGCCTCTTTGCCAGAAAGACCGAGGCCGTTGAGCCACGTGTCCACAAGTACCAAGTGACTATCGGTGCCGCCGGAAACGATGCGCCAGCCACGCTTAGCAAGTTCTTCGGAAAGCACTTTGGCATTTTTCACTACCTGCTTGGCGTATTTTTTAAAAGCTGGCGAGTCTGCTTCTTTGAGCGTCACGGCCACAGCGGCAATTTGATTGATATGCGGCCCGCCTTGCAAGCCGGGAAACACCGCTTTATCTATTTTTTTATCAAGTTCGCGAGCATCTCTATGAGCAAAAATTATAGCCGATCGTGGGCCACGTAAAGTTTTATGAACTGTTGTCGTCACTACATCAGCATATTCAAATGGTGATGGATACGCACCACCAGCTACTAAGCCAGCGAAATGCGACATATCGACCATAAGAATCGGCTTGGGCGAAACCGCGTCGGCGATCGTGCGAAACTTTTTGAAATCAACCTGACGCGGGTAGGCCGTGAAGCCAGCAACAATAACGTCGGGCTTTTGTTCTACAGCAATCCGCTTGATATCGTCGTAATCAATCTGCTCGGTTTGACTATGCACGTCGTACGGCACCTGCACCCAAAATTTTCCCGTGGCTGAAACTTTGTGACCATGCGTGAGGTGGCCGCCGTTGTCCAGCGACATACCCATCACCTTACCGCCGGGCGGCACGAGCGCGAGGTAGACAGCGAGGTTGGCTGGCGAGCCGGAAAGCGGCTGAACGTTGACGTGCCAGTGCGTCGCCGAGAGTTTAAAAAGTTTGAGCGCGCGCGCCTTTGCCAGGTCTTCTATTTTATCTATACACTTTTGGCCGCCGTAGTAGCGTCGGCCGGAGTAACCTTCGGCGTATTTGTTGGTCAACTCCGAGCCAAGCGCTTTCAAGACGTCGTCAGAGACATAATTTTCCGAAGCAATTAAATTAATAACTTTTTTCTGTCTCGCTCGCTCTGCTTTGATTAATCGTTCAATCTGTTTATCTTTCATATGTTTGTATACTATCATTGACAATAACAAAGTTGAAGGTAGTATGACACTGGGTTGGATATGTGTCCAACATGTTATAGAACCTTTAAAAGGAGTATTCCATGAAAATTTATCAAGATGTTCTCCGTCAGATTATGGATTCCGGCATTGACCGGAAGGGCCGCAATGGCGACACTCGAGCGCTTTTTGCTTTGCAAATGCGCTTCAATATGGCCAATGGTTTTCCAGCTATGACTACCAAGAAATTGGCATTCAAAGCAGTAACCAGCGAGCTTCTGTGGTTCATTGAAGGCTCCAACGATGACAATCGTCTCAAAGAGCTCAATGGCACCGATCGAACTATTTGGACCGATAACGCCGAAGCGCCGTATTGGAAACCAAAAGCAAAATTCCCGGGTGATCTCGGCAGAATCTACGGCGTCCAGTGGCGAACATGGCAAGGTCCAAACGGTAAAACCGTTGACCAACTCAAGGAAGTTATTGAGAAGCTGAAGACCAATCCAAGCGACCGACGCCTCGTGGTAACCGCTTGGAATCCCGGCGAGCTTGATCAAATGGCTTTGCCACCCTGCCACATGATGTATCAGTTTTTCGCCGCCAACGGAAAACTTTCACTGCACATGGTACAACGTAGTTGTGATATGTTTTTGGGAGTTCCCTTCAACATCGCCTCGTATGCACTCCTGCTTTCTATGGTTGCGCAGGTTGTTGGTATGACACCGCACGAGTGCATCGTAACACTCAACGATGCTCATATTTACCACGAACACTTTGATGCAGTGAAAGAGCAACTCTCGCGCGAGCCGCGTGCATTGCCTCAACTCTGGCTCAATCCAGACGTCAAAAACATTGACGACTTCACCATGGCCGACATTCGCCTGGAACACTACGATCCCCTTCCCGCTATAAAGGCCAAAATGCTCGTGTAATATGGCGACGCTCTCTATTATTGCTGCCGTTGCCAAAAACGGCGTTATTGGTTATAAAAACGCGTTACCCTGGCACCTTCCGGCCGACTTGGCCCGCTTCAAAACGCTCACCAGCGGCCGGGCGGTGCTTATGGGTCGCAAAACGTATGAGTCCATTGTGAGACAACGGGGCGGACCATTGCCGGATAGAAAAAATATTATTCTTACTAGCCAACGCAATTTTAAAGCTTCCGGTTGTACCGTGGTGTTTTCACTCTTCGAAGCGTTGAGCAACATGGGTCCTGATGAAGAACTATTTGTTATTGGTGGTGCGCAACTCTACGCCGCCACACTACCACTAGCATCACATCTCCATCTAACTGATGTACATACTGAAATAACCGGCGACACTTTTTTTCCGCGATGGAATCGCCACGAATGGAAACTTGAACGAGAAGTTATTCGACCACGCGATGTCAAAAACCAATACGATATGGTTTTCAGAGACTACACACGAATTATATAACCAGCGAACACATCGCTGGTTTTTATTTTTATTTAAAATGCTTGGCTAGTTTTGGACCAACCTGCACAGCGTAATTAGAATTGAGAGCGTCATATGGCTGAAGTGGCAGTTCGATCACCTTTTCAAAACGAATTTTAGCAATAGGCTGACCTTGGCGCACAATCAAATCTTCAAACGGTCGCACCTCCAGCGTCAGTGGCCGGCCCTTACCTTCTCCGCGTTTTCCCCAACCCCAACCCGGATCAATAAAACCGGCGTAGTGAGAGCGAAATTCTCCGGATCGCTCGTCCATCGGTATCATCTCACAAGCAAACTCTGGCGGCACCCGCACATGCTCGTGCGTTGAGAGAATATAAAATGATCCTTTTTTGAGATATACATAATCACCCCTCTTTTTCACTGGTTTGAAAAATTTTTTTGCATCGTAGAAAGCAATATGGGCCAAATCAACTGTTTGCGCACTAGAAATACCTTCCCACCCCAACACATCACCCTCAAGGTCTAAAGTTAAAATAACAGAACTATCGTGATCGCGCACTTGAATATCGTCATAGCGATACGCCGTCCCCGTTCGTCGCCACAGCAACTTATGTTGCATGAACGCCACTTCTAATTCAAAGTCATTCAGACGAGTATCGCCATTAAAAAGTCGTAATTGGTTCAATGTCACACCGTTATAGAGTTTGATAGGGAAAGATTTGGGCATAATAGAAATCCAAATCGTTCCACGAAAACCGGCAGGTAGATAATCGTAGCGAGAAACACCATCCGCCAATAAACGAACATGTACATCAATTCGACCACTTGTTGATTTCGGATTAGCTAAACCGTATACAGCCTCAGGAAGAAGTAAGGTCTCATTAAGACGAATGAGATACATTTCATTACGCTCAAGTGGCTGCGACAAAGAATGTTTCGTTTTATGAATGCGACCAAGCACCCGTCGCACGGTCTCATGAGGCTTCGGTAAGAAAATGCCTTCCACATGATACACCTCATTGGAAATTGATAAATCTAAAGATGATGGACGAACATTTTTGAGAAATGCTGTTTTGTCAGCACTTTTTATAAAACCGGCTGATACCAATTCATTCAACAGCTGTGCCGGCAACGCTCCCCGTTTATCGTTTATTGTGTGTATATCTTTCATATCATCAACTAGCCCAACCTCGCCATAATAGATAATAATGCCACAAAAGTAAAACCCCGCCGCAGCGGGGTTTTGTGTTATATATCTTTTATCATCTGATCAATAACAGCACCATCAACATAAATTCTGAATATTTCTTTTGGATGATAACGTGTTCCTTCGATAAACATGTGGTCTGAGGTCACTTTAAGCTTAAGGGAGTAAAAACAGGGCGCAAATTCAAAAGTAGATATTGAAACTGGTGGTTTTTCGCACAATATCCACTGATCTGGTTTTCCACCAATACTGAGCGAATCTCGCATAATAACTCGAGAATAATGGAACGCAATGATATGACGTGTACTTATTGTCACCCGATTAATAATGCCCGCCATTTCATACGGTACAAATACATTATTAATTTCTTTTCGAGGCCGTACGAACGTGACGCAAAGACCTTTAAGTTCGGAAAAAAAATCTTGAATAAATCTTTCCCAAAAACGGAGTCGGCAATACTGTACACTTTGTGTGGCACCACATGCGTTCGTAAACACCATTTTATGAAGGTTGCTATTGAATCTGTGTCTATTTTTTTTAAACCAATTTTGAAGATGCGTCTTTTCTATCCCATTATGGGATGATACTCCAGACATATAAACCCCTTTCTTGTAAAAGAACTGTTTTGTATACCTACTCACAGTGCACACCACCGTGGGTTGGGTGACTTATTTTACCTCAACACCCATAGATCGGGCAGACCCTTCAACAATACGAATTGCTGCTTCAAGTGAAGCGGCATTGAGATCAGGCATTTTCTTTTCGGCAATTTGTTGCGCTTGAGCTTTGGTAATAGAACCGATTTTGGCTGTATTAGGTTTACCCGAACCCTTCTCTTTACCCATGACTTTCAAAATAAGAGCGGACATCGGTTCAATTTTATAGGTAAGTGTATAGCTACGATCATCGTACACAGTGACAATTGTTGGTACTGTTTCGCCGACACGCTGTTTTGTTTCATCATTAAAACGCTTGACGAATTCACCAATATTAATACCCGCTGAACCAAGAGCCGGACCCAGCTGCTGTCCCGGTACAGCTTTGCCGCCCGGAATTTGAAGTTTTAATTGTTTGACGATTTTTTTAGCCATACGCTTGTTACGAGATTGTGCTAGCCTACCTTATATTTTCTTTACTTGCAAGAAGTCCAATTCAACCGGTGTTTCTCGGCCGAACATATTAACCAACACCTTAATTTTACCGCGCTCTTCATCAACCTCATTCACTCGTCCTTCAAGTTCCTTAAATGGACCGTCTACAATAGTAACTCGATCATCTATATCTAAATTAATAGCATGTTTGGGCGTCTCGGCATTCATTCGCGCAAAGAGTGATTCCACGTCAGCCTTGGGAATTGGTACGGGGTACACACCAGAACCAACGAAGCCGGTCACGCGCGGCGTGTTACGCACCACATACCAACTATCATCGGTCACCACCATTTCCACCATAATATATCCGGGATAAATTTTTTCTTCTTCTTCTGTGCGCTTGCCAGCCTTAACTTTAATCTTCTTCTCAGTTGGCACAATCACATTAAAAATTTTATCTTGCATATTGAGCGACTCGATGCGCTGACGCAAATTGCGCGCAACAGCGTTCTCGTACCCAGCATAGGTATGAATCACGTACCAATTTCGTCCTTCGCCAATAGTTTGTTTTGACATAGCGCAAGTTTAGAAATGAGCGAGTAAAAACTGCAACGCTTTGGAAAAAACGTAATCAAGTGCTCCAAGATACGCCGCAATACCAAGAGAAATACCAATAACAATAGCGGTATATATAACAGTTTGCCGACGGGTCAACCACGAGACATGTTTGAGCTCTGCTTGTGTTTCTTTAAGAAATGTTCCCAGTCCCATATGTGTGTATTAATTTTTGTTATTAAAAACCGCCCCGCGGGCGCTTATGCGGATATACTAGCACGCCCACAAGAATTGTCAATTGACTACTGGATTTCGTAGGTAATGGTCACGTTATCGGTAACAGTATTTTGGCCAGTAGGGATAGGTGGGGTCGGCGATGCGGACGTGGAAGCAGCGGCTGCCGCATAGTAGAGAGGTCGTGGCGTATTATTTGATTCTTGAAAATTCGTAATCATACCTAGGTGCACACCGAGTTGCTGAGCAAGCGTTGCCGCCTTTTGTTGCGCATTGGCGATAGCTTGAGCTCGCGCCTGATCACGCACGGCATTGGGATCACTTTGCGTAAAGGTAATTCCACTGACATTGGTAATACCTAAATGACCAATCGCCTGCAGTAATTGACCAGTAGTAGAAGCGGTTTGCACTTTTACACTAACGGTTTGCGAAACTTCGTAGCCATCGAGCGTTTGACGAATCGGCGGACAACCATTGAGTGGACAGACGGTAGGTTGCGAAGAATATGTGTAGTGCGGACTGATAGAGTAATCGGTAGTTTGTAAGTCCTTATCGGCAACACCAGCATTTTTCATTGCGGCTAGGGCTTTAGTCGCGAGTGTGCTAGCAGCGTCCTGTGCGGCGGCGACTGTAGCAGCAGTTGTATCCACCGTGAAAGAAAATTGGGCTATATCAGGAATGGCTGTGGCCGTCCCCTCTCCAGAAACAGTGATGGTGGGAACGTTGGCAATAGTAGGTGTCGCGCTCAAACTGGAAAAAACACTGACAGCCACAGCAAGTAGTGCAAGCGATGCACATACAAGAAAAATAATAAGCACACTGCGAATAGTTTTTGACTCTAAAATGGACATAGTAATAGATTACATTGATATGACCAACATTATACCACGGACATATGACAGTGCAGGTGACGATAACTTGCAATAAGAAGTGTTAATACACTCATACCAAACAGCCATCCACCCACCACATCAGTCAGCCAATGAAAATCTAGTGCTATGCGCGAAATGCCAATAGCCACAATAAGAGCGACGGTCGTTATTGCAATAAGCCAGCGCGCGAGCGGGCGATGTAGGTGATGCCAGAGTACGTAGCCAGCAAAACCATAGAAGACAACACTGATGAATGCGTGGCCGCTCGGATAACTTGCGCCCAGGCGACTAAATGAATACAACATTTGATGCGGTCGCGCTCGATTAAAAAAATCTTTTCCAGCAAACACGAGATCGACACCGAGCACCAAACCAATAAAAAACAGAGCGGCCACAAGACGTTCTCGAATACGTAGTAGCACAAACAGCGCAATAAAAATAAAAAGAATTATATTAGTCGGATTGCACAGACTGGTAACAAAAACGAGTGCGGCAAGAAGGGGTATGGAAAATGGACCGCCGGAAAATGACGACGTTGCATGATCAAGAGTAATGAGTGCTGGACACGTATGAGCATCAATACACCAACCGCCAGCTAAAAATAGTGCGAGAGGCACCGTAACTAAAACCCCGAAAATACTTAGTGCTAAAGTTTTTTTCATACCCACGAAACGCGAGCAAAAATACCGGCTGGCAAAAGACGAGCATTGACACCTGATTCGGCGATAGTTAATTCCCCCATTTCTAACGCACCGTCCTCAAAAAATCCAGCGAGAGCGTTGGCGTAGGCAATCGCTGAGTAGCCAGCGGCATAGCCGTTCACTAAAAAGAAAATCGGCCGAGCTGATAGCGCTTGTCGACACTCCTCGAGCAAGTGTAAAAAATCGTCCTCAATTTTCCACACCTCACCTTTAGGCCCGCGTCCAAAAGCAGGCGGATCCAAAATGATACCATCGTACCGGCGGCCACGACGTATTTCTCGCTTCACAAACGCCCGCGCATCATCTAAAATCCAACGAATAGATGCGTCACCCATCCCCGAAAGCGCAGCATTCTCCCGAGCCCAGTTAAGAGCGGCGCGTGAGCCATCTAGGTGCGTGACCTCGGCACCGGCGGCGGCAGCGGCTAATGTTGCTCCACCGGTATAACCAAAAAGATTTAGAATCGAAACTTTTTGCCCACTCCGAGAAATTTTTTTACTCAGCCATTGCCAATTGGCTCGCTGCTCCGGAAACAGTCCTGTGTGCTTGAACGACGACGGTCGTATCAAAAATTTTACATCAGCAAACGAAATTGGCCACTGCCGCAATACCTGAGCTCGAAATTTCCACCGCCGTTCTCGCACATCAAAAATCCCGTCTGCCTTCGTCCACTCCCCCGGAACGCGCTTGGGCCAAAGCGCTTGTGGATCCGGCCGAGCCAATAGCATGTCTCCTAGTCGCTCTAATTTTTCACCCGCGCCGCTATCCACCAACGCATAGTCGGCCTCCGGTTCAGTAACGAGAATTTGAGGATTCATCTTAGCTATTATACACGACGCGGCCACTAACCTCCGGAATTTTAAAATCCAAAAGTTACAAAGTAGTGTTTAATGTTCTACTTGTTTACCAAGGGTAACCTTAACAGTTTTTTGTGCACCATTGTGAAGAACAGTCAGAGTCACCGTGGCACCAACCTGCTCAGCACGAGTAAGATCGGTCAAATTGACATTGTTAGTGAGTTTAATGCCATTAAAATCCAGGATGATATCACCTGCAGCAAGACCGGCTGTAGCGGCTGGTGAATTTGGTACAACGGCAGGTTGATTACTGCCACTACCAGCCACAATAAGTGCACCGTAGGTCACAGAAAGTTTTTTATCTTTTGCCAGTGTTGGGGTGACCATAACATAACGCACACCCATATACGGAAATGTAATCGTGCCATTGGCTTCCACCGAGGCCACCGCTTCTTTAAGCATATTGCCCGGCAAAGCAAAACCAATACCCTGCGACCCTTGAGCAACAGCAACATTAACACCGATAACTTTCCCTAAAAGATCCAGAAGCGGACCGCCAGAATTGCCAGGATTTATAGCGGCATCAGTTTGAATAACTTGCGGCAGTGATTCGGTGCCACCAGTGGCAGCGTCAGCAGCGGTAATAGAGCGAGATAAACCCGACACAACGCCTACCGAAACAGTATTCTGAAACTGACCGAGAGCATTACCAATAGCAATAACACTTTGCCCGAGTTGTAACTGACTGGAATTATCAAACGTTAAATAAGGGTACCCCGTTCCGGAAATTTTAAGAAAAGCAATATCGTCAGTGGAATCTTGTGCAATCACTTTTGCAGTATGCGACTGACCATCGTTTGTATAGACAGTGTACTCGGCATTCGGATCAGAAACGACGTGATCATTTGTGACTATGAGACCATTTGAGGACACAAAGAAACCTGAGCCGCCACCAACTTCCTGTTTTTTAGTACCCGATTGATAGTATTGCGGCACCTGCACAGAAAAACCACCACCATTACCAAAAAATCCAAAAGGATTAGGAATTTGTTCATTTTGAATATACTCCTTAAGAATGGGAACATTTTTTGTAATAATAATAGAAACGACAGCTGGATTAGCTTTTTTTACCGCAGCAATTACTGCTTGATCGTGAGATTGAGCTAACGAAATTGGTGTAGCCACGGGGTGAATATAGTTTTCAATTGCACCTCGATTTATGTAGGCAATACCGGCAATAATTGCCAATATAACTATAGTTACGCCAGCATTAATACCGAGCGTCGCAAAAAAACGGCCAGTAAAAAAGGGGTGCTGCGAGGGTGACTCGACCGGAAGATCGTTGGGTAGTTGAGAAAGATTTTGTTGTTCATCCATAGGTTGTGTTGTATTTTTACTTTTATTTAAAAAAATTACGGATGCAAGAAGAAAAGCTGGTCAAAGCCTGCATATTGTACGGTTGATGTTGCCCGAAGGGTGCAGATATCAAAAATTTTCTTAGTCGCGGGCACGAACGCTTGCAGGAGACGATTACGAGCAAACACAGTCGGATTCACAGCCATCGTGCTCGACGCTCCCACCAAACCTAAAATGGTCTGAGCTTGTTGGTAATTTGTCGTGGTAGCAAACACAACAAGAATGGTGTTGGTGGCAATAGAACCAGCGGCAGCTTGGGCTTGAGTAGTTACATCACTCTCACATTTTACAAATTCTGCGGATGACAATGATTGAGAATGGTGCGTTAACGATACTGGCGGAACTTGGCGAACACTATGTGCTGGCACCTGCTGTGAATGGCCAATAGTAACAAGCCCTGAAAACACAAGAGCTGCACACACAAGAGCAACACACACTACTACAAGTACGATGGTCAAGAGTATGGCGCGTGTGGGTGTAGAAGATTTATTTTTTTCCATAAAATTTTATACGAAACCAACCTAGAGCAACTGGTATGAGCGACACGATGATGATGGCCAGTATGATAAATGATGTGTAGTGTCGAACAAAAGAAATTTGTCCAAGATAAAAAGAGAGAATGAGAAAACCAAGTGTCCAGAGTATGCCACCGGCAATATTATACAAAAGGAAGACCGTGTATTTCATCTCACCAATACCAGCAAAGATTGGTGTAAATGTCCGCACAATCGGCACAAAGCGAGCTAAAAATATTGCCGGGCCACCATAGCGAGCAAAGAATTTTTCTGTATCATCCAGATATCGTTTTTTAAGAAAACGACCAGTGTGTCGTTCTAAAAAATGTCTACCGAACTCACTGCCGGTCCAGTAACCGAGCGAATCCCCCGCAATGGCAGCGAGCGCCGCCAGCGGCAAGAGGATAGCAAGATTGAGTTTGCCGGCGCTCGCCAAAAGACCAACCGTAAAGAGTAGCGAGTCACCAGGCAAGAAAAATCCCAAAAAAAATCCCGACTCGGCAAAAAGAGCAATAAAAACGCCCACATAACCAAACGCTAAAATAAACGATAGTAACAACGACATTATTTAAAACGACGAGCCATAACAATAGCCAACAAAAGTGCTGCTGTTGTTAATGACATAATAGGAATGGTCACATAGCCAAAATCCACAAAATATGTTTTAGCACAGGAAACACCGGTAATATTACAAGCGGCCAAGGCACCGGCATTAAACGTCGCTCCATAATACTGAAACGCACTAATTAAAAAAGTAGCTACAGAAAGAACACCACTTATAGAAAACACTGGACCGAGGGGCTTACCGCGCCGTTCATACATAAGCGCCATAAAAAAAATGATGACTTGCGGATATATAAAGATTCGCTGCCACCAACATAGCTCGCACGGCACAAACCCAACTACATTTGAAAAAAAGAGACTGCCCAAAACAGCTAGTGTACTTACAATGAGACCAAGACCTACAGCATTAGCACCAACCCAACTTACTAACGGACGAAATGGTTCAGCGGCACGAGCGTTTGCTGCAGTACCTACACCATGCGACTGTGCACGCATACGCCACCCCACATACCATATCCCCAACCATACAACCAAAAGCAGTATGCCGATATCAGCAATCAGTGTTAGTAAAGAAAATAACGTGGTTATGAAATTAAACAAGGGCGACATATATTTTATGACGACACAGGTGACGTTGCAGGTGACGTTGAGCCAACAATAGTTGCTTGCGAAGCACCAAATGAACTGGGAGTAGTTGATGCAGCTGCAGATGGTAGTGGACAACCTGTTTCCGCGGAAAGCTGGGCGAGTGTTTGCACACCCTCTACACGTGTTCCATTAGCAAAAATCCAGGTAGGATATTCTTTAATCCCCTCATTAATACACACTTGCGTTTGACCATTAGCATCCGGTGTTGAACATTCGACGTATGGCAACTTTGAAACGGCCGCACCAAAAAGAGCTTTTTCCGCCTGACAATGCGGACACCAAAATGCACCGTAAAACTTAGCGCCACTATTCGTAAGACACTGGGCAAACGCGGTTAAATTAGGACCACGAGAAGACGACGACATAAAACTTGTAAGGGTCACCACACCCGCAACAACAATAATAAGTATAATTATGAATATAATGATGGTCTTGTTTTGCATACGGTAGATTTTTACACGCACTACCCATTAACGCAAGCGTTGAAAGCTTCTACTTGTTGGTTATATACGGCAATTTCCGCTTTAAGACGCGTAACCACGCCATTATAGATATCAACATCATCGTTATAATGTTGAGCAATTTGATTGTAAGTACTGTTCTCATTAGGTGTACCAGTAGCGGTGGCAATAAGTGCTTGCTTAATAGAATCAAGCTGTTGACTTAAATCAGTGGCCTTTGTTTGGTTAGCGACAATAGCTTGGCGCAAACGACTATCAATTTGAGGACACGATGAGAGAGGTTTTCCAAATTCTTGCACAGCCATCCACACTTCCTGTCCTTTATACATTCCCTTTCCCACCGCCACGCCAATATTCGTGTAGCGATCGTTAAGAATGTTGGCACGATGTCCCGGACTCGCCATCCAAGCATCCATTAAATTTTGCGTGCTCATGAAATCCCCTTCTGCTAAATTTTCCCCTTCCACAACATAGTTGTAACCAGCTTCAATAGCCAAGTCGCCTGGACCCACACCACTCGGTGAAATGTGTGCAAAATATTGTTCTTTAAAAAGATCATTCAGTTTTATTGCGGCAGCGGCATCAAGTAACACATTTTCTTGCAGCGGTGGTAACCCGGCAACATTTGCCCGTTCCATATTAGTTAAGACAATAATTTCAGTGGCAGTGATAACACTAGATTTTGCTAATGCAGTAGCTGTTGATGTGGCATTAGCGGTCGCCGCATTGGTGCTTGTAGCCGCCAACTCGATTGGCGTTGTAGAAGCGGGCGCAAAATTTGTTGGTGTACCCCACAGTGCTCCCACAATGGGCACCCTAGCTAATGCTCGTGTCAGCACCGGACCCTCAATGTGATCGACAATTATGCCAGCCAAAAGAAGTCCGAGAATACTAATATATATAATGCTGCGAATCTTATGCATATAAAGAATGTACTCGGTGTAGTACGAACGAACTAGCTCTAATAGTTCGCACAATACTATACAACCAAGTATTAAAAGAAGTGAAACATGCCGCCAAGACTAAAACGTTTGCCAGCATTAAAAGTAAACAACATAAAAAGTGCTGCGGCGACCAGAAGATAATTGTTAACTAAATATGGCGATGAACTTCCACACAATACCCCTCCCGCACCCGTGCCGCACACATATGGAAACGCCAGTACCGGAAAGTACAGAAACAACATACATAGCATACCGATAAGTGAGGCAATGCGCGAAAAAATACCAGCAATGAGCAGTGCCCCAATAACGAGACAGCCGAATTTAAAAACCACCGCAAGAAGTGGCAAAAACGATGATGCGGCAAGCCCGTGGTAAAATCCAGTGAATGTCTGTGCTCCTGCGATAAATGCTGCCAGTGACCACCCGGGCGTCCAAATTGCCGATAAACCGAAATTGAGAAAATATACGCCGACAACGAGTCGTAATATAAATAAACTGAGAGCCTGAAAACGACGAGTGTTCACCTTGTCATTCTAACACAGCCCACCGCGAGCGCCGAGTGTTACGCGCCGATAAATTGCCCGAGCTCGGTTTGAAATGTTTCTTTGGGACGGAAACCAACAAAATCGTGCACGACTTTTCCCTCTTTAAACAACTTCATATTAGGAATACTCATAATTTGATACTGTTGGGCCAAGCTAAGATTGGCGGGATCCTCAACGTCAACTTTAACGATTTTTAATTTTGTAGCCAAACTTACCGAAAGTTCATCGAGTATTGGGGCCATCATTCGGCACGGTCCGCACCATGATGCCCAAAAATCAACGAGCACGGGCACCGTTGCATCTAACACTTCTTTTTTAAAATCCTGTTGTGTTGCAGTAATAACGTTTGACATAATTTTTATTTTTTATACGTACAAATAAACTTTTTAAGATCTCGTGCTATACCCGTATCGTGGAACAAATAACACACTTCTTTCCCCTCTCGCACTGGCTCCAATAATCCCACACGCGCGAGAACTCGGAGATGGTGCGATACACCGGCAACACTCATGTGCAATCGCTCGGCAATATCGGAAACGCAAATTTTCTGCTGATCAAAAATTACACAGAGAATCGCTAAACGTCGCACATCGCCAGCTGTGCGTAACAACTTAGCCAGCGCAGCGGCGTTTAGTTGCGTGTGAGGGGGTGACATACATGTACTATTCATTCAAACTAATATTTGAATGTTATACCGCCAGCACGCCATTGTCAATCATGCTAATGCACCCATGTGTAGAGTACGGTCTATTGACTATTTTTTGATTGTATATTATTTTGCAAGCAGATATTGTTGTTAGTTTTTTACAAAAGGAGTTTTATATGGGAACAACTACTATATATGTTGAGCCGCGCGACGCGGCGAGTAATGAACGTATTGCCCAATTAATCGGGGCATCCGAAGACGTAACTTCTTACGCGGTTCGCTCTAGCGATGGACACCGCCACAATCTTTTTCGAGTGTCGAGCGATCAGCTTACGTTTCTGCAAAAAACAAAAGGCAAGCAACGTCCTCGTTTCAACATGTGGAGACAGCGCCCTAATGGTTTATTTGAACGTGTCATCAAACGTCCGCAGCAAAAAGGTTTACCTCAAGCCGCAGCGCGTCACTAATCTTCTTTATATACAACAAACGAAGGCACCCAGATATGGGTGCCTTTTTTATTATCTTTTTCTGGCTGGACGACGCCATCCAATTTTTTTCCGCCGGTCTCGGCGACTTAATTGTCGTATGACATCATCGTAATAGTAACTTTCGCCATCAGCATCAGGTGGTTGAATAAAAAAAATCGAGACACCATAGCAGATGCGTCCTCTATCATAAATTTCACTCATAACCATCTCCTTACAAAAAGCGCCTCTACTTGCTCACAAACAAGTACTTCTAAAATTTATAGTACCACATTTAAAAATGTATACTAAATTTTTAACAAACCTACACACTATGAAAAATAGAGACACATAAGATTGATCTGTAAACGGCTCGGCAAGAATATTTCAAAAAAAATACATCCTGTTTTATATAACAAACAAGTGATCGTCACCACGATGTCCCACATGTTTATAGCCCTTACCAAGAAGCAATAATCTGACGTACGGATAGTGAAGTCTTTTGGAAGTTTTGTTATGAAATTCTACCAGGATTTGTTGGGGTGCTATCTGCATATTTTGTAAAACTTTATATTCACTTCCTTCGATGTCCAACTTCAACACATCAATATGCCGATGTCCTAATTCGGCCATGAGCGTAGAAAGTTTTTTAACTGGTAACTGAGATGATTCTCCGTTGAAAATCCATTCCGATAGATTCTTATTTGTTATAATATCCCTCTTAGAAAAAAATGTCTGCGTTCCATCAAAATTGGACACACCGATGGGATGAAATATAAATTTTTGTGGCAAAGTTTGATGCCTAATCCATTGAATACTATACGGGGTTGGATCAAAAGCATGTATAGTACAATCGAAGCGACGAATCATCTCCAAGTCCCACGATATATTATCACCCACTCCAAAAGAGTAGACGATACTCTTTTTATTTAGTTGGTGTGTATCTATTAACCAACCACCATAGTTGCTATCTCCCAGTAATTCAATGCGCATATTTTTCGACATACGTTTGTATACTAATACCAGTATAGTTGTACCAAATTATTAGGTGCTAACTATACCATTGCATACACAAAATAGTACACACCAAGCAAAATTCAATTTGTTATGTACATGTATGCGATCATCTGTATAAAAAAATCCCTCGAGCAACCTTACTCGAGGAATAAAGACTAGAAAATGTTCTGTGGAATTTCTACGCGACCGACTTTGTGCCATTCGGTTTTGGAATACAAAACACCCAACGATAACTAGCATCATAAAACATTTTAGAATCACCAGAACTACTAGTAAGTCGCAGGTCCCCAAATTCAGTCCGTTTGACAAGAAAAATACTCAAAGGACCATTGGGAACGACAACTGGTTTCATTGCAATCAGTAACGAACAATCGTGTCGTAGGTTTTTGTATTGTAAAAGTAGCTGTGGGCCAACTTCAGGTGGACAGAGTGCTAAGCCGTGCCTTTTAGCCCGAGCATATACTTCACCAACAACAGCACCGTGTTCAAAACCAAGTTCAAAATCAGAAACCTCAATGAGCTCTATTTCCATAGACTGTTTAAAAAACTTCGGTACGAGTTTTTTAAGCATCATCTTTCCACAATTACTAACACATATACCCTTTTCACACATAGCCGTGCAAAAATCCTCAACTGATTCAAAACCGGTGCCAAGATTTAAGATACAAAATGTAGTAAAATTTGGCAAAGAATTTTTTTTCTTTGAAATACTGAGAATTTTTTTAAGAGCTTTTTGCAGAAGTGTGGGATTTTTTATCCAAAATCCCATACACTCATCGTTTACAGGAGGGAGATTTTGGACAATAGATGTAACGAACTGATCCTTCAACGTACCTGTTGACATGCTTGTTTCTCCTTTTATTTGTGTTCAGGAAATTAAAGAACCACCCCATCGGTAGCCCTAATCAAAAAGTTCCGAGCTATAGTGTAGCTGTACAGAAGCTTTTGATTAGGACTACTAAAAAAATAATTATTAAAGAACAATAGTAAGTTTTTACACTAAAAAAAATAATTTGTCAATGGTACCGAATTTACTACAAGATACACCTCCTCAGAGTTGCTTATACCCATCCACTTTCAAATGTATGCCGATAATATTAAGCGTGTATTTCAAAATTCTACAAACGTCAGCGCCTTGCCTCGTTTATCCCCTCTTCCTGTTCGGCCAATACGATGCACGTAATCATCATAGGTAGCCGGGATGTCGAAATTGATGACGTGACTAACATCAGCAATATCAAGACCGCGAGCGGCAACATCGGTTGCAACCAATACCTTCACCACATCACTTTTGAAAAGTTTTAACGCCCGCTGTCGTTGTGTGTGTGATTTATTACCATGAATTGATTCAGCTCGAATACCTTTTTCAATAAGAAGTTGAGAAAGTTTTTCCACGCCATATTTTGTTCGACCAAAGATAAGGACTTTATTGAAGTCTTTTTGATTCAACATGTCGTGCAAAACATCAATCTTTGAGGCGCCTTGTGCAATTCGTACAACGTCCTGATCAATATTTTTAGAGGTACGTTGAGTTGCAACAGAAATTCGCACAGGATCTTTCAGAAATTCCTGAATAAGTTTTTCAATTTCTACAGACAACGTCGCTGAAAAGAAAAGCGTTTGCCGTTCTGCGGGCATGCCGGCCATGATAAGGCGCATATCGTGCACAAATCCCATATCGAGCATACGATCAGCTTCGTCAAGCACAATAGTTTTAAACTCAGATAATCTAATCCTTCCGTGCTGGATAAAATCTTTCAGCCGACCTGGTGTTCCAATAATAAAATTATTAGGAAATCGCAGTTCTCGAATTTGATTGCCAATAGATACCCCCCCAACACATACCACAGAAAATATATTCATATTTTTAGTGAAACCCTTGAGTTCCTGATCAATCTGAATAGCCAATTCTCGTGTCGGCACAACAATCAAAACTTGCTCCTTTCTATTACGTAGTACTTTATTGATGAGCGGAATAAGAAAAGCTGCGGTTTTTCCAGTGCCAGTATTTGCAATACCAAGCACATCAACATTTTTAAGAATGTGAGGAATAGACCGATCTTGAATGGGAGTCGGTTGACTATATCCTTTTGCGGCAATAGTTTGTTTCAAAGAGGCATCAATATTGAAATCCTGAAACGCATGCTCTGGCACAAACGGCTGAATTTTTTCGGCAGCAACTGATTTATTAATAAATTTTGCTGGATCTATATATTGGCCGAAATTTTTACTTCGACTACGCCGATTTTGAAACGATTGTGATTGAAAACGGTTTCCTCCACGTACACCGTGAGGTTTTGTAAATGATTTTTTATACATTTTTTTAGGAAACAATAGTTTCCTGTAACCCCCAGTCTTTACAATAATAATGGCGACTGTCTCGAGAGTTTTTTATGCAGCTCGTGTGAGCTAAGCCGATTAAGAGAAATTCCTAAAAGAAAAACCTTTTGAGAGTAAGGTACGCTCAATATAATAACAAAAAATTATTTAATGTCAAGAGGGGCGGCGGTCGCTCTGTGATATACACGGCGTCCACGATATGCACCAAAAGAAAAGCCCAACATGGGTGTCGGGCTTTTTTATTTTAATCATCGATAGGAATAGTTTCTGAAGGATCCGAGATATCATTTACCACGATCGCTTCTGAGCTGCCACTAGGCACTCCTGCTATAAGCATTTCGAGAGGCGAAGCAACTCGCTGAACTTTTCCAGGCATAACCCAGAAACCAGCACGACTGGCACCAGTATCCGCACAATCCCATCGTAAACAGCCGACGAGCTGAAGCGGTGCTTCTTTGTACACAACCGCGTATTCTGGAACCGTGACCCCCTCACGTGGTGTGTATAGCGTGATGGGTTCACCTGGGAGGATGATTTCGCCACACCAAGCGCATTTGATTGCCGCTTTGCGCCAGCATTGCGGACAATAGTCGCGACTCTTATCAAGCGTATACACTCCTCTACATTTATTGATGATAAAAAGGGTTTTTTGTTTCGCCATGTGACCACAGCCACACATGTAGTTTCGACCAAAAGTTTTGTAGAAAAGACTTTGGCTGTTCATCCAGAACCTACGCAGTATCCGGATCCCAACTGACACACTGTTCATATAATTACTCCTTTTGTAAGAACTCTGGCGGCATTTTATATATAAACCCGTAAAAAATCAAATAAAAAAAACCCATACTTTTGTATGGGGTTCTCAATGTTCACGTTTTGAGATACGTTTTTTATACTACTTGCGGAAGGCAAACCAATTGAAGATGCCGATGAAGCTCTCGGCCAAGCAGAGGTCCGTCTCGCGCTGCGAGTCGTACCACCAGACAGAGCAGGCGTAGCGGTTACTCTCGAAGGTGCAATCCGTTGTAGCCACCACATACATCGGATTTTGACCGAGCTTGGTGTGGAGCGCAGGATTGTGTTCACCGATGGCGAAGACTTCGCGCGGATTGGTCCGATTGAGTCCTTTGGATTTGGCCCATCTGAGAGCTTTGTCCCAATTGCCGCCACCATTGGGGAAATTGAGGAGGATAATCTCCTGCTCAATAGTCCCCATTTCGACTGGAGGATACTGCCTACCAATCTTGCGGACATTGTGGTAAACCATCGTTTTGGTACTAGCGGCATCGATTGCCTCCTGCCATTCACGCTCCTGATTCACCTTTACCGTGAGCACACGGACACGAGCGCCTTTCGGCGGCTGTATGTCCTTGAGCTCCAGCTTGAGTGAATCAAGAAAACGGCTAAATGAGCCGTTGTCGAGGGCTTGCTGGAACTGCTGGCGACTGACGCCTTTGTCGATGGCCATATTACGAACGGAATCTGACTGACTGGAAGTAACAAGTTTGTCGCTCATAACTGACTCCTTTTATTGCGCTCACCTCAAGCTCCGAAACACTCGGCACCAGAGGCAGACAAGTTCAATGAACGTACTGGTTGATATAATGTATCAAAAATACCGACTTGTCAAATATGGGTGCTCACACAGTTTGAGGTGGAACACGATTGAGACGGAGATACTGAGGTGGAAAATGATGGCAATGCACTTGTGACGTTCGTCAAAAAAAGCCGAGGGTATTTCACCTTCGGCTTAGAAAAAGCGTAATGAGAGACTCAAAAACACGGTGTCCTTATGATGTCTTCCTTACCACAGAGTTTACAGTTACCTTCCACATCAAAAGTTGGATGCGGACACTGCCCCTGAACAACCGCGAGCTGCAGCTTGACTTTTGCAACCTTGTCAGCAAGATCGTGTTGTTGCTCTCTGAGCTTGTTAAGTCGCTCCTGAATCGGACGCAGCTTCCTTTTAAGGGTCACAGTTTTTAGCTTCTTTTCATTCGGCGGTGTAAGACTTGGGTAAGACACAGCAACAAACCTCTTGTAGTGCATATAACTGACTCCTTTTATTGCGCCCACCTCAAGCTCCGAAACACTCGGCACCAGAGGCAGACAAGTTCAATGAACGTACTGGTTTATATAAAATATTAAAAATACGTACTTGTCAAGGATGGGTCTTAACCGTGATACTAATAGTCACCCGCTTTTTGACCGACACCTAATCGAATCTACCTATACCCAGCTTTGTTTTTTGAGAGAGATGATGCGGAGAGAGGGGGTTGGGGTTTGAGGAGAATTTCGGAGAAAAACTAAATTCAAAGGCTATCGTGACGGTAATAGTTACCCCGGAACAGCTGACAATTGCAGGGGAATGTTTTGCGCCGCAACATTTTCACAAATCATTTTGAGCCTCTTTTGCAATTGATAAGTGTTTCCATGTCCAAGAAGTCCGCGATACGAGCTTATCGTTTCTCGTTTTGGATAACCTTTCATCATACGAACTATTTTTCGTTTTGTCGTTGTCCTAATCTGCCGATGGTGAGGGAAATGGACCCAACCGAGAAAATCCACACCAGAGTCGTATGTTTTTATATAGACTTTGTGTTCATGAAGCGTGAGGTGTAGTTTTTCATTGAGAAATTTTTGTAGCCATGGCAAAAGCTTTTCTAAATATTCTTTGCTCTCAGACAGGATCGCAAAATCATCAGCATAGCGGAGATAGTATTTTATTCGCAACTCCTGTTTGAGGTACACATCAAATTCGTGCATATACACATTCACGAGAAGCTGGGATGTGAGATTGCCGAGCGGTAAACCAATGCCAGAAGTAGTCGTGTAAAAACTTGAGATAACTTTATGAATAAGCGCCCGGATATCTGGATCAACAATATGCCGTTCAAGAATTTTCATTAAAATCGCGTGGTCAACGCTCGCAAAGAATTTCCGTATATCGCATTTAAGCACGTAACATGTTCGTGTGTGATTTTTAGATACCTTTCGAGCAAAATCTCTAAAGCGATCGAGCGCCTTGTGCGTCCCTTTATTTTTTCGACAGGAATAGGAATCAAAAATAAATTGCTGATGGAAATGCCAGTACAATTCTTTATAAATAAGGTGGTGCAATATCCTATCACGAACCGTAGCTTTGTGAATGTTGCGTGGTTTCGGGTCAGAAATGTTGAAAGCTGAATATGAGCCGTGCGTATATGTTTTATTTTTTAGATCGGAGTAGAGACTGGCAATATTGGTTGCTAGTTCTGCTTGAAATTTAATGACATCTTTTTTCTTTTTCTTGCCACGCAGAAACCGCTCCCATGTCAGGAGTAGATTTTCGATGGTAATGATAGAATTGTATGTATGAGTGAACACGGGCCATTAAGTACCCCCCCATTCCACTTGTTCTTGTGCGCGCGAAAGAGACGTACCAATTGTGGCATAGCTCGATCGTAAATTTAAAGCGCGTTGATCGCTACACGCTCGGTGCAAAGATAGACGATGCGTTTCTCTCGCTCCTCGAGCTCATATTTAGGGGCCGTTTTGCCTATGACAAATTCGAGAAGTTGTCGCTTGTTTCCCAGGCTATCGCAAAATCCGACCTCTTAAAATTCTTTTTGCAGCTCGGATGGGAGCATAAAGTGATTGACCACAAAAACTACGGTGCGCTCATTCTCCTCCTGGATGAAGTCGGCCGCATGCTCGATGGATGGAAGAAAAATCTTTCAGACAAAACTCCCGCCAATAAATAGCGGGAGAAATCATCTGAGTCGCAGAAGCAGAGGAAGGCATTGTCGTCGTTCCAAACGTTCTCGAAGTTACCGATGTTGAAGTTGAAGTCACCGTCCGAGTTGGCGTTCACGTTCGGCACCCTGTGGTTGCCGTCGGCATACCCCCTCAAGCAATGTACGACGTGTCGTCGGGACCACCAAAAAGAGCACCAGCTCCCTTTTGTATTTTATTCCGAGTCTAAACCTCGTTAACACATCGCACCGACTTATTTGATTTTTTCATAAAGGCAGCCCTCATCCGCAAGGCGTACCCAGCGGACCACTCGCTGATTCCTAGTACGAGAATTTGACGGCATGAAGCCAGTAGCCGCATGCTCTATCTTATTCCAGACGCAATTGTACCTGATTTGTATAAAAAAATTGAGCCCTCGCAGTGAAGCAAGGGCTCAAAGGGTCTAAGACCCGAAGAACATTCTGAGTGCCTAAGCGACTGAGGACTCGGGTTCCAAGTCGCAGAAGCAGAGGAAGGCATCGTCGACGCGCCAAACGTCCTCGAAGTCACCGATGTCGAAGCGGAAGACACCGTCCGAGTAGGCGAACACGCTCGGCACCCCGTGGTCGCCGACGGCATCTTGCCAAAGGCGTTCCTTCTCATCGAAGGAGCAATACCACTTACCTTTCGGCAGTTGGTCGCGCTTCTGGTCCCAGACGAGCGAGGCTCCCTGAGCGCCAACGTGAACCGCTTTCTGCGTGGCCAGGAAGGCCATGCGCTCCTCGGAAGTTGTGCTTCCACCAACGACTTGCTTGAACGCGCGAACGCGGAGCTTGTCGCCGGGTTTGAGGATACGGGTCGGATTCGGGAAGTTGGGATCGGTGATCGCTTCGTTGTAGTAATAGAACTTTTTACGGTTCTTCTTACCAAACTTGGCGAGCGCTGTCGCGTGATCGTAGTCATCCGGCACCGTAATGATGCCGAGGTCAACGAGCAGAGCGAACTTCTCCGTGGATTCTGCAGGGGCTTGAGGCTCCGGCTTCTTCCAGTCGCCGAACCGCGCTTCCCGATCGTCCGTGGAGAGGTTGTTGAACCGCTCCCATTGGCCGAGGGTGATTTGACCGCTTCGCACCTTTTGAAGGGTGTCGATTTGCAAACCAGCCAGTTTGGCCGCATTTGCGCCGATGACAGTACTCATCGTTTGTCCTTTCTTTACAATGTGCTTCCGGAAATCTGCCGGATCAGGCGCAAGGGTATCTTGCGTGTCAAACAATATCATATAAGATGATATATGTCAACGGGGTGCCTAATGGGACTCGAACCCATACTGCCGCTTCCACAGAGCGAAGTGCTAACCATTACACCATAGGCACCATGAGCACTGTTATACCAAACTTGATAGAGCAACGCTAGGCACACAAGAGCGCCTTGGAAAAAATAATGGTGCGCCGAAAGAAAAATTCAAATAAAAAACTAGCGAAAAAACTAATCGATAAAATGTATACAGAGCAACGCCTCGGGCGGACTATATTTCCCGAGGCGTTGTGTCGCACAACCACATACTGCCTGCTGCATTATGAGAAGTAAAATAAACGGCAAGCCAGCCTCACGCACGAGGTCACCTTACCGTACAATAGCGCATACCAACCCCCTCGAAACTTTCTCGCCCCGTATTAACGGAACCGTCACCTCACATTACTGCAAAGCCGTCGTGGGAATTGTCTTGATTACGTCAAACAGCACTATTGTCTGTACGTGTCCCTAAATCTACATACTCTAACACCCCACTAGCACTAAAGTTTCATTAAATATGTTCATGATTGAGGCTGTATTCTCGCTGTATCTTTTTCCGAATTCTAAAAAGTAGTAGTTTGACAGCGGTCGGAGTGCGACCGGTGGCGCGAGCAATGTCGGCAATAGACAAACCCTGCTGATAGCGCATCTCCAAAAGACGACGTTCGAATGTCGAGAGGTGCTCGATAGCACGATGCACATCTTCATACTCAAGAAAAAGTTCTGTACTACTCCCTTCCCCATTCTCATTTTTTATTTCATCGGCAGTGAGTCGACTCCAGGGTATACTTTTTTGCTTACGGTAATAATTTACGAGTACATTATGAGCAATCGTCATTAAATAGGTACCGTATCGGTAGCCGATATTTTTAAATTGAGCAAAATGCGTCAGGGCACGTGTAAATGTTTCTTCAGTTAAATCTTCAGCCAATTCAATATCGCGACTGGTATGATAGAAAAAATATTCATACACTTTCTTGTGATAGTGCGTGTAAATCCTACCAAAATCATTAGGCCGAGGCGGACTATGCTGTGACGAAATGGAGCGATGTGTTCTCATAAAAGCAATGACAACCCATCAGCGATTTTATAACTCCTCTGTATAGAAAGTGTACGGTGCGCGGGACAGGACTTGAACCTGCATGCCCTTGCGGGCGCTACCACCTCAAGGTAGTGCGTCTGCCAATTTCGCCACCCGCGCGTGGACTAGATAGTATCTGAAAATGAGAAGTAATTCAACCTATACGGCAGCTGATTGTTCTGTAGGAGCTTGTTCTAGAGTAGAAACTGCTTCAGCGGCAGGGGTTGCCTCGGTGGTTTCAACCACCTCAACAGGACGAATGCGTTGCACACGACGCATCTCACGACTAATTTCTTTAGCAGCTTTTTTACGAATATGGTAAAGCTTGGCTTGACGAACCTTGGCGCGGCGAATTACTTCAATTTTTTCAATGGCCGGAGAATAGAGTGGAAAAATTTTTTCTACACCAACACCGCTGGTCACTTTGCGGACAGTGAACGTGGCTCCGGCCTCAGTGCCATGCTTGCGAGCAAGTACCAAACCTTCAAATGTTTGCGAGCGGATTTTGCCACCCTCAAGAATCTTTTGAGAAACTTTGACCGTGTCACCAGCGCGCAAGTCGATCTTTTTGCGCTGTTCAATATTAACTGCTGGCAGTTTTAAAACCGCCGGACCGGCATCTTTGTCTCCTTTTTTTGCTTTTGCTGCGGCAGTAGCCATAGTTTTAGTTGTCGTAATCTATCACGCTCGTGGGATTTTCGCAATAGCCGCCTCAAAATCCGCTGGGTATGGCGCTTCAACAGCAATATCATTACCGCCAGCATCAGTGAAATGAATTGCTCGAGCATGTAGAGCGAGGCGTTGAAAGCCAAGTGCCGCTGGGCGCGTGGGCGCATAGAGCGTATCGCAAATTACGGGGTGGTTAATAGCTTTAAGGTGTACGCGGATTTGGTGTGTTCGACCAGTATGCGGCTCAAGTTCTAGAAATGTGAAATCGTCGGCAAGTCGACCTCGAACATGATAATCGGTCACCGCCGGACGCGCTTGGCCGCGAGCGCCACGCTGCGCCGACCAGCGTCGAAAGTCGGAGCGCGAGCGCGCGATGGGTCGATCAATGCGACCTTCATCTTCTTTTACTCGTCCATAGACAAAAGCTTCGTAACGTTTTTTTACATCCCGATCCGCAAAACGCTCTTTTAAATATGTGAAGGCAGTTGGTGTTTTGGCGATCACCAGTACACCTGAAGTATCGCGATCCAACCGATGAACAATGCCCGGCCGTGCCACCACTTCACCGTTAGCCAACCGTTGTGACTCCCCCACATCACGCATATTTGGATATTTTTCCACCAACCAATCAGTCAACGTCGGCCCCACCGCGTGTCCATCGGGGTGCACGAGAATACCTGCCGGTTTATTTACAACAACATACTCATCATTTTCAAAAAGAATGGAAATAATCATAGTTTATAGAATGGCAAAATCGGAAAATCGCTCATCATCAGCACCGACTGGTCCCCAATTCACATCAACACTTTCCACCTCAGCCTCCACTGGACCACTAGAAATTTTTGTCAAAAATTCACGTAGATTTACTTCGTCACCGTGCGCAACAATTTCCACCGTGCCCTCAGGCAAATTTTTTACATAACCAACTATACCACGCGCTCGTGCTTCATTTTGAGCAAAGCTGCGAAAAAATACGCCTTGAACATTACCGTACACTTTGCAATACAACTCTTTCATACAACGGGATAGTAGCACAAAAAAATAAAGAATAAAAAAACAGCCCAGCAATCAGATTTATCTGACGCTGAGCCGTGGTTCCGCTCCTAGATACTAACATACTCCCGTTCATTTTCAAGCATGACCACCAATAACAGCAACGATGCGAGCGGCTGTTAGCCACTCAACCGGATATTCTTGAACAACGAGACCTAGTTCTGTAACTAACCCATATTCCCAACTTGCTCCGTGTGAAGTTTTCCAATTGGGCAGAAAAAGCGTTCTTTGCACATAGCCTGATCCAAAAATAGGCCGGTAGAAATTATCGAGAATAGCTTGGCAGTAGGGTTGATTGGGAAACCACTGCACAATGCGTTTCATCGCGTCTTGAAAAGGTAATTGATTAAAGACATGAAGTCCCCTATCAGAAGCAACATCAATGGCGTACTGAAACAACTTCATATTATCATCCAAGTTACCAAAACCACCCGTAGTCATCGGGCCGCAAATCTGGACAATTTTTCTTTTCTCTTCTGCCATACGCCCCAGAATAACAAGAGCAATATCGGCTAATTCGGACAACGTATCAGCTTGCTCAAGTCTCTTTTTTTCCGCACCCGTCCAAAATCTACTCATATGTATCTCCTTATAAAAGAACCTGCACACAAACTACTGTACCAACTAAAAAATGTAAAGAGGTGGGCGATGAGGGACTCGAACCCCCGACCTTTCCGGTGTAAACGGATTGCTCTACCAACTGAGCTAATCGCCCAAGGAAATTGCAGTATACGCTTTTTTTTCTTCTATTTCAAATAAAAAAACCGATCATCCTTGATCGGTTAATAAAAGTATTCGCTCATGAGGTTCAGCTTTGAGGAGCTTCACACAAAAGACCTTTATGGGCCAGACGCGCGGAGCACAGAGCGGACACCTTCCTAAAAACTCAATTGTGCCGCCCAAGGCTCCTCCTTGAAGCCTTGCATGGAAGACCTCGCGTGTGTTTAAAGGAAGCCATTCTTGAAATTCCTTTCGGGACACATTATTCATGCCACATTGCGAACACTTGAAAAAGAAGTGGACATTTGGTGGCATAGAACCACCCCCTTTCTGTTTACTATATTAACACATATTTAATAATTATGCAACTAGCTGTGCGGTCGACGCCTTTTTTCGTCGTTTAATCCGATCAACAATAATACGCGCCACTGATTCAACTTTTATAGGATCTATTTCCTCATCATAACCAAGAAGCATATCAGGACGAAGAATCATATCAGCTTTATGATCTAACTTGCTTCTATTAAGTGTTACATCTAAAGAAAAATTTATTCCATTAACATCCAAAAAAGCATCGATCCCGTAGCAACTGTCGGGCATGGAGTGTAATGTTGAGTAGAGATCAACTGTTTCCTTACCACCAGATTCTTTGGCAATGATTTTAAGTACAGATTCCCATAAAGCTCGAAGAATACCGTTAGGAGCTCTGGGGTCATAGGGGTCAAGCACGTCGGGTTGATGATTTTTGAACCATTCGAGAACCGTGTTCGTGCGTTCTTCTGGTTTCATCTGATACCACTCTGCGCGCGAGCTGACAATTTTTTGATCGAGCACCCACCGAAGTTCGACGGCACGAGCTTCTTCAAATTTTCTCTCTTTCATGAGCTCACCATATTTTTCCATTGGCCATTCTTGTTGGTTAACAGGAATGGTTTCTTCCTCAAAAAGTGAACCGGTTAAACCTTCCATGGACATTTTCATATAACACTCATACTATCACAAAAATTTATAAGTGCCTCCGGCAGGAATCGAACCTACATAGCCGGCTTAGAAGTCCGGTGTTCTATCCATTGAACTACGGAGGCAGTATAATGGCGCTCTATCATCTTGACACGCTTATTGAGATGGGTCAATTACACTGGTGGTTACACTATCGCCCGCTTCTAAGCTCGCCAGAGCGGCGGCACGAGCACCATACGTTTGTGCAGTTTGTGTAAGCAGTGTTTCGCTAATAATGGGAGATGGTGTTTCATTTTGAGTGGTTGTGGTTACTAGTGTGCCCGTTTGTAATTCATGAGAAATGTAGAAATCATACGAAACAAAAAGAATAAGTGCCGCCGCAAACAAAAGGCATAACCACAACCATGTTTTATATGGATCACGAACAATATCAATACTTTTACTAGAAATATGTAATCGGGAAAGTGTTTTTGAAAATGATAGAGTGTTTTTCATACAATATCCATTTAATTATGACGATAAATCTCCTGGTGCGAGCGTTTTTACAACCGACAGCGTTAATGTACCAGACCAAAATGATTGCGCGGATGTGGAATGGCCATTTGCTGACGGAGTAGAATACACTGCCTGATTGAGTGAAATATTATTCAATCGAACTTTATACGGTAACGTCTCAAGCATTGCTAGAAAAGTATACACATCATTCCACGAACCTTGTACAGAAAGATTTAATACAAGCGCATCGAAATTACTTGTCGATGCACTGGGTGCTACTTTTGTTACCGATGCTATGCTCACATTTTGAATACGCACACCAGCGTGCGCTTGTTTTGCCAATCCCTCAATCATACTAATAAATGATACTGAGCCATTAGCTGGTACGACGCTAGAAAGTAAAGTCATTGCCGTAGAGCTTGAAATTGTAAGAAATGAAGCAAGTGCTTGATCTTGTTGCTGCGATGTCTGTATAGCTTCTTCGGTAGCTTTGGTATGACTGGTGGTCGTGGCTTGAGCAATAATTTTTTCGTATAAAACATACCAACCACTAATGCCGACTATGGCCACCACAAGAAGTATGAAGAATAGTAAACGGGTACGCATACGTTATGAAGCAATAATAGTAATCGTAAAGGGCACATTAATGTCGGCGGCGTAATCAGAAATTGGAATAGTAACGCTAGAGATTCGACTTTCATTTTTCAAAATACTAATAAATGCTGCGAGACTATTTCGTGTTGTTGCAGTACCTGTTAGAACAAGAGTGACTGATTGAGTCGTTCCACTTTTTGAACCCAATGTGTAATTGATACCGGTAATACTAATTGCCGATGTTTTATCGGCACTAATTAAGGGCATAACATCTGTGAATAATAAAGCGGTTGACGGTATTGAACTAAGCGCCTTGAGTGTTGCTGAGAGTGTTGCAGTTTCCGCAACCAAACCGGCATGTAAATTATCTTTTTTGGCAATAGATTGGGCTTGCGTCGCCGCAGTCTCGGCTTGTACACGTGCCGCGAAATACACTGGCCCCAAAAGTATAGTACCAATAATAATGACGACATCTATAAAAATGAGGGTCATTATCACCACGCGCCAATGATATTCTCGACTAAAACGTAGTTTATAGAGTTCTGGTAAAAGATTAATCATGTGTGTATTAAAACGCTAGAGCCAAACCGAGGGCTGGAGCATAATCGAGTGATTCGCGATACGTCATCGCCGGCACCATGGTCTCCAGGGAATGAATATTTTGCCAAACATTAGCAACACGCACTGGCACATCAAACGATCGCGACAAGTAATCAGTGAGACCAAGGAGGGTATCTCCACCAGTAAGAGCTATGTCGACAATCGTTGGACTAAGAGGATCACCGTGACTCTCCCAATATGCGAGCAGTCGTCCCACCTCATCACGAATAACCGAAGCAGCATTAATTAACGAGAAAAAGAGCTCGTCTCGCTCGCGACTCTCCTTGCCGTTGCGAATTTTTTCTGCTTCAGCCGTGTCCACAGAAAAACTTTTTTTAATAGATTCGACAATAGATTGACCACCAATAGCGAGTGTAGAAGAAAATCGAATAGTATCGGAAGCGACAATGGCAAAAACGGTTTTGGTGTCACGCACCGCTACCACAATGTGAGCACTTGACTCAGGAAGATGTCGCTGTTTGGGAATAGCAACACGCGCCACTGCTTGTGACTCAACTTGTAAAGAAAGCGGTGTCAGTCCAGCATCGGTTACTACATCCATATAACTCTGTACAACTTTTGTATGTGTTACTGCAACACCAAGCTTAAGTGGTTGGCCAGCAATTGGTGGTGCAATAAAATAATAATCAAATATAGCGTCGGCAAGTTTAACGGGAACGTTTTCTTCAATCTTGAAACTAAGCGCACTACGAATATCTTTGATTTCCATAGCTGGCAACTCAATACTAAAAAGGTAGGCTTTTTCTTCTGGTAATGAAACATTGACGTAACGTAAATTGTGCTTCTGTCGTAACGTCGTAAGTGCGCTCACCACAACATCTTTATTTTTTATAAAACCCTCTTCAATAGCACCGGGAGGAAATGATATCTCACCGAAAACATCGAGCTCTAAACCGCGCACTCCCGCACGCAGACCGGCAAAGCGTATTATTTTATCAGAGATATCAAGACCAACCGCTGGCATAGTTAAAAATTTCGGCGGCGGAAAAAGCCTAAAGAACAAATTATTGCGACCGCGCTGCGCACGTAACATGGTATTAGTATAGCAAATTCGTCTAAGCTACACTTCTCTTGAAGCCCCACCGAGTCGATCAAGATAACTCTGGAGAATGAGCGCAGCAGCGGAAGCGTCGATATGACGATGATCGCCCTGAAGCCGCGTGGCTTGTTGGGTGGTTAAAAATTCTGGTTCAAAAATTATTTGAACCGTATCTCCAAGTGTATTACGTAAAATCGAAACAAATTGGCGGGCCTTTTTCATAACAGGATTATCTGCACCAGAAAAATCTTTTGATTCCCCCACCACAACAACATTCACTTTACACGCACGAATAATATCCAATATATCATCGGCAACCGTTGGTGCAGTTTTACCGCTAACAGACATTACTTGTAACGGCGTCGCTATCCTACTCGGGTCACTTGCCACAGCAACGCCGATTCGTTTGGTACCATAATCAATGCCAAGAAAATACATACCCTAGTATAAGCGTAAAGTTATTTATTGCGCCACTTTTAATGTGCAGTAAAAAATAATCGGAGTATTTTGCATATCTACTTTAGTAAATTTTATCGCGCACCGTTGCTATCTAAAAAGACGGTTGTTTGGCGGATGGGGTGAGATTCGAACTCACGGAGCCCTTTCGGACTCGCCAGTTTTCAAGACTGGTGCCTTAAACCACTCAGCCACCCATCCAGAGCCCCTAGCCTAACAAAAAAACTAAGAGAAGAACAGTGAGAACAACATAAATATAGTATACTGATAGTATGGAACACGAAGTTATCCAATGGGATGCGCCAGAATATTATCACTGGCCACATAGCGCCGATTGGTTCTGGTCCTATGGCATTGTGGTTACATCGATTGCTATCCTTTCCATACTCTTTAGTAATGTCCTTTTCGCTATTTTTATTGTTATTGCTGGTATTTTAGCCGGTTACTACGCTGCTCGAAAACCAGACATTATTCATTGCGAGCTGCAGCCGCTTGGTATTCTGGCTGGTAAAACATTTTACGATTACAACGATATACGATCATTTTGGGTTGATGACAATCACCCTCACGCTAAATTAGTACTTATTTCCAAGAAACTTTTTTCTATGCATATTGTTATCCCTGTTGACGACACGACACATCCGGCTGATATTACAGAATATTTAATACGCCATATTCCCCAAGTGAAAGGTGAAGAAACATTTTTACACAAACTAATGGAACAAGCCGGTTTATAGACAAGTGTATCTTTTTCTTGTATCTTTGAGGCTGTTGTATTGTTTTTTTGTTTTTATTTCTGTCCCCGTAGTTCAATGGATAGAACGCGAGTTTGCGGAACTCGTAATGCAGGTTCGATTCCTGCCGGGGGCACTTTTTAAAATACAGGCCTGCTGTATCACACATAGCACATCTACCTTGTAACTATTTACGCAAGAGGTAAAATAATAGCATTAGTCGATATATTATTAGCCAATGAAAACAATTGAATGAAATCCTCGCTTTTAACAATTGGGGTCATTTTGTTGGTAGTTGGTCTCATCGGTACTGCTGTTCGATTCCACGTTACCACAATGTTGGTGGTCGCCATTCTTGGTTTAATCGGCATCATCTGGGGCGCGCTCATCAAAAATAAAAATGGTGGTGGTACTATGCCCAATTCACAGTAATTTCAGGAAACACATTTATAATAAAACGCCCTCATCGGGCGTTTTATTATAAATATATATCATAGTGTGATATAGTGGCATCATATGAAAATAACGTGGTTTGGACAATCGTGTTTTTTACTTGAAACTCATACTATTTCTATAGTTACCGATCCGTATGATTCCCAAATTGGATTGAAGTTACCGACCGATCTGCATGCCGATATAGTTACTGTCTCGCACCAACATATGGACCACAACAACACTGCCGCTGTAATCGGTGAACCAAAAATCATCTCCGACACTGGAACAATAACAATAAAAGAAGTTGTCTGTGAGGGTATTACCTCTTTCCACGACGATGAGCAAGGAAAAAAACGTGGTCAAAATATTATTTTTAAGTTTTCTTTGGAAGGAATTAATATCGCTCACTTGGGTGATTTAGGTCATATGCTTACCGACACTCAACTATCCCTCCTTGGCCATGTTGATATCCTTTTAATTCCCGTTGGCGGCTCATATACGATAGATGGAGTAGTTGCTGCTGCTATTGTGCAACAACTGCAGCCCACCATCACTATTCCGATGCATTACGGAATTACAGGATTGGGTTTTCCTCTTGAACCAGTTGAGTCTTTTACAAAAAACGTGTCACTGCCGGTACGTACACAAAATACCTTAGAAATTACTAAAGATTCCTTGCCTAAAAAAGCCGAGATTGTTGTATTACAACCGGCAATTCAGTAATGCCACAATAATTTAATTCTTTATTTCCTTTTTATAAAAAAGTTTTTTAGTCGATCGGCCACATAACCACTACCAGATCAACTATCCTGAGTATTTTTAGCGAGACTTTTTTACAAGCTTCGCGAGACGTGATTTTTTGCGTGCGGCGTTATTCTTTTTAATAAGGTCATTTTTGGCGGCCTTATCAATCGCTTTATACGCCTCACCCAAAAGTTTCACTGCCTCGGCGGTGTTTTTGTCAGTGACAAATTTCTTAACACGCTTAATAACGTCAAGCATCGCTTCTTTGCGATGGAGATTGACGACACGGCGGCGACGCGACACGCGCAACGCTTTTTTGGCTGATGATGTGATTGCCATAATGCGCCCAGTATACCGAATACTGGCAAAAAAGCAATGTGCGTCGTATTATAAAGTGTCATGATAGCTCTCATTACTGGTAAAGTGGTTGATGGTGATGCTCGATCACTTACTGTTGATGTCGGCGGCGTTGGCTATAAAATATACACGACGGCTGGCATGTTAGAGCGCGAGCGCGGTACAAGTGCAACTTTTTGGACGTACCTTGTGGTACGCGATGACGCGCTCGACCTCTACGGCTTCAGCCAAAAAGTGGAGCGGAGCATGTTTGAAGCCCTACTCGGCGTGTCAGGTATTGGTCCTAAAACCGCGCTGGCTATTCTCAATGCCGCTAATCCGGCTACGATTAAAAAAGCGGTGACGAGCGATGATCCGGCATATCTACATAAAGTTTCCGGTATCAGTCGCAAACATGCTGAAAAAATAGTTTTGGATTTAAAAGATAAATTTGGAGGACTGGAAGATGTGGGAGTACCGGAAGCATTAGAAACATCGGATGCTCTCGACGCTCTCACCGCTTTAGGTTACGCCGAGCGAGATGTCCGTGAAGCCCTGAAAAAAGTTCCGGCTAGCGTCAGCGATGTCACCCAACGTATTCGAGCAACCCTTGCAATATTAAGCAAGAATGTCGCTAAAAAATAACATATGGAAAAAATCTTACGAACCATTAAACGATACATTCCACGCCGAGTATTTTTAACACTCGCTCCAACGTACCACTACCTACTCGCTTTAAGCGGCGCGGTATTCTATCGCTTCCCTTCCCGAGAACTTACGGTAGTTGCTATTACCGGCACGAAAGGAAAATCTAGCACCGCGGAAATTTTAAATGCTATTTTAGAAGCAGCCGGAAAAAAAACTGCTTTAGCAGGCACTATTCGATTTAAAATCGGCGACACAAGCAAACCTAATTTGTACAAGATGACCATGCCCGGACGTTTTTTTATACAACGTTTTTTGCGCCAAGCCGTTACAGCCGGTTGTAAAATAGCTATTGTAGAAATGACATCCGAAGCGGCGCGACAACACCGCCACCTTTTTATCGATTTTGACGCCCTTATTTTTCTCAATATTTCTCCCGAACATATTGAATCGCATGGTAGTTTTGAAAAATATCTCGCCGCAAAATTGAAATTGGCCACAGCATTAGAACACTCTTCTAAACCACAAAAAATTCTAGTGACCAACGCCGACGATAAAGAAAGTGAAAAATTTGAACGCGCTGCACCAAGCGCCACAAACGTACACTTCGCCCTCGCCGATGCCGAACCATACTCACTTGACCACTTTGGTTTCTATTTTACCCTTGATGGAAAAAATATTCGGTCACATTTGCAAGGCACCTTTAATATAAAAAATATTTTAGCGGCCGTGGCCTATGCACGAACACTCGGGGTAACAGTAGATCAAGTAGAACGAGGCCTTATGGCGCTTTCCGGTATCGCCGGCCGAGTGCAAAAAATTAGTCTGCCCGAAAATCATCCGTTAGCAAAACGACAACTGTTTACCGTAGTTGTCGATTACGCTCACACCGCGGATTCTTTGGAAAAAGTATATGGGATTTTTAAGGATAGTCGAAAAATTTGCGTGTTGGGCAATACGGGCGGCGGACGTGATCGTTGGAAACGACCTGAAATGGCAAAAGTGGCTAACGATAATTGTTGGCGCATCATCCTCACCAACGAAGATCCCTATGATGAAAACCCGCGTGCCATTATTGATGAAATGCTACCAGGCATTATATCTACGCCACACGAAATTATCATGGACCGTCGCCAAGCAATTCATAAAGCACTCTCAATAGCCCAACCCAACGACACTGTACTCATTACTGGCAAAGGTACCGATCCGTATATTATGGGTTCCCGTGGTAGTAAAATACCCTGGAGTGACGCGACAGTCGCTCGCGAAGAGTTAGAAAAGGTACTGAGTGTTTAAGATACATGCCGGAATTACCCGAAGTGGAAACAACGGTTGCCGGCCTTAATGCCGAGGTACGTGGCAAGCGTATTGTCGCCGTGTGGACCGATTATCGCAGTTCGTTTCATGCCACAAAAGAAAACATTAAAAATCCCTACTACTTCGCAAAATTTAAACAAGTTATCGTTGGGGCAAAAATTTTAGAAACGAAACGTCGAGGTAAAAATATCTTAATCAATCTCGACAATGGCCATACCATACTCATCCACATGAAAATGACGGGGCATTTACTCATTGGACAATACACATTTAATCGCACCACAAACACCTGGTATCCGACCGTTGCACACGGGCCACTTACTGATCCGTTCAATAGATTCGTTCATCTGGTTTTTACACTTTCTAATACAAAACGACTCGCTTTTTCAGATCTACGAAAATTCGCGACAGTATATTTTTTTAAAACTAAAAACGCAAGCAACATAAACGATTTGAAACGTCTCGGTCCTGATCCGCTCACTAAAGAATTCACGTTTGCAAAAATGCAGGAGCGACTACTGCGCCGAGCGAACGGAAAAATTAAACAGGTTTTAATGAACCAGGAAATTATCGCTGGTATCGGTAACATTTATTCCGATGAAATGCTCTGGCGGGCTAGCATCCACCCTCTGTCTATGGTTAAAAAAATTCCTCCGAGAGCACTTCGAAAACTCTATGCAGCGATGCGCGAGGTATTGCGTAAAGGCATAGATTTCGGTGGTGACTCCGATTCAGACTACCGCAACATTCACGGCGAACGCGGAAACTTTCAGAGCAAACATAATGCGTATCGCCGCACGAGTAAACCATGTTCACGGCGCGGCTGTACCGGAACTATTCGCCGCATTGTTATCGGCGGTCGCAGCGCTCACTTTTGTGACCAACATCAAACGCACTACTAGATATTCAAAATCCGAAACAGCGCCACACCAAGCGCAACAGACACATTAAGCGACTCTTTCGCACCACACATAGGAATTTCCGCAATAACATCGCAGTGACGCAATATCTTAGCAGGCAATCCATCTACTTCACTGCCAACAATAAAGAGCGTTGGTTGTTTCGAAACAAGTTTTACTTTCTTATAGTCAACTGACCGCGCGTCTTGTTCAAGTGCAATTACTCGGCCGCCATCCTTTTTAAACTGAGTGAGTAATTTTGTAGCACTGGCGTTTTTTTTCCAAGCCACCTGCTGTTCTGCGCCAAGTGCCGTTTTAGCGATTTCTTGCATCGGCCGGCCAAAGCGATCAATTGGTGCTGGCGTTGTGCCGCACAAAAAAATCTGTTCTACCCCAGCGGCATCGGCTGTACGAAACATCGCCCCAACATTATGAGCACTGCGAATATCGTGTAAGAGAAGAAAAATTTTCGGCTTTTTCATCGTCCCATCCTACCCCGCCATAGACTTTTTGCAATTTTCTGGTATATTTTTAAAACACCGCACACTCTTTTTCAGAGCAGCGGCCGACCCCGCCCATAGCTCAGTTGGTAGAGCACCTGCCTTTTAAGCAGAGGGTCGCAGGTTCGAATCCTGCTGGGCGGACCACATGTAGTTTCAACTTGTTTTATTTTTGCGAAGCGGACAGGTTCCACATATACTTGAACCAACGACGGTAGCCTTCTGCCAAATCCTTACTACGCATAATAAAGAAGACTGGATTATCGCCCATTTTCCCTAACACCAAGCCGCTATACGTTATAACATAATCACCAAATATTTGAATTCCTGAATTCAGCGCAGAATATCCTTCCGGTAAAAAACGAATATTCTGTTTGCCGCCAAAAGCCTTAAGTAGGTCGGGTTTAAACAAAACTTCATGATCATACAGTCCCCAAAACGTTATACCTTTTTTATTGGCTTCTTTAAAAAATGAAGTCCGAGCAACTGTCAGACGTTCGTCCTGCCACCCCCCTTTTGCACCAATAAAATAACTATCCTCACCGACCCGTAGCATGTCACGCCAAATATTTTTTTGCCCCTCCAAACCACGATACATATATATCTGATCGGATGCGGTACGGTGTTCAAATTTTGCCTTTAACTCCGGGAGCCATGTCGCAAGTTTTTCTTGTTTTTCCGCCAACAGTTCTTGTAATTTTTCTGGGTCAACTGCGTTGTACAAATTTTCGCCAGTAGACACTATTTGAAAACAGAGTCCTTTATCTACAAGACGACGAATAGCGTCATACGCGTTTCTACGGTGAATACCAGCGCCATTTGCAATATCGGACACAGATGATTCGCCGCTTTCTACCAAAGAAAGATACATCTTTGCTTCATTAGGACTTAAACCAAGACTTTCGAATATTTCGTTTTTCATACATTTATGTGGTGGTATTAAGCACCATATGGTGCTATTGGCCACTCAATTATAAAAGAATAGTCTTTCCAAAGTTCTTTGTCAAATTTTTTTAGAAAGGAAAGCTATGTATAAATTATCTATGGGATATCTCTCGGTAGCCATCACCCTGACCGGCTACGTGCTGTACATCACTTCGATGTATCGGAAAGCGAGTCCAGAGAAACAAATTAAGCCTCATCCCCTCTCTTGGTCGCTTTTTGGATTTCTTACAGCAACAGGTTGGCTTGCTCAGGAAATGAAAGGCGGACACGACGGTAGTTGGTGTCTCGGTATCACGAGCCTCTTTTGTTTTTTGATCGCCACTTTAAGCTTCAAGCGGTACTCGTGGCGATTTGAGAAAAAAGATTGGGTATTCGTCGTCGTGGGAATGGTCCTCTTCCTGTATTCTGTTTTCGTTCAAACACCGGCCATTTCAGCAACCCTTGCCACACTTGCTGACTTGGCCGGCTATGGACCAACTTTACGGAAAGGATGGCGACAACCGTATACAGACAATCCAGTCAACTTTACCTTTAATAGTGTAAAGTGTATTCCCGCGATCCTTGCACTGGCTTCCTATTCTTGGGCAACATGCGTGTATTTAGTAATGCTGATTGGCATGAACGGTTTCGTCGCAACAATGCTCATCGCTAGACGGTCGTACAAGACCGTCTAGAATCCTAAACCCCATTACGTTTGAAACGTAATGGGGTTTTTTTGAACACCTTGCTATTTTGTTCCAATAAAGTAATATGGCCACAGAAGTACTTTTGCATTAAAATAAGGAGATAAAAAATGGAACCGAATGCTTTAAAAACAGGTACTATTACAACAACGGAGCGCTTATTTAACCCGACAACACGATTGCCTACCGCACTCATCGATGTATCTCGTCTGTTTCCCTCTCTTCCTCCAAAAACCACAATCTTGGCAAAATTATCTGGTGGTAACATAAAATCTTTGCCTGTCTTCAATATGCTAGCCGAGGCACAGAAACGCGGCGAGTTAGAAGGCGTTGACACGCTTGTCGAAGCAACATCGGGCAACACAGGAGAACAACTCACTATACTTGCTAAATTTTTTGGCATTAAAAATGTTGTTACTATTGTGCCTGAAGACATTGCTCCCGGAAAACTTCAAAGACTTCACATCGCTGGGGCAAAGATTAAGTATTCCAACGAAGGAGAGCGCGCTACTGATACCGCTCGCAGACTCGGAAAACGCCCCGGCTGGCTAAACTTAGATCAATACACCAATGCTGACAACTGGGGGGCATTTGAAAAATTTTTTGCACCAGAAGTGTGGCAACAAACTAACGGTGGCCTAACCATTTTCTGTGCAACGCTAGGCACCACAGGCACACTACTTGGATGTGAAAAATTCTTTAAAACTCTTGATCAAAAACCCTGTATTCTTGGAGCGACATGCGATACGCTTGATCAAGTGCCAGGAGCACGTAGCACTAAACGACTAGCTGAAATTGGTTTTGATTGCAAAACAGCAACATTTCCGATTGAGCTTGATATCTCCGCACCTATATCATTTAGTATGAGTATGGTATTAAACCGCCACAATGTGCTGGCCGGTCCTACAAGCGGATTGGCATGTTATGCGCTTCTTCGTTTTATCTATCGAACACACCGTGAAAAGAAACTCGATCAGTATCGCAATAAAGAAGGAGACGTGGTAGCGGTGTTTGTATGTCCTGACACTCCTCTTCCATACTTAGACAAATACACTACTCACCTCCCAGGCTATAAACCCGTAGAGGAAGTAACGAAGTTCTTGTAATAAAAAAATAATTTAGCGCGATGTTCTTAATGAAAACATCGCGCTTTTTCTTTATACCTTTCTGAGAAAAATGTTACTTTTTTATCTAGAGGTCGCCCAGCGTGTGAGATTCAACGTTGGTGATACTATTTTTATCGTCAACAAAAATGACTTTAGCAACC
The DNA here is from genome assembly GCA_021818465.1 of bacterium. Classification (GTDB taxonomy): domain Bacteria; phylum Patescibacteriota; class Minisyncoccia; order Phycocordibacterales; family JAKAEA01; genus JAKAEA01. The sequence goes on from JAKAEA010000001.1 coordinate 78,162, forward strand.
AACTTCGGAAATTCTTCTGGCGTCACGAATGCTTCGGCGAGAATAATGACCACATCACCAGGTTTGAAATGGTGTGCTGGTGGATGACCATTGAGACAAATTTCGCCGGTTTTGCCAGGAATAACGTACGTTTGCCAGGTATCACCGTTGCGGCCGTTATTGATAATAACCATTTGGTAAGGCTTGATACCGGAAGCATCTAAAAGATTTTGGCCGATAGTGATTGAGCCTTTGTAGTTAGGATTTGCCTCGGTCACAGTGACGTTATGAAGTTTTGCCATACAGACACGAATATTCATATGTGGAATATATTACGCTACCTTGCGCACAATGCAAAACGGGGTCATCTCATCGCTTTGGCCGAGCGGATTGTCACGGAAAAGTTTGCCGACAAAATTTTCTGAAATAGCCTTTGTAGATTTCCCGAGCGAGAATGCGCCGCGATAGTTTGCGTCAAGAATAACGACGTCACAACCAAGTGAACGCTTAAAACGTCGCGCTTCAGCGGAAGGTTTGTTGGGAGCCAACTTGGCCGAATGAGCGTATTCCAAAATTAGAAATGACATCGGACAATCAATGGACTTGGCGCGCTTGCCACAAATTCTATAGAACAAGCCACGAATACCAAACGGCCGCGTCAGAGCCGAGACGGCAGCAGCAAAAAGCACCCGCAGAATACCTGCCTCCTCAAGAAAGAGCTGCATGGCGAGCGCTGTGCCATGGCCGAAACCGTGGAAATCGCTGGAGCCATAGTAGTTACCAACTCGGCTACCCAGAAAACGCGCAAGCGCCGTCGGTTTTATATCACTCATGCTAACCACTCGGCCTTGCGTAATGGTCAGTGCTTTTTCGCTAATATACACCGTATCACCTGGTTGCAGATACGGCTTCACATATTCTTCTAAAATTGGCAAGAGATCGGTGTCTTGTGTGGTAATGGTACGCGTGCGCACCGGCAAACGCTGATACTGTTCACCATCCACATCAATTTCAATTTTTTTTCCTGGATTAGCGATAAATTCGCCTGAAGGTGCACGGGCAATAGTCGGGGGCAACACATCGTCGAGCGATACGTGTTCGCCACGATAGATCGCCAGTAATTTTTCCGCGGCACGCTGGATAGTGGCACGATCCTGTTTAAACGCCACTCGCGAGCGCAACAACTCTGTCACTTCCATGTATAGAATGTGCGCCTCATCAATGCGCAACTGAGAAAAAGAAGTTTCCGCAACGAGCGCACCGCTCTCATTCAAGACCTGTACGGCCACCTCGTCATTTTCATGCACCACATACTTGATGACCAACCCTGTCTTACCCTTCATTTCTTCATAGACTTGCGGCCGCTCTTTAGTTTGCGATTTCGACATGTGATTTTATTTTTAGTTCGTTAGTTTACTTTAGCAGAAAAACACCTATAATCAAAACGCATTCAGCCGCCCTCATAGCTCAATGGATAGAGTACAGGCCTCCGAAGCTTGGGATGCGGGTTCGATTCCTGCTGGGGGCACAACTACTTATTCTGTACTAAAGCAACTAATCCTTGTTACTTTTTTTATAGATTATAGTTTTTTACAAAAAACCACTGTTTCTTCAACAGCGGTTTGGAGGTGGAAGTTCAGAAAACTCTCTTTGACAAGCACTGCATCTGAGCACATGTAACCTAACAAAACGCCTATTGAGCGATAATGTCAGCGAACACATAACGAGACGTAGTATATTGCTTTTCTTTTTCGCAATATTAGTAATTCTCAAAATTGTTCCTCTTCCACATTGAGGACATGGGATTCTTGTGTCATATTGACTCATACAAAGACTCCTTCTTGTATAAAACGAAATTACACTCTCGCAGAACTATAAACTACTAAAAGATAAATGCAAGATATTATGGTGGCATGATCTAGAGTTCTAAAATCATTTTTTCCAAAAGTAGACCGAGATCACCGAGACCACGGTGGGCATCGTGATAAATAGTAAGCATTTGCCGCGAGAGCGTTTGAAGCTCAGTGGCAGAAAAGTTTCGAGAAAAATTTTTGGCTTTAGTGTACACAAAAGGTTTGAGATTGGCTTCGGTGGAAGACGTACTCGTGGCAGCAAGTATCATTGTTTTAATTTGCCAAAACAAAAGACCGTGTAGTTCTTCGGGCACCGCACCATGGGCGAGCTCTTTGGCGTACAGAGCCCACAGTGTTTTTTTATCGCGACTGCCGAGCGCGTCGGCAAGTGCAAAAGACGGCATGTTTTTTGGGGAACTTTTATCAAGGCGTTCGTGTTCTTCAATTTTCTCGGCATATTTCTCAAACATTTTTAATTCTGGTTTAAGAATTTTCCCCTCCAAAATAATAAAAATGTTCTGCGAAAGAGCGAGAGCTTCTAGGTTATGTACGACAAGCTCCTTATACTGCGCGTTAGTAAAAAGTGTATCCAGTACGATAATGCGGCGCGCCACAAAAAGACCTTGGCCGCTGATAAGTTCTTCAAGTTGAACCGCTTGAAAATTATCAACACTGTAACGACTAAACGAGACATCGGGTTTTTTAGCAATAAGAGAATCTGCGAGCTGTCGAGCTTTTGTTCTCGCTTTCAGAGTGTCCGAACCATAGATAAGATATATCATAGCGAAAGCTCTTTAAGATCACCCCAATTGGAACCGACGTGACCGTGGGCGAGAATGGGCACGCCCGCCGATTTTTCGCGCGGCAAAATGGTTTGCATGATATTTTTAATGTGCGGAGCAACAACAGCAACAAGCGCCTCGGGCATTTCAAAAATAAGTTCATCGTGGACTTGCAGCAATAACGAAACCTTGTCGCTAAGATTTTGCTCACGTATATATGCATCAATCTGTACCATAGCAAGCTTTATCATATCAGCCTGTGTACCTTGAATAGGCGCATTAATAGCCATTCGCTCAGCTGCCGCTTTGACATAGGGTATCTTAGAACGAAGGCCTTCGATGTAACGCCGTCGGCCAAAAAGGGTCTCGGTGTAGCCGCGCCGCATAGCATCGGCTTTACTGCGATCAAGGTAGCCGGCCAAACCTGTGAAAGTGGCGAAGTATTCGCTATAAAAACCTTGGGCCTCGGCACGTGTACCACCAAGTTGAGCACGCAAAGCATTAATACCCATGCCATAAAGAATGCCGAAGTTGATAACCTTAGCTTTACGGCGCATCTCATGGTCAACTTTTTCAACAGGCACCCGAAATACTTGTGCGGCAACCTCAGCGTGCACATCGCGGCCACTTTTAAATATATTAATGAGCCGCTCATCACCAGAGACAATAGCGGCGACACGTAATTCTATTTGTGAGTAATCAAAACTAACAAGCGTATTATTGGGAGCGGCAATAAACGCCGTTCGAATACGTCGGCCGAGCTCAGTTTTAATAGGAATGTTTTGCAGATTCGGATCTTGTGAACTCATCCGACCAGTAGTGGTACCCGTCTGCACAAATGTGGTATGCAAACGTCCATCAGTACCGAGTACATGAGGGATGGTGTCTATGTACGTTGAGAGGAGTTTCTGAAACTCGCGATATTCTAAAATAAGACCGATAATGGGATGCGACTCGCGAAGCTTTGCAAGTTCTGATTCGCGAGTCGAGAGCGCGCCACTGTCGGTTTTCTTTTGATTTTTAACCCGTAACCCCATTTTTACAAAAAGTAGTTCACCGAGTTGGCGCGGCGAATTAAGATTTAGCTCGCCAATCGTTGGATCGGCAGCGTGTGCCATTTTTAGAATTTCCGCGCGCAACTTTTCTAACTCAACATGGTATTCGATACTTAATTTTTTTAAATATGCACTGTCGATGGCAATGCCCCGTCGACGCATAGCCGCAACAATAGGAATGAGCGGGCGCTCAATATCGTTCCATATTGTTTCCAATGCGCGCTTTTTAAGTTCGGCAAAAATTATTTCACGAGCAGTAGTAAACGTTGTGGTTTTTGCAAAGCGCAGTATATCAGCAAGTTCCGGATTAGTGATATTGGAATCAACAAGCCACAGCGCCACTGCCGTTTCTTGTACCACTGCAGGATCGACACTCTCCACGGGAACCTTTTCATTTTTGTTTTCAATCGGCGCAGTTCTCAGACCGAGCACTGTCCGCACGCGCGCCGGCAAGGTTCGAAACTCCAACTCAGCACAGAGTGCATCAACAGCTCCAAGATCAAGAGCCTCACGCCACAACTTCTCTGGCACAACGAAGCCAATGGGCGCATCGCGACGAATAGTCGCCAAAATCTTGGAAAAAAGGGCTTCTTCTTCGCCATTTTGTAACAAAGCAATAACTCGTGCACTCAAACCCGCCTTTTCAAACACAGAAAAATTCTTCTTAACTAGTGCTTTTTTAAGCACTTTGTACATTTCTTCAATGGCACCAAATTTCTGAATGAGCGTAGTGGCTGTTTTTTCACCAATACCCTTAATACCAATAATATTATCGGACTGATCACCACAAAGACCTTTGTAATCGGGCAATAATGTGGGCCCAAAACCGAAGCGCTCCTGCACCGCTTTTTCGTTGTATGTAACCGTGTCTTTAATACCCTTGCGTAACGTGTAGACACGCACATGGTCGCCATCGACCAATTGCAACGTGTCCATATCGCCCGAGGCAATAATGATATCCACGTTTTGATTATTCTTTAATTGTTCGCAGATGGTGCCAAGAATATCATCCGCTTCAAAACCGGCTTTATCGTATATTGGTATGGAAAAAGCCTTAAACACATCACGCGAACGATTTATCTGCGTGGCTAATTCATTGTCAATTTTGGCTCGTCCAGCTTTATAGTCTTTGTAAATTTCGTGGCGATACGTTGCCTGAGGCAGATCGTAACAAGCAACTATGTAATCCGGCGCCAGATCTTCAACAATTTTTAGAAGCATTGCCACCAAACCATACAGCGCACCTGTCGGCTCCCCTTTTGATGAAGCAAAATCAGGCAAAGCATGGTACGCCCGATGAATAATGGCATGCGAATCTAATAGTACAAGCCGTTTTTTTACCTGCTTCATAGCTATCAGTCTACCGCACAATCATTCTTTTATCTAAACCTTATTTTTCTCAAAAGAACCTCGGAGCTAGATTCGGGTAAGTAGGCGGATAGTTGGGGTAATGTGGGTAAAATGGAGACGAAGAGCCGAGGAGGGCATAAGGTTACCAATACGTTCTGGCCATTCTATAAGTACAAGATTAGCGGGATCGGTAAGTATTTCAGAGAAACCGAGCCTGGTTAGTTCGTGTGGTGATTCTAGACGATAGGCATCGATGTGCACGAGATGTTTAAAATGACTCTTTGTATGAGGAATTTCGTAATTTTTTTCAATGACAAAAGTAGGGCTCGTGAGAGATTGACGTATACCCAACACCTGAGCAAGCGCTTGGGTAAAGGTGGTCTTGCCTGCACCAAGCTCACCCTCAAGACCAACGACTGTCGCTGTGGTGCTTTTCTTAGATTCGAGTATTTTTAAAAAATCAGCAGCCGCAAGCTTTACATCATCAAGACTTCGCATTTCCCGTTTTATAAAATCGATCACAAAGAAAGCATATCACAAAAAACCCATTCATTTTCATCTGGTATAATGGGGTGATGGTTGTTTTTGATGATGAAAAGCAGCGAGAAAAACTTCTAGAACTTCGACAAAAAGAAGAAGAAAATCTCGCACAAACAATGGCTGGCCGCTATGGTTTAGATTATGTCGATCTGACTGTCGCTTCTATCAATATTGACGCTCTTCGTGTAATTAACAAAGAAGATGCTCACGCAGCAAATGTTGCAGCATTTGATATGCTTGATAGAAAATTAAAAATTGCCATACTCAGCCCTGAAAATCCTAAAACTCAAACTCTTCTGCAATCACTAGAAAGTAAAGGGTATGTTGTTATGCCCTATATGGCTTCTATGGAAAGCTTACAACGAGTATGGAAACGTTACGACGATCTCTCATACTCCACGCAAACTCATGGCGGTGCTATTGATATCTCTAATGAAAAAATAAATGATCTTATCACCAGCATCACCCACATAGAAAACGTGCGCGAGCTTATTAGTAAGCTTCTAGCAGAAACCAAGGGGTATCGTATTTCAAGCTTACTGGAAATTATCCTTTCTGGTGCACTAGCACTCAGCGCTTCCGATATTCATATTGAACCTGGAGAAACAACAGTTACCATTCGCTACCGCCTCGATGGTGTACTAGTTGTTGTGACAGACATCACCACAAAAGTATATCAACTCCTTTTGTCTCGCATTAAATTGCTTTCAGGAATGAAATTAAATGTCACCACAGCCCAAGATGGGCGTTTTAGTATTATTGTGACCAATTCAGAAATTGAAATTCGTTCATCCATTTTGCCTTCCAACTACGCCGAGTCTATTGTCATGCGCGTTCTTAATCCCAACTCTATTTCCGTACCACTTGAAGAATTAGGAATTCCTCCCAAGCTTTTAAAGCTTTTAGAAAAAGAGATTGCTAAACCAGAAGGTATGATTTTAACCACTGGCCCAACTGGCTCTGGAAAAACTACAACATTGTATGCTTTTTTAAAAAAAGTATTTACACCCGACATTAAAATCATCACTATTGAAGACCCGGTGGAATACCACCTGCCCGGTATTGTGCAAACACAAACCGATGAAGAAAAAGGCTACACATTTTTGGAGGGCCTACGTTCAGCATTGCGCCAGGATCCCGATGTTATTATGGTTGGTGAAATTCGCGATCAAGAAACAGCAACCATTGCTGTTAATGCTGCGCTCACCGGCCACCTTGTATTTTCAACATTACACACCAATTCCGCCGCTGGCACTTTTCCACGACTTATCGACTTAAAAGTAAATCCTAAAATAATTACCTCGGCCTTGTCAGTGGCTATGGCCCAACGCCTCGTGCGTAAATTGTGTCCAGTGTGTAAAAAATCTGTTCCGCTTGAAGGAAAAACGAAAGAACTTGTAGAAAAAATTATAGATTCCATTACCGACTTAACAGATAAGCCTACTATTCCCGATTCAGTTTTTGAGCCAGTCGGTTGTGATGCGTGCAACAATACTGGCTACGAGGGTCGTATTGGTATATACGAGGCTATTGTTCGCAGTGAGGCAGTAGAAAAAGCAATTAATCAGAACCCTAGCGATCGAGAAATTTCCCAAGCGGCCATCGGACAAAATATTCTCACGATGCGTCAGGATGGTGTTAAAAAAATATTAAATGGAATAACGTCGTTAGAAGAAGTCGAGCGAGTTATTGATTTAGAAGAGGAGTGGTAAATAAAAAATAAATAATATATGAGTACAAAATCTTTTATTTGGCTGGGACTTATGGTTTTTTCAACTATTGGGGGATTCCTGCCATTTTTGTGGGGTGGTGGTATGTTTTCTTCTATTATATTTAGTACTATCGGTGGTATTTTTGGTATCTGGCTTGGTTATAAAATTAGCCAGTAAACACTTGACTTGCTTGACACCACCAACAAACTCTCCCCTAACAAAAAAACATATTGCCACCATTTAAGAAAAGAGTACGATAGATAGTAAGAGATTCGACAGTGTTTTCCGACGAATCCACTGCACGAATCTCTAGACAAGACTTTTAACACGCACGCTAAAAGTGAAGTGAATTCCTAAGGAAAGCGACAGTAAAACGCCTAAAGGCGTTAACCAGCACCCCCTCGCGAAAACACCCTGAAGCCCCAAAGAGGCCTTTGTCTAGAGATTCCCGAAGTGGAAGCGAGACACTACAGAATATTACTAGTACGATGGAAATCCTATAAATGTTCTTTTGTGTTGGAACTAGATACAATCCTAGCACAAAATAATTTTTATGTCAACACCCCCCACCACTGAGCAAAAAGCTGCCGAGGAAACAGTAGAAAATACTGCTTTTTTGGATGCTACTCTACGACCAAGTCAGTGGGATGATTATATTGGTCAAAAAACAACAAAAGAAAATTTAAAAATATTACTGCAGGCCGCTGTGGAGCGAGGTCATGTTCCAGAACACATTCTTTTTTACGGGCCACCTGGTTTAGGCAAAACAACCTTAGCATACCTAATCGCCAAAGAACTTTCAGCCCAAATTAAAGTGACATCAGGACCAGCAATTGAGAAGGTCGCTGATCTTGCCTCAATTCTTACTAATCTTAGCGCTGGCGATATTCTTTTTATTGATGAAATACACCGCTTAAATAAAACCGTTGAGGAGGTTTTATATCCAGCAATGGAATCCGGCTCATTAGATATTCTTATTGGTAAGGGGCCATCAGCACGAACTGTACAATTACCCCTAGCACCCTTCACACTCATTGGTGCCACCACCCGTATTGCCCTTCTCTCTTCACCACTTCGCTCCCGGTTTTCTGGGGGTGTATTTCGATTAGAATTTTACTCTACAGATGAGCTGACAGAGATAGTACGTCGTTCGGCAACCACACTAGGAATAGCCTTGGAAAACGATGCGGCATTTGCCATTGCCGAACGAAGTCGTTTTACTCCTCGCACCGCCAACCACCTCTTAAAACGCGTTCGGGATTACGCGCAAGTAGAGCGACGCGAAGTTGATGCTGATACCGTAGCAAAAGCACTCACTTTACTAGGTATTGATGCTATAGGCCTCAACCCTTCCGATCGTTCTGTTTTAGAGACCATTATAAAAAAATATAACGGTGGACCAGTTGGATTAGAAACCATTGCAACTTCACTTTCAGAAGAAGAAGCAACTATAGAAGAATTTAATGAGCCATACTTGCTGCAAATTGGCATGATAGAACGCACGCCGCGCGGTCGCACAGCAACCGAAAATGCTTATCATCATCTCAACTTGAAAAAACCACAAAATAATTTAGGATTATAAGAACATGTCTGGACACAATAAATGGTCAAAAATAAAGCGACAGAAAGGCGCTGAAGATGCGGCTAAGAGTAAACTGTTTGGAAAACTGGTGCGCGCCATTACAGTTGAAGCAAAAAAATCAGGCATCAACACTATAACCAAAGGTTCTCCTCTCTCACCTGGTTTGGAAACGGCCATTCGTAAAGCTCGTGAAGCAAATATGCCTAATGACACAATAGAACGTGCTATAAAAAAATCGTCCGAGGGTGCTGCTATGGAAACCATAACATACGAATCATATGGCCCGGGTGGTTCGGCGCTTGTTATTGAAGCATTAACTAGTAATCGCAATAAAGCCGCTCAAGAAATTAAAGCTATTCTTGCAAAACACGGGTTAGCTTTAGCCGCCCCAGGGTCGGCAACGTGGGCTTTTTCTAAAAATGCCGACGGCTGGACTGCTCAAACTCCAGTAGCTATAAACGAAGAGGACGGAGAAAAACTCAGTCAGCTTATAGATGAATTAGAGAGCAACGACGAAGTCCAGGAAGTATTTACCAACGCTGAATAATGAGGATATTTGCCATCGATCCAGGATATGATCGTCTCGGCATCGCCATCATGGAAAGTGGTCGACCTGAAATAGTCCTTTATTCTGATTGTTTTCAAACATCAAAAAAAATTTCTCATCCGGCGCGACTAGGGGCAATACAAAAAGAAATAGAAAAACTTTTGAATGAATTTTCTCCTGATAGCGTAGCCACGGAAACACTCTTTTTTAGTAAAAACCGAAAGACTGCTCTAGCTGTCGCTGAGGTTCGAGGAGTAATTTTGGCTTTAGCACACAATCGCGGACTACCTATTTTCGAGTATCCACCAGTACAAATAAAAACTGCGGTCACAGGCTACGGAGCGAGTGATAAAAAACAGGTGGCCCAATTGGTACATAAACTTGTACGAATATCTAAAAAACCACAATACGACGATGAATATGATGCTATAGCTATAGGTATTACTTTTTTTGCTCGAGAACGTTTTTCCACAGCTCGCATATAATTGAATTGCAAAATTTCTAAGCTTTTGATACAAATGAGCCAATTATCAATGATAATTTTATAGTGATTCTATGAGTGATAAAAAGAAAAATAACCATCTAAACGAGGATGAAAATGATAACGATATTGGTTTTCGCGATCCTGGACACCACAATGATCACAACAACTCCACAAACGAAGAAGAGGTAGATGATGAATTACCCCACCCTCACAATGAAGACAGTGATGAAGAAGATACTGAGGAAGACGATTTTGACGACGAAGAACAAGGGTGGCACACCTTCGACATGGACAATCTTGACGAAAGCTTATAAAAAATTAAAAAACCTTTATTCAATCCGAATGAAGGTTTTTTTTCCGATTCGATATGTACCATGATGCGCTCTAGTGAATGGATCAAGTATTTTTTCTTTTGTTTCTATATTTACAACTGCCCCCTCTTCAACAAGACGACGCCACTGCGTTTTAGAAGATACGCTGCCTTCATCTACAAAAACATCACCGAGTAACTTGGTACTATCAGCTGAAATCGTTAGTATGTTTTCAGGAACACCGCCAGCGGAAAAAACCTCTTGAAAATTTTTTTGAGCCCGATCAGCAGCTTGCACACCGTGGTACATACCAACAATTTCATGAGCAAGTTCTATTTTAAGATTTTTAGGATTTTCTCCCGCCATGAGCCGGTCTTTTTTTTCTGCAATTTGTATTCGTGATAAACGTGTACAGTCAGTAAACATCTGTTCTATTCCCTCATCAGCTAAAGCCATTATTTTACCAAACATATTTTCCGCTGATTCATTAAGACCAATACCGGTGCCCAAACTTTTACTCATAAGTTTTTCTCCTGTGACAGGATTTTCCAAAAGAGTAGTGGTCATGACAAACTTATCTCGATTAAGGTAGCGCTTAACGAGTGTCCTCCCCGCGAGCATGTTAAAAGTTTGGTCGGTGCCACCAATTTCCATATCGACAGCAAGCGCCACAGAATCGTAGCCTTGCAAGAGTGGATAAAAAAACTCGTGAACAAAAAGTGGTTTTTTTTCCTGCATTCTTTTTTCAAACATATCTCTTTCGAGCATATGTTGCACAGTAAAGTTTGAACTAAGCTCAATAATTTTTTTAAGACTGAGTTTGGCAAGCCATTCACTGTTAAACCTAAACTCTATAGGGTTTTGTTTGTTTTTGAAATCAAGAATCTTCCCAATTTGTTGTTTAAACGATGTTAGATTTTTTTGTACATCCTTTTCAGTAAGAGGGATTCGCGCGGACGTTTTGTCGCTTGGATCTCCAATCATCGCAGTAAAATCACCTACAAGAACAATAATTTTATGCCCAAGCTTATGGAGTCTTTCGAGAATAAGATAGTTAGTGGAGTGGCCAAGATGCACATAGTCGGCAGTTGGATCAATACCGACATATACAGAAATTTGTTTACCAGACAACAATAGCTCTCGAAGTGCATCACGCGAGGGATAAATAGTGTCAATCGATCGTGAAATAGCCTCCTCAATTTTTTCCTTATCAGTATCAATGGATGTATTTTTTTTCCAAATCATGACCAAACTTTACCATATTTTCGTATTATATAGAAAGAATTTATGATACTATGTATATGATGAAGTATATGCGGTTTGCTAGTGAAAAACGCCGTCTTTTGTGGCGAATATTGGGTATTGTGGGCGCTCTTTTTTTTATCTGTGCCGGCGTATTTGTTTTGTGGGTCGCTTCTCTCAAACTCCCAAGTATTTCCACCATTCCCCAACGAGCATTGGCCAGCTCCACAAAAATCTACGATCGTAATGGTGTTCTTTTATATGATCTTAATCAAAACAGTAAACAACAAGTAGTCGCATTTGATCAAATTTCTCCATACTTAAAAGAAGCAACGGTCGCGATTGAAGATCCTAATTTTTACAACGATTACGGTGTGGAGCCAATGGCTATTTTGCGAGCAATGTATGTAGATATACTAACTGGAAGTTTTAAAGAAGGAGGTTCTACCATAACTCAACAAGTAGTAAAAAATACTCTTCTCACTGACAATAAAAGTCTTATACGGAAAATTGAGGAGGCTATTTTGGCAGTTAAATTAAATTTCAGTACAAGTAAAGACAATATTCTTAATCTATATCTTAACAGCTCCCCATACGGTGGAAATTTATATGGCGTTGAAGAAGCGGCGCAAACATATTTTGCTACTTCATCGGCAAATGTTGATTTGGCTCAGGCTGCTTATATAGCCGCACTTCCCCAAGCACCAACGTATTATTCTCCCTATGGACAAAATAGAGCGGCTTTAGATGCTCGTAAAAATCTCGTTCTTCAAAAAATGCTGCAATATGGCTATATTACACAAGCTCAATATACTCAAGCAGTAAACGAACAGGTGGTGTTTCAACCCCAACAAAACCAAGGGATCAAAGCGCCAGCTTTTGTTATGTTTATAAAAAACTATCTTATTCAAAAATATGGCCAAGATGTTGTTAACAATGACGGATTACAAGTCACAACAACACTTGATTACAATCTCCAAAAACAAGCTCAACAAATTGTACACCAATATGCACTAGAAAACGTTAAGAAATTTGATGCCACAAACGCTGGCATGGTCGCGATTGATCCTACTACTGGTCAAATTTTAGTTATGGTCGGATCACGTAATTATTTTAGTAAAAACATTGACGGCCAATATAACGTAACCACAGCTCTACGCCAACCAGGTTCGACCTTCAAGCCATTTGTCTATGAAACAGCGTTTGAGGAGGGGTATACGCCCAATACGGTGGTGTTTGATGTGCCAACTCAGTTCTCAACCTCTTGTACTTGGCAAGGTATACCACTTTCTTCCACAAGTACAAATGCTGCACCTTGTTATTCTCCAGTAAATTACGATAATAAGTTTTTGGGACCAATTTCTTTTCGTGACGCTTTAGCCCAATCTAGAAATGTTCCATCCGTTAAAGTGCTCTACTTAGCAGGGTTAGATAAATCTCTACAAACAGCACAAAATATGGGTATATCCACTCTTTCAGGTGCAGATAAATACGGTTTGACGCTTGTTTTAGGTGGCGGTGAAGTAACACTCTTACAAATGACTAGTGCATACGGTGTTTTTGCTGATAATGGTATTAGAAATCCTTACACAGGTATTTTAAAAATTGAGGATAAATATGGCCACGTTTTAGAACAATACCAACCAGACCCACAACAAGTATTACCCCTTCAACCAACCTTAGAATTAAATAATGTTCTGAGTGACAACAACGCTCGTATGCCACTCAATGGCCCAGGATCAGCGACTGATTTTCCTAACAGAGACGTTGCTCTAAAAACAGGGACAACAAACGACGATCGCGATACATGGACTATTGGTTATACTCCCCAAATTGTCGTTGGTGTTTGGGCTGGTAACAACAACAACACACCTATGCACCAAATATCAGGATTAATTGCCGCACCGATGTGGCGCGCTTTTATGAATGTAGTATTGGATCAACTTCCACAAGTTAATTTTCAACAACCTAATCCAATAAACCCCAATCTTAAACCTATCCTTCGTGGATTCTGGCAAGGTAATCAAACTTATTTTATTAACAAAACATCTGGTCAACTAGCCACAAGCTATACACCAGCAATGGATCGTAAAGAAGTTTCTATACCAAATATCCACAATATTCTCTATTGGGTTAACCCTAGCGACCCTACTGGTCCTCCTCCCACAAACCCAGCATTAGACCCACAATACAACCTATGGGAACCAGCAGTTCAACAATGGGTATCTACCCACATGAATCAACTCAATATAGGCCCAGCAACCCCTCCCACCCAAACAGACACCTTTCACACCGCCGCCACAATACCAACAATTTCCATTACCTCTCCCCAGCCAAATTCAACACTTACTGCTGGCCAATCAACAAAAATAACTCTCAATTATCATAGTGTCTTTCCTATAACCCAAGCCGATCTTTATTTCAACGGTAATTTAATAGACACCCAAACAACCCCCCCATTCTCTTTCAGATTTACCCCCCAAATCAGTTCTTCAACTATAAGTTCATCAACAAGTTCTAGTACCCCTCTCCTTGGCACAATCAGTGTTGATGTTGTCGATATGTACGATAACACCGCTAGCACATCTCTACCTGTATATATATCAAACTAAAAACGAATGTCTTTTATAGAAACATTTTGTTTTTTGAGATCGTTTAAAATGTTTTGTTTCGCGATAAATATTTTATTTTTTATGTTTTGATTTGCTTGTATTTTAACAACAGCGTCTTTTATAAGTATTTCCTCTTCAGTAATGGGTATATGATATGTCATAACACAAATATCAATAAATTTTTTCTTAAGATCAAAGTTTACGGATAAAATTTTTCTAAATTTTAAAAAGAAAGTATCTCCAAGTTGCATAGAAACTATTTATTTATAGGCATCACAAGATACAAAAAAGAATGGTCATTAATACCACGTATCACAAGTGGTCTACTTAAACCATTAAACTCTAAAGAAATACTGTCCGCATCAATAGAACTGAGAGAATCGGAGATATATTTATGATTAAAATTAATATTTAAATCTTCCCCCTCACAAACAGCCTCAAGAGTATTAGAACTTTCTCCAACATCTGGATTTTGTGCGGTTATAATAAATTTCTTCTTTCCGGGATAAATAGAAAAAGATAATTTATTAAACTTATCAGAAAAAATAGTGGTTGTTTTTAAACTACTAATAAAATCTTGCTTAAGAAGAGTTACTGTGGTTTTGGCCTCTTTGGGAATAATTTGCTTATAATCAGGAAATGTTCCATCAATAATACGAGAGGTTAAATATAAACCATTCGCATCTTCAAAAGCGATTTGGTTTTTATTAACAATAATTTTTATTTCACCTTTAATTTGCTCTAAAATCCTAATAATCTCAGGGATATTTCTGATTGGGATAAGGAGAGTGGGTATTTCTATTGTTTTTTTGAGGTGTATTTTTTTCTCAGCCAAACGAAAGGAATCGGTTGCTGTAAAAACAAGAGATCCGTTTTCAGAATGGATATACACACTAGAAAGCTCTGGTTTTATACTCGAAACAGCGGAACTATACCAAACTGATTTTAAACCATAAACAAAATCATTAGAGTGAATTGAAAATATTTTACTATCTTGTTGAGTAAGAACAGGAATTGTTGGAAAATCATCTGGATTTAATGTTTTAATTACTGTTGAAATATGAGGGGTTACTACTTTAATAGTCTCTTCAGTTGTTTCTAAAACAATATTTTTTGTTTGTGGTAGATTAGTAATAAAAGAATTTAGAATAGATCCAGGAACCACCACAATTCCAGGTTGCTCTATTTTTACAGAAATTTTTATTTCTAGACCCAAATCAAGATTAGTAGATTTAACAATAAGCTCATTGTTTTTAGCTTCCAGAAAAATACCACTTAAAATTGGTAACGTACTATTTTTCCCAGTAATTTTTTCTGCTCGGTTTATTACATCGACTAATTTATCTTTTACACACTCTATTTTCATTTATTATATATAAATACTTATTATTACTATTAGTGGTGTGGATATGGTGATTTCTTTATAAAATCCTTATTTCCTAGTGTATTTTTACTTTTATTTTTTCCCCAATATACCAACATTATCAACAAATATTTTTTTTGCAAATACACTATACTTTTTTATACACCTAAATTGTTTTAATAAACACAACTAATAATGTAATTTTCCACAGTTTTATTAACAAATTAAATCATAGATTTAATTTGTTTCAATTCTTCCATTAGAAAATGATCTGTTTTTAATTCATTTTTAATTTTTTCACATGAATGAATTACTGTTGTGTGATCCCTTCCCCCTAGTTTTTGACCAATAGATGGATATGATTCATCAAATTCTTCTCTAAGGATATACATAATAACTTGACGGGGTTTCACCACCTCCTTTCTTCTACTCTTTTCGTAAATCATTGATTCTTTTATATTATAAAAATCAGCAATTGTTTTAACAATATCTTTTGATGATACTTTACGTTCAGGTTTAATACTGTTTTTGGTTATGTTTTTTATTTCATTAATACTAAGATCACGACCACGGTGTTTTGTTTGCATAATAACCGCATTAAGAATCCCCTCTAGTTCTCGAATATTTCCATCAACGCTAGAGGCTATAAAATCAACAACTTCATTGGGAACGGTAAAGTTTTGTTGCTGAGCTTTTTGTTGGAGAATAGCAACACGAGATTCTATGTCTGGGTGAGGAATATCAACAACCATACCTGCAGAAAATCTTGATTTTAAGCGGTTTTCTAAGTTTTGTATAAAATTAGGGTGTTTATCTGAAGAAAAGATAATTTGTTTATTATCATCATAAAAACTGTTAAAAAGATGGAAAAGTTCTTCCTGACTCTTTTCTTTGCCAGAAAGAAACTGAACATCATCCATAATAATGACATCGTATGCCCTGTATTTTTCTTTGAATGTGTTTGCGCGTTCTTGTTGAACCGCATTAATATAATCAATAGCAAATTTTTCTGAAGTGATGTAATACACTTTCTTTGTGGAATTTGTTTTTATGTAATTTCCAACAGCTTGAATGAGGTGTGTTTTACCACGCCCAGTATCGCCATATACAAATAAAGGATTATAGGAAATCCCAGGTTTTTTTGAAACAACCACAGCTGCTGTGTGCGCAAGTTCATTAAAAGGTCCGATAACAAAACTCTCAAAAGTATAACGTGGGTTTAAATTATCATCTTTGTTAATGTAATAATCAGCCAAGGGTAATTCACTTGTTGGGTTAAAATAAACCGCTTTAGTTTGCTCTTTAGTGTGTTTGGTATCGCTATTTTTAGTAATAATATATTCAATATTTCGTACCTCAATAGTGTTACGTAAACATTTAATTAAAAATTTATGGAATTTATTAAGTAACCAATCTTTAACAAATATATTTGGCACGCTTAAATAAACAACACCGTCTTCAATTTTTAAAATATAGGTTTCTTTAAACCACATTGAAAAATTAGCTTTTGAAACAGTTAATTCAACCTCAACTAATGCTGAATCCCAGAGCTTTTTTAAGTCGATCGGCATATGAGATAAAAATAAAGGGTAATTAAAATAAAAATAAAATTTCTCTAATTATATCTCTGCAAAAGACAACGGGAACTTGTAAATGGTGTGTAAGTATGTTGATAAATTGTGGATATCATGCTAACCTACTCGCATGTCTACAACATATCAACCTAAAAAAACAAAACGAAATAAAACACATGGTTTTTTAGTTCGTCAAAAAACCCGTTTTGGACGTAATACTATTAAACGTCGCCGGGCTAAGGGGCGAAGACGTTTAGCGGTATAAATACACTGTGTTTTCTCGATCGCAAAGAATTTCCAGTTCGTTATTACAAGATATTTTGTCAAAAGGGCGCGTTAGTAGTTCCCCCCATTTTTCTGTGGTAATAGTTAAAAATATTTCTCAAGGGCCAAAAATAGCCGTTTTAGTATCAAAAAAGGTTGCCCACAGTGCTGTGTATAGAAACAAATTACGTCGCCAGGCACGATCAAAAATTAAGAGTTTTTTAGAGGAAAAAAAAATTACACCTAACGTAGGAATGATTATTTTAGTACATATGGGTTGGCATGGGTCCTTTCCAACCACTTTTGAAGAGGAGATACAAAAACTTTTACTAAAAACAAAAGTGGTAGTATAAAAGAGTATATATGGGTAATATTTTTACAATTATTTTCTACATCCCCCTCTATAATGCATTAATTTTTTGCATTAATTTTTTGTCTTTTCATAATGCGGGGCTCGCAGTGGTTGTTTTAACGCTTATTATTAGAATTATACTCTTTCCCCTATCGCGCCAAGCTATAAAAACCCAACTTCAAATGAAGTTGGTTGAACCGGAATTAAAAAAAATCCGAGAAACGATTAAAGATAAACAAGAGCAAGCAAAACAAACCATGCAGGTGTATAAAAATAGCGGCATTAATCCTTTTGCGAGCATCATCCTTCTCATTATTCAATTACCCATCCTTATCGCTCTCTATCAGGTATTTCGTAGCAGTCTTCCTAAGGTTACCTTATCAATCCTCTATCCTTTTATTACTGCCCCAGGGGTGGTATATATGAGTTTTTTAGGAATAAATCTTACGAGTAGCAGTATTGTATTAGCGATCGTGGCAGTAATAACACAATTTATACAACTCCAACTGTCACTACCAAAAGTGGAAAAATCAAAAGAACGTTCATTCCAAAACGATCTCGCTTACAATATGAATGTTCAAATGAAGTATATTTTCCCCCTTATTATTTTTCCCATCGCGTACATTTCTTCTGTTTTAGCTTTATATCTTATTACCACTAACATTTTTATGACCTTTCAGGAGATTTTTGTGCGACGTCGTATGGCTCAAAAATACACTAAACCAGTCTAGCGTTATTGAAGTCGTAATGCCCAAAGAGATAAATCTATTTTATTGGTAAAAATTAAAAAGTCGTTGTTGGGAGAAACCATAAGATTTTCAGCATCAATTGGTTGACCAGCTTGTTGACTAATGGTCCCTATTTGAATTGATTGACCAGTGGTTGCGTTAATACTGTATATGCTATCAGAGAATGACACCAAACCTTGATACCATGCGTCAGGATAATTTCCACCAGGTAAACTATTAGGGACAGCACAATATAAGATGGTTGTTTGAGTTGGAGACCATGCGCATTTATTTGCAATAGTAGCTAGTCCAGTGTTAATGGTAGTGTTTGATTTTATATCAAACATGGACAAGGTTGGGTTGCCGTCGGAGTACGCTACTAGAGTGCCTGTGGGGTTTACGTTGGTAACCAAACCGGGAATATCACCTAATATTCTCTGCAAAGTCCCTTTAGTAGAGAGAAAATAAAGATATCCGTTCACACCATTAGAGGCTTTTGTTGAAAGAGCTATCGTGGATGTAGTGGGCCATTGAATGTTCCAATCGCTTATTGGTGAAGAAAAGATGGTGGAATTATTGTTGGTGGTATAGTTTGTTATTTTACCAATGACGCCAGATGCACTTTCTATAAGATAAAAAATTTGATTTCCAGTAGGGTTTGTGGCGATTGCCTCTATGTCGTCAGGTAAAAAAGTTCCGGTTATTGATGAAAAAGTCGGAGTTGATGTGCTCGCTTCTTTAGATGCTCCGAGTGTTGCACTATATGTCTTAATAGTACTCTGATTATTATCAAGATACTGTAGGATGGTGGTGCTACCATTTAACCATAGAGAACGATATATTTGAGGAATTGTTTGATCGGAAAGCTCGTTTGTAACGACAGCAGATGATGTGGCTAGTGAAATTGAATATATATGCCCAGTAGCTCGATCGGTAAATCTAACAAATTCACCATCTTTTTTTGTGGCAAAAATACCTGCGCCTGCAATGGGTAATGGATATAATTGTGTTAATGGTTGTATAGTAATAGGTGTTGTGGAAGTGCCGGTAGAAGCGCCATTAAGCGTATTGGGCGGTTGACTATTGATCGAATTACTAAGAGGGAAAGGCTGGTAGTTGCTAGAAGAGTTTGAGTTGTTTTGTTGATTTTGGTTTGTTGCATGATGAAAAAAGAGTGTGTATATCGCAACTCCTGCCGCAATAAGAAAGAAAATTATTGCAATAATAAATATTTTTTTTAGCATATAATTTTAATTAATGTAAACACTGGACAACACCCGATGCGCCATTATTAACCCCTTCCACTGTCTGGTTTGTTCCACTGTTATTGATTACTGTATTAACCCAAAACGTGTGAAAACCGTAAATGGTATTCAATGGATTATTATTTTTATATACACAAGAATTTTTATCGCACATAACTTGTTTACTCGGTGTACTACTAAAATTCGGTGTATTTTTGGTTTGATTGGTAGGATTAAAGTATACGTCAAAATTTTTATATAAATTCGGGTTTGGATTATTCCAAGTAATAGTAAGTCCACCTGGCCCTATGTAAGAATTAGAGGGATTATTTCCTTGGAGTTTACATGAAGCCTGCAGGTTAGTTACTTGGGGAAGTGTTTGACAAGTGACGGGGTTAGCGTTTGTTACCTGAGAGGTGGAAATTGTTTGCCCGCCATATTGAAACTGGCCTATATTTACTGACATCGCATTAACCCATACACAGTAGGTGTTACCTGGAACAGCTTGAAATACTGGACATCCAAATGTTCCCGTTGAGCTGTCTATTTTACAATCCTCAGTTGTTGTTTGAGGGTTGTTCGTATAATTACTACCACTGTTGCATGTATTAATGTGGGCGGTGTAATCGCTTACACCGGCCGTTGCGTCCCCAATAATAAGAAGGCCATCTTGAGCGTTACAACTAGCAACGACTTTTTTAGGCGGCGCTAGTTTGCAGGTGAATGTTGTACCAGCCGACGGTCCTTCTGTTCCATCTGTATAGAGAGCACTCATCCAAACACTATATACTTGATCTGTTGTAATGGCGGTGTATGGGATTTGGGCAGCAAAAGTGATTGGGGTACCAGCAGTTACCCCTCCTTGTTGATTTTTAAATGTCTCAAAACCGGAACTTTTATTATTGTAATTAGAACCGGGCGATACATACACATTGTATTTTGTTTGTGGTGTAGCGTTAGGCATATTCCATGTAAGGTAAAATCCTGTTCCAGGTACACAGGAATTTACTTGAATATTGGAGGGCATTTGTTTTGATGTTGAAGAAGCAAGATTTGTTGCGGTTCCTTGGATAGAAGAAATTGTGGTAAAGGGATTATTTAATAAATTTGGATTAATGGTGACAATGAGAATGTAAGAAAAAGCCAGTAACAGTAGACCAAAAACAGAATTTTTAATAATAGCCAAACCCTTTTGTTGCTGGTTTACATTATCTACTGCTGTCATTTTTATAATACCGCCATAAACAATGAAAAAAACAGCAAGTACAACACCCAAGCTGACTAGTATTTCAGCAATGGTTATTATGTACGGGACAGGATTGCTGACATTGATTGAGGATAATCCTTGTCCAGTCGGGTTTGATGGATTAGGAAGCGGGGTAAGAAGTTTGTAGCAATTAAAATTACCGGAATTACTAGGAGATGAACAATCGATATTACTCGCTGCCGATTGGGATGCTGGATTGCTTGCGGAGCTCGTTTGCGAAGTAAGTGTTGTTGGCTGTGTGCTGGTAGCGGTTACAATATGGGGCGATATATTTTGAAGAAAAAACAAAATGCCTATACAGAGTACAGGTATGTAAATTATTTTTTTTGTAAAAATACCTTGCATGAATATCATCCATTATTTCCCCCACCAAAACCAATAGTAATACTAGCTGATCCTGTTTGAAATGCTTTCGTTCCATTAGTAACCGTTACAGATACGGTGGAATTGCCGGTTTGGCCGGATGGTGGCGCAACGTTAAGAATTTGCCCTGTTTGACCAGAGATGGTCTGATTATTCATTGTCCACGAAAAAGAAGTTTGGGTAGTATATGGCGTACTAATATCAAAAAAATACGGCATAACATCAAGACCTGTTTGATTGGTCAGTGTAAGATTTTGCCCTAAAGCTTCATTGAGTAAGAGGCCATAGAGAGGGCTTTCTTGATAGAGAATAACAGAAGGATTGGTTCCCGCTAAAGAAATACTACTTTGTGCTGATTGACTACCATCTGGAGA
Source organism: bacterium (assembly GCA_021818465.1). GTDB lineage: Bacteria > Patescibacteriota > Minisyncoccia > Phycocordibacterales > JAKAEA01 > JAKAEA01. The sequence continues at coordinate 99,740 of JAKAEA010000001.1, forward strand.
TGTTGCCGTAACGGTAACATTAATTGGTTTAAGAAGAATACTTCCTGTTAACGTAATGGTGTTTTTACCAAAACCAGATATGTTAGACATTGCTTGGTTATCGATTTTCCAAGAATATATAGCATTTGTAGGTTGAGAGAGGGCAAAAGTAGGCATTGCGGTTATGGTTACGTTACCCTGATAAGGGAAAAGGGCTTTACCAAGGTAAAAAGGCGGAGTATAAGAATGAGCTTGCCAAAGAAGATCGACGGTCGCCGGTGTAACAGAGACATTTTTTGTAATAACGGTCCCATCTTGAAGGGTGACGACTGCTTTAATAGTTTCGGTTTTTCCAGCATTACCGGCGGTGATTTGTAGCGACGTGTCTCCCACCCCGCTACTCATTTTTACGCCATTAACCATCCAAACAATGGTTGCGGCATTTAAATTGTCTTGAAAATCTTGTAGAGAAAAAGAAATTACTTCACCCGGACTTGCATATTGAGGCGATACGGACAAACTAATGCCTCCCTGACCAACAGATGATGTTAGATTGTTGTAATAGTTACTCGGTATGTTTAAAACATTAGAATTGGTGGTTTGAGCAAAAGCCTGAAGAGCTGGAAGACCTAGAAAAAATATTCCCATAACCACTATGAGGGTTTTTCGCATGAGATTATTTTACCACATTAAAGATATTATCCCTCTCTTTAAAACCAGAATCACTTTTTAATAACACTATTTTTTACAAACCGGCCTTTGGTAGTAAAGTAAACCCCCAATACTTCAACTGTCCAAGCAAAAGAATCAATAAAAGGTATGAGATCAAGAATAAAGCCCGATATGTATGATATAAGCGGTCCTTTAGTAAATTTTACACCAAGTATTTTATACCAAAGCCAGAATACATAACCAACTGCTACATCAATACCAATATTAATCACAACACCAACACCAAGAAAATCGAGAATTAATTCAATGATATCTACCACAAAAGAAAACATCAACATAAGAATAAGCATTTCTATACCAATATGACCTCTAGACATACACTATGTGGTATTAGTAGACGGCTGAGGTTTGGTGCTGGACGCTAGTTCCGTCTTACTCTTTTTAATGGCAAAAATCTGAGATGGATCAGAAGTAATAATTTGATCTTCAGTGTATGAAGCAATAACCTTCAGAGCAACATGTTTGAGACCGGCAAAGAAAATTCCTTCCCCTACCCCAGATTCCAAGAGTAGATATTTTTCTTCGTCAGTAAGGTTGAACGTTTGTTGTAGTTTATCTATAGCAGTCGGCGATTGTTTGAGTAAAAATTGGATCGATGAGTTGGTAATAATAGGCACCCCATATGGAGAACCGAGAAAATCGCCGACATCCTGGGTGATGGTTGCCACGCCAAGATAATATTTACGACCACGTTTAACTAGACTCATCAAAAATGAGGCAGTGTCTTCAGAGCGCATCATCCACCACGCTTCATCGATAACCAGGAGGCGTTTTTTAATGTCGCGGCGAATGCTGTTCCAGATGTAGTGGGTAATGATATACATTGCAATCGGTTTCATTTCGTCTTCCATGTCACGCACCGAAAAAACGACAAACTTCTTATTCATATCGACATTGGAGGGATTATTAAGAAATCCTGCCCAGGTTCCTTTGGTGTATTTGGTAAGACGTTGGGCAAGTGATGCGCCACCCTCCATACCTGCTAGTACGAGTTCAAAATCAGAAAGAAGTGGCGGTTCTATGTTGGTGAAATTACTCTCGGGAGTGATGTCTTTTAGGGCGTACGTTTCGCTGATGGCACGATCCACAATAGCATCTTCTTCTGGCGTTAAGCCGCCCATCATCAAACGGAAAAGACCAACGAGGTTAATGATGTTGGAGCGTAAAATTTCAGCCGGAGATTCATCGGGTAAAATCGGTGGCAATTCAAAAGGGTTGATATGGTGCTCTGAATTAAGAGAAATGTTAAAAAAACGTCCGCCGGTAGCGTTTGCCAAATATTCATACTCGTTTTCTGGGTCAATGGCAATAACGGAGGTGTCAAACATCAGGGAGCGTAAAATTTCCAATTTGGTCGCATACGATTTACCAGAGCCAGATTTTGCAAAGGTGATGGAGTTGTAGTTTTCCAAAGAAAAACGGTCAAACAAAACGAGCGATGAATTGTGACGATTAATACCATACAAAATCCCCTTATCAGACGTGAGGTCAAAAGATATAAAAGGAAACACACTGGATAATGTTGAAGAGTTTATTTTGGAATTAACAGCAAGTTCGTCATTACCCAGAGGTATCATAGTGCGAAACCCAACCTCTTGTTGAAAAAGAGCTGGTTTAACGTAAATAAGTTTTGATTCTAAAATTGTTTTAATTTCCGATTCAAATTTATCAAGCTCTGTTTCATTATCGCCGTATACAGAGATATACAGGCCAACGTCAAAAAGTTTTTCTTGGGCCTGCTGAAGTTGGTCGCGAAGGTTTTCTAAATCTTGATACGCAGTATCAAGCATTGGATCGCGAACCAACCCTTTTTCTTCGCGGGTCGAAATCTGGCTTTCTACCTCCGCTACTTTTTTCTGAAAATGACGCAAAATGGTGGCAGTATCTATGGGGTGAAAAAAAATAGAAATATCAAACACCCTATCGAGATCAATAATAGGTGCGAACCAACCCTCAGACAAAAAACGCGGGTAAGAAATAACAAAAAATGTTCGCAACATTTTATCGCCAAGTGAAATTGAGCGTGGCGTTATTTTTAAGGCCGACGGTGCTAAAATATCCTTAAATTCCAAGTTGGAAGCTTGATAGAGCTGTGCCGGTAAGGCGACGTTTGCTGGTGCGATTTTTTCTTTTTTCGAAAATCCAAACATATACTATTTTACATTTGTTAATTTTATAGGCTTCTCGGTTTCGCCAGGATTAAATAATTTATAGAAAAGCTCGGTAATTTCTTCTGGACCGAGTTCTACTGAGCGCAGACCACAGCTTTGTAAACCCTGCTCTACCACTGCCACGCGCTCTTCTAGTTGAATGCGTCGTTCCTCAAACGCTTCAGACTCCCTCTCGCTCGCATTTTTTGCTGAATTTTTACCGAATGGTAAAAATTTTCTTGCCGAACCCGTACCTAAAATTGTTGCAGAATATGGTACTACAATAAAAAAACTTTTACTCATTATGTTGTGCGTTTCAGTAAAATCTTTAATAAAACCAATGTATTCGTTAATTTGAACTTTCATTAAATCATCAACTTGTTGCTTCGATCGCTCTTCTAGCAGAGCGAGATACGGACGAATATCTAATTTTCGTGATTCTACGAAAATTTGAATAGTAAAATCAAGAGAATTAAGAAGGTTTTGAAATTGGTAGAGTATTGATTGTTGCTCATCGGACGATTTAAGAGCGAAATTAGTAGCGGATACAAAAAGTACGGCCCTAAGAGAACCATCTTTTAAAATTGCGGTGGTGTCGCGAATTTCTTTTATAGGAACAAAATCTTGCGTTGGACGACCAATGGTAGTCATACTGCCTATTGTACCATTTTATCATACACTACGTATTAGTTTTGTTTCCGGCGGTTACGGGATTATTAGCTTCCCTAACATCAAGTGTCCAAGCGAGATCTTTAAGTTTGCTGTCAGAAAGTTTTGGAATAAATTCAGTTACCGAAACCTCCTCAGATTCTCTGGGTATATTTAATGGGCGTTCTTCTTTGTGCCATATATACAGTTTTGGATGAATAAGGTAGAGAACAAATGATTCTAGAGCATCAATAAAAGGTCGGTTATTAACTTTATAGAACGCTAAGGTTGCAGCCAGTGCAAGAATAAGAATTATTGGAATAATAGAAATGTACAGTGGTAAAAAAAGATATAACGCAATGGATGCACCGATACCACCAGCAACATATAGGAATTGTTTCCAGGTTAAGGGGCCAAAAATTTTGTCCTCTACGTCGATGAATTGAGGTACTTGGTAACGCACACTATAAGTATAGCATGCACTACGACGTTGGTGGTTCGCGATATGGATCCGTGCCAGCAGGATATATGGGAGGCACGGCGGGTTTTGAGAATGGCGCAGCGCTCGATTTTTCTGTAGGTTCAGGCGAAACGTCTATCTCTTGGCGAGGAATGTTTACTGGGCCATTTAATTTTGTGAGTCCAATTGAATCATTTTTGCCGAGAATTTTATTAACTTCAGCATTTATATCAGTCATATTTACTGCGGGCCTCTCTTTTTGAGGAATCGTTGTGGAAATTGTGGTAGAGGTTGTTGTGGGTGCTTGGAGAATGGTGGTTGGTGGAAAAACGCCACCCGTATTTTCCGTTTCAGATTTTACAGCATTGAGCGCATTCAGTTTTTGAATGAATGAATCGGCGGCTGCGGTATCCGTGACTTTATTTTGAGTAAGATTTGAACGTGGCAAGACGGAGGTGTAGCTTGATGCTGGTTTTTCTACACCATACGCCGGAATGCCAACAAATTTTTTAATATCACCAAGAGGCTTCGCAGGTGCTGGTAATTCTTCGAGTACTTTATGGGGCACCTCCTCGCCGTTCGTTGTTTGATCAAATATTTCATACATTTCATCCAAAATCTTCTCCGACACTTCATCAAATAGAGTGTCGGCAATATCATCGCCAAATTCTAATTCTTCTTTAAGAAAATTAATAAATTCATCGGGCTTGGCAAGGCCAACTTCAAGCGCAATTAGCATTGTACGGAAATCTTTTTCATTTTCTTCGGGTATATCAAATTCATTAATGATTTCGTCCAGAATTTCAAATGTTTTTTCATGCATTAAATAATCCTTAACCGCATTAGGTAGTGCATCAAACGCTTCTTGAAGTTGGGTAAGTGTATACGTCATATTATTAAGGTGTGTTTGTTTGTTCGTTCAGTATCTTTTCAATATTTTCATATTGTTTAGGAGTTGCAGCACTTGATTTCAAGAACTGTAGACCGCGCTTTGTTTTCGCTAGTGTTTTAATGACTGTCTTATCATTAAGTATATTGGGAGAAATGTGTTCAAAGACCTTAAATTTTGTATTCTTTGTTATTTCTTCGATTCTGTCTTTATCGTTGGCATCAATAGCGGTTTGGAGATCGGCACCGATAATTTCTGCTTGTTCTTTATTCTCATCAATTTTTTCATCATCTTTCTTTGTTTTCTTGTGAGTCGCCATATTCTCCACGGCCTTATCGTAGGAAGCAGCAGATTTACCCCCTAAAATGGAAGTGGGATTCATACCGCCGAATCTGTGTGCGCGTTCTCTTTGTCTGATGGCAAAAGCTATTTGTTTCGCCTCTTTTTCTTGCTGGATGGATTTTTGTGCGGCCTTCATTTCTTTATCGGCATTTCGATAGTTAGTAAGAGCGTCATTTCTAGCTTTTAGAATTTCTGATACTTTTTTATTACCAACAAAGCCGTCTTCTCGGAATTTTTTAATGCGTTCTTTTATTTCTGCCTCTACCTTTTCACGGTCTTCACCTGTAGCGCCTCTATTCTCATTTTCAATGGTAGCGCGTATTTTAGCCTCTTCTGATCGTAAGGCTTGCGCATTTCTTTCCGCGACAGCAAGTTGGCGACCAGCGTTTTGTTTATTAAAACGTGTATTTCTTAAGCGCATCACTGATTCTTGCGATGCTCCGCCGCCTGCCGCATATTCTTTCTCGAGTTCTTCTGCTCCGCGCTCAATTTCTTTTATTCGTCCACCCTCTCCCCTGCCTTTACCAAATTTCATACCACTTTTTTCGCTCAGTTTTTTAACAGTCTGAGTATTGCGAAAATCAAAACTCGCTTTACTTGTTTGTTCAATACCCGCTGTGGTTACTTTTGCCAAACCTCGCACAATACCAAGTTTTGATTGTCTAAGGTCCCGTAGTTTTTGACCGGCTACACTTTCATCGCTAAGTAATTTGGCTGCTGTTCCGCCAATAACACGTCTACCAGCACGACCCGTAACACTAGCCGCACCTCGTCCTGCTAGCCCTCCGGCAAAAGTTGCACCTCGTCCTACTAGCGTCCCTCCAAACTTAAATGAGCCATTGACGGCGCCACTAGCCCAACCGGCGGCTTTGCCGGCGATCGATGCACCTTGAGAAGCATATTTAACAGCTATTAATAACGCGGCGTTCATAAGAGCTATTATGAGAATAAAAAAGAAGATTTGATCAAAAGCGCTACAGCTATTGCTATTAGAGGCACATGCTCCAAAAGTTGCGGTAGTGGGTGGAGTGGTGATGCTGTTGAGTGTAGCGTTAGCGCCGGTAAGTTGGGGCGATAGTTGTCCTGTAAAAGCACTTGCGAGATTGGAGGCTGTGATGTGGCCGCTATAAAGTAACATTGCAACCACAAAAACGAGGATTACGTATAGCGGAGCAAATAATAGTTGACCAGATAATGTTTCCCACCATTGTTTTGAGATTTCTTGAAGGCGACCAGGTACAACAGAAAAAAGAAAAGCAACAGGTGAAAGAATCATAAGAAAAATAAAAAGAACAAAACGAATTACAAAGAGCAAAGCAGCTGTAAACAGAGTAATTGCAACTATGATAAAAAACACAGAGCCACCAATACCAACGATAAGAATTTGAAAAAGTCCCAAATGAGCAAGAGAACTTATCGAAGAAGTTGATAACATCGGAACTCCATATATACTCGTAAGTCCCAATGCTCTAACAAAAACTGTAGAAAATGAGGTATTCGTCGGTCCTATAATATGCAATATCATGTTATAAAAAGAGATAGTCAGGATATTTGATGCGTCAATAAGAAGTTGGGTAAAAAATAAACTAAAGTTAACAAGCAGACCAACAATAATCAGATTTCTCATCAAGCGTTTTACTTTGCCGCCATTAAAGCCGATGATTTCTTGAATACCAAGATATATAGCTATAAAAATAAAAATAAGATTACCGAGATCGCGAATATCTGCCCAGCCTTCATTTATAAACGAAAGAGCCAGATTTGCTTTCATTTGAACAACCGTGTAATTCATGATTGTGTCAAAGAGAAGACCTGCTAAAGCAACTGCCCATGCAGCTATGGTCAAAGCTGCATAAGATATTGAGGCGGCTATTTCATAAAAAGTACACAGTAAATCATTACCCACATGTGTTAATCCCGTATTTCCGCATGCGCTACCGGCACTAATACTTCCCGCACTTGCTGCTTGTGCCACAAGTGGTGAAAATATACTAACAACAATAAGTATCAGTATGATAAGGGGAATTATTTTTTTAAAAGTTTGATACATACATTAACTATTGCAACAATCTACGCCCACAACCCATTTCAATTAATTATAGTGAAACAGATGGGGCACCAGCAACTTGCACGAATCGCTGAACACTACTAGAAACGCCATACGAATCGGTCGCAGTATATGTAATGATATAGTTTTGACCGCTTTGAAGGAGTGTGGACGAATCGATTTGTGTGCCCGTTTGATCAGTATATGTGGGAGTAACAGAGACAGTATTACCATTAGCATCAGTGGCAGTAGCGCCAACGTCATAGGTGCCTATTGGTTGGCCGGAAGTACCTTGTACCGTTTGGCTACCGTTTAAGGTGATGGTGGGGCCGGGGTCTTGATACACTTCTACTTGGGCAAGTTGCAACGAGCCTATTTGTAGACCTTGAATAACTATATAACGACCACTTTCTGTTTGATTAAGTGTAAGTGTGTAGGGATTGCTGCCGAATGTTGACATAGGAGAATAATTAGCACTGCTATCCCAAACAGGGTTGTGATTCTGATCCTCAATAATTACCTTGAAGGTGGGAGGGATTCCAGTCGGGCTAACATTCCAGTTTTGTGTAGGATTGTGAGGATATACTACAATTTTGAAAATATTATTTACTTGTTGACCGAGATCGATAGTGAAAGAACCTATTTGATTGTTGGGGATAGTTAGAGAACCACTAAAACTGCCTGTTCCGTTAATGTTTCCCATATTGGTGTTGCCATCGGTTAGATTTTCAGGACCATAACCAGCAGCGCTCCCCGGATATGCTGTTACTGTAGTATTGAGAGCGATATTTTTAGGATTGTTACTATTTTGGTTATTTGATGATGTTGCATTGGATGTATTACCACCAGTATTAGAAATGCCATTGTTGTTTAGAGCGGCGTTATTGAGTCCATTAGAAAGTTGTCCAAGATTACTCGAAGCATTATTTACAGCTGATTGTTCGCCAGTTTGTGAGTTGGCGTATATAGAAGACCACGAACCACTTTGAGAGCCAGCCGCCACAAGACCACCTTGGCCTAAACCAAGAGCCCCCAAACCAGTTGAAAGAAGTTGATTAAAAAGAGCGTTAAAAATTTGATCTAAATCGCTAGCGACACCTAATTGGTTTGCTGGTATATCAAGTTGATTTTGTAAAACACCAGCTATTGTTGTGCCAGGAGTAGTGATAGTGCACGAATCTTTAGAAGGGTTGGAATATATTGGCTTTCCATTTGCATTCTTACCAATTTGAATTGCTCCCGTGGGGGTTGTGGTGGGTGCGGGTGTGGAACCATTAACAACTCCTGTTGCAGATACGAGTGGCCCATTACCTCCCGGTGCTACATAAGAATAGGAAGCAGTAACATTTCCCTTTGAGTCATATACGTTATGAGTACAATCCGTTTGAGATAAAAAGCCATTACCCCACCCAAGTTCGGAGGCGTTAACGTTTATTTGTTGAGTAGCTTGTGCCTGAATAGCGTTAGATGTATCTAAAAAAGCACCATAAGGATTATATTGATCATTCATGCTTATGGCCAGAAAAGCATTCCAGTTTTGAAAACTTTGATAAGCATTATTTACATTCCCCACAATTTCAGCAAGAGAACAACCATTGTAGTAATTATTGTAGTTATTGATCGGCCCGACACCAAAATTCACTTCTAGACCGGCCAAAAGTTGTGCTCTAAAAGGGCTACATAAATCAATGCCAAATGTTCCTTCACTAATACTATTTAGAGCGTTGGCAAGAACTTGGTCGCCAACATTTTGAAAAAATTCACTCGGGTTGCCCACAAAAGCTGGTGAGCCTTGAAAACCGCTGTCGATGTAGGTGACTATCTGCTGTGTCATTTCAGCGAGAAGCATTCGGCCGATGGAAAGAGCTAGGCCCTCCTCGATACAATTTTTGACGAGACTAGCAAGACTATTACCAGCCGTTTCTGCTTGGGCAAAAGTTTGTCCGTTTGCGGCCACAGGAACCGATGTAACAGCAGCAGCAGTACCCGAACCCAATGATGTGTTTACGGCTGAAATAAAAGCGGACGCGCAACTGGAAAAATCTGCATGCGCTGGTTGAGGAGGCGTGAGTGCGAAAACGGTAGGTATCGTCAGACTTACAGCTAAAATAACCACCAGTGTTTTTTTCCAGAAAGTTATTTTAGTGAATCGATTCATTGGGATTGGGTTGTGGTTGTAAACATGGCGCCTGCTTCAGTGGAAGTGAACGTTACGTTGCGTTTGATAAATAATGGATTGAAAGCCGACAAGTCATTGTAAACTGAGCTGGCAATAGAAGCATAATTTTGAATGGCGGCTATTGCTGTAACAGGGTCGGTAAAAAGTTTTTGCATCCCCTCTATACTATTTAACGCTCTACTAAAATCATTAATGAGAGCGAGATGCAAACTTGCGGCTTGTGAAGGAACAGAAATTGCCAGTAAACCAGTAACAATACCACTGTAGGAAGCTTTTATTATAGCAAGATTAGCTAAATCTTTTGGGTTGTTGCTGTTGACAGCGGTTTGGACGATATCTAATTCATTAAGACCCGAAGGAACACTATTTTTTTTAAACACTATACCGAGTGCATTACCGTATGTATGAAAAGCGGCCGAAGAATTGTCTTGACTTACGATGATATCCTGTGTGGTAAAAATTTTTGCTTGCGGGATGTAGCTAGTGACGTTACTGTTGGCAATCAAGCTGGGAATCAATGATTGTGCATCACTTGCAGTTAATTGTTGACCCGATTGTTTCATGGCGAGGTATTCCCGAATAAAATTTTGTGAAAGCACTTCGGTGGCGGTTAGTGGCGGTGTTTGGACGGCATCATTAATTGTATTCGTGCTACTGGAAGTATTGCTTCCTGTGGTGCTTTGTGATGAGGTGGCTAGTTGAGTCAATTCAGCCTCTATTTTTTGGTATACCTGATCAGTAAGACCAGTGGCGTTGGCTTGATTAACAATGGCCAATGAGGATTTTGTTGCGGATGCTGTATCAGTTGAGGGATTATAAAAAATACTAAGCGCAACTAACCCCACAACAACAATACATATAGCCACAATGGGCACTACCTTTTTTGACGGCATTAAGGTAAGAAATTTCGGGCCATTAGTTGGCGTCGAGTCTTTCATATATTATTATTATAGCGCATATGAAAAAAAATTTTTTCCTCAGTGTGGCACTTTTAGCGACTTCGTCTATAGGGCAGCTTGTTCCTGGTGTGTATAATCCACAAGTCTCTGTGCTTCAAGCACTCTTAAACAAGAATCCAGCAACTGCCGTTGCGGTGCGCGGCCCAGGTTCGGCGGGACAAGAAACTGATTTTTTTGGACCAGAAACTTTTGCTGCTCTGAAGCGATTTCAAGCCTTGTACGCAAACGATATACTGGCACCGTGGGGACTTACGGCGCCAACAGGATTTCTCGGTCCACTCACATTGGAAAAACTTAATGCAATTGCGTATCAAACAATATCGCCAATTACAATTACAAACGTGTCAAGCGACCCATTGGCACCATATCGTGTAGCAACAGGTACGGTTGATATATACAGTACTGATAGAAAAATTATTCAGATACAAAATACTATTTATACAGCGGTGAATACTGCACTAACCGCTCACCAGGCGCCCCAAATAGACACCCTAAGCTTACCGGGGCTTACCGGGTCAGTATTATTAACAAAGGTGAATAACCAAGCAGCGTCTGCTGGTGCCACAATAATTGTTGCAGCGCAAAATCTTGATCTTGGTCCAAACAATAACGTGTATTTTACTGCTGACCCTGGGGGTGTTGCTGAGACGACGGGTGTTGTCAATAAAGCTATGCCAACATTCGTCATTAAAAATCTAAATTCTTTTTCAGACACTCTCTCTTTTACTTTGCCCAATTTCCCTGCCGGCCGATACGATATTGCCGTTGGCAATAGTCACGGTATAAGCAACACCACTTTTTTTGTAGTGACTACATCTATATCGCCAACTGTTTCTATGACTTCCCTTTCTTCATCGTCAGTTCGTTGGGGCGGTATGATAACTATATACGGTAGTGGTTTTACTAAAACAGGCAATGAAGTTTTTACCACGTTTGATACAATTCCAGAAGTAGCCTCGCCTGACGGCCATTCATTAACAGTACAAATCGCGCCAGAACAAATGAAGGGGGAAGCGGCGTTGGGTAGCGGTGCAATTTCAGTACCTGACACTATCACCGTGGTAAATGATAATGGCTATACAATCACCCCCGAGAGTTTTTCAGTTAAAATCTAATGAAAATAGTATCAATTATTTTGGGAGGAGTGCTGATGAGTGTAATCGGATTATTACTACCGTTGCGTTCGTTTGCGGCCACCTCAGTTTCTTTTGGGGGATTTGATACGGCTATGTTGCCATGTACATGTGAAGCCGGATCATTCTCGTGGCAATTTTTTATGCCACTTTATTTGAATAACCCCACGCCTACATTCGGGGCCATGGTAGCTCCTCCAATCGTTGGTTTTTCAACATATTATGTTAGGCCTAGTACATGGGCTTTGGGTACGTATATACCTGCCGCTGGAGTTTGTATGATTGGTGTTGAACCGTACTGTTTCTCTATGCCTAATTTAGGCCTTATTTCTCCGGAAACAGGCGTGTCGCCCGTTGCCGCCTTTCCCTAATTAAATTTTTTTTCTGCCAAAATAATCCATTGGGAGAGTGGTACATCTTCTGCTCGAGAAGAGATGTTGATGTTTGTGTCTGTAAAAAATTCTTCCGATGTCAAACCGTATTCTTGAATCAGAGTCGCTATGTTGTTTTTGAGCATTTTACGTTTGTGACCGAAACCAGCTTTTACTAGTTGAAAAAATTTTTTTTCTTTAGTTTCGTCGCTAAAATTTTTTTTGGAAATATTTTTTATATGTAAAATAGCCGAATCAACTTTTGGCGGTGGTGAAAAAAGATTACGAGAAACCGTTTTGATGTACTGCGGCTCACCGTAGGCTTTGACACTTATGGAAAGTAAGCTCTCCTTGCCGTCGCGGGCGACGATACGTCGAGCGACTTCTTTTTGTACGAGTAATGTCATAGTAACCGGTTGTTTTTTTGCACTCAAGAATTTTTCTAAAATTGCACCGGTAATATAATACGGAATATTAGCAACAATTTTATAAGACGTTGTTGAAATATCTAGTGGATTAAACTCAAGCACATCCTTTTCTTTCAAAATAAGTTTTTTTTCAGCTAATGCTATTGCAAAATGTTGTGTTAAGACAGGAATCAGGCGATGATCTTTTTCTAAAGCGATGACCGTTGCTCCTGTATTAAGCAGTGTTGTGGTGAGGGTTCCTGTGCCGGGGCCGATCTCTACCACCGTGTCACCAGGTTTGATTTCTGCGGTGGTGCACATTGTATTCAATACTGATTGGGCTCTAAGAAAATGTTGGCCGAGTGATTTTTTTTGCGCTATAGACATTTTTAATCAAAATAAATAGTTTTAATACCCGTTTTCTTTTTACCCTGATGTTCTTCTAGTATAGTTAAATCATCGTCCATATCCATAATAAATTCTGATGGCACATTGACTTGTTTTGATCCAAAAACGGTGCGAATACCAGCATAAGACATATACACTTTTTTGCGAGCGCGAGTAAGTGCAACATAAAAAAGTCGACGTTCCTCTTCATCATCATGTCCGTCGGATTTTCCGGCACTCTCGCCGCCAAGACGTTCGTGCGGAAAAAGTCCTTCTTCAAGTCCGCTTATAAAAACATAATCAAATTCCAAACCTTTAGAGGCGTGTACGGTCATAAGTTTTACAGCATCTTCATTTTTTACGAGTGTATCTTGGTCTGAAGCAAGCGCGGCGTCAGTGAGCAGTTGTTCTATTCCCTCTTCTGGAGTAAAACTGTCATAACGAACAGCCAAACTCGCCAGTTCCTTAATATTTTCTAGGCGCTCAATATCTTCTTCAGATGATGCTTTTTTTAAAGCTTCTTCTATGCCTGAACGCTGTACGACAAATTTAATAGTTTCGCTTGGTAGTTTAGAAAGAGCGTGCTGACGAATATCATCAAGGATTCGGTAAAACTCATCAATTTTTTGACGTGAAGCGTGTGGTAAGCTATCGCGCTGCCCAGAAAGAATTTTTGCTAAAGTCACTTTTCCAATGCCGCGGGGCGGCACATTAATAATGCGACGTATATCAGATAGACTATCTGCATCAAGAGCTGCGCGTATGTATGACAAAACATCTTTAACCTCCTTCCGTTCAAAAAAGCGCGTGCCGAGAACCTGGTAGTTAATTTTATGATGTAAAAAAGCTTCTTCAAGAACGCGTGATTGAAAGTTGGCGCGATAGAGTATGGCGATTTCGCGCGGGGACACGCCGCTCGCTATATGATCAGCCGCTTTTTGAGCTATAAAATCAGCCTCATCGGCTTCATCGTAGGCGCCATAGATTCCAATGGGATCACCATCAGCATTTTGAGTGAATAGTTTTTTTTCACGTCGTCGAACATTTTTTTCTATAATTCTGTTGGCTGCTTCTAAAATTGTTTTAGTCGATCGGTAGTTTTGTTCAAGTAAAATTACAATTGCATCGGGATAATCTTTTTCAAAATTAAGAATATTATCTAATGTCGCTCCTCGCCAAGAATAAATCATTTGATCTATATCGCCCACCACACAAATATTTTTATATTTAGCGGCAATAAGGCGAGTAATTTGGTATTGCACTTGATTGGTGTCCTGATATTCATCAATATGAATATAGCGCCAGAGATTTTGATATCGTTCAAGAATATCGGGGTGTTTTTTAAAAATCCAAACAGTTTTAAGGAGTAGATCGTCAAAATCCAAAGCTTTTTCTTTAGTAAGAATTGCTTCATAATTCTCCCAAATTCTACTGACGATAGTTGGATAAAAATCGCGGCCAGTTTCTTCTTTGTATAGTGCTAAGGTTTGAGAATTTCCTTTTGCACGAGAAATGGTCCCGAGAATTTTGTTGGGGTCGAATTGTTTAGGGTCAATGCCCGTTTCCTCCATGGCTTGTTTAATCGCACGCTTAGAATCGTTTCGGTCAAAAATAGCAAAACGCTTATTAAGACCAAGTATGTGGGCATTTTCTTTTATAATATGTACACCAAGAGCGTGAAAGGTACTGACAAATGGTCGTTCAGTAAAAGAAGAAGGACGATTAAGTTCAGTATCACTTTCTAAACGGTGATTGACGCGCTCGACCATTTCTTTAGCTGCTTTGTTAGTAAAGGTTACCGCCAAAATCTCAGATGGAGCAATACCTGTCTTGATAAGTCGTATAATTCGTTCTGTAATGGTTTTTGTTTTTCCCGCGCCTGCACCTGCAATAATTAACAAAGGGCCGTCTTTATGGAAAACAGCTCTTTGTTGGGCCGTATTTAATGAATTTTCTTGACTCATGTAATTTACTATTGGTGACTGGGGAAAAAGGTTTGACACTAGCTTTTTATTACCCCTATACTGGCTAGAGCGCTTCAATCATCCCAGGCGCTATTATTCTGAATTGGCTTAGTACTGCAACGAAAGATTCCCGACTATCTGCACTAAACACACGGCTTATTATATACTCTCCACAAGACCCTCGTCGATCTTACATAACGACCCTCGACCTGGTGAAATATGGAACAGCACTATTTTTTTGCTTATGTATAAGCATTACTGCTGTTATTGGAATTAATATTCAACCAGCGCATGCGGGTTTCTTTTCCGATATCACTAGTTTTTTTACTGGTTGGGGAAATTCTACTAAGGTTGATGCTCCTAATTCTCAACAAATGCCGATTCTTCAGGCGCCAATCAATAGTGGAGATGTACAAGTTCTTGGTACAAGCACACAATCGGCTAATGCCGCACTACTCTCATCTCTTTATGAACAGACGGTTAAAGCAAATGAGGCTATTTCTTCTCCCACCTCATCCTCGCCTTCTTCGTATGTTGTAGCATCCGGAGACACGCTTTGGAAGATTGCTAATACATTTAATATTACTCTCAATACTCTACTGACTGCCAATCATCTGACAAAAAAAAGTTTTATACATATCGGTGAAAAATTAATCATCCCCACTTCCGGAGTGACACCTACTACAAATACTGGTGTCAATACTAGCACTGCACCATCCTCTAGTATCCAAACCAATGCTCAATCCGTATCTCCCACAACATACACTGTGCATTCCGGCGATACTCTTTTTTCTATATCTAAAAAATATGGTGTAAGTGTTACCGCTATTAAATCAGCTAACGGAATGAAGAAAGACACTATTTTTATAGGAGAAAAAATCACCATTCCTTCATTGATTCAAGTGAAAGATTCAGTGTCATATTCAGCTCCTGTTTCTTCCCTTCCCGCTGCTCCCGCGTTAGCAACTAAAATTACTTCTGCAGTTATAATGATTCCTGCTTCAGCCCATAAAATATTTTCTCCAGATGGTTACTATATGCGACCGATTGTGGGTGGCTACAAAAGTCAGGGCATTCATAGCCATAATGCAGTTGATTTAGCTGATACGTGTGGTACGCCCATTTATGCTTCAGCGTCAGGCACGGTAGTAATTTCTAAAGACAACGGAGATTGGAATGGTGGGTATGGAAATTATGTGGAAATTGACCATCCTAATAAAACGCAAACACTGTATGCACACATGCAAACTGTTATTGTGTCGGTAAACCAAGCGGTTGTACAAGGTCAGGAGATTGGTACTATAGGTAATACCGGGGATGTTGTTAAAGAAGGAGGAACTGGTTGTCATGTGCATTTTGAAATACACAACAACGGTTATGCAAATCCGTTCTAGTGATTTTCATTTCCTGAAATTGTTGGACGATATTGAAAAGCTTCCAAAATTGCTTCTTGATCAATTTTTGTTTTTTCTGATAAATCGGTAATTGTTTGGGCTATTTTTATTATTTTGTGATGTGCTCGCGCAGAAAGTGATAACTTTTTTGATAAGGTAATAAGTATTTTTTTGCAGCAGTATCCATAGGAAGATTGGTAATATCACGACTGGTTAAATCAACATTTTTGTTTCCACTGTGCCCTAATTTGCTCAGTCGTTGTTTTTGAATTTCACGAGCGCGAATAATGCGTTTTTGGAGGGAAACCATGTCGTAGGAAGTATTTTCGTGTGTGAGTAATTCATATTCAACTTCTTGAACAATAGTCCAAAGGTCTATTCTGTCTACAATCGGGCCAGACAGACGTCGTTCGTAACGTCGACGTTCTTGAATAGAACACGTGCATTCTTTTTTGGTGGAGCCGAAATAACCACAAGGACAGGGGTTAAAAGCTACAATTAATATAATGTTTGCCGGTAGAGTTATTGTGCCGCCGCTGCGAGAAATGCGCACCACCCCCTCTTCTATTGGTTCGCGTAAGCTCTCTAGTACCTGACGATTAAATTCAGGAAATTCATCAAGGAATAAGACGCCGTGATGTGCCAGTGTTAATTCTCCAGCGCGCGCTGGCCAGCCACTGCCCAGAATTGCACTATAGGAGGCCGTGTGATGTGGCGATCGGAATGGCGGACGATTTTTAAAAGAAGAATTAAATCCATGTACTGAATAAATGCTCATTATTTCTAAACTTTCTTCCGACGATAGATCGGGTAGCAGATTATGAAAAGCCCGTGCAAGCATCGTTTTTCCAGTACCCGGCGGTCCCCATAGGGCGCAATGATGGCCGCCCGCAGCTGCAATTTCAAGCATACGTTTTGCTTGGAGATTACCTCGTATATCATTGAAGGTGGTTTCGTTTTCTGTTGTGGATGACTCATTTGTTTTTCTTGAAATGGCCGGCGATATTTTTACAGGACAAGAACGTTTTTTATCAATATGATCTAGAAGTTGATTAAGATGTGTGAATGGATATACAAAAATATCTTTAATGAGAGCTGCTTCAGCAGCACTTTCGGCGGGTATATACAACTCTTTAAAACCTAAGTGTTTCATTTCCCGAGCTATGGCAATAGTGCCAGGAATTGCACGAACCTTACCATCCAAAGACAACTCGCCAAGAAATAATTTACCAGCTGGTTCAAAATATATTTCATCGGCAGCAAGTAAATAAGCCAAAGCCATGGGTACGTCAAAAATTGTGCCGCTTTTCTTTACATCGGCCGGAGCAAGTGACAAAACAACTTTATGATTTTTACTTTTCGGTGAAGTAAAGCCAGAATTTTTTATAGCAGCAGAAATACGATCCCATGCTTCTTCAACGGCTTTATCAGGTAGACCGACAATGGAAAAAGCATGCAGTCCGCGAGACAAATCTGCTTCAACAGAGATTGTGGTTACTTTTGCCAGTGTTGCTTGTGCAGCAAATACTGTTGCAAATGCCATACGGTGAGCATAGCGTATTCATATTAAAATAATGCTGAAAAAAAACTAAAAATTTATAAATAATATATATATATATTATTGATTCATGTGAGTTTTGCATGTGGTAGCGGCAGGATTCGCTTGTAAACGATCTTGTTCTATTTCTTTCCCACATATGCGACATTTTCCAAATTCATCTTCGTTGTGTTGTATTTTTTCTAGGGCCATATCAATCTCGTTAATGCGTTTCGTAAGACGACGTACTAAAGCAGTATTCCCACTGAAACTTTCTAAGCGATCTGCCACATCGCTTGCGTCAGACCTCACTGCATCTACGTCGACAACTTTTGGTTCCCATCGTGTGCCCGTTTCACTTTGAATGGGCACGCCAATCTCATGCAATTCGTGCATAAGAGCCGCTCTCTCTTCATCAAGTACTGTTTTGTATGCGGCAATGTTCTGTGACATAAAATGTATTGTTTAATTAGAAAATTGGTACGATACAAGGCGATTAAATATTTCTTTCATTGCTGCGGTGCTCGTGGTAATTACCAAGACATTTTGTTCAGGAAATGAATACAATAAAAGCGGTTTTTGTCCAGGAATACCCAGGACACGCACATTTTTATTATCAATAAAAGTGTCAGAAAATGAAGGAGGCGTGGCAAGTGTAACTGTTGTTGAAGAAGTGCTTGAAGCTGTATATGAGGCAAATGCCGTAGTCGTTGCTATTGTGGTGGAAGCAACATTGGTGTGAATTTGAGAAGATGCATAGAGTGGAGCAAGATCTGTTGCCATAGCAGGTTCCCACTGAAGCATGCCAGCAAAAGCGTTTGTATACGAATCTACCTGTACTATTAAAAACGGATTCCACGAGGAACCATCGTGATAAAAACCGGTCATATAGGATTGGCCGATAGCTCTTATAAACCAAGACGGCATATGAGAAGCTCCCAGGTTAGTGAGAAACATTTGTGCATTTACTGGTGTTGTGGTGCCACTATTGATGAGATCGATTGCAACAATGGTTGCTGGATCGTTTGCAAGTGTGTGTTTTGCATCAAGCCAAGCGTTTAGAGTGTTTTGATTAGGAGATACAGAAACTATTTTTGTATCATCGGCAGTGATAAGAGTTTTTGGAGGTGTGGCTTGTTGCGGTAGTGGTGTTTGTTTAATTAGACTGAAAATTGCATATCCTACTATCCCGATACTCGCAACTATGAGTACTAGTATACCAACGATAAGAACTATTTTTTTCAGACCGTCTTTGTGAAATAAGGTTTTTGAGGGGTGCGGTGTTGTGTGGGCATTGTCTTTTTTTTGAATTTGCTGAGCCGCAAGAGAAACAGCCGAAATATTTTTTTGCCTCGTCGCTTCTACAGCGTCACTTTCAAAAGTACGTATACTTGAAATTGTCTGGTCTTTTTTATGTAAATCATTAATGATAGTGTTTTTTTCCGTTGTGTTTAAATGTGGCGGTTGAGGCATTGTGTTAGCTGCTCGAAGTCCTTCAAGCGCAGTACCTCCAGCTTCAAGGTGAGGAGATGGTTGTCCACCAACAGAAGTGGGCTCACCTTTTTGGGGAAAGGTGTTTGTATTAAAGGGAGGTTGATTTTTTTTAGGGACGGGATTGTCCATACATTACATTTTTATATTGGGGTTTTTTATAAAAGTAGGATCGGCTTTTTGTATTGAAAGATTAATACGTTTTTTCTCATCTATTTCTTTAATAATAACAGGAACTTCTTGGCCGAGCTGTAATACGTCCGTTATTTTCTCTATGCGAAAAGGAGCTATTTCTGAGATATGAACAAGCCCTTCAGTGTTCGGTCCAATTTTTACGAACGCGCCAAAATCCATAAGGCGAGTAACGGTGCCTGTAAAGCGCTCACCTTTTTTGTATTCCTTGGTTAGTGCTTGGATAAAGTCTCTTGCTGATTCCGCCGCTCCTTCTCGGCCAGTGATAAAGACTGTACCATCATCTTCTATAGTAATTTCTGCTCCGGTTTTTTCTTTAATACTTTTTATCATTTTACCATTAGGTCCAATGACCATACCAATCTGATTAACGGCAATATTGATTGATATTATTTTAGGAGCACGAGGTGAAATGTCGGGTCGAGGTTTGGCAATGGTTTTTTGGAGAACAGCAATAATGGCAAGTCGCGCAGTTTTTGCTTTTTTAAGTGCTTCACTGAGGATAGAAATAGGAATACCGTTAACTTTAACATCCATTTGAATGGCTGTAATTCCATTTTTTGTTCCAGCAACTTTAAAATCCATATCACCATGATGATCTTCAGGTCCTTGAATATCAGTAAGAAGAGCGTAGCGAAGGCCTTTTTTATCGTGCTCCATCATAAGTCCGGAAGCGATACCCGCTACTGGTTCAGTAATGGGTACACCACCATCCATAAGCGCAAGTGTGGAAGCACACACTGAAGCCATTGATGAAGAGCCATTGGAAGACATTGTTTCTGATACAAGTCGAATAGTGTAGGGAAAAATTTCCTTAGGGGGTATGAGAGGTGTCAGTGCTTTTTCTGCTAATGCGCCGTGACCTATCATGCGACGATTTGTTCCTCCTAGTCGACCAGTTTCTCCAGTTGAAAATGGTGGAAAATTATAATGATGCATAAACCGCTTTGCTTCTTGAACAGTAGCCCCATCAATTATTTGTGCATCGTTTGGTCCGCCGAGGGTGAGTGCGGAAAAAACGTGAGTTTCTCCGCGATAGAAAATACCCGAACCGTGTAAAACAGGAGAAACGCCACCTGCCTGTGCAAAAAGAGAACGAATTTCATCAAGGCCTCGACCGTCAGCGCGACGACCTTTTTCTATAGCTTCACGGTGCAATACAACGTTTATTTCATCCTCGAACCATTCATCAGCAAGAGTAATTTCATCAGCAAAACTGGCGGAACAGATTTCTAGCCATTCTTTTTTAAGATTATCGATAGTGTCTTTACCTGCTTTGCCGCTAAAAACAGCTGTATCCAAGCGCGGCTCAAATTCTGCTTTAAATTTTTCTTTAGCACTATCAGAAAGTTCTTTACGCTCCAGAATAATTTTTTCTTTTCCGCGATCAGCAATGATATGTTTTTGAAACTCTTGAATTTTTTCAATTTCTTGGTTTGCTCGTTGCAGAGCGGCGGTGATTAGCTCATCAGAAACTTGGCGAGCGCCAACCTCAATCATGTTGATACAAGAATCTTTACCGCAAGCAACCATATCAAGTTCGAAGTCGATGTGATTTCGGTATGTATAGGTTGGATTGATTTCAAATTCAGGTACGTCACTCTCTGGTAAATCTTTTTTAATTTTACCGATTCGAACGGCGCTTACTGGACCGTTCCAGGGAATATTTGATACGCCCAGAGCGAGTGATGCGGCAATAACAGCCAAGGTATTTGGATCATCCTCGTCAATTGAGAGAATAGTAATAACCACCTGTACTTCACGGCGAATATGAGAAGCAAAAAGCGGTCGAATTGTCCGATCGACAATTCGACCGCTCAGAATAGCTTCATCAGAAGGTTTTCCTTCTCGTCGAGCAAAACGAGAACCTAAAATTTGTCCTGACGCATAAAATTTCTCTTCATAATCAACAACAAGTGGGAAAAAATCAATCCCCTCCCGATCCTTTTCACTCATGACCGCTGTTGCTAATACGATGGTATTACCGTAACGAACCGTCACCGAACCATTGGCCTGCATAGCCAAATCAGAAAATTCAGCAACAAGCTTTTTGTCGCCAATATCTATAGAATATTCTTTTTTTTCCATTCCCCTATCCTATCAAATTTTCTTCGTTTTTTCTCGCTGGTTATTTTTACTTGTGTACATACTATGACCAAGCAGGTAGCGGCGCGGATTTTTTGCTAAATCTAGAAATTCATCAACTGATTCTTTAAGGCGTTGTGAGGATGATTGACTGAAAGACGCTGCTTCCACACGACATCCTTGGTTTGTTTTCAAATATTCAATCAGGGGTACAAAATCTCCATCGCCAGAAACAATAATAACCACGTCGAGTTTCGGTGCTAGTTTTATGGCATCCACAGCTAGTCCTACATCCCAATCAGCTTTTTTTGCACCACCGGCAAACACTTGAAGATCTTTTGTGCGTACTTCTATACCCATTTTTTCCAATGCTTCAAAAAAATTTCGCTCATCACCCGTTTCTGTAGTAATAACATACGCCATCGCTCTAATTAATGTTCGGCCAGCTAAAACATCTTTAACTACCTGGCCAAAATTTACACGAGAACCATAAAGGTTTCGAGCGCTGTGATACAAATTTTGAGCATCTATGAAGATGCCAACTCGTTGTTCCTTATGCTTTGCTGCGGGCATTTAAGCTTTCTTCTTAAGATTCAATTTTTTTGCTAAGGCGTTGTAGCGGCGTGGATTTTTTTTGTGCAAATATTTAAGATGGCTTTGTCGGTTAGCAACCATGTGCAACAAGCCGCGACGAGAATGCTTGTCCTTAGCGTGTTTTTTAAGGTGAGTTGTTAACTCTTCAATTTGTCGAGTTAATAAGGCGATTTGCACTTCTGGAGAGCCCGTGTCACTTCCATGAACAGCTACTTCCTTAATGATATTCTGTTTTTTCGTCTTAGTTAGCATAGCTAGGATAATAGCATAAATCAAAAAAAAAGCAAGTAGTCATAGTAGTATGTCGTTCTCTGGTATACTGCGTATATAGTATATGACTCTTCAAGAATTACAACGACAATTTCTAGAATATCTAGAGATAGAGCGCGGTCGAAGTTTGCGTACAGTTTCTAATTATGAGCATTATTTAAGCCGTTTTTTTGAGCAAACCAAAATAAAATTTCCCAAAGATATTACCGATTCGGTCGTCAGAGAATTCCGTTTGTGGCTCAACCGTCAAAGCGCTGGTAATAGATCTGGTCGTGGGATAGCTCACCACGAGACGCTTAAAAAAAAGACTCAAAATTATTACTTAATAGCACTTCGCTCTTTTTTAAAATATCTTGTTCGTCAGAATATTTCTTCTCTTGCTCCGGAACGTATTGAGTTAGCAAAAACTCCAGAGCGTTCCATAGATCTTATTTCATCAGTAGAGCTTGATCGGCTTCTTGCTGCTCCGACGGGTTCAGATTTAAAATCGCTACGTGATAAAGCAATTTTGGAATTACTTTTTTCAACAGGTTTGCGTGTTTCTGAACTTTGCTCTCTTCCTACTGATCTCGATATTTCTAAAGATGAGTTTTCTGTGCGCGGCAAGGGAGAAAAAGTAAGGGTAGTTTTTTTGTCAGCGTCAGCCCGTCAGGCTCTTAAGATGTATCTCTCTAAACGTAACGATATGGATGACGCACTATTTATTCATTATGGTAATCAAGCTAAAGTTCTTAAAAAACAAGGAAAATCACTTCGCTTAACCACGCGCTCGGTACAGAGAATTATTAAACATTACGCGGCCATCGCTGGCATAACTAAAAATGTTACACCACATATTGTTCGACATAGTTTTGCCACAGACTTACTTGCTAATGGTGCTGACTTACGTTCTGTGCAGGCGCTTCTCGGTCATGCTAATATTGCCACCACACAAGTGTATACACACGTAACTGATGCTCATCTAAAAGAAATTCATAAAAAATTTCACGGCAAAATGAGAAAATAGTATGAAATTTATTTCTTGGAATGTTAACGGTCTCAGGGCTTTATATAGAAAAGGAAATTTTTCTTGGTTATTGGAACATGACGCCGATTTTATTTGTCTTCAGGAAGTAAAAGCTGAACCCGAACAGCTCCCAGAAGATTTAAAAAATCTATCAGGATATCACTCTTATTTTGATTTCTCTAAAACTCGTAAAGGATACAGTGGCGTTGCTGTGTATGCTAGGCAAAAACCTGAAAAAGTGGCTTACAATATGGGCATTCCAGAACTTGATCAGGAAGGTCGTCTCATTGCCCTTTTCTATAAAGAGTTTGTTGTATTGAATGTATATTTTCCTAATGGTGGTGGTGGTCCAGAACGTCTTAATTACAAATTACGTTTTTATGATGCTTTCTTGGAGTATATAGAAAATCTCCATATCGCTGAACATAAAAAAATTATTTTTTGTGGTGATGTTAATACTGCTCATGAGGCAATCGATCTCGCTCGCCCAAAAGAAAATGAAAAAAATACTGGTTTTTTACCAGAAGAGCGAGCTTGGCTCGATGAGGTTGTTGCTCATGGTTACGTGGATGTATTTCGACATTTGTATCCAACAAAAAAAGATGTGTATACATATTGGGATATGAAGACGGCGGCACGTGAGCGTAATGTTGGGTGGCGAATTGATTATTTTTTTATTTCAAATGATATTTTACCCCACCTTTCTTCTACGAAAGTTCATAGTGCTATTTTAGGCTCGGACCATTGTCCTATTGAAATGACCCTTTCTTTGTAAGGAAATTTTCCTTAAAAATTTGACATAAAAAAAATATTCATTATAATTTTTACTTTTCCACAGGGCCATTCTTGAATTTGTCGGTAACGAGACTATACTGTCTACAGAGATTGGATTGTATGAGATGTGTTGAGAAAGAAATGATCACGTTGGTTCGCCAATAAGATCATGTAATCATTCTCCCATCACAAATGCATAATTCATCCAATCAGTAGTACTTTAGTACACACCCTGCTTTCTCTAATACGTATCAGATAGTTCTTTTAACAGAAAGCAGATAATATACAAAGGACCTTGACCTCTGTCAGGGTCCTTTTTTTATCTTATAAAATGTTTTTTATGGATATTGCCAATCTCCTTCTGTTCTTCTTGAGCAGCCTTATCTTTCGCTTTTTTATCAAGATCGAGTAGTTCTTTTTCGTTCAACTGCTGTAATTCCTTTGCTCTAGTATTCAAGTATTCTGCAGTATTTAATGTGGGGTTTTCTAATACTTCTTCCAGAAGAATACGCAAAATAAAGCCTATTTTAGGCCCCGGTTTCTCTCCGGTCATCTCCATAATTTTACGACCATCAACCTTAAGCATTCCGACAGATATTGGGTCACGCAATACCTCATCAATCATTGCGTGGTATTTACGTAATCGATAGGGATTCTCTTTGGGGCGGCCGGTACCAATGCGATCAGCCGCACGAACATCCATTAAGCTCCAAATATTTTCCTTTCCAACACGAGTTACTATTCGACGTACTGCTGAATGTGTCAGTGTCTCGGTATCAGCAAAAAACATGTGCCAGCGAACAAGTTTCGTTACTTTTTCAGAAATTTTTTTAGGAAATTTTAAATCAGTAAGAATTTTTTGTGTCATTCGCGCACCCACAACTTCATGTCCATAAAAAGTCCATTTAGTCTCCCCTTTTTTTCTGGTTACTGGCTTCCCTATGTCGTGGAAAAGTGCCGCAAGACGAATTTCCAGTGGCCAACCCCTGTCGGCTGTGTGTTGCAGTGAGCGAAGTAAATGTTCCCAGACATCGTATGTGTGTATCCCCCCTTGATCAATACCAATACCTTTCTCTAGTTCTAAAGAAATAAATCGTAAAATACCAACTTTATGAGCAATTTCCAATCCCCTTTTAGGTTTGTCAGACATAAGTATTTTGATAAATTCATCACGAATTCTTTCTTTAGAAATTTTTTCGAGCAATTGGGAATTATTAAGAATCGCTTCTTCAGTATTTTTTTCCATAACAAAATCGAGTTCTGCGCAAAAACGGATAGCCCGAAGCATTCGTAAAGCATCTTCTGAAAAACGATCAGTCGGTTTCCCAACAGTCCTGATGGTTTTATTTTTTATATCATCTTGCCCGTGATATGGGTCACGAATATTTCCTCGTATATCCAAAGCCATTGCGTTAATCGTGAAATCTCGTCTTTGCAGGTCATCATTAAGATTTTCCGCAAATGTTACCGTTTCGGGGTGTCTATTGTCAGTATATCCGCCTTCAATTCTATATGGAGTAACCTCGACTATTTTTAATGTTTCATCAGAAACATCATCATTAACTACCGCTACCGTACCATAAGTGTTTTCATAGAATGTATGAGGAAAAAGTTTTTGAATTTTTTCAGGATGCGCATTTGTTGTAATATCCCAATCTTTTGGTTTTTGATCGTACAAAAGATCGCGAACGCACCCTCCTACAAGATAAGCCTCAAAACCAGCGTTTTCTAGGGTTTGGGTAATATGTAAAACTATATGGGGTATTTTTTTAATAATTGACATATTTATCTATATTATGCATTATTTTTTGCTTTTTATCTAGTAACAACGTATCATTTGGTGGTTCTTGAATTAAAATTGCGCCCGTAGCTCAATGGATAGAGCACTTGGCTTCGAACCAAGGGGTTGTGGGTTCAAATCCTGCCGGGCGCACACACATTTCCTTTTATTGTTAATGATTTCTAGTATATATTGGAAAAAAAGTTTTTTGATGTATAATATCTTACTTAGTTACAGGATTAGTATTCAGCGGGTATGGTTTAGTGGCAGAACACGTCCTTGCCAAGGATGAGACGCGAGTTCGATTCTCGCTACCCGCACCAATTTTCTCCCCTAATAAATAAATTGTCTTTTATTAAAAACTATAAAAATAACGTCTTTTATTGATAAATTTCTAATTTATATTAAAAAATAAATAGACTTTAAATTCTTCGAAGAATAAAAACTGTTAATAAGTATGGGGATATGTGTATAAAGGACACTAAAAAGACTTATTTATACATAAAAATAAAGAAACAATCAAAAACGTTTATAAAGGTATCACGTGAAACTTTTATATAAAATGTTACTTATGTAACATTTTATATTTTATTAAATAATATTTTATATGCTTTACTGTATCTTATTTTAATGAGAACAATAAAAAGAAAGCTCGGTGATCTAGGTGAATCTTTAGCTTGTAGATTACTTGTTAAAAATGGTTTTAAAATAATAGAAAGAAATTTTTTAAGGCAATGTGGAGAAATAGATATAATTTCTTCAAAGAAAAATATAATTTATTTTGTTGAGGTAAAGACTGTTACACGTAAAACAAATATAATATATAAAAAGAGATGGGGAGAACATATTTCTGAAGAAAATGTTGGATTTTTAAAGAAAAGTCGGCTTAGAAAAGTAGTAAGTCTTTATTTAAAAGAAAATAAAATAAATAAAGATTGGAAATTTATGGTTATATCAGTTTATGTGGAAAAATTGAATAATGAAAAACTCAGGATAAAATACAATGTCCTTTATGATGTCCTTTAGAATACAAACAAAATATAAATGTCCTTTATGTGTCTTTTATAAATAATCTCTTTATAAAAAAGATTTTTTGTGTTACTATCTCTTCTTAATCGGAGTGTGGTGTAACGGCTAACATGCCTGCTTTGGGAGCAGGTGACTCCGGGTTCGAATCCCGGCACTCCGACTCGTTTTAATACAATGAGTTCCACATTTACTAAAAAAATTGAAGATTTTACATGTGAAAACTGTGGTACTGTGGTTTATGGAAATGGTTTTACTAACCATTGTTCAAATTGTTTATGGTCAAAACACGTTGATGTTAACCCAGGAGATCGGGCTTGTCTCTGTGAAGGACTTATGGAGCCAATAGAAAGTATTTTAAAGAAGCAAGAATATTTTGTAAAACAAAAATGTCTAAAATGCGGATTTTTTAGAGTTAATAGTCTAGGGAAAAATGATAATTTTTCGGTTCTTTTAAATCTTTAATGTTTGATTTTATGAGAAAAAATTAGTAGGGTAGTCAAGTTATAGTAAAATAGAACGATGCGGGCATAGTTTAGTGGTCGAATGACTGCCTTCCAAGCAGTAGACGCGAGTTCGATTCTCGCTGCCCGCACATTTAGAAACAGTAATACGAAATTTTCGATATTGATTAACTAAAGTGTGCAGTTGTTCTAATTTCTATTTTCAGATATATACGGGGTGTTTTAAAGAAAGTATATCTTTATTTTATTTTTTTACATTAAAAAACCACCTTCAAGGTGGTTTTTTAATGTAATACAGGAATCGCTATTTTACAGCTTCCTTAAGGGCCTTAGCGGCGCGGAATTTAGGAACACGCATAGCTGGGACATCAACCATTTCGCCGGTGCGTGGATTGCGAGCCTTACGAGCGGCGCGCTGTTTGACGGAGAAGATACCGAGGCCAGCGATAGAAACCTCATTATTTTTTTTGAGAGAATCAACAATGGAGTTGATCATTGTGTCTACCGCTTCTTCTGCTTGGGTTTTGGTGCCACCAAGTTTTACGTGCACTGCATCTACGATACTTGCTTTATTCATAGTACGTATAATTAATTGTTAATTAGCGACCTGAGTCGTTGTACACATTATATAATAGGCCGTATTTTAGTGATAGTAGTAAAAAATTACAAAACGAAATTTTTATTTTAGCAAATTTTATCGAGCGAATTCGATAATTCTGCTTTCTCGAATGACGACAACTTTAATTTCTCCTGGATATTTTAATTCTTTTTCTATCTGCAGAGCTATATCTCTAGCTATTTTTTGTGCTTCAACGTCAGAAACTTCAGTAGGCGTTACAAAGACTCTGATTTCTCGGCCAGCTTGGAGAGCATATGCTTTGTCTACGCCTTTCATTGATGTGGCAATAGATTCTAATTCTTCTAAACGTTTGAGATAATTTTCCATAGTGTCGCGACGTGCTCCTGGACGAGAACCTGAAATAGCATCAGCAACTTGTACGATAATGGACTCAATCGTTTCAAAGGGGTACTCACCGTGATGAGCCTGCATCGCTTTTATGATAGATTCATCAACACCGAATTTTTGAAGAATCCGACGACCAATTTCTACATGTGTGCCCTGGACTTCGTGATCGAGAGCTTTGCCGATGTCGTGTAAGAGGGCGCCGGCTTTGGCAATAGCTACATTAGCACCGAGTTCTTCGGCAATCATCCCGGCAATATGAGCCATTTCTACGGAATGCTGTAATACATTTTGTCCATAGCTGGTGCGAAAATATAGACGACCAAGTATGGCGATGATTCTAGGATCAAGATTAAAAACACCGCATTCATAAGCCGCTTGCTCGCCTTTTTCTTTAATAGTTTTATTAATTTCACTTTTGGCTTTTTCAACCATCTCTTCTATTTTTGCTGGTTGAATGCGACCGTCGGCAATAAGATATTCCAAAGCCATTACGGCAGTATGACGGCGAATGGGGTTAAATGACGAGATGGTGATGGTTCCTGGCGTATCATCAACAATCACTTCAACACCGGTCGCACGCTCAAATGCCTTGATATTTCGGCCTTCTTTACCAATGATTTTACCTTTGATTTCATCACCTGGAATAGCAAGGGTTGTAGACATAATTTCAGCGGGAATGGTGCTACCGATGCGTTGAATAGCAGAAGCAATTATTTCTTGAGCTCGTCGTTCAATTTTTTCTTCGCTCTGTTTCTCGAGTTTTTGCATACGTACAAGTAAATCTTCTTGTGCGTTTTGTTCCATTTTTGTCAGGAGTTCGTTTCGCGCTTCTTCACGGCTCATAGCGCCAACTTTTTCCAACTCAGTAATTTTTTGTTGATATATAGCCTCGGTTTTTTCTTGAATGGTCTTTATTTCATTGACTTTGTTTTTTATATTTTCAACTTCAGTATCAATATCGCTTTGACGCTTATCAAGGAGCTCCTCTTTTTTTACCAAGCGTTCCTCGGCTTTTTTCAAATTTTCTTCCTTTTCTTTTATTTCGCCCCTTACTTCACGTAAGGTGTCAATTGACTTTTTTTCTGCTTCGGCACTGATTTTTTTGGCCTCTTCCTGGGCATTAGAGAGTAAACGTTTCGTCTCCAGTTCTATAGAATTTCTTCGTGATAGCGATATGAAGATACGGCCAACGTAGCCAACTACAGCTCCAATAACAGCAGTAGCCGCGGCAACCCCCACAATTAATTGTAATGACATACATCGAGACCCGCTTCAGTTCGTGCTCGCTTGGCGTTGCTCATGATTCACATACTCAGATAAAAAAGCATTTGGATAGGTAATGTGATGAACGGAATTAACAAGATAGGACAGGAAATGAAATCGGGTAATTATCTTTAGTAATAAAAATATTGTAAAGGAAAAAAACAATTTTGTCCAGACACTACCAAAATAGGCGTACTGAGTTGTACGAGTTGGTTTACACTAGATAATTTTGTCTACGATGCCATACTTTTTAGCATCATCAGCGGCCATAAAGTAATCACGATCGACATCTTTTTCTATTTTAGAAAGTGGCTGACCGGTATTTTCAGCGAGGATTTTATTGAGTCGTTCACGGGTACGTAAAATTTGTTTAGCAGTTATTTCAATATCAGCGGCGCGTCCTTCGGCACCACCCCATGGTTGGTGAATCATAACTTCAGCATTAGGTAAAATAAGGCGTTTTCCTTTTTGGCCAGCAGAGAGGAGTAGTGCACCCGCGGAAGCGGCAATGCCAACACACACCGTAGAAACTTCCGGTTTAATATGATTCATGGTGTCGAGAATGGCAAGTGCCGAGGTTACTGATCCACCAGGTGAATTAATATAGAGAGAAATATCTTTTTTTGAATCTTCTGATTGGAGAAACAAAAGCTCGGCGATAATAATGTTTGCAACGTGGTCATCAATGGGACCGCCGAGAAAAATGATTCTTTCACGGAGCAGGCGAGAGTAGATGTCGTATGCACGCTCACCAAACTGAGACTTTTCTATAACCGTTGGAATGAGAACTTGGCTGTTGATTTGATGTAATTTTTCTGATTTCATAGGTGTATGTATATTATCATGAACTTAAAAAATAGCTACAATGCGACTTCATCGTTTTTACATTGATGCAGGGGAAAATATTGATTTTTTTTCAGTTGGTAAAACGTTTTCAGTAATTTCGCCGGCACATATACATCAATGGAGAGATGTGTTTCGTTTCAAAACGGGAGATGAAATTATTGTTTTTTCTAGCATAAACCCTCATCAATACAAAGCACGCTTCATTGAGCTTTTGAGAAATACGGCCAGTTTGGAGATTGTAGAAAAATTGCCGGCTATTGCTGGGCCACTACGAGAAATTACTCTCTATACAGCTCTCATAAAAAAAGAACGCTATGAGTGGATGGTAGAAAAAGCAACAGAAATCGGGGTTGCACATTTTTGTCCGCTACTCAGTGAGCGAAGCGAAATTAAAAATATAAAAAGCGACCGAATTAAAAAAATTATTATTGAAGCGACTGAACAGTCTGGTTGGTCTACTGTACCAACATTTCATGAGCCAATAACCCTTGCGACGGCCCTACAACAAGCAAAAAATCCAATTGTGTGTGACGTTACCGAACCTGTTTCTTTTGAAAAAAATAATGCAATAGGTACTACGTCGGATATTTTTATTGGACCCGAAGGAGGGTGGTCATTAGAAGAAAGGGAGCTATTTAATAAACATGGAGTACCAAAAATTTCATTGGGTCACCAAACACTACGAGCAGAAACAGCAGCTATCGCGGTGGCCTCACTTATTCTTTTAATGCCGGTGTTTCCAAAAATATAATAGTTTTTTCCAACGTCATAATGCGATTAACGTAGCTCTCAATTTGGGCCGTGTTTAAATCAGCGTATTGGTTTTTTAATCGACGTACCTCCTGTTCAATTTCCGCAGATGAAGGACGCAAATTTTCTTTAACGGCGATTTCTTCAAGAATAAGATCGATTCGTGCTCGTTTTTCGGCTTCAGGCAGCCATTCTTTTTGGATATCTTCACGTGTTTTTTTAATATGGGTGAGATAGGTATCAACAGTGAGACCAAGACGACGAACATCATCTTCAAATTGTCCAAGCATCCGATTGAGTTCGTAGTCGATAAGTGGTTGGGGAACAGGAAATTTTGTTTGTGATACTAATTTTTCTAAAATTTTTGCTCGTCGTTTCTCAAGGGCGCGATACTCTTTTTCTCGTAGTAAATTTTCTGTAATTTTTTGGCGGAAATCAGCAACATTTGTAAAATTACCAAGCGTTGCAACAAAAGTATCGGTAATGTCTAGTTTATATTTTTCTACATCGGCAGCATTATGGTTGTGATTGTTTTCATCGAGAGTCGTTTTGTTTTGTTTATGAAATTCCTGGTGAGCATGATTGTTGCGGATCTGTTCAATAACATCGTCTATTTCTTTGTTACTGACCACTATTTTTTCTCGCTCAGCTTCGTTTTTACTAGCAGCAATTTCCTCAGCAGCAATTTTTTTATAATCAGGAAGATCAAACAAGGGGCGAATAGCTACAGTAATAGAAAAATCAAGAGGATTACCTGGAGCAATTTTGGTAATAGTGATTTTGGGTTGAGCAACATACCGAGGAGCGTGTTGTTCAACGAGTTGGGGTACCACAGTTTGCAACGCTAATTCTGCGGCGTCTTCAAGAATGGTCATTTCGCCAACTTTTTCCACCAGCACCTTTTCAGGAATGTGTCCTTGTCGAAAGCCGGGAATTTTGGCGTTTTGGCCGATTTTTTCAAGAGCTTTCTGTCGGAATGATGTAAGTGTGGCTGTGGGAATTGTGCCAGTAATTTCTACTTGAGAATTTTCTTTGGGTGTAACGGTAATATTTTCGTACATTTATTTTGAGGGGCTAGTATTGTTGCCAAATTTTTCTTGATAGAGTTTTACACTTCGTTTAATAGCTTTAATTGCTGCGTCTTTATTAAGAATTTTATTTACTTTGACCACTGCCGGTTTTCCTTTGAGTTGTTTATATGTTTCGTAAAAATGGGTAAATTCTTTCAAGGAATGTGGATTGAGGTCCGCCACGTCTTTAACGTGTTCCCAGCGGCGATCTTCAACAGGGACGGTGATGATTTTGTAATCAGATTCTCCGGAGTCAGTGATATCCATAACTGCTACTGGTCGAACGGTTACCAAGATACCAGGGAAAAGAGGAAAAGTGGAAAGAATAATGATATCAAGAGGGTCACCGTCGTCCCAAAGTGTCCGTGGAGCTAAACCGTAGTCAAACGGAAATGGAGAATAAGAATAATTGGCTCTATCAAGCTTGATTAAACCGCTTTTTTTGTCGATTTCATATTTATTATGGGAACCGTGAGGAATTTCAACCACAGCATTAAATTCCTCAGGAGCATCGTCTCCAAGAGGGATATCGTGCCAGTAACTCATTGCTGAATGGGACATATTTTTTTAAATTATTTTTTTAATTAATTTATATTTCCGTATGTGTCGGAGCCGCTTTTTCTTTTATTTTAGTATCTGATGTTTCTTCATCAGTTATTCCTAAATTTTCTCCCTCTACGGATTGAATATCTATACGCCAACCAGTGAGTTTTGCGGCTAAACGGACGTTTTGGCCGCCCTTACCAATAGCAAGTGATTGCTGGTCTTCGGAAACAGAAACGGTAGCAGTTTTGTTTTCTTCGTTAATTATGACATCGAGAGCGCGAGCAGGGGAAAGCGCTTCTTCAATAAAGTGTTTTGCATTTTCTGACCATTCAATAATGTCTATTTTTTCACCGCCTAACTCACTTGTGACGGTAGCCACGCGAACACCGCGCTGGCCGACGAGTGAACCGACTGGATCAACGTGGGGGTCATTGGAAAATACGGCAATTTTTGAACGAGAACCAGCTTCACGGGCCACACTTTTAACCTCAATAATGCCATTAGCAATTTCCGGAACTTCCATTTCAAAAAGTTTAATAAGAAATTTAGGGTGAGAACGTGAAAGCCGTAAAAAGATACCGCGTGGCGTCTCTTCAACACGATATAGATATGCCCGCACTCGTTCGCCTTGACGATAGCGTTCGCCAGGAATTTGTTCCTCGTATGGCAAAATACCACTAGCTCTGCCCATATCAATGAAGATATTGCCGCGCTCGATGCGCTGTACGGTACCAGAGACAATCTCGCCTTCTCGTTCACCAAACTCACCAAGGACTGAAATCTTTTCGGCCTCGCGGATTTTTTGAATGATAGTTTGTTTTGCTGTTTGGGAAGCAATACGGCCAAAATCATCCCGTGTTTCTAAAGGAAAAACAATTTCGTCGCCAATTTTAGCCTCACGCTTTATTTTTTGAGCATCATCTAAAAGAATGTGCCGTTCAGGGTTAAAAAGCACTTTTTCCGGTTCATCGTCACGTGTTTCGGGGATCTCTGGTAGGGTTCCATCAGGATTGGGGGTGATAATTTGTTCGGGATCAACCACGACTTTTACTTGAAAAAAATCGCTTTTCCCGCTATTTAAATCAAACGTGGCCCGCACTATTTGATGTTTTTTTCCATACTCTTTTTTGTATGCACTTGCCAGCGCAGCTTCAATAGCTTCAAGTATTTTTTCACGCGGTATGCCGCGCTCCTCTTCAAGTTCACTAAGAACAGAATTGATAGTTTTAAGATCAAACATAATTTTTTTAAAAAGAATTCGCCTTGCCGGCGAATTCAGTGATAAACACAGTATACACACATATATAAGATTGTCAACGCATCACCTTTAGTCGTATAATTAGTTTACTATTGTTCTATGCACACTGAAGAAACCCAATTGGCAAATTTTATTGTCGACTCCGGATTGCTTTCTCGGAGTGATATTGATACTGCTTTGGAGAAGGCAAATAAAACTCACGTGTCGCTTGGTTCTTTACTTATTAAAACTGGGAAAATTACAGATGATGAAATTCGCAAGGCTCAAGCTCATGTGCTCGGTATTCCCTTTGTGGATTTAAAAAATAAAAAACTGGACATAGCTGTGCTGTCACTTATCCCTGAACCAATTGCGCGCAATCACAACATTGTCGCTTTTAAAAAAGAAAATGATTCTCTAGAGGTTGCCATGCTTGATACGGAAGATTTATCAGCCATTGATTTTATTAAGAAAAAAACAGGCTTGCGAATTTTACCCCGTCTTACCGATAACGAATCTATTAAAGCAGCACTGGTTCAATATCAAAAAAGTCTTAAAGCAGAGTTTGGTGACATTATTCAAAAAGAAGTTGGCTCTATAAAGGCTCTCGCTGAGCAAGTTGATGGCGATGCAAGCAGTGAAGCGGATCTTAAAAAGCTCGCTGAAGATTTACCTGTCGTTCGTGTTGTTGACACTTTACTCAAGCACGCTATCATTCAAGATGCATCCGACATTCATATTGAACCAATGGAAGAAGAGGTACTTGTGCGCTATCGCATTGACGGTATTTTGCATGACGCTATGGTATTACCTAAAAACGCTGGCCCATCGATAACTGCGCGCATCAAGGTCCTCTCTAATTTAAAACTCGATGAAAAACGTTTACCGCAAGACGGGCGTTTTAAGGTGGAAATGAATGGTGAAAAAGTGTCATTCCGTGTGTCGTTATTGCCCACATACTACGGTGAAAAAACAGTAATGCGTCTTTTGCGAGAAAATGTTAAAGGTTTTACTTTAGAAGTACTCGGTTTCCATGGACGAAATCTCGAACTTATTCATGAGGCCACACGTTTAACCACCGGTATGATATTAACAACTGGACCGACTGGTTCTGGTAAAACAACGACACTCTACACAGTTCTGGATATCCTCAATACTCCTGACGTCAATATTTCTACTATTGAAGATCCAATTGAATACCAAATGCGTCGGATCAATCAAACCCAAGTGAAACCAGAAATAGGTTTTTCGTTTGGTAGTGGGCTTCGTTCATTGGTGCGTCAAGATCCGGATATTATTATGGTTGGCGAAATTCGTGACAATGAAACAGCCTCGTTAGCAGTAAATGCCGCTCTCACTGGTCACTTGGTGCTTTCAACACTGCACACTAATTCCGCCGCCGGCGCGATACCTCGTCTTGTGGATATGAAGGTCGAGCCGTTTCTTATTGTTTCCACAGTTAATATTGTGATTGGGCAACGACTCATTCGTCGATTAACTAAAGAAAAAGAAGAATATTTTCTTTCAGATGCTGAACTGAGTCAATTAGAAAAAGTCATTGATCTTGAACGATTACTCCGTATTCTCAAAGAGGAAAAAGTCGTAGGAAAAGAAACTGATTGGAAAAAAATTCCCTTTTATAAGGCAAAACCGTCTCAAGAATCAGAAGATGGTTTCAAAGGACGTGTTGGTATTCATGAAGTGCTCAAAGTGACACCGACAATTCGAGAGTTGGTAATGAAGGAAAGCAACTCGTCTGATATCGAAGCTCAGGCGAAAAAGGAGGGGATGATAACAATGGTTGAAGACGGTCTTTTTAAAGCTGTGTCTGGTTTGACAACTATTGAGGAAGTTTTGCGAGTAATTTCTGAATAATAATTCAAATGGCCACATTTCAAGTTCGCACTATTGATAATGAGGGAATTTCGCACGATGAAGTAAGGGAAGTAGATGATCGTGCCGCACTGTACGCTAGTTTGAAAGCGAAAGGTTCAACGCTGGTTTCACTCACAGAAATTAACTCAAAAAAGGGGAAATCGATTCTCGCAATGGACATTCCCTTTTTAAGTAAAGTAAAACTTCACGATAAAATTATTTTTAGCCGCAATTTGGCGGCCATGCTCGATGCTGGTTTGCCCCTCTCGCGAGCGTTGACGGTTATTGAAAAACAAACAACTCAAAAAAAATTTAAAGATCTTATTGCTGCGCTTAATACCAGTATTCGCGGCGGTACTACCTTAAGTGCCGCAATGAAAGAGCACAGTGATACGTTCTCTAATATCATGGTTTCAATGGTAAAAGCTGGAGAAGAGTCGGGATCACTCTCACAATCGCTGCGGATTGTGGCAAATCAAATGGAAAGTTCTTATACATTGATTCGTAAAATTCGAGGTGCGCTCATGTATCCAACCATTGTTCTTTTAGCGATGGTAGCCATTGGGTTTTTTATGTTAACGAATGTGGTTCCAACATTGGCCGCAACGTTTCAAAGTTTCAATGCCCAATTACCGTTACAAACACAAGTCATTATTGATGTGAGTAATTTTTTGAAAACATATATTGTGTATGTACTTATTGCGATTGTTGTGGCGATAGTTGCTGTATACCTTTTTACTCGAACCGCTCGGGGTAAGCGCACGACAAGTTTTATATATTTGCACCTACCTATCGTGGGAGAAATTTTAAAGGAAGTAAATTCGGCACGCACAGCGCGAACGCTTTCTTCACTTCTCTCGTCGGGCGTTGATTTCTTGGTGGCGGTGCGCATTACCACTGATGTTTTGCAAAATCCTTATTATAAAGAGGTCATTGCTTTGGTGGAGAAAAAAGTAGAGAAAGGTGAGCCTATTGCTGAAATTTTTAATGAAAAATTAAAACTATATCCACCGTTTGTTGGTGAAATGGTTTCAGTTGGCGAAGAAACGGGTCAATTGCCGCAAATGCTCCTTGGCGTAGCAACGTTTTATGAAAACGATGTCGATCAAAAAACTAAAGATCTTTCATCTATTGTTGAACCAGTACTTATGATTGTTATTGGTGCAGCCGTTGGATTTTTTGCTATTTCCATCATTAGTCCAATTTATTCTTTAAGCAGTGTTATTTCATAATATTCAAAAAAATAAGGGTTTTACACTCTTAGAACTCATAGTGGTTATTGCTATACTGGTTATTCTCTCGGGAGTCATTATTGGTGCGTTTGTTATTTTTAATACTACCGAAGGTGTCAACAAAGATACAGAATTAGTATTGGAGACATTGCGTCTTGCTCGTAACCAAACGCTCGCTTCTAAAAATGAAATGCAATATGGTGTGCATTTTTCTGCGACAAACATCACACTTTTTAGCGGCGCTACCTACAATCCTTCAACGAGTGGCAATGAAATTTTTGCACTTCATGCTGGAGATTCTCTTTCAGTAAACCTTAATTCTGGTGGTGACGATGTTGTTTTTGATCGCTTGACCGGCGCGACGAGTGAGTCGGGAACTATTACTATTACGTCATCAAATTCGGCAACATCTAAAAATGTTACAATATATTCTACGGGCTTAATTCAAGGTCCATCTCTATGAAAAAAGTTTCGCGAGGCATGGGTTCATTAGAAATTCTTATTGGTGCGGCTATTATTGTTATAGGTATTTTGGCGCTCATTATCGCCTTTAATAGCTTTTTCTCTTTTGCTTTAGCAAATGATAGGAACGTTCAGGCCGCGTATCTTAGTGAAGAAGGTTTAGAGGCCATGACGTTTTTGCGCGATGGTAGTTATGCAGGAAATATCGCCCCACTTTCTACTTCAGCTACATATTATTTGTCTTGGAATAGCGCTGTAGGAAGTTGGGAAACAACAACGACACCACAATACGTGGATGGTGTTTTTTTGCGAACGATTACTCTTGCTTCAGTGTATCGAAATTCTGCTGGTCACATCACCTCTTCAGACGATGGCGTGATTGATCCGAACACTCGTCTAGTAACTGTAACCCTACAATATTTTCAAGGACATGGCACCACAACACAAAGCATGTCAACATATTTGACTAATTTTTATGCCAATTAAACGTATTTTGCAAAAAATTTTTTGTCAGTCTCACACGTTTTCCTCGGCATTTTCTTTGATTGAAATGCTGGTATACATCAGTATATTGGCTGTTATTTTTATACTGGTGGTTAGCACAACACTCTCGTTTACTAGTTCGTATCGAATGCTCGCAGCCTTGCGTGCTGCCGATCATGCTGGCATAGACGCTCTTGAACCAATGACTCGAGCGATTCGTGCAGCTGGCAGTGTACTGACAACACAAAGTGTTTTAGGAAGCAACCCTGGTACTCTGGCTCTGTACGAAGCGCATAATGGCGATTCTACAACAACGCAATTTAATCTCCAGAATGGAGTAGTGGAAATGGCGGTAACAGTTAATGGAGTAGCAGACGCAGCACTCAGTGGGCCACTCACTTCCACCAGCGCCACAGTGACCAGTTTAGTTTTTAATGTTCTTTCAACCAGCACAGCAAGTGCTGTAAAAATAGATATGACTGCTGTAGGCATAAGCGGTGCTGTCAGTGAATCAAAAAATTTCCACGATACGATAGTTTTGCGTGGTTCAACAAGTTAAATTATGACGTCGTTTATTTTTAAAAACTC
Source organism: bacterium (assembly GCA_021818465.1). Taxonomy (GTDB): domain Bacteria; phylum Patescibacteriota; class Minisyncoccia; order Phycocordibacterales; family JAKAEA01; genus JAKAEA01. The sequence goes on from JAKAEA010000001.1 coordinate 138,319, forward strand.
TCAGGCCGGCCAAGCTATCATGATAGCGGTTATTTTTTTTCTAGCTATTAGTTTAACAGTTGTACTTGGTATCGCTACGCCTATTTTGCAATCAGTCAAAATTGGCAACGATCTCATTCGCTCAAAAGCGAGTTATTTCTTGGCAGAAGGAGCGTTGGAAGATGCTATCTATCGTATAAAAAATGGTGGTACCGTTAATAATGGTGACACTATTACCGTCGATGGCTATACAACAACAATTTCGGTTGTTTCTGGAGCCAATAATCAACAAACTATTGAAACGAGTGCTGACTACAACAATATCTATCGCAATATGCAAGCCTCTGTTTCTACTGGTTCGGGTGCGTCGTTTAGTTATGGTCTTCAGGCTGGCGCTGGCGGTTTTTATATCAGTGGCGGCTCTACTGTTAATGGTAGTGTGTATTCTGATGGCCCAATTCTTGGTAGTAGTGGCACTATTACAGGTACGGCAATTTCTGCTGACAGCGCTTCACTTACTGCAGATCAGACTAATAATTCTCCGACACCTATTACTACATGTACAAGTCCCACGTGTATTTCTTTTGGAAATTCTTCTGCAACGCAAAATCTAGCTCAAAGTTTTCAGGTTTCTACTGATGGGCCGCTCCATGATATTCAGTTTTATTTACAGAAAGTGGGGAAGCCCTCAAATATCACTGTTAAACTTGTTGCTGACAACAATGGTTCTCCAAATTCAAAAGATTTACTTTCTACCGATGGCAGTATTGCCGCGTCGGCTGTTTCTGGTTCGGGTCTTGATTGGGTAGATGTGTCTTTTCCTTCAAACACAACACTCTATACCGGTGAAACCTACTGGGTGATTCTTTATTTGAGTAAAAATTCAAGCAGTAACTACTATATAAGTGGTGCTAATAGTTCATATGCGAATGGTGTTGCTAAGGTTGGAAAGTTTGGCAGCAGTTGGTATAGCACGTCACCAGCTGGACTAGATGCATATTTTGAATTGTATTTAGGAGGTGTATACGGAACGGTCTGTGGCAGCAATTCAGTAACAAGTTGCCAGAGTTCATATGCTGGAGAACTCACTGTTGGTTCGGGAAGTACTGGTACAGCCTGGGCGCACCAGGTAAGTGGAACAAACGTCGCGGGTACAATGTATTGCCAAGTTGGTGGCACGGGTAGTCCTTATTACGATAATAAAATATGTGACACGAGCCAGCCTGATCCGCCAGCAATCGCAATGCCGGTGTCTGATGGCAATATTCAAGATTGGGAGAATCAAGTGACTAACAGCATCAACGGCGGATGGACCCTTCAAGGCGATTTATCACCCAATTGGCAAGGCACGACGACATCAACTTTAACGCACATCACGGGTAATTTTAGTAGTGGTAGTGGCAATGACACATTTACCAGTGGTTTAGAAGTTGATGGCAATATGACCATCAGTAATGGTAGTACGGTCACAGCAGGCCCACTGTTAGTAAAAGGAAACTTAACTGTTGGATCGACAGGTCTTGTGTTGACGGGAACACTGTGGGTTCAAGGATCAATAACAGTTTCAAGCGGTGCTCATATAAATCTTGCATCATCGTATGGTTCTAATAGCGGCATCATCATTTCTAATGGTCCAATGAATCTTGCTGGTGGTGGATCTCTTGCTGGTTCTGGCCAATCGGGAAGTTACTTGCTGTTAGTAACTACGAGTGATTGTCCCATATCAGCAAGCTGTAATGGTGCCGCAGCCATTTCTATAAGCGGCGGTGCCGGAGCGGTCATTCTGTATGCGCCCCACGGTACTTTGAGTATGTCCGGCGGTACCCACGTTAACGCAATGGCGGCTGATTATATTTCTATAACTGGTGGCTCGGTGATTAATTATGATAGTGGTCTTGCTAATATAAATTTTAGTAGCGGTCCAACTGGTGGCTGGAATGTGTCTGGTTGGGGTGAAGTGCCGTAGTAAAAAATTCTATGGTAGACTGGGGCAATGACACAAAAGAAAAAATTTATTATTGGTAACTGGAAAATGAATCCAGCAACAACGAGTCTCGCTACGGATATCTTTAAAAAAATACAAAAAGATACTGCCCATCTCACCAAAACACAAACTATTATTTGCCCCCCATATATATATTTAGAATCACTTGCTCGATTACAAGGTCTATCAAAAGCCGCTAAGAAAACAAAAAAAAAGAAAAAAGAAAGTTCGCACACACTAGCCCCAGTTTTACTTGGTGCGCAAAATCTTAATTCTGAACCGATGGGGGCGCGTACCGGTGAAATTTCTGGAGAATTGCTCAAACAATTTGGCGTTACGCACGTGATTATTGGCCATTCGGAACGTCGAGATCTTGGCGAAACAGACGCCATTATTAATACTAAGATTTTGGCAGCACTTAATTGGAAATTTAAAGTCATTTTGTGTGTTGGCGAGAAAGTGCGTGACGATGATGGGCACTATTTAGCCTTTATAAAAAATCAACTTGAGCAAGCACTCGCTGGTGTCAAAAAAGAAAATCTCAAATCTCTCATTGTTGCCTATGAACCAGTGTGGGCTATTGGAGCTACTGAAGCGATACCTCCATCGTCTATTCATGGCATGACGATATTTATTCGTAAGACGCTTTTTGATATCTATAAAACTCGAACACTTACTACGCCTATTCTCTACGGTGGTTCGGTTGATTCAAAAAACGCTGGGGAAATTTTACAACAAGGAAGTGCCGACGGACTCTTGATTGGTCGACAGAGTCTTGATCCAAACGCATTTACTGCCATTGCTGTTACTGCTAATACTCTTTCCTAATATGATAACCGATATCAACACGCTCTCTCATATGCCAGACGTGCAAGGGTTGCCCGTTCTCGTTCGTCTTGATTTCAATGTGCCCATTGCGAATGGACATGTCGTAAACGATTATCGTATTAAAAAATCATTACCAACGATTGATCTATTGCGTCAACGTAATGCAAAAATTATTATTGTAAGCCATATTGAAGGGGCAAGTGATACGCTACGGCCAGTTTTTGAGTATCTGAAACGATTAGTACCTATTTCATTTTGTACCGACATATTGGCTGATGGGCCAACAGGTGGTGCTGCAATGATTAAAAAAATGGCGCCAGGCGACGTGTTGTTGTGTGAAAATATCCGTCAATATCCTGGCGAAAAAAAGAATGATCCACTGTTTGTACAAAAACTCGCTGCTCTTGGTGGAGCATATGTCAACGATGCGTTCTCAGTAGCGCATCGTGCGCATGCATCAGTAGTCGGCTTGGCAACAGTGTTGCCAGGATTTATTGGTTTGCAATTTGAGAAAGAGATAGCGGCGCTCTCGTTGTGTTTTTCACCGGCGCATCCTTTTTTATTTATTCTGGCGGGTGCAAAGTTTGAAACAAAGTTACCGTTAGTACAAAAGTTTTTAACAATTGCCGATACAATTTTTATTGGTGGTGCTCTGGCGAATGATCTATATACGGCACGTGGTTTGGCAGTAGGGAAATCATTGGTGTCAGATATGGGTGAAGACGATTCACTCAAACTACTTGCTGATAATCCCCGAATTATGACGCCAACTGATGTCGTCGTATCTTCAGATCAGGGAACACGCACCAGTGATCCTAAAGAAATTGCCCCCAATGAATCAGTGACAGATGCGGGCCCAAAAACTATTACTGAATTGCGTGCCGTGGCAGCCGGTGCACAACATATTCTTTGGAATGGTCCACTCGGTGCGTATGAACGAGGTTTTGTGGAGCCCACTAAAGAATTAGCGAAAATCGTGGCCGGTGCTACGAGTCGCGGCGCAACCACGATTATCGGCGGCGGCGACACACTTGCTGCTGCTGGTAATGCTGGTGCGGAATCTCTTTTTACATTTGTTTCTACCGGTGGCGGCGCAATGCTCGATTTTCTTGCTGCTGGAACACTACCGGGTTTAGAAGCGTTGAAGCGCCGCACGTAGTTTTTCGGCATTGCCGGTAAAATCAGCAGGGTCGCTCACGTTTACGTGTGGGTTAGGAAAAATCCAAATATGAGCATGCGGCACTTCGTCACCCATAATTCTACTGAACACAGCTTCTACACCAAATGCTTTTTGTTCTGCCCGAGCAATTTTTTGGGCGACTTCAAAATATGTTCCTGCGGCCGGAACATCCCATACCCAACGATAATGTTTTTTGGGAATAATTTGTACGTGTCCAGCTGATTGTGGGTGGATGTCTAGAAATGCGAGATATGTTTCATCCTCATATATTTTATGAGCTGGTAGCTCGCCGCGAACAATTTTGCAAAATACGCAATCGTGTGTGTTTGTTTCATTAGTCATGATTCTATATTATACCAATCATGGATACTGAATCGAATAGTATTGAACGGCCAAAGAAAAGGTATGTGTTGCGTGAAGCCACTACTGGCGCTGATGATTTACTCAGCCAGCTCTTGGTGTATCGGGGTATTACAACTGCCGCTGATCAAGAATTTTTTCTAAATCCTTCCTATGACAAACACCTGCACGATCCATATCTGCTCAAGGGGATGTCTCGTGCTGTTGAGCGAATCGTGCAAGCGATTGCGGGAAATGAACATATTATTATTTATGCCGACTATGATGCCGACGGTATTCCCGCAGCAGTAGTGCTCAATGATTTTTTTAAACGTATTGGATATAAAAATATTGAAGTGTACATTCCACACCGCCACCGCGAAGGTTTCGGTTTACATTGTGAGGCTATAGATTCATTTGTTACTCCAGCACTTTTGATTACAGTAGATTGCGGCATTACGGATACCACTGAAGTTGCTCATGCGCATGAACGAGGAATTGATGTCATCATTACCGACCACCATACGCCACCTGAAAAATGTGCTCCAGCGGTGGCTATCATTGATCCCAAACAAGTCGATTGTCAGTATCCATTTAAAGAGCTCTGTGGTGCAGGTATTGCTTTTAAACTTGTGCAAGCACTTCTTCGAGCCGGAGATTTTAATGTGCCAGCCGGTACGGAGAAATGGTTTTTAGATATGGTTGGTTTAGCGACGCTCTCAGATATGGTTCCACTGGTTAAAGAAAATAGAGTACTAGCTCGATACGGTCTTGTGGTATTGCGTAAATCGCGTCGGCCGGGTTTGCGCGCACTATTACGACTATTACGAATTGAACAACGTTTTTTAACAGAAGATGATATTGGTTTCATGATAACTCCACGTCTTAATGCTGCATCGCGAATGGGGGAGCCGATGGATGCTTTTACACTATTAGCAACAACTGACGCGCAGGTTGCCGAAACTATGGCGGCACATCTTAACCACATTAATGATGAACGTAAAGCGTTGGTCGGAGTACTTGTAAAAGAGATTAAAAAAATTATGAATGAACGCGCCGAACATTTCACAACACGACGTGTGATTGTGCTCGGTAATCCTCGTTGGCGGCCAGCAATTCTCGGATTGGTTGCTAGTTCACTTGCTGAATCTTTTGGTAAACCGGTTTTTTTGTGGGGTCGAGAGGAAGGAACAATTATTAAAGGCTCGTGTCGCTCAAACGGTTTCATTGATATTGTTGCTGTTATGAAAACTGCTCAAGAAATTTCCGCAGATACGTTCATTGATTTTGGTGGCCACCATTTTTCTGGAGGTTTTTCACTCAATGCGGATATGGTGCATCATTTAGAGGACACATTAGAAGCAGCTCTTGTCGCAGTTTCAGCAACACCTTCGAATATTCATGCTCAAGATGACGCTGTGGCATTGGATGGTTCGCTCGCGCTTTGTGATGTTCGATTGGAAACCTACGCGGTTATTGAAAAACTTATGCCGTTCGGTATCGCAAACACTAAGCCGCTATTTATTTTCAGAGACGTTATGGTAAAATCGGTGCGACAGTTTGGTAGGGCAAGTAATCATTTAGAATTGACCGTATTTCAGGACGACATGCATGATGTTCGGGCAATATGTTTTTTCTCGTCGCCCCAAAATTTTAATGTACTACCTGAACCAGGAAAAAAAATTAACCTCGTCGCCACGCTAGAAAAATCTTTTTTTCGCGCTCGTCCTGAATTACGATTGCGTATTGTAGATATTGTGTAACAAAAAGTACTATGTCTTTGCAAAAAAAAATTGCCGATATAATCATTTTCACTGATGGAGCTTCGTCGGGTAACCCTGGACCAGGAGGGTGGGGGGCAGTGGTGGCCAAGAAGGGGAGTGAGGTTGTGGAGATTGGCGGTGGTGTTTTGCATACCACCAATAACCGTATGGAACTTACTGCTGCGATTGAAGCATTGCAATACGTGGCCACAGTTGCTGGTGTAGTTGTAGTTTATACTGATTCTAAATATGTTCGTGATGGTATAGAAACATGGGTGCCGCTATGGCAGAAGCGCGAATGGAAGACTGCAGCAAAAACCGAGGTGCTTAACCAAGACCTTTGGCAACGGCTTGCTGCGCTTGTTACGGATCGTAAAAACAAAGGTTCAATCATGTGGCGTTTAGTTGCTGGTCACAAAAATGTACCAGCGAACGAACGAGTTGATACTATTGCCACAACGTTTGCTGCCGCTAAAAAACCGATATTGTTTTCCGGACCATCTACTACCTATACAATTGATCTCACGCCCTTTTTTAATTTAGAAAAAATCGATACGTCATTTCTTGGTTTAGATAATTTTCAAAACAGTAAAACTAAAACGAAAAAGAAATCTGGGGCACCAGCGTATTCGTACGTTAGTATGGTGCACGGAGTTATTGCTCGACATGCAACATGGCAGGAGTGCTTTGAACGGGTGCGAGGTGTTTCTGGTGCTCGTTTTAAAAAAGCCCGTTCAAGTGAAGATGAAAAAAATATTATCGCCAACTTTAAAAGTATATAAATTTTTTCTACATAATTTTTTAGAAAAAAATCATAACTATTTAAGCTACTGTTCAGTAGGGTGGTAGCGTGGGCATTGCTTCATTATTAGTCGCAGTACGCCAATCGCTCGTGTATCCCATTACGAGCGGTTTTATTTTCGGTACGCTTATTGGTCCGAGCGTGTCGTCGGTGTTTCTTGCTGGTCTTGTTGCTGCAATTTCTGTGGGGCTTATTGTGTGGACTATAGTTACACGAGTAGTACACACAGACAACGATTCCCATCATTTCTCAACTATATTCGTACTCGCAGTGATGATGCTTGCTACCGTCGGTGGTGTTGTCGCGTTTTGGATTGCTGTGACAAAACATGGTGATCCAACGTTGGAGCACTATGTTGGTCACTATGTTTTGTATACCGGTGTGGTAACTGATGATCCAATTGATACTGACACAACCACAAAAGTTGTTGTAACAGTGCAAACACTTTTTAATCAAACTCTGACGAATCCAACAAAAATTACTTTTTCTCTTCCGTTATATACAGAGATAGCATACGGTGACGAAATAGGTGGCGGTGGTATTTTAGAAAAACCCAACACGTTCCAAACAGACACCGGTGGAACTTTTTCCTACGATACCTATCTTGCTGCTCGTCATATTTTTTATACACTTACTAATCCGCACATAACTATTCGTGCACACAAAAAAGGTGGCGCAATAAAAACTTTTCTTTTTAATCTCAAGAAGATGTACCTGCAACGACTTGACGTTGTTATTCCATTTCCGGAATCACGTCTGGCGGCAGCTTTAACTATAGCTGGCAAAGAAGCACTACCTACCAATATTCGTGATGATTTTCTCCGGGCGGGAATTATTCCTATTGTGGTACTTTCCGGTTTTCACGTTACGATAGTTGCTGAAATGATTGGGTGGCTTGTTGTTATATTTTCTTCGTATATACTTGAGCGTTTTATTCCATCGTTTGTCGCACGCATTTTTTCGTACGCTACTATTATTATTGGCATTATGTTTTTTTGTGTAATGGCTGGCGGAGCGGCCGCTATTGTGCGAGGTGGAATTATGGCCGGCGCTGTTGTTACGGCAAAACTGTTTCAGCGACGCTATAGTGTGTATCGCGCGTTGTGGATATCGGCATTTCTCATGCTTTTAGTCAATCCCCTCTTGACAGTGTATGATGTTTCTTTTCAATTTTCATTTGTTGCCGTGGCCGGTCTTGTGTATGGTGGACCAATATTTTCACAGGCTTTTTGGTTTTTGCCGGAACGGTGGGGAATTCGTTCGGTTGTTACGTCAACGATGGCTGCTCAGTTTTGTGTGGCTCCACTTGCATTGTATGTAATGGGTCAGTGTAGTGTGATTGTGGTAATTACCAATCTATTAGTTTTCTTTTTTATACCTCCCACAATGTTTCTAAGTTTTATGACTGCGCTTACCGCATTTTTTTCACCAATTATTTCACTCCCTTTTGCTGCTATTGCTTGGATGTTATTGGCATATGAAATTACCGTTGTTCATATTCTTGCATCGTTACCATTTGCCTTTTGGCAATTTCCATCTATTCCAAATTGGACGCTCGGTGTAGCGTATGGCGCCATTATTCTTTTTATTGTTCGTTGGTTTGGTTGGAATACTACTTCTTCATTGCCGTCAAAAGATTTTGTTCGGCGATAGTCCAATTCAGATTAGCAAAAAAAGCATCAATATATTTTTTCTTGTCAGTGCCGTAATCCATATAGTACGAATGTTCCCACATATCAATGCCAACAATATAATGTAGACCATTCAATTGGCCAAGATGTTGCTCGTCTATCCAGGCGGTAGTAAGTCGTTTAGATATTGGATCGTAATAGAGTATCGCCCATCCAACACCGCGTGTAGAAGCGATATTTTTAAAGCGAGTAAGCCAAGCATCGAATGAACCCCATTCTTTCTCTATTTCTTGTCGTAAAGTCGTTTCTGCAACAAGTGGTGCTGATCCTCCCTCCAATGATTGAAAATAGTACTCATGGTTTCGCATGCCATTAAATTCAAAGCTGAAACGTCGCTGTAACTCGCTTATAGCATAGGAGTGTTTATCACCATCAGCCTCATACTCTTTAATTTTTTCGAGAATGAGATTGGCGTTTTTTACATATCCCGAGTACAGCTTGAGGTGTTCAGCTACTGATTTCGCAGATATACCAACTAATTCTGGTAAAGAAAAAGTTTTTTCCGTGTAGATGTTCATAGATTTTTTTATATTTATTTTTTAAAACGTTTTAAAAACGACACTTTTGAGTATACCATTCTCTTTGTTTTTTCTTGAGAATTTCTTATTCATTTCTTTACTACTCATTCTTTAGACTCATACTGATGAGATCAATATGGTATGAAATGATATTTATTTTTTTTGTGATCATCTGCGCTGTTGTTGGATATGTAATTTACTGCGAGTGGCCCACTAATTATATGACACTGGCCATACTGAATGTTGGAAATGGTACTGCTGTGTATGTTGAATCACCAACACATCAACGTGTACTTATTGATGGCGGTTCCAATCACACTATTCTTGGAGCGGTGCGTACACTCGTACCATTTTACGTTAAAACCCTCGATGCAGTATTTTTAACAGGTTCTGGTGATGGTCAAGTTGGCGGTCTCATGGATATTGCGGATGTGTACCATATTAAAAAAATGATTGAAGGGGCCACTACGAGTACAATGCTCTATAAAGAATTTAAAAAACATTTAATGCAACGCGGTGTTTCTAGTATCTCTATTCGTCAGGGCGATACTTTAAATTTTAACAACGACATGAATATTTTTGTGTCATACGCACCTGTTTCGGGAACTACAGAAGGTAAAGTTATAATGAAACTTACATTTGGTTCGAGCACCGCAATACTTACTGCTGGTGAACCAGCGCCATTTGAAGAGTATGTTTTGGCTCGGGATGGTACGCGTAGTCGTGCGGCTGATATTTTAACTACATGGTATAACGGCACAGAGTCTATTCCCTCGACAGCTTTTATTAAAGCCGTTTCTCCCCGTTTCTTGGTGGTGTCTGCAGGTTCTAAAAAAGTTTTGAATGTAAAAGCATTTTCAAAAGTTGCTAGCTCCACGCTACTATTCACTGTTCAAGATGGGCCTATTATTTTTCACTGCACTAAAGAAGTTTGTACTTTAGTGTCGCCCACATCCTTCTAAATAACCCCAGCTTTTTTAAGTGTTATATATACACCGCGCTTATTAATTGTCTTTATAGCTTTTGTGGACAAGAGCAAGCTCACAGTCTTATTCATTTCTGGAATAAATATTTTTTTCTTTTGGAGATTGGGATATTTTCTAACTTGGCCAGTTGGATTAAATTGGGTAGCGCGAGTTCGGTTGGAATAACCGCCTCCAACGCGAGATCCTTTTTTGGTTACAGGACAAATTTTTGCCATAAGATTTTTGCGTACTACAAGGCAGCTATAGTATCATGGGTTAGTTGCAAAGGCAACTCACTATAATTTTTATGCCTCTTTCACCCCTAGAAATCATATTTTTCATCATTATTTTGGTGATGTCTATCGTTATTCATGAGGTTTCTCATGGTTATGCAGCTTTTATTCAAGGAGATTCCACTGCCGAACGAGCCGGTCGACTCACGCTTAATCCTCTCAAGCATCTTGATCCAATAGGTTCTTTTATTGTGCCAATAATCACCTATTTTCTTGCTGGAATTCCTTTTGGGTGGGCAAAACCGGTGCCATTTAATCCGTATAATTTACGAAATCAACGTTGGGGAGAAACTATTGTTGCTGCTGCTGGTCCGGCTTCTAATTTTCTTATAGCTATAGTATTCGCCATAATTGTTCGTGTGAGTTTGTTTTTTACATTGCCGAATTCGTTCATAACCATTTGTGCCAGTGTTGTATTGATAAATATAGCCCTTGGCCTCTTTAATCTTGTTCCCATTCCACCACTTGATGGTTCCAAAATCCTTTTTGGTTTATTGCCTTTTCGGTATAGTCAACCTTTTCGTCGAGTATATGAACGCTATTCAATTATTTTATTACTGGTTTTTGTTTTTTTCTTGTCGTACATTTTAAGCCCGATAATTTCTTTTATTTTTAATCATTTGATATAAAAAACAATAGTATCTATCTTGCCTTTTTTTATCACTTCTGCTAAAGTACACGTTCTAAATATGCCGACAGTTAATCAATTAGTACGGCGTCGCCGTAAAAAAGTTTCTCGCAAGCCTCAAGCTGTTGCTTTGCAGCGTTCTTTTAACGTGCTCAAGAACCATCCAGTGTACTTTCCTTCCCCGTTTAAACGAGGGGTATGTACAAAAGTAACCACCAAAACACCGAAAAAACCTAACTCAGCTATTCGTAAAATTGCCCGTGTCCGTCTTACTAATGGCATGGAGGTTACCGCCTATATTCCTGGGATTGGTCACAATCTTCAAGAACACTCGGTGGTCGTTCTTCGTGGCGGTAAAGTTAAGGATGTTGGTTTGCGTTATACTATCGTGCGCGGTCGTCTTGATGCTGGTGGTGTGGAAAGTCGTCGTAAAGAACGAAGTAACTATGGTGCCAAGAGACCAAAAGAGCAAAAATAATCAATTTTTCTACTATGCGCCGAAAAATAAAGCGAAAATATCCCGTACTTCCAGATTCACAATATAATTCTGAAAAAATAGCAAAGTTTATTAACTGCGTTATGACGTCAGGGAAGAAGAATGCTGCTCGGAAAGTGGTGTATGGCGCTCTCGATGCCATAAAAGAAAAGGCTAAAGTTGAAGATCCTTTAGCTCTTTTTGACGAAGCGATTCGTAATGTTGGTCCGGCTATGGAGGTTCGTTCTCGACGTGTTGGTGGCGCCAACTATCAGGTGCCGCGCGAGGTACGACCAGAGCGTAAGCAAGCCCTAGCCATTCGCTGGATTATTGCAGCTGCTCGTTCCAAAAAAGGCCAGCCTATGGCCGTAAAACTTGCTGACGAGTTGATTTCTGCTTCAAAAAATGAAGGCGAAGCTATTAAAAAACGAGAAAATACTATTAAAATGGCTGAGGCTAATAAGGCTTTTGCTCACTTTGCGTGGTAAAATACTTTTTTTATGAACCGCGACTATCCGCTTGAGTTAGTTAGAAATTTTGGCATCATTGCTCATATTGATGCTGGTAAAACAACAACATCCGAGCGCATTTTGTATTACACCGGTATGAGTCATAAAATCGGTGAAGTTCATGAGGGCGATACGGTAACCGATTGGATGGAGCAAGAGCGTGAGCGTGGCATCACTATTACCGCTGCGGCCATCACTTGTTTTTGGAATCCAACGCATGTGAGCGGCGTTGCTTCTCGGAAACACCGTTTTAATATTATTGATACGCCTGGGCACATTGATTTCACCGCAGAAGTAAAGCGTTCGTTGCGAGTGCTAGATGGTGCTGTTGTTGTTTTTGATGGTGTAGCTGGTGTTGAACCTCAATCAGAAACGAACTGGCGCTATGCCGATGAGGGTAATGTGCCGCGCATATGTTTCATCAATAAACTCGATCGTATGGGCGCTAGTTTTGAGCGTTCATTCCAATCTATTTTAGATCGTTTGAATAAAAACGCTGTTCGAATGCAGATCCCTATTGGCACCGAGGAAAATTTTGAGGCCGTCATAGATCTACTCAAAATGAAAGCTTATTATTTTGAGGGTGACATGGGTAATAAAATTCGTGAAGCTGAAATTCCCACAGAATATCTTGAAGAAGCAAAAAAACGTCGCGGAGAATTGATTGAAAAAATAGTTGAGCAAGACGATGCTCTCATGAGTGCATACTTGGAAGGTAAGGAGCCATCAATGGATGACCTTAAAAAAACGCTTCGTAAAGCCACTATTGAAGTAAAAATCATCCCTGTTTTTACTGGTTCCGCATTAAAAAACAAAGGCGTTCAGTTAGTTTTAGACGCAGTGGTTGATTATTTGCCTTCCCCCTTGGATATTCCACCTGTTCACGGTATTGATCCAAAAAATGGAGAAACTATTTATCGACACGCGTCAGATACTGAGCCGTTTTCAGCTCTTGCATTTAAATTGCAAAATGATCCGTTCGTTGGGGCGCTTACGTTTTTTCGAGTTTATTCAGGAACAATTGAGGCCGGTAGTTATGTATACAATTCTTCAACAGGAGAAAAAGAACGTCTTGGTCGCATTGTGCGGCTTCAAGCTGATAAACGAGAAGAAGTAAAAAAAGTTTTTTCTGGCGAAATTGCAGCAGCAGTTGGTCTTAAAGATACCAAGACATCTCACACGCTTTGTGACGAAGCAAATCCAATTATTCTTGATCCAATTAAATTCGTTGAACCAGTTGTTTCGTTACGCATTGAGCCAAAAACCAAAGCAGATCAGGAAAAAATGGGTCTCGCTCTTAAAAAGCTTTCTGATGAAGATCCAACTTTTAAAATAAGTTCAAACACGGAAACAGGAGAAACTATTATTTCTGGAATGGGTGAATTGCACCTAGATATTATGGTTGATCGAATGAAGCGCGAATTTAGCGTTGAAACAAATGTTGGTAAACCGCAAGTAGCGTACAGAGAAACTATCACTGCCGCTGCCGAAGCAGAGAATAAATATATTAAGCAATCAGGTGGTAAGGGCCAATATGGTCACGTTAAGATAACGTTGCGCCCAATGGAAAAAATTGAGGAGGGAGAAAAAATTCCCAAAAATGTCCATCGGTATCAAGATTTTGAATTTATCGATTCAATTAAGGGTGGAGTTATTCCGCAAGAGTTTATTCCTGCTGTTGAAAAAGGTGTAAAAGAAGCTATGGGACGTGGTATCGTGGCTGGTTTTCCGATGGTTGATGTATCGTGTGAACTAACCTATGGTTCTTATCATGATGTTGATTCTTCTGAAATAGCCTATAAAATCGCTGCATCACAGGCTTTTCAAGATGCCGCAAAAAGAGCTAAACCAGTAATTCTTGAGCCAATTATGAAGGTGGAAGTTTCAGTCCCAGAGAAGTTTTTCGGTGATATTACCGGCAATCTTTCTGGAAAACGAGCGCAAATAGAAGGTTTTGAAGATCGTTCCGGTGGTATTAAAGTTATTAAAGCCACCGTGCCGCTTGCTGAAATGTTTGGATATACCACACAGTTACGTTCCATGACGGAAGGTCGTGGAAATGCTCCTATGGAATTTTCTCACTACGCTATTGTTCCACCACAAGTGGAAAAACAAATCGTAGAGGGGAAAAAATAGTTCGCCTGCTATTGACGAGTGAATAGCTTTTCTGATAGTATGGCGGATACCGCTTGTGCGCTGTTTTTTGTATCTCGTGTACTTTGAGAATACAAGACGCCTCTATCGGTGTGTTCGTTTATAGGCATTTGTTTTTTTATTAACTAAAAATTTAACAACACACAACATTTATGACAACTTTTGACAGATCAAAGCCGCACGTTAACGTCGGCACGATTGGTCACGTTGACCACGGCAAGACTACGCTCACCGCCGCTATTCTGCACGTTCTTAAACTCGCTGGGCAGGATGTTAAAGAAAAAGGCGTTGACGCCATTGACTCAGCTCCAGAAGAAAAAGCTCGTGGTATTACTATTGCGCTCTCACACAACGAGTACCAAACCGCTAATCGTCACTACGCACATATTGATGCTCCGGGTCATGCTGACTACATCAAAAACATGATTACTGGTGCCGCCCAAATGGACGGTGCCGTTCTAGTGGTTGCTGCTACTGATGGAGTTATGCCCCAAACTCGCGAACACATCCTTCTCGCTCACCAGGTTGGTGTGCCAAAAATTATCGTATTCCTTAATAAATGCGATATGGTCGCCGAGCAAGATCTTATCGATCTCGTCGAAGAAGAAGTTCGTGACGAATTAACAAAACAAGGCTACGATGGTAAAACAGCCCCCGTTATTCGTGGTTCGGCTCTGAAAGCGCTCGAAGCGAAAGATATTAATGATCAGTGGGCTCAGAAAGTTTTGGAACTCACCAAAACACTCGATGAATATATCCCTGTTCCGGTTCGCGAAACTGAAAAACCATTTCTTATGCCAGTTGAAGATATCTTCTCCATTGAAGGTCGTGGCACGGTTGTCACAGGTCGTATTGAACGCGGTATCGTTAAAGTTGGTGATGAAGTTGAAATTGTTGGTCTCAAGCCCATTCAAAAGACTACGATTACTGGTATCGAAATGTTCAACAAACAGCTCAATGAGGGTATGGCAGGCGACAACGCTGGTATTCTCTTGCGTGGTTTGAAGAAAGAAGACGTAACTCGCGGTCAAGTGCTTGCTAAACCTGCTTCTGTTAAACCTCACACAGAATTTGAATCAGAAGTATACATCTTGAAGAAGGAGGAAGGTGGTCGTCACACTCCGTTTTTCAGTGGCTACAAGCCCCAATTCTATGTTCGCACCACTGACGTGACTGGTGAAGTCACTCTTAAAGAGGGTGTGGAAATGGTTATGCCGGGTGATACGGTAACCTTTAAGGTTAAGCTCGTTGCGCCAGTTGCTCTTGAAGAAAAACAGCGTTTTGCTATTCGTGAAGGTGGTCACACTGTGGGCGCTGGTGTTGTGACTAAAGTTGTTGCTTAATATTGTATAGCACATCTGACTATTATGGCCGAAACAACTGTTAAAAAATCCAGAACATCTAAAAAAGCTGTTCCGGCCAAAGAAGGTATTCAACGTTTGCGCATTCGGGTGCGAGCATATGAATATAAAGTACTTGATGTTTCTGTTCGTCAAATAATTGACACGGCTTCGCGATATGATGCTGAAGTAATAGGCCCAATTCCGTTGCCGACAGAAATAAAAAAATATACTGTAAATCGTTCATCGTTCGTTCATAAGAATGCTCGTGAACAATTTGAGATGCGAGTCCATAAGCGCCTCATTGATATTATTAATCCTTCCGCAAAGCTGGTTGAGTCTCTGACAAATCTTAGCCTGCCGTCCGGAGTAACCATAGACGTAAAAATCCTGTAAATCACGCACTACGGATGTTACACCATTACCATGACTCAAAAATCAGTAAAAAAGTTCGCCTTGGGCGTAAAACAGAACATGTCGCAGGTCTTTATGGAAGATGGTAGTGTTCGTCCTGTAACAATTCTCAGTACTGGACCGATGACGGTGACAGGAATCAAAACCAAAGAAAAAGATGGTTATAAGGCAGTTCAGGTTGGTTTTGGAGAGCGTCGTCAAAGAAATATCGCAAAAGCTCAACAGCGACAATTTGGATCGTTGGGTAATTTCCGCCATATTAAAGAGTTTCGAGTTGCTCCAGAGATAGAAGTAAAAAACGTTGGCGAAAAAATCGATCTTTCTGATTTTTCGGTTGGCGATACGATTGTTGTATCAGCTATTTCGAAAGGCAAGGGTTTTCAGGGTGTTGTGAAGCGCCACGGTTTTAAAGGCGGCCCTCGTTCTCATGGTCAAAAACATTCTGAACGTGAACCAGGATCAATTTCCGGTGGTTTGCGTACCGTATTGCGTCACGGCATGCGTATGGCTGGGAGAATGGGTGCGGAACGTATAACTATTAAAAATTTAAAAATTAATAGTATTGATACAACTGCGGGGACTATGTCTGTAGTTGGTGCGATACCAGGCCGACGCGGCACTCTTGTGGAAATTCGTGGTTAATGTTAATTTAGAACGCCATCACACGTTATGAAAGCAACACTATATAACCAAAAAGGAAAAGAAGTTGAGGAGCTTATGTTGCCTGAAGAAATTTTCGCTATTCCGTGGAATGGCGATTTGGTTCATCAGGTTGTTACGTCGCTTATGTCTAATGCTAGACCGTCTGTTGCCCACACTAAAACACGCGGTGAAGTCTCTGGTGGTGGTAAAAAACCGTGGCGCCAAAAAGGCACTGGTCGCGCTCGTCATGGTTCTACCCGTTCGCCAATTTGGGTACACGGCGGTGTTGCTCATGGTCCACGCAATGAAAAAAATTATGCTCGCAAGGTAAACAAAAAAGCTAAAAATAAAGCTTTACGTGCTATTTTGACACGAAAATTGCATGATAATGAAATTATTTTTCTAGACAATCTTTCTTTTGCAGAACCAAAAACTAAAGAGGCTCATGGTGTTGTGCATGCTTTAGCAGCTATTGCTGGATATGAACGTTTAGCTTCTAAAAAAACAAATGCCGCGTTCATTGCGTTACCTCAAAAAGATGTGGCAATTGAAAAGAGTTTTAGTAATTTTAATAATGTTGAAGTTGGTGAGGTACGCAATCTCAATCCGTTCAATATTTTAAATTACAAGTTTCTTATTATGGCTAATCCTAAAGAGTCGTTTAAACATATTCCACAATAAACAATAATTTTTTATCATGGCACTCTTTGGCGCAAAAAAGAAAACTGATCAGAAAAAAGCAAAGCAAGAAGTTGCTGCTGCTCCGATAATTCATCGTGAGAAAAATGCGGCGACTATAATTCGTAGTCCGCGTATCACAGAAAAGGCAAGTATGGTTGCTGAAAAAAATGTGTACGTTTTTAATGTTTCTATAGAGGCAACCAAGAAAAATGTTGCGTCTGGTATAGAGGCTCGCTACAATGTTCGTCCGCGCCGTGTCCGACTTGTTTCCGTACGGGGGAAAAAAGTATTTAGTCGCGGCAAACAGGGTGTGCGTGCTGGTGGAAAGAAGGCTTATGTGTATCTTGCGGCTGGAGAAACCATACAACTTACCTAAATCAATATGAAAACTTATCGTCCATACACCAGATCACGTCGAAATATGTCCACGGTTTCTTATCGCGCTTCACTGACCGCCGCTGATCCGCACAAATCGCTTACGTCTGGTTTTAAGCGATCCTACGGTCGTGCGGGTGGCTTTATTACTACTCGTCACAAGGGTGGTGGCCACAAACGTCTCTGGCGAGCTGTTGATTTTTCATATACCAAGGTAGATGTTCCTGCTAAAGTTGCTAGCATTGAGTATGATCCTAATCGTAGCGGTTTTATTGCTCTCGTACATTATGCAGATGGCGAAAAACGCTACATTCTTGCCCCCAAGTCACTCAAGGTTGGCGATATGTTTCTAGTGTCTGAAAAGGCAGAAATAAAATCCGGCAATCGATTACCACTTAAAAATATTCCAGTTGGTACGTTTGTGTACAATATTGAATTAAAGCCACATGGTGGTGCAAAAATTGGTCGCGCGGCGGGGAATTATGCAGAAGTTGTGGCTCACGACGCTGGATACGCACATCTTAAGATGCCTTCAAGTGAGGTGCGCCGAGTGTTAGATACGTGCTGGGCATCAGTAGGTGAGGTTTCTAATGAGGAAAATCGTCTTGTACGTATTGGTAAGGCCGGTCGATCTCGTTGGCTCGGTATTCGCCCGACTGTTCGAGGTACAGCGATGAATCCGGTTGATCATCCGCACGGTGGCGGTGAAGGTCGTCAAGGTCGTGGTCGACGTCGAGCCATTTCTATTTATGGTAAACCAACAGGTAAGGGCCAAAAGTCTCGACGTACTAAAAAATATTCTAGCGCCCTTATTGTTTCTCGTCGTAAGGTTGGCAAGGTTCGCTCAACAACGGCCTAAATTTGACACTTTCCTCACTTTCCTATAAGATAGGCACCTTATTATGGCACGATCGCTCAAAAAAGGTCCGTACGTGGACGAAAAGCTTCTTAAAAAAATTTCTGGCAAAAAACCAGGTTCTTTAGGAGCGATTAAAACGTGGGCACGAGCAAGTCAAATTCCTCCAGAATTCGTCGGTTTTACTTTCGGCGTTCATAATGGCAGAGACCATGTAGAGGTTTTAGTAACCGAAGAAATGGTCGGGCATCGTTTAGGAGAGTTTTCATTGACTCGAAAATTTGTGAAGCACGGTGGTAAGATGCAAAAAGAACTTGAACAGAAGGCTAAGGAAGCTGAAATGGCCGCTGCTGCTGCCGCTAAAGCTGCCGCTGACGCTAAGACAAATACCGCCCCAGCAGCTAAATAAACTATCATGTCTACCACTGCCACTCTTTCAAATTATCGTCAGTCACCACGCAAAGTGCGGTTGGTGGCTAACCTTATACGTGGTAAAAGTGTTGCTGCTGCAAAAGCCGAATTACGTTTTTTACCAAAACGCGCTGCTGCCCCGTTCTCTAAATTACTTACTACCGCTTCGATGAGTGCTAAAGCTGCCGATACAACGGCCAATGAAGAATCTCTTTTTATAAGCAGTGTTCGCGTTGACAAGGGTGTGACACTAAAACGCATCATGCCGCGTGCTCGTGGTTCTGCATCGCGCATTAACAAGCGTTCAAGCCATATTGTTGTAACCCTTAAAAGCAAATAACATGTCTCATTCTGTTCACCCATATTCTCATCGTCTTGGTATTTTGCGAGATTGGAAGTCGCGTTGGTTTTCTTCTGATAAAAAGTTTCGAGAATTCTTGCAGTGCGACGTGCTTGTGCGTGAATATTTGCAGAAACGTTTGCGTGGTATGTATGTGAGCGGCATTGATATTGAACGCAGTGAAAAAAATATGCGCGTTATTATCCGCACATCACGACCGGGAATGATTATTGGCCGATCTGGTGAAGGTGCCACCAAGCTTCGCACCGATATCTCTGATTTTATTAAAAAACTCAAGCTCTCGTTTAACCAGGAGCTCAAGGTTGATATTGAAGAGGTGCGATCACCAGAATCAAACGCTGCTATCGTTGGCTACATGATTGCCGAAGGTTTGGAAAAACGTTTGCCATTTCGACGTGTTTTGAAGCAAATGGTTGATAAGGTGATGGCGAATCGTGATGTTAAAGGAGTGCGCATTGATTTGGGTGGTCGTTTAGGTGGTGCTGATATGGCTCGTCAAGAGAGTCTCAAAAAAGGTCAAATTCCTTTGCAAACACTGCGTGCTGACATAGACTTTGCTCGGGAAAAAGCTCATATGCCCTACGGCGATATCGGCATCAAGGTTTGGATTTATAAGGGTGAAGTTTTTGCCAAAAAATAAGAAACGACCATGCAATTTTTTCCTAAAAAAGTCCTTCATCGTAAATGGCACACTATGCGTCGTAATCCGACGCGCGCACGGGTGGAAAACCGTGGAAGCACTTTGGCCTTTGGTTCCTTCGGCCTTAAGGCGGTAGGTGAATCGCGTGTTCGTTCTAATCAAATTGAAGCGGCTCGAAAGGTGATTGCTCGTTCGCTTGGTAAAACAGGTAAAACATGGGTGCGTATTTTTCCTGATATGCCGTATACTCAAAAACCAGCTGAAGTAAAAATGGGTAAAGGTAAAGGCGAGCCGTCTGGTTATCACGTCCAAGTGTGGCCCGGCAGAATTATATTTGAAATTGATGGTATCGCTGAAATGGCTGCTCGTGAAGCGCTTCGCAAAGCCGGTACAAAACTGCCGTTAAAAACAAAAGTCGTCAGCCGAGCATAATATTCTGTACGTATGTCTGAATTTTCCAAAAAAACCGAACAAGAATTACAAAAACTTCTGACTGAGAAACGTGCCGCGCTGCAAGAATTTCGTTTCAATGCTTCCGGTTCAAAGAGTCGTAACGTTAAAGAAGGTCGGAATTTGCGTCGTGATATTGCGCGAATTTTGACAGAACTCAATAAATAAGTGTAGAATCGTCACGCTATGAAAACAACCGTTTCAAAAACCACACCAGTAGCAACAGTCGCTCACCACAAGCGTTTCGTGGGAACTGTTGTGTCGAATAAAATGAAAGACACGGTTGTTGTCGTTGTTGAGCGCTTTGAAAAACATCCCAAATATCAAAAATATCTTCGCCTGCGTAAGCGTTACAAGGTTGATGATAAGGGTAATACCGCCGGAGTTGGTGATCGTGTTGTTATTGAAGAAACTCGTCCGATTTCTCGCTACAAACATTTTAAACTTGTTGAAATTACCACCCGCGGTCAGGACCAAAACAAGATAGGAGAAATGACAATATAATTTACATATATGATTCAACCTCGTTCAATTGTTACTGTTGCTGATAATACTGGCGCCAAAATAGGGCGAATTTTTAAGGTGCTTGGTAGTTCAAAAAAACGCTATGCGGAGATCGGCGAATTAGTAGTGCTCTCTGTTCAAAAAGCCGAGCCGCGCAAATCTGTCAAGAAAAAAGACGTCTTGAAAGCTGTCGTTGTACGTCAACGTAAGCCGTTTCGCCGGAAGGATGGCTCGTACATTCGTTTTGATGACAATGCGGTCGTCGTTGTTTCTTTACAAAAGAAAGAGTATGTTCCTGTTGGTAATCGTGTTTTTGGTCCGGTACCGCGCGAACTTACTGAGCACGGCTTTCAGGGAGTTGCTTCATTAGCCCCTGAAGTCGTTTAGCATTTTACTATCATGCATATTAAAACAGGAGACACTGTCACTATTATTACAGGAAAAGATAAAGGCCGCAGCGGTAAGGTGGTCAAGGCTTTTCCTCGTCAAAATAAGGTCGTTGTGGAAGGTATGAACCTTAAAAAACGTCATGAGCGATCACGTCGTGAAGAGGGGAAGGGCCAGGTGGTAGAGAAACCACACCCCATCGATGCCTCAAATGTCAAAAAGAATTCATAAATTTTATGGCTACTATATCACCCACTAAAGAAAAAATTATCTCAACCTTTTCCGAATTGAAGGGTCGTTTTGGTTGGACAAATCCTATGCAAGCGCCCCGTCTCTCTAAAATTGTCGTTTCCGTTGGCGTCGGCTCTCAGAAAGATAAAAAGAAACTCGAGCTCATTGCTGATCGTTTGGCAAAAATTACCGGACAAAAAGCCGCGTCGCGTGGTGCAAAACAGGCCATTTCAAATTTTAAGACACGTCAAGGTGATGTTGTTGGATATCAAATAACTCTTCGTGGTAAACGAATGAATGCTTTTCTTGATCGTTTGGTTAATATTGCCCTGCCGCGTACACGCGATTTTCGCGGTCTTTCACCTAAAAGCATTGACGCTATGGGAAACTATACTCTTGGAATTCGTGAACATACTATTTTTCCCGAAACTGCAGATGAGGATATTCGTGATGTGTTTAGTTTGGGCATTACGCTTGTTACGACCGGTCACACCGTGCCCGAAGTTCAGGCGTTCCTTGAACATTTAGGATTGCCTTTAAAAAAAGTTGATGTTGGTCCAGATTTGGAACTTCCTCCATCAGCTGCCGATCGATCTAAGAAATCCAAAAAAGCTAAGAAATAAATGAGGCGCCCTCACGGGCGCTTTATTGACAGAGAAAACACTTCTTGATAGAGTAGCTTGCACTTACTATGGCAAAAACATCAACTGTTGCCCGGTCGAAAAAGAAGCCAAAATTTTCAACTCGGATTGTCCGACGCTGTTTTCGTTGCGGCCGCAAGCGTGCGTATATGCGCGAATTTGATATGTGCCGCATTTGTTTTCGTGAATTGGCCAATGAGGGCATGATTCCCGGCGTTAAAAAATCCTCCTGGTAGTATGACTGATCCAATCTCTGATTTTATCACGCGTATTCGCAATGCCAGCGCTGTAGGCAAGGATGCTGTTGTTGTTCCATATTCTCGTATTAAAGAAGAAATGGCTAACCTTTTAGTCAAAGAGGGATATGTAAAAGCTGTTGCCAAAAAAGGCAAAAAGGTAAATAAATCTTTAGAAATCGCATTGGCCTACGATGAATTTGGCCCACGAGTAAAAGGTATCGAACGTATTTCTAAGCTCTCGAAAAGAATTTATAAGGGCGTTCGTGATATTAAAACCTTTAAGCAAGGTCATGGTGTTGTTGTTCTCACTACCTCTAAAGGCATCATGACTGACAGTGATGCGCGTAAACAAAAAGTCGGCGGCGAAATTCTTTTTCAAATTTGGTAATCTATTTTTATGTCACGAATTGGTAAAAAAATAATTACGCTTCCGGCAAATGTTGAACTTACTGTTGCGGCGGGAAAGGTGGTAGTTAAGGGTCCCAAGGCAACCTTGGAACGTTTTATTTCGCCAGAGGTCCATATAGATATTTCTGGTAAAGAAGTTAAAGTGAGTCGCCACGATGCTGCTAGTACTGCGGTCGATGTTATTTCTGGTACGATTGTTTCCCATTTAGAAAATATGATACAGGGCGTGACGCAAGGGTATACTAAAAAATTACTTATTGAAGGCGTTGGCTATAAAGCTGATGTTAAAGGTCAAGATTTGGCGCTTGGTTTGGGCCTTTCGCATCCAGTCGCGGTGCCTATCCCACCATCTCTCAAGGTAACATCAGAAAAAGGAACAATTACCATTACGGGCAGTAATAAAGAAGAGGTCGGTCAATTTGCAGCGAGTATTCGTGCTCTCAAAAAGCCGGAACCGTACAAAGGTAAAGGTATTCGCTATGAAGACGAAATCATCCGTCGTAAACAAGGTAAAAAGACCGCATAATATATATGAAAGCTACACGCATTAAAACAGAAAAACGCCTCCGTCGTCATAATCGCATTCGCGCACGAGTGCATGGTACAGCGGCTGCACCACGTCTTTCTGTGTATCGTTCAAATAAATATGTCTACGCTCAACTTATTGACGATGAACGTGGCGTGACTCTTGCTGCGAGCTCAACAAAAGCAGCGGAGGGTAAGGGTATGTTGGAGAAGGCAAAAAATGCCGGTCGTACGTTAGCAAAAGCTGCCACAGGATTAAAGATAAAAAAAGCTGTTTTTGATCGCGGCGGTTTTATTTATACTGGTCGTGTTCGGGCGCTTGCAGAAGGTGCTCGTGAGGGTGGTTTGGAATTTTAATTATCATACTATATATGGCTGAAGAACAGAAAAAAATAACACATGAGAATGTAGAAACCGAAGAGGGGGCAATTCCTGCTGCTAGTACCGAGCCTTCTCAAGGCGCTATGCCCGCTCAAAATGAACGTCGTAACCAACATCGTGATCGAGCTGCTGGCGCTTCCAATCGTCGTAATCCACGACGACAGCGTTCTGAAGGAAAAGCTCGTCCAGAATTTGATCAAAAAATTATCGATATTCGCCGTGTGGCTCGTGTAGTCGCTGGTGGTCGACGTTTTAATTTTTCCGTTAGTATAGTAATCGGTGATCATAAAGGTTCTGTTGGTGTTGGTCTCGGTAAGGGTGGCGATACTGCTCTTGCTATTGAAAAAGCCCTCCGTAACGCAAAGAAAAATCTCATTAAAATTCCAGTTACCAAGACCATGTCTATTTCGTATGAAGTTGCTGCTAAATACGGCGCTTCTCGGGTAACCATTATGCCGACACCTGGTCGCGGCGTGGTTGCTGGCAGCTCGGTGCGTAGTGTTATTGAATTAGCCGGTCTTCGTGATGTTGGTGCCAAACTGCGCTCCAGTCCAAAAAATCGTCTTAACAACGCTCGCGTGGCCGTGTTGGCTCTTCGTCAACTCACTCCACACCGTCGCGCTCTTTTAGCTGCACGCAAAACTATTGCCCAAACAGTGTAATCGCTTACTATTATGCAAATTCATTCCATCACTAGAATTCATAAGAATAAAAAAAGTGCTCCGATTGGGCGTGGCGGCAAACGTGGTAAGACTTCCGGCCGCGGTACGAAAGGCCAAAAAGCTCGCGCCGGCCATAAGATTCGTCCCGAATTTCGCGATATCATCAAAAAACTTCCTAAAATGCGAGGGCGCGGTAAAAATAGTAATCTCAGTATTCAAGATAAACCAGCAATCGTAAATGTTGCTGTTTTGGAAAAGCATTTTGAAAACGGCGAAGTAGTTAGTCGCCAAACGCTGGTTGCGAAGGGTCTTATTTCTGGACACGGTGGCCGTTTGCCGGAAGTCAAAATTCTCGGCACTGGCACCCTTACTAAAAAACTCACCTTTCAGGGAGTTAGTTTTTCCAAAAGTGCCCGTCAAAAAAGCATTACTGATGTTGGTGCTAAGAAAAAATAATGTCCGCTTTTACTACTAAACTCAAGCATATTTTCAGTGACCGAAACTTGCGTAATCGCATTCTCATCACTGTTGGTCTCCTTGGTATTTTTCGAGTGCTCGCTGCGATACCGGTACCTGGTGTTAATCAAGCCGCTCTCAATCAGTTTTTTACCAACAATCAATTTTTTGGGCTTCTGAACGTTTTTTCTGGTGGTGGTCTTTCCCATTTTTCTATTGTGATGCTCGGCGTTGGTCCATACATCACGGCGGTTATCATTATGCAACTTCTTACTATGATTTCTCCACGGTTGAAATCGATGTACCAAGAAGAAGGTGAGGCGGGTCGTATGAAGTTCACACAATATTCGCGCATGCTCACCGTTCCGTTGGCGATGGTGCAATCATTCGGTTTCATTACGTTATTAAGTCAGCAGAGCATCGTTGCGCATTTAACACCGTTTGCCATGGCGGTGAACGTGGCCATTGTTACCGGCGGCTCAATGCTTTTGGTGTGGATCGGGGAGCGCATTAGCGAATTTGGCGCTGGTAATGGTACATCACTTATTATCTTTGCTGGTATTGTTGCTGCGTTACCACAAGCGATTAGTCAAAGTGTTCTTTCGTATAGCGCTGCCCAAATTCCCACGTATGCACTCATTCTTGTAGGATCTGTTTTGGTGGTATATGCAGTGGTATTTATTACTGAAGCTGAACGCCCAATTCCTGTGACGTACGCCAAACGCGTTCGTGGTAATAAAGTGTATGGCGGCATTTCCACCTATATCCCACTGCGTCTCAATCAGGCCGGTGTCATTCCTATTATTTTTGCTTTATCAATTTTGCTGTTTCCGCAGGTAGTATTTAAATATTTGGCAACTATTCCGTATGCGCTTGTTGCCAACATTTCTAATTGGATAGAAAATGCTTTGCAAAATCAATGGGTGTACGACATCCTATATTTTCTTTTAGTGTTTGCTTTTACGTATTTCTACACTGCTGTTACGTTTGATCCGCATCAACTTTCTGAAGATCTTCAGAAAAACGGCGCATTTATTCCCGGTGTTCGTCCTGGTCAATCAACCGCCGTATACATTTCTAAGATTTTAACGCGACTGACAACCTTTGGCGCTGTTTTTCTTGGTGTCATTGCCGTTTTGCCGCTTATTGTTCGTTCACTTACCAATCAGGCTTCACTAGCTATTGGCGGCACCGCTCTCCTTATCGTTGTTTCTGTTGTTATTGACACCATTAAGCGCATTGAAGCTCAAGTAACAATGAAAGAATACTAATTTTGGTCTGTGGTACAATCAATCCATGACGCCGCAAACCTTTGTATTTTTCGGTCGTTCTGGTTCAGGAAAAGGCACGCAAGCCGATCTTCTCATTAAGTGGTTGAAGGCTAACGATGCATCACGACAGACGCTCTATATTCAGACCGGCCAAAAAGGTCGTGATTTTGCTAAGCAAGATAATTTCTCAGCGCGGCGCATCAAGGATTTTATTGATAATGGAAAATTATTTCCCGCATTCATCCCCATTTATTTTTGGACACAAGTGTTGGTTGAAAGTATTCAGGAGGGAACGGAACATATTATTTTAGATGGCCTTTGTCGGCGACCGGAGGAAGCCCCTATTCTTGATGGTGCTCTGCAATTTTACAAACGTGTACAACCGATAATCGTCGTGATTAATGTTTCCGAAGAGTGGGCGACACGACGACTTTTAGATCGTCAGCGTTCCGATGATATTCCCAAGGATATAAAAAATCGCCTGGACTGGTATGAAAAGGAAGTGGTGCCGGCCATAGATCATTTTCGCGCTCATCCTGAGTATTATAAAGTTCTCGATATACATGGTGAACAAAGTGTCGCTGCGGTACACCAAGAGCTTCTTCAAAAATCTGGTTTTCTATGATTTCCATAAAAACGGAAAAAGATATTGTTTTGTTACGGGAAGGAGGCGCGCGTTTGGCGCGGATTTTAGCGGCAGTAGCGGCCGAAGTTAAACCGGGCGTTTCTACGGAGTATGTAAACAATCTTGCACAGACACTCATCTCTGACGGCGGTGACACTTCAGCCTTTTTAAACTATCGTCCCAGTGGCGCGCAACGTCCCTATCCAGCTAGTCTCTGTGTTTCAATCAATGACGAAGTGGTGCACGGTATTCCTAATGAAAAGCCGCGTCAGTTTGCTGCTGGTGATATTGTTAGTTTGGATCTCGGTCTCATTCACCGCGGTCTTATCACGGACCATGCCACCACGATTGGTGTTGGTGTCATTACACCTGTTGCTCGCACGTTGCTTGCCGTTACGCAAGAAGCACTTGCTGTTGGAATTACAGCAGCTCGAGCTGGTAATACGACTGGTGATATTGGTTTCGCTATTAGTAATTTTGTAAAAAGTCGTGGTGACTATGGCATCATTGAAGAGTTGACCGGTCATGGTGTTGGTTACAGTGTTCACGAAGATCCATTTGTACCTAATTTCGGTAAACCTAATCAGGGCGCACTTTTAAAACCTGGTATGGTTATTGCCATAGAGCCAATGCTTACGCTTGGCAGTAAGGATATCTTTCTTGATGATGACGGCTATACTATCCGTACCGCCGATGGCTCTTTAGCTGCACATTTTGAACACACTATCCTTATTACCGATGCTGATCCAGAAGTGTTGACTCACGTATAAATAGAGTCCAGTTTGCTATAATGCTCGCATGGAAGTGAAAAAAAATCCTGAAATGGTGGCGAAACAGGGAGCAATGACGCCGGCCGAGGAATTGGAACATTTGCGTCAAGAAGTGGCACGACGAGAAAAAGAGTTAGCCGCAGTAGGAACATCGCTAGAACGTGGAAGCGTGGTTTCTGAACAAATTCATCGCTATCAAGCAGCATCAACTGAAACAGTTTTGCATCCAGTGGCGCGTATGGAACCAGCAGCACTGCAGCGTGTAGTGCTCCGTCTTTCGCCTGAACCGCATGATGTCAAGATGGCCGAGTTACTCTCCATTTTAAATGAAAAAGGTATCAAGAACGCACTGCGCGTAGTAGAAGAACTCAATGATCCACATGTTGTAGATGATTTCCATCGATTTTTAGTTGAATACATTAAAGAAGGGTATCCGGTGACGGGACTTGTGCCTCGCTCCGAACTTTTTCAAGCACTGCATATGACACTCTATGAAGTGTCGTTACCTGATGCGGTAGAAACTACTGGTCAACGCCCTCTTAAGGAACTGGTGTCAGCGATGGATCAATTTTACGCTGGAATGATTTCTCAAACACACACCGCCACTCCTTTTACGCTTGAAATAGCTAATCCGAATCATAGTCAGGAGGCTATTGTGTATGCAGGTATTCCGGACAACCAAAAAGCACTTTTTGAAAAGCAAATTGTGGCACTTTTTCCTCGAGCAAAAATTAAAGAGCTAGCTGATGATTATAATATTTTTGCTGAGCCAAGTGATACGGCAGGCGCGATAGCGACGCTTTCAAAATATTCGGTGTATCCTCTTAAAGTATATGAACATTTTGACCACGACCCCCTCAATGTTATTCTGAATACTTTTTCAAAAATTCAAAAAGACAATGAAGGGGCGGCGATGCAAATTGTGTTTCGCCCAACGCGAACAGAGTATCATAAAAAATATCAACGTATCATTGAGGGTGTTACTAAGGGAAAACCCATTAAAGACCTTTTACCTAAAAGTTTTGGGGAGGAACTCTGGGGCGATCTTAAGGATACCTTTTTTGGTCCTTCAGCTGAACAAAAAAAGAAAGAAGAAGAAAAAAAGAAACAGGAACCGCTGGCCATCGACCAAAATCTCGTAGCAACACTCAATGAAAAAATAAGTGCACCAATGTGCGAAGTGAATATTCGATTACTGGTCTCCACCACAACCCCAATAGATTCTGAGCGAATTTTGGCTGAATTTGAGGCGGCTTTTAATCAATTTGAAAATACACTAGGTAATAAACTTGTGTTTGAAAAGGTGAAGGGTAAAAAATTAGCACAACTCACTGAAAGCTTTTCTTTTCGGGAATTTTCTGAAAAACACAGTATAGCCCTCAATTTTAAAGAAGCGGCGACATTATTTCATTTTCCAGAGCGCATTGCCGGCGCGGCGCCCCAGGTGCGGCAAGCCAAGTCTGGTGCGGCCGCCGCGCCGGTGGACGTGCCACAAGACGGCACACTACTTGGTGTGAATCATTTCCGTAATCTAGAAACAAAAGCCTACATAACCAAAGACGATCGTCTGCGCCACTTTTATGTGATTGGTCAAACAGGTACAGGTAAGACGACGCTGCTCAAAAATATGATTACCCAAGACATTGCCCAAGGTGAAGGTGTTTGTATGATTGATCCCCATGGTGCAGATATCGTCGATGTGTTAGCCAATATACCCAAGAGTCGCTATGACGACGTTATTTATTTTGATCCAAGCTATACAGCACGACCGATGGGACTCAATATGCTTGAATATGACCAGAATTTTCCTGAACAAAAAACGTTTGTGGTCAATGAACTGTTGAGTATATTCAAAAAACTCTATGGTGCTGTTCCAGAGAGTATGGGTCCAGCTTTTGAGCAATATTTTAGAAACTCAGCACTTCTCGTTATGGAACATCCTGCATCAGGTAACACACTTTTGGATGTATCACGAGTTTTGTCTGATCGTGACTATCGTAAGTTCAAACTTTCTGTGTGTAAAAATCCACTCATCAGTCAATTTTGGACTAACGCTGAAAAAACAACAGGTGAGCAAGGACTCGCTAACTATGTACAATACGTCACTAATAAATTTGATGTTTTCTTGACCAATGACATTATGCGGCCAGTTGTTACGCAAGAACATTCCTCATTTAATTTTCGGGATATTATGGATAACCGTAAGATTTTGCTCGTTAACCTTGCTAAGGGTAAACTCGGTGACATCAATGCTAATCTTATCGGTCTAATTCTTGTGGGCAAGATTTTAATGGCAGCACTGTCTCGAGCTGATTCCATCGGTAAAGATTTGCCTCCATTTTATCTATACATTGACGAATTTCAAAACGTTACCACTGATTCTATCGCCACTATTCTTTCTGAGGCTCGTAAGTATAAATTATCACTCACGGTTGCTCATCAGTTTATTGCACAGCTTCAAGAGAATATTCGTGATGCGGTGTTTGGTAACGTCGGTTCACTCGGAGTGTTTCGGGTCGGTAGCGCCGATGCTGAATTTTTAGAGAAACAATTTACGCCAACATTTAAAGCGGCAGATATTGTTAATATTGAAAATCGTCATATGTATTTGAAATTGCTTATGCATGGCCGACCAGCGACGCCTTTTAACGTTGAAACCTTGCCGCCGCTCGCCGGTGACCATTCTAAATTAGACGCTTTGAAGCAGCTTTCATATTTAAAATATGGCCGTGATCGTGCTACGGTAGAAATGGAAATTATGGCAAAGTATCAAAAACAAGATCATGTTTAAAAAAAATTCCCCAGCAACACACCCCAAACACGAACGCACTTTAGTGCTCATTAAACCCGACGCTATTCAACGATCGCTTGTGGGTGAAATTATTCGTCGCTATGAACGAGCCGGTCTTAAACTCGTAGCTCTTAAAATGTTCGTTCCCACAAAAGAGCAAATAGAACAACACTACACACTTGACCCTCATTGGCGTCGAGTAACTGGCGAGAAAACAATTAAAAGTTATCTTGATAGAGGATTAGAACCACCCGTGAAGGATCCTTTAGACGTAACACGTATTCTTCTCGAGCGTTTAACGCGCTATATGACGTCTGGTCCAATACTGGCGGCCGTGTGGCAAGGCGCTCATGCCGTTGCTATTGTTCGCAAACTTACTGGCGGCACCGAACCGCTTACGTCTGATGTTGGCACTATTCGTGGTGATTTTGTTCTCGATTCCTATCAAATGACTGATAGGGATGGTCGCAGTATTCGCAATCTTGTGCACGCTTCTGGTTCAATCGCTGAAGCGGAGCAGGAAATAGCTCACTGGTTTTCACCAACAGAACTTATTAATTATCGCCTTGTTGCCGAACAAATTCTGTATGATGTTAATATGGATGGTATTTTCGAATAAAAGAGAGTAACAAAATTATGAAGCTGAAAGTACAGTAGCGATAACGTTTATTTTTGTGTTCCAATAGAAAAAAACTTGTTTCTCTTGATGCGATGGAGGTATACTACTTCTAGTCGCGAGATATTGCTTTAGATTATTTTTTTTCAGGGAGCTTTAATCGTGTTCGGTCCAATGAGGATTCTTCGGAATCTACAGACGATCGGCGCTGCGAGCACCCACCTAGTGTATACTAGGGTCAATATCGCGCGACTACCTAAAAACCGCTCCACGTGAGCGGTTTTTAGGTAGTGCGTGGTATACTAATTTTAATGAAACTATCGCGAGCAATTCTCGTAATCAGCTTGGCCCTCGTTGTTTTGTTTTTATACGTGGCCGGTCTTATCCTAGAATTTCATTGGCGAATGGGTTGGTATGATCATGTGGTACACACTCTTGCTGGTGCAATGGCCTCACTCGCTATTTTTTCTTTGTACGCAATGCGCGCTATCACTAAACGTCCAGGTGCCCTCTTTGCGGGTGCTTTCTTGGTTTCGCTTGTAGTCGGTACGTTGTGGGAAATTTTTGAATTACGTGCCGGTATCACCTCTTTTTCTCATCGAGGATATGCTGTAGATACAGCGTTAGATATTGTTTTTGATATTGTTGGCGGTTGGCTTGCTGCCGGCTATATTCTTATTTTTAAATAAACATTTTTATGTCTTCTATACATACATCATCTGTATCACCCCACATGTCTATAACATTTTGTGGTGGCACTGGCTCGGTAACTGGTGCTAATTTTTTGTTCGAAATTGACACATCGGCCTACTCAAAAAATAAATCATTCAAAATTCTTGTTGATTGCGGTTTGGAGCAGGGGAGTGAAGCTGCAGAAAAATTTAATCAGCAACCATTTTCGTATATACCCGCCAGCATCGATGTTTTACTTGTTACTCATGCCCACGCTGACCACATCGGTCGCATTCCGAAGCTCGTTAAAGACGGTTTTCGTGGCCGTATTTATTCTACGCCGGCAACACGAGACTTGGCCGAAGTGATGCTCGCCGATGCGGTGCATTTGCTCACAGAAGAATCGGGTCATCTGCATAAACCCGCATTGTATGAAGAAACCGATGTGCAAACGGCATTTTCGTTGTGGCACACTATTCCTTATTACACACCCACTGATATTGGCGGCTGTGTTTCAATGATTGCCAAAGATTCAGGTCATATTCTTGGTGCGGCTATGTATGAACTACATGTTGGCACCAACGTCTGCCCCACACTTGGAGCGTTTACACCAAAAACGGGTGGCACGGTACCTACAGCGCAAAAAAAATATGGTGAAACTGTCATTGTCTTCACTGGTGATCTTGGCAATTCACCAGCACTTTTTTTGCGTGATACCGACAGCATTGCTGGCGCCGATTATCTCGTAATGGAATCTGTATATGGAGACCGCAATCACGAGTCAAAAGAAAAACGCCGCGCTGAGTTAGCTGCCGTTATCACTGACACGGCTCGACGTAATCGCACGCTCATCATTCCAGCATTTTCATTAGAACGCACCCAAGATATTCTTTTTGAAATGAATGAGTTAGAACGTGCCGGAAAGATCCCCAGTATTCCAATATATATAGATTCGCCACTTGCTCAAAAGGTAACGGATATTTATCGTCGCTACAGTGATAGTTATAATGATCGTGCCAAAAAACTTTTAGCGGCTGGTGATAAAGATATTTTCGCCGTACCCAAACTTACACGCATAGAAAATAATCGCGAATCGGAACGTGTTGATAGTTTTCCTAATCCTAAAATTATTATGGCTGGTTCAGGTATGTCGGTTGGCGGTAGAATTATTCGCCACGAGCAACACTTTTTACCTGATCGCAATACCACGCTACTTTTGGTAGGGTATCAGGCCTTGGGAACGCTCGGACGCGCTCTAGAAGAGGGCGTGCCAGAGGTTACTATTGCTGGTGAGCGCGTGCCGGTTCGCGCTGAAATAAAAACGATACTCGGGTATTCATCGCATAAGGATTCCGACCACTTGGTAGAGTTTGTTAGTGGAGCCGCATCCACTTTAAAAAAAGTTTTTGTTGCGATGGGCGAGCCCAAATCAGAGCTTTTCTTGGCTCAACGAATTCACGACTATCTTGGTGTAAATGCCGTGGTGCCCAAACTCGGTGACACGAGTACGTTATCTTAAATTCAATTATTTACTTGCGGCAATAATGTGTGAGAAAACAGTGGAGTGGTTGGCAGCTAAATCAGAAAGTATTTTTCGATCCAAAACAATTCCTTTTTTCTTTAAGGCGCCAATAAATTTGCTATAAGAAAGCCCCTGGGCTTCTAGTGCGGCATTAATACGAACTATCCAAAGTTTACGAAAATCATTTTTCTTGTCGCGGCGGTGGGCAAATGCGTAAGCACCGGCATGCATAAGAGCTTCTGAAGCGGCGCGTTCTTTTTTGGATCGGCCAAAACGATAGCCTTTTGCTTGGCGTAAAATATTACGACGACTTTTAAGAGCATTAACACCTTTTTTAACACGAGTCATAGTAGTATGGGTTATTTAGTAGCTAAAAAACGAGAAAAATCTTTATTTTTCATTATAAGAGCAGCGGAACGGCGACGACCGAGGCGCTTATTACGACTTTCTTTGGCATTGAAATGATTTTGGCCAGCTTTGCGGGCAATAATTTTTCCGCGCCGAGTTACTCTGAGTCGCTTTGTATAGGATTTGTTTGTCTTAATCATGTTATGTTCGTTCAATTACCACGATGAGGCCTTTGGGACCCTTCTTGGGAGCTTCGGCAATTTTATATTCCTCACTGATAAGATGTAGCACACGCTCCATTCGTTCTTTGAGGAAGTTGAAGTCCATATACTTGGACCGGCCAATTAAAAAGAGCTCAATCTTGACTCGATGGCCTTCCCGAAGCCATTCCGAGGCTTTTCTGGCCTTTAAATCAAGGTCGTGCTCGCCAGTTCCGATTTTGACCTGGATATTCTTGGTTTCCGTGGTCTTACTCTTGGCTTTAGCGGCTCGCTCTTTTTTGCTTTCAGCGTACAAGAATTTACCATATTCCATCAATTTTGCAATAGGGGGCACTGTATTGGGAGAAATTTCAATCAAATCAACACCGCGTTCCTCGGCGAGTTTGAGGGCGGTAGAAAGTGGCATAACGCCGATATTCCCCTCATCACCGATAACCCGAATTTCTCGGGCAGTGATCTGATGATTGATTCGTGTGTGAGGTTTTGGCAGGGTAGTGAAAGGTGATTGCTAATTGAGTACTGTTACTCTTCAGTAAGAGAACTATAACACAATTTACTATACGATATCAATACATTGATAAATCTCACCTTTTTTCAACGAAGTGGAGATGGGCGGAATCGAACCGCCGTGCAGGAGGGATTCAAAAGATGATTCTACGAAGTCTAGCCGCTTTTAAAAATTTAGATCAAACGGATAAGAAAGAAGCAAAATTTCCGAAAGATCGAGTCGCGTACATTCGGCTGGCGATGCGACGGCCGCTAGCTATAGTCCGGAAATAAGCATCGACTACTAGCGGACGGACGCCGCTGGCGCGATGTCGCTTAGGCCGTAGCGTAAGCGAATGCAGGAGCGCCCTTAAAATAAGGGGAGGCTACGCTGCCAAGTGCTGTAGTGGCACTTAAAATTTGTGTCAGATTAAGGAGTTAACACAGCTCCACGTCGCTCATCTAGTGAACAAACTCCTGTCTAGGCCGATCATCCCCCGCCAAAGTTTAATTTTTTATTAAACTCTCGCAGGGAAGGACTTCCTGACAGTTTTTAATTTTCAAATGTCTCTTAGATTACTACGGATGACTCGAAGAAAAGTGTCACTTACCGGTCGCTCCATTCGCGGCGGATTTGACGTTCGGTATCACGCTTCTTAAGCGTTTCGCGCTTATCAAATTTTTTCTTGCCGCGCGCCAAAACAATTTCCACCTTCAGTTTTCGTGCTTTATTATACACTGAAATAGGCACTATTGTCAATCCTTTAGCGGAACCAGTGCCAACGTTGGCTAAACGGCTGATCTCAACTTGAGTTAAAAGGAGTTTGCGTGGTCGATCACTAGAAGCTTCACTGTTGCCTCCAGCTATATTACCGGGTTGATAAGGTGGAATGGTCATTTTTTCTAACCAGACTTCGCGGCCGCGTACTACAATATAGGCGCCATCTAATGAGCCGCGGCCAGCACGAAGTGATTTTACTTCTGCTCCGTTAAGTTCTATACCAGCTTCAAAATGCTCCAAAAATTCGTAGTTAAAACTGGCTTTTCGGTTGGAAATCAAGGCTGCCATTTTCTTGTAGTATCATCCTAGCAAATCTTTGCTCAGTATTGTAGAATGTAGACCCTATGACAGAAGATATCTCTCTAGAAGAAAACAATTCAAACGAGGAGCCAATGGCAGAAAATCCAGTAGTAGAGAACGAAGAGCAAAACTTCGAGGAGCCCTTTCTTGCCTCTGAGCAAGATCATGAATCAACCACTGAACCTCGTCGCGATTCTCTTTCGCCACGGCAGCCTCATAATGGTCAACGTCCACCCAATCGTCGCCCCACCAACCAATTTATACGAAACATTTTAACGGGTTTATTCATCTTACTCATTATTGTTAGTGTCTATTCGCTCATTGCTGGTAATCCGAGTAGACATAATAAGATTCCGTTAACGCAAGTAGCCAGTGATGTAAATGCTGGTAAAGTCACTGAAATTGATGTTAATGGGGATGCACTCACCGTTCACTATGACACTACCGATACTATTGTTAAAAAATCGCAAAAAGAGGACAGCAGTTCACTTATTGCCCAACTACAAGGTTTGGGTGTTCCGTCAAATAAAATTGAAGCGGTAACTATTAATGTGCAAAGCCCTAGTGGTTGGAGCTATTGGCTAACCAATATTATTGTTCCTATTGTTTTGCCACTTATTCTTTTGTTGGCTCTAGCGTGGTTTATTACTCGTCAAATGCGCGGCGCTGGTATGCAAGCATTTACTTTCGGTCAGTCAAAGGCGCGTATTATTTCACCTGACGATACTAAACAGCGCGTGACCTTTAAAGATGTGGCTGGTGCTAAAGAAGCCAAAGAAGAACTTATGGAAATCGTGGATTTTCTTAAGAATCCAAGAAAATTTATTGAAATTGGTGCACGTATTCCCAAAGGCATCATTTTAATGGGTCCCCCTGGCAGTGGAAAAACCCTACTCGCCCGAGCCGTCAGTGGGGAAGCGCGCGTTGCTTTCTTCTCTATTTCCGGTTCGGAGTTTGTGGAAATGTTTGTGGGTGTTGGCGCCAGTCGCGTGCGTGACTTATTTAAACTTGCTAAACAAGCGGCACCGGCGATTATCTTCGTTGATGAGATTGACGCGGTGGGCCGGGTGCGCGGCACAGGTGTCGGTGGTGGTAATGACGAGCGCGAACAAACGCTCAATCAAATCCTTGTGGAAATGGACGGTTTTGAACCAAATGAAAAAGTGATTGTGATGGCCGCCACTAACCGTCCTGATGTTCTTGATCCAGCTCTTTTGCGTCCTGGTCGCTTTGATCGGCGTGTGGTGATTGATCTACCTGATCGTCAGGATCGTTTCGATATTTTACGCATTCATGCGCGAATGAAGCCGTTTGCCGAAGATGTTAACCTCGAAGTTATTGCTGAACGCACCCCCGGCTTTAGCGGTGCCGATCTTTATTCGCTTATGAACGAGGGCGCGATTTTAGCTGCTCGCGAAAATCGTACACGCGTTTCGCAATACGACCTCATTCGTTCCATTGAAAAAGTTATGCTTGGGCCAGAGCGCAAAAGTCACATTCTCTCTAAACACGAAAAAGAAATTACCGCATATCATGAAGCGGGTCACGCTCTGGTTGCATCAATCTTGCCGTATGCTGATCCTGTTCATAAAATTTCTATTATTTCTCGTGGCCGTGCTGCTGGTTACACGCTCAAATTACCACTGGAAGATCGTAAACTTCAGTCGCGCAAGGAATTTCTTGATGATATCGCTATGTCGCTGGGTGGATATGTTACGGAGAAAATTGTTTTTGGTGATATTACCACTGGTCCGTCTAATGATTTGCAAGTTTCTACAGCAATGGCTCGCGATATGGTTACGCGCTATGGTATGAGTGAAAAACTCGGCGCTATCGCTCTTGAGGGAGAAGGTGGTCGCGCGCTTTTTGGTCGCGGTCTAGAAGATAAGGAACACTCCGAAAAAGTTGCTGGTGAAATTGATGCGGAAGTCGCCCATATTATGAGTGAATCGCTTAAGCGTGCCGAAGACATTATTAAGAAACACCGTCCGCTTTTGGATGTGATTGCCAAGCGTCTCATTGCTGTGGAAACTATAGAGCGTGCCGAGTTTGATCAAATGCTCACTGCGCACGGTATCACCTTAAAGAAAAAAGAGGTTGAGGTTGAAATAAAAAAATAATTGCTAATGTAGTGTCTCCAGCGTATACTACGGCTGGCTTGTGTTTTTGGTCTTTTAAAAAAGGAGAATTGGAATGTTATTCAAAATATTGGCGGCGACAGTATTTGTTGCTGGCTCTCTGACACTACTTGGTAGTGTTTGTGTTTTTCTGTGTAAAGCGGTATTGGGTGGTCGGTTGTTGGCCTTGAAAGACGAATCAACGCTTTCACGTTCTGAACGACGCACGCTACACCAGAGAAACGGCCGTCTCGTGGTGTGTGTGCTCATAGCACTTTTGGTTTGGTTGGAAGGCAGTTTACAGATTTTGGGTGTACACGCTACAGCTCCAGGTGGTTTTCCGCTTTGGTATCTTGTGGTACACATCTGTTGCTTCGCTGCTCCGGCACTGATTCTTTTTTCGTTAGCATTGTATTTTACGGGTGAGCGAGTAATGTGGCATCGCTACCTAGTATATACAGCCATCACTCTTTTTGCGGCGGCGATTGTGACTGGCGTCCCAATGTTTTTGTGGGACGTTTGGCACATAGTATACTGAACGTTATCTAAGCGATTGTCGAGTATAGCTCAGCAGTCGCTTTTTTGTGCTAACATTTTAGTATGTACATACACGTACGCGTGACTGCTGGTGCAAAAAAAGAACAATTGAGAAAAACGAAAAAAGACCATTTTGAAGCGGTGGTTACGGAAAAAGCCGAGCGAAATATGGCAAATAGGAAAGTTATTGCCCTCATCGCTTGTCATTATAAAGTGTCGATTGGGAAGGTTAGGATTGTTACGGGTCATCATGCGCCCAGTAAAATAGTAGCAGTTGATATATAATATAATGTGTATGCACAAACTCTCTCAATTTTTTAATAATCAATTTGTGCCCGTTGGGGCACTACTTGGTGTGGCGCTGGTTATCGCGGCACTGATTGGTTCCTGGACGGCGATTGTAGTTAAAAATGCCAACAATACCTTGACAGTTACTGGTTCAGCAACGCAAAACGTTTCTGCGGATACAGCCAAATGGACTATCACGGATAATCGCACAGCATTTCAAGCCGAGCTTCCCTCGGCTACCAATCAAGTGATTGCTGACGCTAAAATAATAACTGCTTTTCTCACGCATGCTGGTATTTCTGCTGCCGATATTACACTCGGTGCTATTCACACTAATCAAGATTATTCTTATGTAAAATCTAATGTAAATTCTCCAACGCGCTATGTTGTTTCGCAAAACGTCACTGTTACTTCAAATAATCCGGAGCTCATTCAAAGTCTTGCGCAAAATACGTCGTCGCTTACTAATCAAGGTCTTATTTTGAATGTTCAAGATCCACAATATCTCATTTCTAATTTACCGCAATATCGTATTTCATTGGCGGGCGCGGCGATGCAAGATGCTCGAGCACGCGCCGAGCAGATTGTGAAAGGAAGTGGCGAGTCGGTTGGCCCATTGCGTTCAGCCTCAACCGGCGCTGTTCAGGTGATGGCTGCCGACTCTATTGATGTTTCCGACTTTGGCACCTACGACACGGGCACCATTAATAAAACTGTTATGGTTACCGTTCGCGCTACCTTTGCAGTGCAGTAATTTTGTCTCAAAAATAAAATGGTCGACTTTACAAAAGTCGACCATTGGCGGTCATAATTTAGCCCCACGAAAATCCCGAATCATTGATCATTGCCGTTACTCGAGCAATGTCGTGGAGGCTGGAAGCTCTGACGTGGA
This sequence comes from bacterium, assembly GCA_021818465.1. Lineage (GTDB taxonomy): Bacteria > Patescibacteriota > Minisyncoccia > Phycocordibacterales > JAKAEA01 > JAKAEA01. Next base: position 177,268 of record JAKAEA010000001.1, read on the forward strand.
TTTTTCTTTGTTCGGTAATAGTAACTTCTACCGTCGTCACTGTTTTTCGTATGTGTTCACCGAGCTTCTCAATTTGAGCACTAGTTATAATGGGAAAACAAAACGTTTTTTCTTCCACCATATAAAGACTCCTTATAAAATTTTTTTCGGAAACTATATCTAGCGCGTATGGTATATCGTTTATTCTAAAATTGCAAATTTGAAAAAACCGCATTCCATTATGGAATGCGGTTATGTTTAACGAATCATTGCACTTGATGGCCGAGGTATAAGAGAATGCTCCTCTTCACAGCATATCTCTATCCACGGATGGTCTCTTCCCACGGATGCCAATACTGACATCGTATCTTTTTGCCATCGTAGATCGGCCGGATGAGGATGTTCGGTTGCAAAGCATGTCATGGCAGTATCTTTGTTCTGAAAGAGGGCGACGATAGGAGCTGAAAATCTTAACCAATTTGCAATGTCTATTTGAAAAGGATTCCGATAAAGTCGCTCGCCCCTCTTTTCAGGAGAGTAGAAGATAATATAAGAAGAAATAGCAACCATGACTGATGTTAAACTGTTACCCACGAGTACAGAACTTTCTCCGCGAAGAGCAATTTTTTCTGCCACTACTCGATTCTCATCTTTTTTGAATCCGCTTCGGATATGATAGACAGAAACCGCTTTATCAGAAGCAGTCACGACAAAAAAATGTAGCAACATAGTAAGTCTCCTTTCAAAGTAGCAATTCAAAGTACGTATCTATCCGAATACTACTCGTTGTATAAAAAGATGCAAGAGAATTTTTAACTCCGAGTGTTTCGCGTAATCACAAAATGCCAGATTGACACTGCTATGAGAGCACACATCATACTTGCCACAACGTCTAGAGGATGGTGGAGACCGACATAGACGCGAGCTGCGGCGATAACCACGGTAATAGCCCACAAAACTATGCCTAACCATTTATTCCAATACATACCAACAGCCGCAAAAGCTGCTGCTAAAAGTGTGTGGTCAGAAGGGAAGCCGTTGTCGGGTGTATGGGCGATGAGTGGTGTAAAATGATCAACAACGAACGGTCGAGGATCAATATACAGATGGTTGGCGATAAGGCCGAGGATGTAGGTACATAATCCGGCTGGTAGGGCAAACAACACCATGGTTCGCCATGTTGTTCGCGGTTGGCCTAAAAAATATACACCCATAATAAGAATCGGTAGCACAAAAAGATATTCCGCTGAAAAAATAAAAAATTGATTCATCTTTTTCTAGTAGCACTCTTTTGAGTAGACTATTTTTCTATAATACCAAAACCTTCTAAAGTACTTTTCTTCATCTGCGTATTATAACAAAATAAGAGTGACACCCATAACGTTCGATTACAATCTGGTCTCACGTTTGACTAACACAAAGAAGGAATTAAGGCCACTGAAGATTCAATGTCCACCCCCTTGGATTCGAACCAAGGACCGCCGAGGTATAAGCTCGGTGCTCTAACCAGCTGAGCTAGGGGTGGGTAAGGAGAACTATACTCCAAAATGAGCAGGGTTTCTACTCAAAGTGGATTTCGTGCTGGCGCGCGGTGGCGGCGACTTTGAGAGTGGGGTGGTGGACGAGCTCGGGGTCGGCCTCTATGAGGCGGCGAGCCTCTTGGCGAGCCGCCTCCACCATAGCCTGATTTTTCAGAGCTTCCATAGCAACATCGGAAAGCCCCCATTGTTTGATGCCATACAATTGACCAGCGCCACGCAATTGTAAATCAGCTTCGGCCAGTTCAAAACCATTCTTGGCAGTTGCCAACGCTTTGAGTCGGTCCGCGGTTTTTTGTGAACCACTTTCGGTGAATACGTAGCAGTATGCTTGCTCGCTCGAGCGGATGACACGCCCACGCAATTGATGGAGTTGCGCTAGGCCAAAACGTTCCGCCCCCTCTATTATTATAACGGTGGCGTTGGGTACATTAACACCGACTTCTACGAGCGAGGTGGCTACCAAGATGTCAATTTTTTTGTCGCGAAAATCAAGCATGGTTTTTTCTTTGTTGGCGGTGGTCATTTTGCCATGAAGCGGCGCTACGTGATATTCAGGAAAAATATCTTTCTTAAGACGTCGCGCTTCGGCTTTGACCGATTTTGCTTCAAGAAGCACTTCTTCATCAGGATCAGGCTCGTCGATTCTCGGACAGATAACGTAAACCTGACGTCCAGCTTCAAGCTCGGCGCGTACTTTTTCGTACACGCTGTCGCGATGATCGGGGCGGACGATTTCGGTAATGATGGGCTTACGGCCAGCGGGTAGTTCATCAAGAAGTGTGAGATCAAGGTCACCGAAAATAGTGAGTGCTAAGGTGCGCGGAATTGGCGTGGCGGTCATGGAAAGCAAGTGGGGCAGGTGAGTATCTTTGCGAGCGAGCTTGCGCCGTTGGGCGGTGCCGAAACGATGTTGTTCATCGATAATAACACAAGCAAGATGTTTAAATTGCACTGCTTTTTGAATAAGTGCATGGGTACCAATTAAAATGGGAATTTCACCGTTCGCCACCCATTTCAAAAGTTGTGAGCGAGAGATATCGGTCCAACCATGCGGATTTACTTTTGAGGGAAATTTTTTACAACCGGAGGAAGTGATGAGGCCGACCTGTGTGCCAAGATGAAAAAAATAACTAATAAATGATTCAAAATGTTGATTAGCGAGAATCTCTGTCGGACACATATAAGCAACTTGGAGTGTTCCAAAATTCTGGCCCTGTGGTCGACTAGAGACGATGGCGTAGGCGCTTGCTGCTGCTACGGCGGTTTTGCCAGAACCAACATCGCCTTCTAAGAGGCGCGACATTGGTTGGTTGCGAGAAAAATCTTCTAAAATAGTCGCTACAGCTTTTTTTTGAGCGGCGGTTTCTTTAAAAGGAAAGTGGCTGACGAAATCAACAAGGTCGGCCGGCGTTTTCCGAATGGAAAACGCCGGCTCACGTTGCACCGTCTGTCGCTCGGCTTGCTTGGCGAGTTGAATAAAAAAAACTTCTTCAAATGCAAAACGTTTTCGGGCTACGGTAGCGTTTTCTTGACTGTGAGGTACGTGAATCCAAATAAGCGCGCTTTTGAGGCTTGGCAGTTTGTATTTTTCCAAAATGTCGCTCGGAATTGGATCGACAAGCGAATCAAGAAATGCTTGATCGCTGAGTATTTTTTTGACGACATGAAAAAGCCAACGCGATGAAAGTCCGCGGCTCTCGGGATACACTGGAAAAAGCGCCGCCGCTTCGGTAGATCGGTTGCCAAATAATGAGGAACCAACAGTCTGTATTTTATCAACGAGCTCATATTCAGGATTAGCAAGATAGAGCGCACCATTTTTACGTGCAGTAACGCGACCGGTAAATTTTGCGTTGGTACCTTCGCCGAGCATCTTGGCAATATACGGTTGGTGAAACCAGACTGCTTCCAGTGAACCAGTCTCATCGGTGATGAGTGCGGTGGCTCGAGTAATGTTACTGCGAAATCCTTTACCGAGTGTGAGTTTCGAGGCTCTACCGTAAATAGACACTGTTTCGCCAGCAGCGAGGTCGCGAATATTTCGTACGGCACTGACGTCACTGTAACGAATAGGAACGTGATACAACACATCGCCTACGGTGCGTAGTTTCAATTTAGCCAAACCACGCCGTAAATCAACATCAATGATGCGCGTAATTTTTTCCAGTGGTGTGGTGAGTGTTATCATTGAGCAAGACTAAAACGTTTATTATGATACACAATAAAACCTTCTGTTGTTAGTGCAGCCAAAATTTTTTCTAGATGTGAAGTGGCTGGTGTTATGTTACGTTCTACTAGGTGTTGTTGTAGTGTGCGGCGCGTGGTGGGGGCGATGCTTATATATTTTAATATTTGACCGCGTATGTGGCGATCAGAACCGATAAAACGGTTTTGGCGGGCATAGTGTGTACTGCGTTGGCTAACGTTACCCACTGTTTTTTTGAGGTGTGCGCCATAGTCCATAAGAGCCCAGTACCATTCGCGCGGTCGAGTATGGTCAAGTGTTTTTTCAATAAATGGTACAAGATCGCGATCGTTCACTTTTTGTTTTGTGTTGAAAAAATGGTGAATAAATACAGTGCGAATATTTGTTTCAATTAAAATTGTCGGTTGATTAAATGCAAACGTGAGAATAGCTTGTGCGGTATATGGCCCAATACCAGGAAGAGCAAGAAGCGAGTCGTAGTCACTGGGGAATTTTTTATTTTTACTGAGGATGGTGACTGCACGGTGGAGAGCAAGAGCTCGACGATTGTAACCCAAACCTTGCCACATTGTCAGTATCTCAGAACGTGGAGCAAGTGCTACTTTTGAGGAAGTGGGGAAACGCCGCAACCACGCGCGGTATTTTGGGATGACCCGATCAACTTGCGTTTGCTGCAGCATTATTTCTGAAACAAGAATGTGATAGGGATTACGAGTTTCTCGCCAAGGTAGTGAACGGCCGTGGTGTTTAAAATGCCCCCACACTTTTTTCTGAAAAGCTTTATAGGACAGTTTAGACATAAAAATATACTACCACGGATAGGTATAAAAAAGAACATAAATAAAAATAATGTCAAGTTGACCGAAAAACGAGCAGAGAGTAATGTGACATCATAAAAATAGTATTTAGTAAAGGGCGTATGACAAAAATAACATTATTTACAGCCATAGTGGTAAGTATTTTTGCGGCAATTGCTACACCGGCCTTTGCTTTTACACCATCTCTTTCCGTTTCTCCCGTTAGTAATAATATGGTTGCAATTACCGTTAATGGTGATGCAAACTCAAGTATTCAACTCTATTATTTTCCATACAACCAAAATTATAACGGCGCTTCATTAGCAGCAACAATTGGTTCTACCAATAATGCTGGCTACTTCTCAACGGTAGTGCCAGCATCAAGCTACAATATTCCCGTGGGGGCAACAGTTTTTGTGATCGTTAACAATCAGCAATCGTCACGAATAAGTTGGCCAATGGCAACGGGGTACTATAACGGTTCGTATCCTCAACCATATCCGTATCAAGTGACACCAGTATCGGTTGGTGTTAATCAAACATCGAGTGTAACCAATCAAAATGCCGGAACATACATGGTATTTTCAAATTCAAATCCTACTGTGGTGTCCGCAACCGCTAGTGGCAATGTGATTACGTTTAGTGGCGCTAGTGCTGGTACGGCCAGTGTGCTTGTGTGTCCAGCGGCTTACGGTTCTGTGTATGGTTACAACTATAATTACAACTATAACTACAATTATAATTACAATTACAACGGTTCTTATAATAATTATGCTGGTCAGTGTACAAAATATTTAGTGACGGTAACGCCAGCACTTACGTTTAGTCAGAATAATGTGACGCTCTATGGTATTGGACAAAGTCAATCGGTGCGCATTGGAGGTGGTTGGGGGTATGTCTCGTATCCGTATAATTACTACAATGCGTATTATTTGAATGGTAACACTAATCCCAGTGCGGTTTCAGCATCAATTAGTGGATCTATTTTAAGTGTGTACAGTGTTGGTTATGGCGGTGCAACCCTTACTGTATGTGCCGCCAACGGAGCCTGCGGTCATATCTATGTTTCAGTGAATGGCGGCAATAATTATTACTACTCACCGTATGTATATCCCTACTACCCGTATTATTACCAACAAAACTATTTTCCTAATCCATACTAAGTAGAGTGTATAGTATTGTGGTGAAAGGAATGGACTGGTCTATTTTCTTCATAAAAATCTAGATCAGTCTTTTTTTCTTGAATTTTTTCAATCAGTTGCCACGCTACAATAGATTGTTCAATGGTCGCAAAATGTTCTCGTTTTCCTAAAAATAAATCACTGAATAGACGAATGTATGGGTTATCGGCGGTATCAAAATGAATAACGGTGTCATCGATTGCTAAGTACCCAAGCTTCGTAGCAAATTTTTTGCCGGTAACAAATTCAAATTCTTGATTGTGCGTTTTTAAAATAACGCGCACAAACGTTTCTGTGTCGGATGATTTTCCGAGGTCGCGAGCGTAACCACTGGTGCTACCATTACCATATTGGGCTCGTTCGTGCGTCGTAATGTGCATATGCTCAATATCTTTTTCTGGATGTGCGAGAAGTTTAAAAACAATGTTAAGAAAATGGCTCTGTACCATATCGCGCAAGGCACCCACCGCGTCATAGTAGCCAACGCGTTTTTCTAAGCCAACATGTTCTAGTGAAACAAGTTTTAGTTTTGTAAAGGGTCGACGCTCCAGAGCCACTATTTCTTTTTTAAAAAGATAGTGATCGGAAATCAAAGTATCGTTCGTCAGACGTTCATCGCGAATAATTTTTTGAAGATGGAGTGCATTAGCGTAGCTTGTGCCGAACGGTTTTTCAATGAGTAACGTGATAGGGTAGTTGGCACGCTTAAGACTACCCACATACTGAATCACGCGCTCACTCTGTTGAGGTGGCAAAGCAACATAAAAATAATTTTGTTCAGTGGTGCTGAGATACTTACTACACTCCTCGCATACTGTCGGCGTATCCAAATCAATTTTAATATAGTCAATATGAACGACGGGAGATGTCACACTCGCCCCGCGAGACACAAGAGTTTGATATTCTTGCGTGGTTAAATTTTTTCTACCTAAGGCGACGGTGTGAATAGTAAAGTGAGGTAGAGCGTGTAGAGCCGGAATAATTTTTCGCTGTACCAAGTCGCCTGTTGAGCCAAAGATAAAAAGATGTTTCGTGGGATGCATACTCGCCTATAGTACGTCTAACATCGTAATTTATTACAATATGTTATGCACGTGGACTTTACGTATATCGTGTCGTACTATTACGTACTCACTTTATGCATCAATACACTACACTTATTGTTTCGGATATCCATTTAGGCACGCGGGTGTGTCGTACTGATAAGCTTCTTACTGTACTGCGACAAACGTCCTATGCAGAGCTTATTATTAATGGTGATTTGTTTGATAGTAACCGTATTACGCGCTTGTCAGCGAAACACTGGGAGGTGCTTAAGGCTCTAGAGGAAATAGCTAAAACCAAAAAAGTATTTCTTATTGGTGGCAATCATGGTCGGAAACTTGATAGTGAAGCAGTAAAAATTGGTATAGAAGTTCGTGATAGCTATGCTTTTGAAATAGGGCAAAATCGTTTTTTGTGTGTCCATGGCGACGAATTTGATTTTTTTGTGCGACGGCTAGTTCGGTTATCAAAAGTTGCCGGTAGCGTATATAGTTTTTTACAGAGTTTTGGTGGTCGCCAGCAGCGAATGGCGCGTTTTATGAAGCGGTTAAGTAAGCACGCGCTCGGTGTGCCGAAGCGTCAGCGACGATTAGCGCTTCGACACGCTGCCCAACACGGCGCCTCTGTTATTATTTGTTCTCACACTCATGTTTCTCACGATGATTTTACGAACGATATTCGCTTTATAAATTCCGGATCATTTTGCGAAAATATTTGCCACTTCGTTACTATTGATGAGCAAGGAAATCCCGCGTTACATGCTGTATAAAAGATGTTCCCGATCGTTTTATTCGTAAAGAAAGGAGTAAGCAAACGAGCGGCTACGCTGTCTCTTGTGTAAAATAATCTATACGTTTTTCAATTTCGCTGAATGTACAACTTGGCGGAGACGCAGGGATTCGAACCCTGGAGGCCGTTTAACGGGCCTACCTCGTTAGCAGTGAGGCGCTTTCGACCACTCAGCCACGTCTCCGGTGGGGGCATTCTAGCAGATTTTTTATTACGATGCATTTTTTAATGAGCAAAAGCTATACATACAATATCGGTGAAGCCGCGAACGAATAATGTTTCGAAAGCCTCGGCAAATGTTGCGCCCGTGGTCGTGACATCATCAAGTAAAATAAGTAATGTATTAGCATCAATTTTTGTACGAATATCATTGGCTGTTTTAAAACTTCCAGCAAGATTAGTGAGACGAGCACGGCTTTTTAAGGTGGCTTGTGCAGGAGTGTGTCGAATTTTTTTGAGCATATGTGCATATATCTGAGCTTGCGGATAATAGTGGGGAATATACTGGGCAATTAGTTCGGTTTGATTCCAACCGCGCTCGCGTCGGCGCCGTGCCGAATTGGGAAGGGGAATAATCGCAATTTTTTTTGTGGTGATACGAGCAATAGCTGAAAGTTCGTCGGCGACGAGTGCGGCGACGAGTCGAGCAACCGCACGATTGCCCCGATATTTAAGTTCCCAAACAGCTTGGCGTACAAAAGGGTGGCGATAATTTGCTATGGCTAGGGTGGCGCACGGTACACGGGCCAGTGCTATGAGGCGCATATCTTTGGGACGTGGTATATGTTGGCGGAATTGCGCTACAGTTAAGGTCTCAAGGGTTCGTAGTGTCGTTGGTGGTGGAAAAAACCAATCCAGCACGTTCTGAAAAAGAAAATACATACCGCAACCCTAGCGCAGCAACCTTCAAGTTTCGTTCAATTTTTTCTCAACGAAAAATAAACAGAAAAATAAGTACACAAGGTGATTTTGAGACTGTTCATGCTATAATTACCAACAAAATGGCCGCATTTCTTTCAAATATATTCGGACGAAAAAATACCAGTGTTATTGGCGTTGATATTGGATCGTCGGCAGTGAAGGTAGTACAACTCGCTCGGCGTCACGGTCGAGCAATTTTGGAAACGTACGGTGAACTTGCTCTCGGACCGTATGCTGGAGGCGAAATCGGCCAGGCTACTAATTTGTCTCCAGAAAAAATCAGCGCATCGCTCGTTGATCTGATGCGTGAAGCAAAGGTAACGACTAATTTAGCAGCACTCTCTATTTCCTACGCTTCGAGCCTCATTACTATTATTGAAATGCCGGCAGTTCCAGAGCGGGAACTTGCCTCGATGATTCCTATTGAAGCTAGAAAGTATATTCCCGTAGCCCTTTCAGAAGTTGCTCTTGACTGGTCAGTTATTCCTAAGGCGCCACCGCCTGGTACGGGAAGAAATTTTGGCGATCGAGAACCAGTACCGTTACCAAGCGACAAGTTAGATGTACTTCTGGTTGCAATCCATCAAGATACTATCTCTCGGTATCAAACTATTGTTGAACAAGCAAAACTTGCCGCAAGCTTTTTTGAAATTGAAATTTTTAGTGCAGTACGTTCAGTCTTGGATCAAGATACCGCGTGTCATATGGTTATAGATCTTGGTGCAGCGTCCACCAAAGTGTATGTGGTGGAGCGAGGTGTGGTACGTATTTCACACGTCATTAATCGTGGCGCTCAAGATATTACTTTAGCGCTCTCGGCTGGTCTTAGCGTATCGGTTCGTGAAGCAGAAGCAATGAAACGCGAACCGACTAATATTTCTGCCGCTAATAAAACGAGTGTCAACGAGGTCATTGCCCTGGCCTTAGATTATATTTTTGGAGAGGCTAATCGTGTACTCGTCGATTATCAAAAACGTCAAAATAAAAATATTTCTTTAGTGACGCTTGTTGGTGGCGGCGCTCGTCTTTTTGGTGTCGTAGAATCTGCTACCAAACATCTGCAAGTTGATGTGGTTATTGGCGATCCTTTTAGTAAAACGCAAGCACCAGCTTTTTTGGGAGACATTCTTAAACACACTGGTCCGGAATTTGCTGTGGCTATTGGCGTTGCTTTACGCCGTTTGCAAGAAATGAACTAGGTTGTCCACAGTCTTAGGTCATTCATTATGAAATAAAATTTATTGGAAATGGTAGAATATGCTCAATGGATAGTGTCCCTCAAACTACTTTTATGCCCCGTAAGCCGATGTCGGATGCGGTGCAAACAAAACGAAGCGGTGGCGGTGTGTTTTTAGCTGTTGGCTCTGTTATTCTCGCGGTGGCGATTATTATCTCTGGGGGTCTCTTTTTTTACGGTCAAATGTATCTTCCCAATTCACTTGCAACTGAACAAAGTGCTCTCCATAGTGCCGTCTCGCAGTTTAGTTCCAGCCCACTTTCTGACATGGTCACGCTCAGTAACCAACTTGCTGCTACCAAGCTTGTCTTGGGTCAACATACCGCGCTCTCATCACTTTTTAGTTTTTTGGCAGCTAATACTGTTGCTTCTGTGAGTTTTACTAATTTTTCATACACTACAAGCAATAATGTGTTTACTGTTAAGTTAACAGGCATGGCTGCCAGTTTTGCTGCTCTTGATGCTGAAGAAAACCAACTACAAACGGCGGGTACTATTTTACAAAATCCTACAGTAAGTGATGTTGCCGTGACTAAAACTGGCGCCGTCACATTTACTATTACCGGGGCAGTTTCTATTTCTGATGTCTTGTATGAGAATAATTTTTCAAATGGCATAGTCGCTTCATCAACACCATCATGAAAGCACTCATCTCCATAATTTTTATTATCGTAAGCGTTAGTTTATTTTTCTGGTATATGGAACCGGCGTGGGCCAATATTAATGCGTTACAGGCGCAGATTGGTCAATACCAAAGCGATCTTGCTCAGGCGAACCAGGCAAAAGTAAAAAGTGATCAGTTAGTGACCACGTTTAATGGTATAACGCAAAGTCAACAACAAGAATTGGCAACCTTTTTACCAACAAATATAAATCCTATTTCATTTGCGCTTTCACTCAATTCTATCGCTGCGCAGTATGGTTCTGGTTTAGCAAGCATCAGTATCGGAAAGTCTTCTGCAGTTTCCGGACAGAATCTAAACATTTTGCCGGTAACATTTTCTGTAGCGATGACGTATCCCAATTTCTTACTTTTTTTGAAAGATTTAGAACGTAGTTTGCCACCTACTGATGTAACCAGTCTTTCGTTTAAGACGCCCACTAAGAGTAGTGTGTATACATTCATAGTTGGTGTGCAAACGTATTATCTGTAATTATATGATTTACAAACGACGAACTTCATTTTCTCCAGTATTTATCACTCTTGCATTGTTGCTGGTGAGTGGGGGGCTAATTGCAATAGCAACTTTTCAGCCATCGACGCCAACTACATTGGCGGCGGTAGCTGTGTCAGGAGATCCAAACTTAACGACTAACGCAGCTGGTGCTACACGGGGGGCTTCCACAGCGAATACGGGAGCCTTGAATACAGACGAAGTTACTTTAGCGAATGACATTCAACAAATTAATTCTATTAATCTTGATACGTCAATCTTGCAAAGCCAGGCGTTTCTTAGTTTTGTGAACTTTGTACACGCTATACCACAAACAGTTGGTCGGACTAATCCTTTTGCGCCAATAAACGGTTTAGTAGTAACGGGCACTTCGTCAACGGGGCATTAGTTAATTTGTAATGTATATTTAGGTATTTGTGTCATGACCCTTCTTGAAGTTCTTGCTCAAAAAAATATTATCACCCAAAAGGATATGGTGCCGATCTATGATCAGGCAGAATCCGCGGGAGTTTCTGTGGAAGAAGTTTTGCAACGTCGCGGTATTAATCCAGAGGTAATTTTAAAAGCCAAGGGAGAGGCAGCCGGTTTACCGACGCGTGTAATTATTGCTGATGAAGTTCCTTACAGTATTTTGCAATATATTCCTGAAGAATCGGCGCGATACTATCATTTTGTGCCACTGGATGTTAAGGACGGTGTTTTGGAGGTTGGCATTGTTGATCCAGATAACCTTGAAGCGCGCGACGCTCTTAATTTTATTTCGGCAAAAATAAACCTTCCATACAAAATTTATCTCATATCCTCAACAGATTTTGATAAGGTTATTGGTGTATATAAAGGTCTTTCGGGCGAAGTTAATCAGGCTCTATCTGATCTAGAAATCGAATTTTCCAAAGGTAAAGAAAAATCTCAAGGAGAAGAGGAGGGCGATACTGCTGAAGCTGATAAAAAAACGGGCAATAGAACCACTGACGAAAAAAACAAAGAAACAAAAATTGTTGAAGATGCGCCGGTAACAAAAATAGCAGCGACAATCCTACGCTATGCCGTGGAAGGTGGTGCATCCGATATTCACATTGAACACATGCGAGAAAATATTCGCGTACGTTTTCGTGTGGACGGTGTGCTCAATACTAGCTTGTTGTTGCCTGTATCTATTCACCCCATTCTCATCGCTCGCATAAAAATTCTTTCGAATATGCGTTTAGACGAAAAGCGCAAACCTCAAGACGGTCGTTTTTCTGCAAAAATTGACAGTCGCCGTATTGATTTTCGTGTTTCAACGCTTCCGACGTATTACGGTGAAAAAATCGTGATTCGTATTCTTGATCAGGAACGCGGCTTGCACAAATTGGAAGATGTCGGTCTCACCAAAGCAAATATGGATATGATTCACCGCGCACTCAAACGGCCGTATGGCATTATTCTTATTTCTGGTCCAACTGGTTCCGGTAAAACGACCACGCTCTATTCAATGCTCAATTTAATTGATAAAGAAAAGCAAAACGTTCTTTCTTTGGAGGATCCAATTGAATATAACGTTGAGGGTGTTAATCAGTCTCAAGTGCGACCAGAAATCGGCTATACGTTTGCTAATGGTTTACGTACCACTTTGCGTCAAGATCCGAATGTTATTTTGGTTGGTGAGATTCGTGATAAGGAAACTGCACAGCTGGCTATTCAAGCCGCACTTACTGGTCACTTGGTACTTTCTACCATTCACACCAACAACGCCGTCGGCATTGTACCGCGTCTTATTGATATGGGGGTTGATCCGTATCTTATTGCGCCGACGTTGGTGCTTGGTATTGCTCAGCGCCTGGTTGGTCTTCTGTGTGAAGGCAGTGGAAAAGATGTACCAGTTGATGGTAGCATCAAAAAAATTATTGAACGAGAATTCGAGGATTTATCTGAAGAGTTTCGCTCACAGATAACGATACCGGGGACTATTAAGGAAATTGATCCTTCACCAACGTGTCCGGCTGGCACTCGCGGTCGCGTCGCTGTGTTTGAAATGTTTGAAATGGATAAAGAACTGGAACAAATTATTCTGAGCAATGCTTCGGAGCTTGCCATCGGTAAACATTTGCGCGCTAAAGGTATGCTGACAATGCGCGAGGATGCCTTACTCAAAGTATTTGCTGGTAAAGTGCCCTTTGAAGAAGTGAATAAGTTATAAGAGAAGAATAGCGAGCATGGTATACTTTTAACAAGCCCTCGAGCGTATGGAACAGCAAACTTCTCAAAATAAAACGCTAATGCTTGTCGATGACGATACTTTTCTGTTGAACATCTATGCTACACGGCTTACAAAAAGTGGTTTTATGGTTAATCAGTTTGCTGACCCAACCGTTGCTCTGGAAAAAATTCGCGGCGGTCTTAAGCCTGACATTTTGATTACTGACGTAGTGATGCCTTCCATGAACGGCTTAGATATGTTGGAAAAAATTCGTACCGAAAAACTTTTACCACCGACAACTGCCGTAATTGTTTTGACTAATCAAAGCGATTCTGCGGAAAAAGAACGCGGCGTGTCACTCGGCGTCGATGGATATATTATTAAAGCAACCACTATTCCTTCAGAGGTCGTTGATACGGTGATTGCATTGAGTGCTAAACATACAACAACGTAACTACTATGGCATCTGAACATCTCATTAAAGATTTAATTGCGGCAGTGGAGCAACAAAATGCTTCCGATCTACATCTAGGTGAAGGACGTGTGCCATCAGCACGCATTTCCAGTTTACTCATTCCATTGGAAAAATTTGGCGTACTTTCGCGTGATGATTTAGGAACTATTTTGGAGGATATTTTACCAACAGGTAAAAAAGACGAATTTTTAAAAAATAAGGAAGTTGATTTTTCGTATGCTACGCACAATATTCGTTTTCGTGGCAATGCTTTTTTTCAGCAAGGTCAAATTGGTATAGCTCTTCGTCTTATTCCCAAACATATTCGTACGCTCGAGGAGCTCCGGTTGCCAGGAATTTTAGAGACATTTACACGACGTACGCAAGGGTTTTTTCTCGTCGTTGGTCCAGTGGGGCAGGGAAAATCAACCACACTTGCTTCAATGGTTGAGCTCATTAATCAAGAACGTCCAGAACATATTTTAACTATTGAAGATCCAATAGAATATCAGTACGAACCTAAAAAATCTATCATCGATCAGCGTGAGATTGGTATTGATACGAATGATTTTCACACGGCCCTTGTGTCTATGGTGCGTCAGGATATCAATGTTGTGTTACTTGGTGAAATGCGCGATCCAGAAACGATATCCGCAGCTGTCACTGCTGCTGAAACTGGACACCTTGTTTTTTCCACGTTGCATACCAACAATGCGCCGCAAACTATCGATCGTATTATTGACTCATTTCCTTCTAGTCAGCAGCCGCAGATTCGCACACAGCTATCGAGTTCGCTTTCTGGGATTTTCTCGCAGCGTTTGATTCCGCGTATTGCCGGTGGTGTCGTGCCAGCGTATGAATTACTCATTACCAATACTGCTGTGTCCAATCTTATTCGCGAAAGTCGCACGCATGAGATTCCCTCAGTTATCGAAACGGGTTCACAAGACGGTATGATTGATTTCAATCGTTCGCTTGCCGATTTGGTGCGAGCGGGAGAAATTACGGTTGAGAACGCCTATCACCACTCTCTCAATCCTAAGATTTTGGAAAAATTACTCTAAATATTTATTATTGTCATTTATGCTTTTTTCTTATAAAGCCCTTGATACGAGTGGCGCGAATCGTGAAGGTAGTATTGAAGCTATTAATCAAGACGTGGCTATTGCTTCATTGCAGCGTCGCGGTCTCGTTATTGTTTCTATAAAATCATCCGAAGATGGTTCACTCATTGCGCGTCTCAATAAGATTACCTTCTTTAGCAGTGTAAAAAATAAAGATATCGTCGTGCTTTCTCGTCAGATGGCCGTGCTTTTTGATGCTCAAGTGCCAGCTTTGCGTATTTTCGGTCTTTTGGCAGCTGAATCAGAAAATCCGGCATTACGCAAAGTACTCAGTCAAATTTTCGATGACATTCAGGGTGGCAGCTCTATTTCAAAAGCTTTAGAGCGTCATCCACGGGTTTTCTCATCATTCTATGTCAATGTGGTTAAAGCGGGTGAAGAATCAGGTAAACTTCAAGATTCGTTACTCTACTTGGCTGATTATCTCGATCGCAACTATGCGATAACATCTAAAGCTCGCAACGCTCTTATCTATCCTGCTTTTGTTATTGCTACGTTCATCGCTGTTATGATTCTTATCTTCATTTACGTTATTCCAGAAATCAGCGCTATTATCAAATCATCTGGCGCGTCTATTCCTATTTATACCACGATAGTTATAGATATTTCCGCGTTTCTTGTGAGCTACGGTATTTATGTTGGCATCGCAGCAATCATCGCTATTGGTGTTGGTATCTGGTATGTTCGTACCCCCGATGGTAAAGCGCAGTTTGATGAGCTTAAAGTTTCTATACCACCTATTAGTGGTTTATTTCGCAAACTTTATCTTGCTCGTATGGCCGACAACTTGTACACCATGCTCGTCTCTGGTATCACGACACTGAAAGCTTTAGAAATCACCGCGGCAGTGGTGGATAATGAGGTTTATAAGAGAATTATTTTGGAAAGTGTCGAGCAGGTAAAGGCCGGTAAAGCTCTTTCCGATTCTCTTTCAACGCACCGAGAAATTCCCAGTATTATGGTGCAAATGGTTAAGGTGGGTGAAGAAACTGGCCAGCTCGGTCCTATTTTGAAAACGCTCGCTCGCTACTACGATCGAGAAGTTGATCAAGCTGTCGATACATTAGTGGATATGATTGAGCCAGTTATGATTGTTGTGCTTGGTGTGGGTGTCGGATTCCTCATGGCTTCCGTTCTCGTGCCTATCTACAATCTCGCTGGTAGTTTGTAAAAGGTATATATTTTTTGATAGTGAATGTGATAGTATGTTGATACTTTACACGTATGGATAATACGATTTCTGTCATCGTTCCTGTTTTTAATGAAAAGAAAACACTTCAAGAAGTTATACAACGTATATACGCAGCTGATTTCGGTACGTGGAATAAGGAAATTATTGTTGTTGATGATGGCTCTACAGACGGAACAGCCGATATTGTACGTGGCCTTCCTGAGTCGGTTATAAAAATAATTTTACCGGTAAATTCTGGTAAGGGTTCTGCTGTAAAAGCTGGTTTAGTGAAAGCAAATGGATCGTATTGTGTGATTCAAGATGCAGATCTTGAATATCATCCCGATGATATTCAAAATTTATTGAAAAAGATTAAAAATAAAGATACGGATGTAATTTATGGTTCACGTAATATTGCATCAGGTACTCGACATGGAAGCTTGATTCCGAGAATTGGTGTTTTTTTTATTACAAAACTTACCAATGCTTTATTCCAACTTACATTAACGGATATTTGGACATGTTATAAACTTTTTCCTAAACGTGCGGCGCGTTTTTTTACATCTGGCAGATTTGAAAGTGAAATTGCATTCACCATAGCTTTAGCAAATAACGGCTTTCTATTTTCTGAAACGGCTATAACCTATACTCCGCGAGATAAACAGCAGGGTAAAAAAATAAAATACAGAGACGGTATACTGGCTATTTTTGTAGTTCTTAAAACATATCTTTTGACGCGCGGCAGAATACTTCGTTATATTATGGCCGGATGTACTGGGATAACAATTAATATTGGTATATATACCTTACTTCTCACGTTTGGTTTTTGGTATGTTACTGCCGCGACCATTGCTTTTTCTATAGCGACAATTGTCAGTTTTTTACTTCAAAAATATTGGACATTTGGTAATCGACAACATGGTAAAAAAGTAACTATACAATTTGGACTGCACGTTACAGTTGTTGTTTTTAATATTATTGCCAACAGTTTTTTTGTATTTGTTTTTGTTGATACATTAGCAGTCAATAAAATTTTGAGCGAAGCGCTTTCTAGTTTTATTATAGCTATTTGGAGTTATTTTGCTTATAAATTTATATTTCATCATCTTAAAATAAAAGGGGAGATTGTAGAAAAAAACGGATAGTATGGATGCTGCGGTATAAATTAACTTATCCACAACTAGCTTGCGCAATAAATGCATTTATTGCGTATAATAGTAACTACATCAGGCAGGTTACCGCGCGCGTCGGCACCGTAACAGGCCAGGATTTAAAAGTCAGATTAATTATTTTTAAATGAAAACATTAAAATCGAAAGGTTTCACCCTTATCGAACTCTTGGTGGTCATCGCCATCATTGGCATCCTGGCCGCCATTGTTCTTGCCTCGCTCAGTACTGCACGTTCCAAGGCACAAGACGCAAAAATAACTTCGCAGCTTGCAAGTATGCGTAGTGCTGCAGAAATATCATACAGTAACCACGGGGATACTTATGCCGATAATGCTACTAATAGTGGTTGTACCGCTCTACCATTCAATGATACGACTTCTGGTATGCAAGGTTTAGTAAATAACACAAACTCTGCCGCTGGTGGATCTGAGTCGTGTGCGGCAAATAACACCGCTTGGGTGGCAGCCGCACAGTTGTCAAATAACACAGCTTGGTGTGTTGATTCCACAGGCGCTTCAACGGATATTTCCAATGCTACTGCTCCCGCTAATTCTTACTTGAACTATAACGCTACTACTTTGTCTTGTCAGTAGAACTTCTTGCCCAAAAGAAAAACCACCTCTTAGTAGGTGGTTTTTCTTTTGGGCAAATGGTACATTTATAGGGAAAATTTTTTAATAACATTTTAAATAATTTATGAGCGCACTACAGAGATCCTACTATTGGTGGAAGAAAACAATAAGTGCTTTTTATATTTCTCTCAATAATTATCTTGTATCACGAATGTGGCTCAGTACGCTTTTAGTGTTTACATTTTTCTTTCTGATTTTTTTATGGACATATTTTACAGTATCAACCGTCTCATCTCCTGATGATCAATGGTTTCACTTCCGGTTTGCACAATCAATGCTCAAAAATGGCATTCTCGGTTCGTTTTGGCATTTCAAATCCATTTACTTTTCTAAAATGGCTAGTGATCAATATTTTGTTTATTATAATTTTTTATCATACCTATTTGTTATTCCCTTCACGTTCATCCACCCGTTATTTTTGGGAATGAAATTGTTTGCGGTTGTTGTTGCTAGTTTTATTTTTACCGTTTTTTATTGGTGTGCAAAACGTCTCGGGGTTCGGTATGCATTTCTAGGGGTTCTAGCAATTTTTGCTATTGTTAATTACGCTTCTATTTGGCGTTATTTTTTGTCGCGACCATATACTGTAGCTCCCGCTCTTTTGCTGTTTCTGATTTATTTTCTAAGCAGACGAATGTACGTTGCTCAATTTATTATTAGTTTTCTGTATCTGTATTGGCATTGTTCTACCTTCTTCTTTCCGCTTATAGTTGTTGGATGCTTCTTTTTGTTCGAAGGATTGTATAGAAACAAAGTTGACTGGAATAGTGTTTTTGCTGTTTTTGGTGGTGTCGTTACAGCTATAGGAGTTTCATATTTACTAGCACCTGGATTTCTTTATTTTGTAAAGGACACAGAAATTGGTATTTATTGGCAAACTATTATAGGTATTGGAAAGAAGGTGCCGCTTCCAGAAGGAGCTGAGTTGTATCCGGTTAATTTCTTTAACTATCTACAGCAAAATACTCTTCTTATATCAGGATTGCTTATCGGTATTGTGGTAGAAATCAGAAAATATTTTGTATTTCGAGAACAAAGAAAAAATGGATATTTTGCTGATAGTCTGGTTGTTACTAATGAGGTTCGATTAGCCATATTACGAGCGTCGCTTTTTCTTCTTTCTATTGGTTTCTTTCTTGGTGTAATAACAATTAGTCTTCGTTTTGCTGACTTCTTTATATTTTTTGCCGGTTTCTATTTAATTCTATTGTTTGGGGAAATTCTAAATGATATCCAGCTGAAAACGATCTATATTAAACAGAGTCTAATTATCGGTTTGTTTATTGTAATAGGATATCTATTTGTTTCTAATATCCTTTTACTGCAAGAACAGTTTGCAAACGCAGGTGTTGCTCCGTATACAATGCAAACAATAGGTAATTGGTTAGCGACCAATACGCAAAAGGGAGATGTTGTATTTAATGCTAACTGGAGCTGGTTTACGCAGCTATATTATTGGAGCCCTGATAATAATTATGTGATAGGACTTGAGCCGAGATTTTTGTATGATTATAATCATCCATTATATTGGAAATGGTGGCATATTACTGCTGATGGATATGTATGTGATACTGAAAATTGTTCTGCACAAGTGGCAGCGCAAAAGAAAGCCGTTTTAACCCAAAGCGATCTCAAGGATTGGGAACAAACAGAAGGAAATTTAGTTGCCACAACAATACTTAACGATTTTCATTCAAAATATATAGTGACTGCTCAGGGTTTGTATCCAGGCCTTGATATACTTCTTGAAAATAATAACCATTTTAAATTAGCTGTTAAAGATATTCATGGATATGAGGTTTATAAAGTGATACCGTAAAAAACACAATCCCCACCTCGGGGATTTTGTTTTGGCGTAGGTGGCGTACAATGAAGTCATGCATCGTCGCGGCTTTACGCTCATTGAGTTAGTTATCGTTATTGCTATCATTGCCATTTTGGCGGGATTTATTTTGGCGAGCTATGGGCCGGCCAAGCAAAAAGGGCAGGACACAGAGCGTGTCTCTGATATTGCTCAACTGCAAACAGCCCTAGAATCTTATTTCGAAGATCCAATAAACGGGAGCCAATACCCGCCGACGACAGTGCAAACAAATGCCCAGGGCAAGATAGTGAATCCGTGTCAGCCAGCTAATACTACTGGTAATAATTCAAAAACTTCCGGACTGGGGTGTTTACCACTTGGCGGGTATATATCATCGCTGCCGACTGATCCGGTGACTGGGGCTTCTTTTGATTACTACAGCTGTGATAGCGGCAGTTGTTTGAGTGCTGATTTGAATAATGCTCCCTATAAAGCCTACTGCATTGGTGCGAATCTTGCTGACCCTAATGCTGCGGGCAACGCCGAGCAAAGCGCTCAAGCAAGTTGCGTGGGTGTGACGTGGTGTCCCTATCTTGGGTCGTATGCAGGAAATTTTTGGACGAGCCAGGACACATCGCCGCGATCCGACAACTACGTCGTCTGTCGGCAATAAGAACGGCGGGGAAGTTGAATTTGCTATAATGCTAAAGTTGCTATGGTTTTTATTTTTTCCATCATTGTTGCGTTTGTGCTCGGTACGATTATTGGCAGTTTCTTGAATGTTGTTATTTTACGTTGGAATACAGGAGCGTCTATTGCGGTGGATCGCTCGCGTTGTTTTTCCTGCGGTCGAACACTGCGCTGGTATGAACTCATTCCGGTCGTGAGCTTTCTTGTGCAAGGTGGACGTTGTCGTAGTTGTGGCAGCCGCTTGAGTTGGCAATATCCGTTGGTAGAAATGGGAACGGGCGTGCTCTTTGCGCTCGTGGTGTGGCTATTTCCGCCGCTCTCATCTCTGGGTGCACTCGCAGACGCGCTTTATTTTGCAATTGTAAGTGTGTTAATGGTGATTGTGGTCTACGATCTGCGTCATAAAATCATCCCCGATATTTTTTCCTACTTTTTTGCGTTTCTCGCTATGGTGTTGATTATGTTGCATGCCAGCGTCGGTATATTCGATTGGTGGACATTGGCTGCTGGGCCGCTGTTAGCTCTACCACTTTTCTTACTTTGGCTGGTTTCTGGCGGTCGTTGGATGGGTTTGGGTGACGCGAAGCTCACGCTCGGTATTGGCTGGATGCTTGGTCTTAATGCTGGTGGTGCGGCGCTCGTTATGGCTTTTTGGATCGGCGCTATCGTGGGCATCGCGCTTATTATTGTGCACCGTATGCGTCTAAAAAGTGAGGTGCCATTTGCTCCATTTCTTATTGCTGGAACACTCATTGTATTTTTCACCGGCCTAACGTTTACTAGTCTTGCTCTGTTTCTATAAGGTTTATGAGTTTTTTAAAAAAAAAACATACCGCTATTGCCGGCTTTACGCTCGTTGAACTTATGGTGGCTATTGGTATTTATATTTTGATGGCAGCACTTCTGTTTGCTAATCAAAACAAGTTTAACAGCAGCTTAGCGTTCTCTAATCTTGGTTATGACATAGCGCTTACTATTCGCCAAGCACAAACGTACGGCTTCGCCGTACGCGGCGAAAATTCTGGAAGCACTGTTGCGTTCACGAATGCATTCGGTGTGCATTTTCAGGGTGATAGTCCTTCAAAATTTCAGCTTTTTTATGAGCCGATTCAGGGTTTGCTCGGTGCTACTAATCCAACACCGCAGCCCTATGATCAAAGTTCAAATACGACTGTTCTTTCTACATATAATCTTCAGAATAATTACACCATTTCAGCGCTGTGCTACAACCCCAATAATAAATGCGGTCAAACAACAGATATTTCTTCGGGTACATGCGACCCTGTTTCTACTAGTGGTAGCTCGGCAAAATACTTAGATATTATTTTTCAACGGCCCAATCTCAATGCGTTTATGTTTAATAGTGCCGGACCCATTTCTCAACAAGTAGCTATTGAATTGGAGTCGCCGCAGGGAGAGAAAGAGTGTGTCAGTGTATTTGCGAGCGGCGATATTGAAGTAGGTACTAGTACGGCCCCAAGCCCATCATAAGTACGTGGTACTATGAAGATGCGAATGCAAAAAAAATCTCTAACCGGCGGTTTCACCCTCATTGAAGTGCTGATCTCACTGCTCATTTTTTCTATCGTAATTACTGTAGCGGTGGGCGCACTTTTTTCTATGGTTGATGCTGGTGAAGAATCACGTTCTATTAATTCGGTAATGCAAAACCTCGATGTTGCTTTGGAGACTATGGCGGAAACGGTGCGTACGGGCACGGGATATAGCTCTTCTGCTACCTGCGATAATCCCTCTAATGCTCTATCTCTACAAGTACCTTCGAGTTCATACCTTAATACTGGTTTACCCACCGGAGTTACTATTACGAATGTTGTGTATAGTCTTCAAAACAACCAGATTATTGAAACCGTAACGTATAGTAATGGAAACAAAAGTGTCATCCCTATTACGGCTGTTGAAGTACATGTTACAGATCTTGTGTTTTGGATACATAATTGTACCGCTACTGCCCCAGCAAAACCGTATGTGTTGATGGCCGTGCAAGGATTTGTGGAAACACGACAAAGTAACAAAGCCTCTTTTAATATTCAAACCACAATGACGGAACGTTAATACTATGCAATTTTCTCATACACACTCAAAAGGATTTACGCTCATTGAAACTTTGATTTCGATTGTCATTGTCAGTATTGCTGTCATTACAGCGACGGCTGCTCTACAGAGTAGTTTGCAAACGTCTGTCTTTGTAAAAAATCAAATTACCGCACGCTACTTAGCCTCGGATGCCATGGAATATATTTTAGCCTTGCGTGATGCCGGCGCAGCAACACCGCAAGGTTGGATGAGTGAACTATTGCCGTGTGTGACTACGGTAAATGGATCAGTAACATGTAGTGTCGATACAGTGAATCTTTCTTTAACGCCAATAACTTCGACACCGTCGCCATTATATTTGTGCTCGGTCTCCGATGGTAATGGGGGAACTGTTAATGTTTTTACACAAAATAATACCGGCAGCTGTACGCAAACGATATTCACTCGTACGGTAACTATTACACCTATTCAACTTATTCCGGGGTATTCTAATGATGTGAATCAATACAATGAAGCAATTGTTTCCGTAAAGGTGAGTTGGGGTAGCGGCCCATTTTCTTCTGCGCAGTCGTACACGCTTGCGGAAGATATCTATAATTGGCAACCGCCATCATGAAAAAACCCTTAACACAACCCGGTTTTGCACTTTTGTATTCCGTACTTGTCGTTGGGGCAATGATGAGTTTGGTTTTTGGTGTCATAAATATTGTCTATAAGCAATTAGAACTTTCTGGCGTTAATAAAAATTCCACTGCTGCTTTTTACACTGCTGAAAGCGGTTTGGAATGTGGCCGCTATTGGAGTGCTTATGGCGCGTTTAATGCTTATCCTGATAATCCATCAGCAACTTCTACAAACTCTTTTGCCACCATCGAGTGTTTAGGGAGTACTATTGGTCCAAGTTGTTCTGGTACTAATAATACATCGTGCGGTCTTGTTGATGATGGATACAGCAACATAAATACCACGGTGAATGGCATTACTAATCCCGCGGCAATAATTAATACATCATTTCCTTTCTATAACAATTATTTCACCTACTCTCTTGGACCGGCGTATAACAACATAACATCTGCACCAACGACGAGTGTGAACATCTGGCAAACGCAACAGTTTAATCCGACTGCTGACCCGACAGATCTCACTACAGCTATTTTAGCAACGGGAGACAATGGTTCGGCGCCAAATGAAGTGCAGCGCGGTGCTGGCGAAACCGCCGGCATTACTCAATGCCTTGCGCCGGCGTTTACGTATACACTTACTGGCGGAGGATCATACCCTGTTATTCCGTGGACAAATAACCAAATTTTTTCTCAAAATGTTGCATCGTATTTTCCTGGAGAAAATACCTCCGGTCTTCAAGGTGTTTTTGCAAAGACACTTGGTGAAGGTAAAACTTCAGCACCTGCTTTCCCATATTTATCTTGGGGTCCAGCTGATAATTGGTCGTTCAACAATTCATCTAATTCTACATTTTCTACAATCTTACCTTCACTAACACTTTCTGCTGCATTCTTAAATTTTAATTCATCCAATCCTTCATACGAATATAAATTTGGTTATTATTCAACCACTAATACACCATCAAATATGCGAGGTATCGATTACGCAACAAGTACTCCTGGTGTATTTGTAACACTTCTTGATAGGAGTACTTCGGGTACAGTTACCGCAACAGCCAACGCGATACCGGCAACTACAAACAACATTCACTTTGCTTTGGAGGAAATTACTACGAGCGGTAATGTGTATGGATTTTGGTCAACGAATGCGGCTGATGATTACTATAATGGTACGTATTACGACGGTACTGACAATAATGTTGGTGGTCCCAGTGGTCATACGCACGTGATTGTTCTTTCGACACCGTTACCTGGTACTGTTGGTACCAATCCCAATAATTCTAATACACGTCTTTCCGGAAAATATGTTTTTGGTTTTGGCGGTATTGATGGAAATTCGCCGTCCTCATATAGCAGTGTCATTGTCGCTCTACAGCTTGCGGGATGCCCATAAGTTCGCGCGTACCATTATAATTTTTCGTTTTTTGTGGATAACTCCAACGACTCACGTTGGTCGGTAAGGTACAATAAGGCCATTATCATAGCTATTCATTACAATGCCTAAAAAGTTTCTCGGGTGGGTTCTCGTGGCGGTTGCTGCTGTCGTGCCACTTGCTGCATCAGCACAGCAACAAGGAGGTACTTTTCAGGCGCCACAGGTCTATGTGCAAAATATCCATATCGCTGAAAACACTGTGTTTCAAGGCGATACAGTACACGGCACGTTTGTACTACAAAATCAAGGCACGACCAACGCTTCCAACATTGGCTACCGCATCTCGCTCGTCGGTAACTACCAACCCAATACATTAGCAGGTACTTTCTACGACACAAGTGCTCTAAAAGGATCAGTCTTTGTTCCTGCCAATGGTAGTGTTACGGTGCCTTTTACATATACTCTATCTCCAGGTGTGGTGGGTTCTGGAAAAGGTATTCAAATCCAGGCATACACCTCAGCCGGTATTCCACTCGGCTGGTCTGACGACCACATCACCATCAACCCCAAACAGGGGATTGTCGTACCGCCCTCACTCGCTATTACCAATGCGCAATTAAAGCTCGGTACCTCAACATTTCCATTGCAAGCGGGGCCGGTGGTACACGTAGGTGAGCATCCCACACTCATCATCACTCTTGGTTCTTCTACAACACAAAGTGTTATCCCGTATGTCGCTCTCTATAATCGCGTTATCATGGGCACCCCATTGCAAGCAGCTACCGGTACGCCTATCGCCATCACACATAAGACCTTCTCTATCTCGCTTCCATTACCTACGACGGCAGGTGTGTATGACACGCGGGTGATATTAGCCAATATCGCAGGTGTGCAATTGGCTGCTCCGCTCGATATCCGCTACATTGTGGCAGGTGACATTGTGACGATTCAATCGTTGACGTCTAACGTCACCTCGGTTTCTGCGAATAGCCCTTTCGTTTTGACGCTGCAATATACAGGATCGCCATTTGATATTCGCACGGGCGCTGTTGCCAATCAGTCAACCTCGACCCTTACGGTGACCGTCGCCAATGAACTTGGTACCACCATTGCAACCTCTCAAGGTCCTCTCGATCCTGCTGGCGGCTCTCTTACTATTCCATTGACCGCATCCGCTGATGCTACAGCTATGACCGCCACCGCCACTGTAACGAACAACGGCAAAGTTATTGCGACCTACAGTACCAACCTCTCACCCAATGTTGCCGCCGCTCGAGCCAAAGCTCTTGCCACTTCCACCACCTCTCCTTGGTTTTATATTATTCTCTCCATCGTACTCTTAGTTTTCATCTTTATTATCATCCGTATGCTCAAGAAAAAGAAATTATCTACCACCCCACTTGTTATTTTTGCGGTTATGGCTGTGGCCGGTGTGACCTTATTTTCAGGGGCGGGGGTGGCGAAAGCCTGGAGTTTTAATCCTAATGCCGTTTCTATAGCCGTTCCAGCTCTTAAAAATCTCTCTGGTGTTCAGAGTACCACATTTGCTCCAGGTCAAAATTTTGTATTTACAGGTACTGTGTATGTATCGGCTTGTGTCAACGAGTCTCCCAATGTTAATTTCTATTTTTTAAATCCTACAAACACACAAAACTATCAATCGGCAACCACTTATGTTGGTTATCAATCTCCAACTCCACCAAATCCAATACAACTTACAACACATTATACGTTTTTCAATACTATAAATTATAATTCAGGTTATGGTGGCGAAGGGGGGACAACATATACGTATCAATTTGCCGATCCATTTACAGCACCTACTACTCCTGGGACATATTCAATTAGCCTCCATATTGAAGCGGAGCAGTATTTCGATAATGAATGGGGTGGTGCAACTTCCATTTCTACTGCAAGCTACACCGGTCCTATTCCTTCTGGTTATGGTAACGAATACAACATCGGAGATGCCACTCTCACCTATACTGTTGTTCCTCCTCCCACCGCTACACTCACTGCGTCAGGAAATGGTGTTACAAAAAATTTCGTTTCGTCAACGTTCAATTCTTACACAGTGGAATTGGGCTCGCCAGTCACTCTTACCTGGAGTTCCGCTAATGCCACCGAGTGCCAAGCTGTTCAAGCTTCATCACCATTTACTACCAACGGTGCACCAAATGGTAGCGCAGTAGTTACACCACCTAGTGTTGGCGATTATAGCTACTCAGTGACATGTTCCAACTCTTCGGGGGCTAGTCCTTATTCTTCTCCAGGCGTGGGTTTGTGGGTTGTCAATTCTCCGCCTCCTCCGACCTGTCCTACTGGTGCTACTTTGAACAGTACAACCAACACCTGTGTTTGTTCCAGTGGTACGTGGGATAGTACGACCAACACGTGTGTTCCGCCTCCATCAACACCTCCTAGCATTTCTTCATTCAGTATTGATTCAACTAATGTATGTAATCCCAAACTTGTTTGGTCGGCGACTAGTCAGAATGGTACTTGTACCATGAGTAATTCTCTCAATGATCCAGCGTGGATAGGTCAGCTCCCTCTTTCTAGTTCTAATAATTATACCGGCTCGGGTAGTACTGTTATTGGTCAAGGGTTTACACCTACGCAGCTTAATGGTGCTACCTACACACTCTCGTGCTCAAACAATTCTAATAGTCCTGTTTCTAAAACCGTTACTCTCTCTATTCCTGCTACGTGCACCAATGCAAATGGCACTGGCGGTCAAAACAACAACTTCTTCCCATTCTAGATGGTTTTTTGTGGATAACTCCAACGACTCACACTAGTCGGCACGGTACAATAAGGCCATTATCATAGCTATCCATTACAATGCCTAAAAAGTTTCTCGGGTGGGTTCTCGTGGCGGTTGCTGCTGTCGTGCCACTTGCTGCATCAGCACAGCAAACAGGAAGTACCTTTCAGCCACCGCAAATTGTAGTCCACACTATCATACTCACTACATCATCGGTGGCACAGGGCGATACGGTACACGGCACGTTTGTACTACAAAATCAAGGCACGACCAACGCTTCCAACATTGGCTACCGCATCTCGCTCGTCGGTAACTACCAACCCAATACGTTACCGGGCACGTTTTACGACACAAGTGCTCTAAAAGGATCAGTCTTTGTTCCTGCCAATGGTAGTGTTACCGTACCGTTCACCTACACGTTACCCGTCGCTGTCTCTGGCAAGGGGCTAGGCATTGAGATTCAAGCATATACCGCAGCTGGTATTCCACTCGGCTGGTCTGACTACCACCTGACCGTCAATGCCAAACAGGGGATTGTCGTACCACCATCACTTGCTATTACCAACGCCCAACTAAAGCTCGGTACCTCAACGTTTCCACTGCAAGCAGGGCCGGTGGTACACACCGGTGAGACGCCGACACTCGTGCTCACGCTTGGCTCGTTGCCGAAACAATCACTAACCGTCGTCCCGCACATTGATCTCTACAATCGCATCATTGCGGGCACCCCACTGCAAACAGCTACCGGTACACCGATCACTATTACCCACACAACACTCTCGATTCCGCTCCCGCTTCCTACCACTGCAGGCGTCTACGATACACGAGTAACCTTAGAGACATCGGCAGGGACCATGATCACTGCTCCATTTGAAGTGCGCTATATCGTGGCAGGTGACATTGTGACCATTCAGTCGCTGACAGCAACGACCACCGCACTTACTGCTGGTAGTGTGGTGACCTTGACCATGCAGTATACCGGTGCGCCATTTGATATTCGTACCGGTGCTGTGGTTAACGAACCAGTGTCTACTGTACACATTACACTTACCGATCAAGCTAACAATGTCATTGGTACGTATCAAGGTACTTTAGATCCCACAACAGGAACACTCACTGTCCCTATTACACTCAAAAATGCCGCAACCAGTTTGAGCGCTACGGCTACGGTTACGGCACCAAACGGCGCTCTTCTTGCTACCTACCACACTGTTCTTTTTGAGTACTTCACGTCGTCACACCAGAGTGCTCTATCGCTGTGGCTCTGGGTAATTGTGGCAGTAGTGCTCCTGCTTATTGTCAGTCTGATTATTTGGTTGATACGTGCTAAAAAGAACCGAATGGCAATGGTACCGGTAGCGATGCTCGCAGTAGCGGGAACTTTGTTTTGTATGGGAGGGCAGGTTGCACGGGCGCAAATAACTACGCAAATTGCTCCCACTATGACGGCAGAAATGTATGATACGTCGGGTAATCCAGTACAAACCTTATTGCCAGGCCAACAATTTTGGGTTCGAGGAACAGTTGTTGATGCGAGTTGTGCAAATGCTGCACAAAGTGCCTCATTCACATTTAGTTCATTGCAATCAGGAGGAACCACTGTTGCGTATGGTCCATATACACAATCACAAGCGGCATATGATTCTAGTAGTCATTCTGGATGGAATTATTATTTTAACTTTTCCTATGGTTCGGGATTACCTTCTGATGGCACAGAAATTCCATTCACTGCTCCTTCTACGCCGGGAACATATACGATTACGGTTACGGTAAACACTATTAGTTATTACGGTATTGGTAATGGTTACGGTACCGCTTCGGTAACACTTACATATACGGTTGTTCCACTGGTTACTGTAAACCTTTCTCTCGCATCACCTTCAGTTAGTGTAACGCAAACAACCTCCGCATTAGGAAGTGTGACGTATGCAACCACTACATTAGGAACACCCCTTACGTTAGACTGGAATTCGACCAACGCTACGTATTGTTCTAATAATTTTAGTATCTCATCTGCGTTAAGTGGTAGTGCAGGAGTGACGCCTAAAACTCAAGGTACATACACCTATAGTGAAAATTGTGGGAATCCTTATTCTGACCAAACTGGTACTGTTGTGATAAATACTGTTCCACCTCCTCCTAGCGCCACGCTTGCAATTTGGACACCTTCTGGTGACGTTACTGCTACAAACACTACACCAGGAACGTCTGTTGCATTACAATGGACTGCGCAGAATGCTACATCCTGTACTGCTAATTCCAGTGATCCTTCCAGTACGTTCTCGACCAATTCGCAAACAACAGGTACTGCAGGAGTTGCACCCACCACATTAGGTGCACATACATATTCTGTAACATGTACTGGTCCAGAAGGAACTGCAACGTCTAATACAGTAGGAGTGAATGTCGCCAATCCTCCCACCGCTACACTTTCCCTAACAACACCAGAACCTATCATAACCAATCAACCTTTTACTCTAGTGTGGAGTTCAACCAATGCTCAAACGTGTGCTCCTGTCTGGAATGGTGGAGGATTTGCAACATCTAATGCTCCAAGTGGCTCAGATAATGCTGTTGCACTTTCTACGGCAGGTACCTATACATACCAAGTGCAATGTACTGGTACTACAGGTTTACAAGCGCTCTCTAATACAGTTCCGGTAACTATTTCAAACCCACTTACTCCTACTTGCGGACTAGGTGGTCCGCAAATACAAGTTGTCTGGAGTCCTATTGATCCAACGACCGGTAGTGTGCCTTCTCAAGGCTATACCATTACTATTACTGGTAATCAGGCTCATTTCCCTTATTGGACAGAAAACATATCATCAAATGGTCCTACTTCATTAACGATTCCAACGGTAGCTCTTGGATTCAGTTCGTCAATTGACGCTACTCTTGTTCTAGTAGGTGATAGTCCTTATTATGTGGCTGTTACATATAATAATTCAGGCTACCAAACACCATATGCAATGGTTATGACCTCTACCTGTCCTATAACTGCACTACTCGATGCAGCTCCGACCACAGTTTCTGTGGGAGAAAATTCAACTCTGTCGTGGACATCTACGGGTGGTGCCACAGTTTGTAGTGGACAAAGTCCCACAGGAGCACCGACATTTACTGCGAATGGCGGTTTAATACAGGGTTCTCAAAATATCTCATTCACTAATCCTGGTACATATACATACGGTCTTACTTGTACGGATAATAGTGGAATTAGTTCCCCTGTGTCTAATGCAACAATAACCGTGACGCCAGCATCGACACCGGTTATTTCTAGTTTCGGATTCGATCCTACTAGTTGTACACCATCACTTAGTTGGACAATAAATAATCTTCCACAAGGAGGAACGTGTTATTTGTCAGATAACAGTGATACTAACATTGTTCCTGTTAGTAAGGCTTCTGGCACGTATGCACCATCTCCAACACCTGCACTGGGTACGGTATATACCCTGACCTGCGGCAGCAGTGTTGAAACTGCTACAGTTCCACAGCCACCCTCTACGTGTTCTGTAACTAAAGTTGCGCCTTCTGGTCAAAACAATAACTTCTTCCAGTTTTAGAGGCGTGGTATACTCGGCGCATGAAGAAGGATGAACGCAAGCGAGCGATTCCAGCGGCGGCGCGTGCGCGCTATGAAAAATTAAAAGAGGTGATTGAAGAGGCACGGTATCGTTACCACGTGCTCGATGCGCCGAAGATGCCCGATGAAGCGTACGACTCGCTGGAGCGAGAGCTCGAGGATATTGAGAAAGAATTTCCAATTTTAGTAACTGCAGACTCACCGACGCAACGTGTTTCGGGTACGCCTTTGGCGGCTTTTACTAAAGTAACGCACAAAGTGCCGCAGTGGTCGTTTAACGATGCATTCTCTGAAGAAGATATTCGCGATTTTGATGCACGCGTGACTCGATTATTGAAGGGGGTGCGTCCAACGTACATTTGTGAATTAAAAATTGATGGTCTGAAAATTGTTCTGGAGTATGAAAAAGGAATACTGACGCGAGCGGCAACGCGCGGTGATGGCACGGTGGGGGAGGACGTGACGGCTAATGTGCGAACGATTGATTCGGTGCCGCTGCGATTGCGACAAGCCATAGACATTATTGCGGTCGGCGAAGTGTGGATGAGTAAAAAACGTTTGATGGAACTTAACGAGCGTCGCGCTGCCGAAGGGTTGCCGCTTTTTGCTAATCCGCGCAACGTGGCGGCTGGTTCTATTCGTCAACTTGATCCACAGCTTGCGCACGAGCGAAAACTTGAGACGTTCATATATGATATTGATCGTATCGGCGGGCAATTTCCACCGCGACAACAAGATGAATTGCGTTTGTTGACCGAGCTCGGTTTTAAAGTTAATAAACATTTTGCCTATTGTCAGACGCTTGAACAGGTGATTGCTTATTGGAAAAAATGGAGTGAGCCGACATTGCGTCAATCGCAAGATTATTTGATTGATGGTGTCGTCGTTAAAATTGATGAACGTGTATACCAAGAAACTCTTGGTTACACGGGTAAGGCGCCGCGCTGGGGTATCGCCTTTAAGTTTCCGCCGGAGCAAGTGACCACCGTGGTGGAAGGGATTCAATTGCAAATTGGACGCACAGGTGTACTGACGCCCGTAGCTCATTTACGATCGGTTGTGGTGGCGGGTTCTACGGTTTCGCGCGCTACGCTGCATAACGAAGACGAGATTCGGCGTTTGGATGTGCGTATTGGCGACACGGTTATTGTGCAAAAAGCGGGCGATGTTATTCCGGAGGTGGTGGCGGTGGTTACACATTTGCGGCCGCCAGGGGCTAAGATGTACGTGTGGCCGACGCACGTGCCGGAGTGCGGCGGCGACGGTACGATTGAGCGCGTGCCAGGGCAGGCGGCGTGGCGGTGCGTGTCGCCCGACTCGCCCGTCCAGCGCGCTCGTCGACTATACCACGCTGTTGGCAAGTCGGCCTTTGATATTGACGGGTGCGGGCCAAAGGTTATTGACGCGTTGCTGGAGCACGAGCTCATCTCTGATTTGGCCGACATTTTTGACCTCGCCCGCGGCGAGTTACTCTCGCTTCCGCGCTTCGCTGAACTGAGTGTCGATAACTTATTGAAAGCAATCGAAAATGCTCGGCACGTTTCGTTGCCGCGCTTTCTGATCGCGCTTTCTATTAATCATGTCGGTGAAGAAACGGCATACCTCTTGGCCGATCATTTTCAAACGTTCGAAAAAATTCGTGCGGCGAAAATTGATGAATTGCAAAGCATAGACGGCATCGGCGATGTTGTGGCGCGTTCTATTGTTGCGTGGTTTGCTGCGCCGGGTAATCGTCTACTCGTGGAAAAATTACTAGAGCGAGTTCGTATTGAAAAACATGCCGGTAGTCATGTGGTGCCGCAATCTCGTATTGCCGGTAAAACATTTGTACTCACGGGTGGCTTGGTAGGTCTTACGCGCGATGAGGCTAAAGAAAAAATTCGTCGCGCCGGTGGACTAGTTGCTAGTACGGTTTCTCAAAAGACGCACTACGTTGTAGCGGGTAGCGATGCGGGATCAAAACTTGCTACAGCACGTACATTAGGCATTACTATTCTCTCTGAATCTGAATTTTTGAAATTACTCAGTTGATGTCTAGAAAAAACGAATAGAGAATGCTATGATGGCTCTGCCTCTATGATTTCTAAGCATGACATACAAAAGTTAGCAGCACTCTCGCGTATTAAATTGACGTCGGAGGAGGAAGCGTCGGTGGCTGGTGATATGGAAAATATTTTAGGATATGTGCAGCAGATTCAAGATGTGTCGGCGCAGCACACAGGAACACATGTCCGCGATACAAATGCACCGCACAATGTCCTGCGAGCTGACGAAGAACCTCACCAAAGCGGTGCATACACTGAAGCACTACTTGCTGCAACGCCGGCACGTCATGGCAACTACGTTAAAGTAAAAAAAATCTTATGAAGCACGATCTTGCTCATATGACGATTGCCACAGCCCGTGAATTGCTCGATCGTGGCGATGTGTCGGCTGTAGAACTCGCTGATGCATATTGTGCGCGTATTGCGGAAAAAAATCCAACGCTGAATGCCTACCTGGAAGTGTACGATGACGTACGCGAGCAAGCTAAAGCAGCCGACACGATGTTAGCCGCTGGCACACGACACGCGCTTACCGGTATTCCAATTTCAATAAAAGATAATATTTTGATACAGGGGAAAATTGCTTCAGCAGCTTCACAAATGCTTGCCACCTATCGGGCAAGTTACGATGCAACCGTCATTGATCGGCTTAAAAAACAGGGCGCTGTTTTTTTGGGTCGCACGAATATGGATGAATTTGCGATGGGTGGTTCCACCGAGAATTCTGCATTCGGTCCCACAAAAAATCCGCACGATCTCTCGCGTGTGCCGGGTGGGTCTTCCGGTGGTGCGGCCGCTTCGGTAGCTGCCGATCTTGCAGTGGCCGCGCTCGGTTCTGATACGGGTGGTTCTATTCGCCAGCCGGCAAGTTTTTGTGGAGTGGTTGGTCTTAAACCTACCCACGGGGCAGTGTCACGCTACGGTCTTATGGCGATGGCTTCTTCGCTTGATCAAATCGGGCCGCTTGCTAAAACAGTCGCTGATACGGAAATACTTTTTAATGCTATCGCCGGTCGCGATTCTAAAGACGCTACATCAATAGATCGGCCGCGACCGCCGACACACGATAAAAAACTCGTTGTTGGTGTGCCACGCGATTTTTTGGAAAAAGGTGTTGATCCTGACGTGTTAGAAAATTTTGAAAACTCTCTTGCCGCGCTCAAACAATCTGGTGTAGAAATTCGCGACATTAATCTGCCTAATCTAAAATATTCGCTCGCGGTGTACTACGTGATAATGCCCGCTGAGGTTTCTTCCAATCTCGCTCGTTTTGATGGAGTGCGCTACGGCGCGCACGTCGACGCCCCGACGATGCTGGAAGAATATCTTGCCACCCGTCGTGCGGGTTTCGGTGCCGAGAGCCGCCGCCGTATTATGCTCGGTACCTACGTGCTTTCTACTGGCTACTATGACGCGTACTATGGTAAAGCCACTATGGTACGTGAGTTGCTTAAAGATGATTTTAATACTGTTTTTGCTACTGGTGTGGACTGCATCCTTACACCGACTTCACCGACACCGGCTTTTACCATAGGAGAAAAATCAACCGATCCGCTGGCGATGTATCTTGCTGATATTTTTACCGTTTCAGCAAATCTCGTTGCATTGCCGGCAATTTCCGTGCCGTCTGGTTTTGCCAATCGTGCTGGGGCGCGTGTACCACTCGGTATTCAGTTTACTGCTCCCTACGCCCGTGAAGATTTGTTGTTCACTATTGGTAAACTTTTTGAGAAGGCGAATCGGGCATAACGTGTTGTATAATTGGCCGTATGGCTGAGGGTGACGAAAAAAAAGGCGAAAAAAAAGAAAGCTCCACATTTTGGTCGGCGCTCGATGTTGTTGAGTGGCTAGTTATTGGCATTATTCTTTTTGCTGGTGCCATTCAAGTCGAACATTTTTTTGCCGGTGGTAAAAAAAGTGTGTTTAATCTTTGGCTTGTCGCTCAGCCGAATATCGTCGCTCTCGGCAACGACGTTCGTCTTTGGCTTGCTAGTGCAGCTCGATCGCTCACCGCATTTTCCAACGGTCTTTCATTGTTTCTGATACTGCTCATTGGCTATATTACTTTTCGTCGAGGTGAAGTGCATAAGGTATGGTATAAAAATCTCTATCCTCTTGAAAAGAAAATAGATGTACATGGTGTCGTCGTTGCCGTTTCTGCAGCTGCCAAGACACATCCCACGTCGCATATCCCAGCCAATTTACCAACGAGTCAACCACTTTCAGCATTTTCTGTACATACGGTCCGTCAAAATCCTCGCTGGCAAAAAGTGTTGGAACATATCGCTTCTGATAATCCAAGCGATTGGCGTTTAGCGATTTTAGAAGCCGATATTGTTCTTGAAGAAACACTTGATCAAGTTGGTTATGCTGGCGACACCGTGGGCGATAAGTTGAAAAATGCTGAACGACGACCGTTTGCTAGTTTGAATGCGGCTTGGGAAGCGCATCGTATTCGCAACGCTATCGCTCACCAAGGTCAAGGCTTTGATGTGACCCAACGAGAAGCGCAGCGCGTCATTGCACTTTTTGAAGGGGTTTTTCGCGAGCTTGGATCGGTTTAAAGTTGCTCAACCATTTTTTTCTGGTATACTAAATACTTTCCAGCGGGGTAGTGGACTGGTACCACGTCAGGCTCATAACCTGAAGAAAGAAGTTCGATTCTTCTCCCCGCCACACGCTTGGCTAGGGTGAGGTACCGCCAGTGTTCAATTCTAATCCGCTCAATTGTCGGAGTAGCTCAGTTGGTAGAGCACGGGACTCATAAGCCCGGGGTCGTGGGTTCGATCCCCACCTCCGACACCTAAACTTGCTTTTTAAATATAACTGTGATATATTATTAAGCAGTTGTGGAGACAAGGGTTTGTGGAACTGGAAGTACGGATGTTTCTAGCCACGATACTCTTCGATTTGCTCCACAAGGGGCCATCTACGGAAAGGAAGGCCTATGTCACTTCTCTCGGGAACCGACGTTCTGTCGGTAGATGGGGCTTCAGCTCCCCACCAATTGGCACATGGTGACGCTACGTCATCTTGTGGTACCTCTCGTCGCCATCTGCGACAGCAGATACGACGGGAAAAATGCGCTCAAAGAAAATTTGAGCGTTCTATCCGGGTTATCCCGCCATCGGCTATGGCGGGGATTACGTCAGATACAGCATGGTGCTGATCTGACTCATAAGGGGTTTCGTACAAACATCGATGTGTACGAAACCCCTTTTCATTAACCAAATTTTCTATATAGATAGTTTGTAAGATGACGTATGTATAAAATTGCTCATAATTATATTTTTTGCTACATTTAAGCGCATTGGGGTCGTAGCTCAACTTGGTTAGAGCACTCGCCTGTCACGCGAGAGGTTGCGGGTTCAAGTCCCGTCGGCCCCGCTTCTTATATTTTCAGTAGGTATGTTAAGTATTTTTTAAAAAATAACATAAGAAAAAGCGCGTTCTCTCGTGAGAGAACGCGCTTAAGTTTGTGGCAACCCTCCTACCAACAAGTATTGTTGCTATAGCTTGGCGGCAGAGTATAAATCGGTGGCGGTGGCATCATTTGATATTGTTGTGGACAATATACCTGTGGTTGTGTCTGTGGGACTGGTGCCAACTGTACCGGCGGCCGATAATTGGGCGTTATGTATGGCGTTTGTGCTGTTGATGCACAATTGTTGCTGTTGCCCACGTTAGCGATGGCGCTCATATCGCCATCGCTGAACGTCTGACCGTTGAGTTTCTCCGTCTGCCCGGGTAACCGAACAGCGCCGAAACGTTGGGCCGCGGCAACGCCCTGATTGATGCTGCGTGCATCAACCCAGGTCGTAGTTGTGGTGATCGTGCGACAATTGTTCGCACAACCGCCGACGCCCACCAAGATCAATGCCGCCATCCCCATCCAACCCAAGGTGCCAAGGAACTTTTTGCTCGTACACATATGTGCTCCTTTCATAAAAAATACCACTCGAGCTTTCTTGTGCAATTATATCACGTATTGAATTTATGTCAAGTATTCGGTGATGTAAAAGGAGAGCTATACAAAGCCGTATTTTTGTCGTCTTCTAATTTACTATGCCTAGTTTTAAAAATAAAAATGCGATATAAATAAGGGTAATTGTAGAACTTGCCCATGAAAATTCTCTATATTATTACCCAAGGTGAGTGTGGTGGTGCTCAAAAAAATGTTTTGGACTTAGCGGTGGGGGCGCGACAGGCGGGATATACGGTAACCGTAGCAACGGGTCGACAAGATACTGTAACGAGCCGCTGGCTTTTTGATGAATTGCGCGCTGCTGGTTTTCGAGCGGCCGCGCCAGCGAGATTGCTAGGTGTGCGACCATCGCCGCAACCGATTGGTTCGCCCGACCTCATGGTGATACCGGCATTACGGCGAGATATTCGGCCGCTTGCTGATCTCGTTGCTTTTTTTCAAATTATGCGTTTAGTGCGACGGTTGCGGCCAGATATTGTGCATGTGCATAGTAGTAAGGCAGGCAGTGTTGGAGCGGTAGCGGCAAAACTCGCGTGTGTTGGTGTAAAAGTTGTGTACACCGTGCACGGCTTTGTGATTGCTGAACCATTGCCGTCGTTTACCAAAACGTTGTATCGTGTTTCAGAATACATCGCCTCGTTTTTTCGCGATCTGGTTATAACAGTGTCAGCGCATGATGAAACGCTTGGGCGCACAGAAAAGCTCATTCACAGCCGCAGCGTTGTTATTTATAATGGTTTGGATCAGGCAAAAAAAGCTGGTATCTTGGCGTTCTCACAAGCGCGAGAAGCGCTCGGGCGTCTGTTACCGGCCGATGTCGCCGCGTCGTTTACGAGCAATCGTCGAGCGGTGGGCGTTGTGGCCAGTTTTTATCCAACGAAAGGATTAACGTATTTACTTGATGCTATTGCGCTGGTACGTTCTACTACCACACAACATGATGAAGCACATTTTGTACCGTATGTGATTGTTGGTGATGGGGTGTTGCGAACCGAGTTAGAAGCCAAAATCAGACGACTTAAACTTACTGATCAAGTTTTTTTTGTTGGTATGGTCGATGATGCTTACCGCTATCTAACAGCCTTTGATCTTATGGTGTTGCCATCAGTGAAAGAAGGATTTCCGTACGTGTTGCTGGAGGCACTTTTGGCCGGCCGGCCATTTATCGCTAGTCGTGTTGGTGGTATTCCAGAATTAGCGCACATGCTGCCTTCGGGTGTGGCACGTCTTGTGCCGCCTGCTGAGCCGCGCGCATTAGCCGCAGCGATTGTGCAATTCTTTCGTGAGGCCCCGCCAACATCTATTCGTTTACCCGAGCTCTTTAGTATTGAACACATGCGCACTACTACCTTTGCTGAATACAAACGGCTGCTGGCATAATTCAAAAAAATATACTACTATGCAATCTTGGTGATTGTGTGCGCCGTTGTAGCTCAGTTGGTAGAGCATCCCCATGGTAAGGGGAAGGTCGTCGGTTCAATTCCGACCAACGGCTCCAAACATAATATATGGTATACTAAAATCCTACTAGCGCATGTTCTAATTAGCGTTATATATGCCTGAAGAAACTACTACACAACCCATTGGTCAGTTAACCCCCGTAGTCAATCTCATTGAGCGCTCACTTAATCGCTTTAAGCGGCTTTTTTCCCCATTGTTTCCGTGGTTGGTAATTTCTTGTTTGGGTGGTTTTATGGCGGCGCTTGCTAATGCCACTATTCCATTGTGGCAACGATCCAGTATTGCTGTGGTAGGTTTGGTTATTCTTTTCGTTTCATATATTGCTGAGATTCGTATTATCAGCGGTGTTGAACAAGAGCCGAATGATATTGTGAGCAACACGCGCGCTTCGCTAAAACTTTTCTTCCCATATATTTGGTTGGCTATTCTTGAAACTTTTATTTTTATAAGCGGCATTACCCTGGTGGTGCCAGCAATTATTTTTGTGGTGTACGTTGTGATAGTGCCGTTTGTGTTTGTGGTAGAAAACGGAAGGGGATTACCGGCGCTGACGCGCTCGTGGGGGTATGTCGCGGGCCGCTGGTGGGCGACTTTGTGGCGACTTATGGTTGTTGTTTTTTTAGTACTTGTTGTAACGTTTATTCTCGATTTGATTTTAGCTTTATCCTTTGGTTTTAGTCCGATACTTGTAAACAGTATGCGCTTTTGGGGTGTTGTGCTTATCCAGCAGCTCATTGAAGCATTTTTGCTTGCGCCATGGGTGATACTGTATCTGTTTGAGTTGTATCAAGATTTACGAACTACGAAATCTGTTCCTGCTACTGCTGATGAAAAAACTGCCCGCTTATGGCTGGTTATTTTTCTTATACTTGGTATTATTTTAGCGCTCCTGTTTGCTTTTGGTGCGGTGACGCATACGGCTGCGTACGGTGCGCATCAAGAAATTTTTCATACATTTACTACTGGGTCGCTCGTACCCTAAATTGCCAGCGTAGCTCAGTTGGTAGAGCAACGCACTCGTAACGCGTAGGTCGCCGGTTCAATTCCGGCCGCTGGCTCCCTTTGTTTTTTTGTGCGATATGTGTGTATAGAAAAACCGCTCCATTTTGGAGCGGCAGGTGGGGTGTATAACGAAGCGAAGCGTTGTAACACTAAGGTGCGATATACGAAAATGAAATGGTGTACCGCTGTGGATCACATCGTATTGGAAACGGTAGGGTAATCTCCCCAGTATGTATTTTCTCAAAGATGTGTCTGACTATTTGATCGCCACCATTGCCAAGAAAAATGGTTTTGATGGCACGTTCGTGTGCGTAGCGCAAAAAGATTGCTACTTGTTTGCAACCATATCCTTGATTGCGAAAATTATCGTTAACAAGTAGGCGAAACACTCTCCAGACAGTAGTGTTATTGTATCGATGTTCCTGCCAGAAGATGCCACCAATAGGCATCCCCTCATCGAGTTTTTTTTGTGGTTCTGTGTGATGCAGAAAAAAGAGAATGCCGTTGTAACCACGGTGCATTAATTGGTCAAAGAACTCATCGTCTGGCAGGTGACGAATATCGCTTGTGCATGTATCAAATTCGCTATCCAAATCTGGGTCTCTGGCTAGTTGTATAACGTATCCTCGCCAAATATTTCCTTTTGGAAGATCGCTAATGAGTTGAATACACAGTGTCATAACAACCCCCTTTCTTTTTAAAATGGTGCATGACGCCACTGGCAGCATACGCTATTATGCGGTACATTTCAATATTGATGAGTATAGATGACGTGCGAAAAAAAATAAGTGAACTCGAAGCGATAATGAGTGCTTCGGATTTTTGGGCTGATAAAACAAGAGCCCAAGCGATTATAAAAGAGATGCAAGAGTTGCGCAGTGCGATGGAAAATCCAGGCGCCGGACCATATGACCACGGCGCCGCCGTGGTCTCAATTTTGTCCGGCGCCGGTGGCGATGACGCTGAAGATTTTTCGGCGATGCTTTTTTCGATGTACCGAAAGTATATTGAAAAACGAGGTTGGCAATGGGCTATAGTACACCAAAATGAAAATGACCACGGCGGATTTCGTAATATCACTTTTGATGTAACAGGGCGGAACGTGTACGGTACACTCAAAAACGAATCTGGTGTTCATCGACTCGTACGCATATCGCCATTTAATGCCAAACAACTTCGCCACACGTCATTTTCGCTTGTGGAAGTGATACCAAAGTTTGATAAAGAGCCACCTATTGAAATTCGGCCGGAAGATATTCGTGTAGAATTTGCACGCGCCGGAGGTCCTGGTGGTCAGAATGTTAATAAACGAGAAACGGCAGTACGCGTCGTGCACCTGCCCACCAATATTGCCGTACACGTAGCCAGTGAGCGCAGTCAAGCACAGAACCGTGAACGCGCCCTGACTATTTTGAAAGGTAAACTCTATAAACGTGCTGAAGAGGAACGTATAGCAAAAGAGAAAGGAATGCAGATCAGTAAGACTACCGACATTGAATGGGGTAATCAAATTCGTTCATATGTATTGCACCCGTATAAATTAGTTAAAGATCATCGCACAGGTGTGGAGGTGCACGACGCTGAGCGGGTGCTTGCTGGTGATTTAAATAATTTTATTGAGGCTGAACAAGGCCTCTAAATACAGAGCCATTGATTTATCAGCTTAAGTAGTTACAATAGAGAGTGCGGTATGATTTATTTTGATAACGTCTCTAAACAATACGCCGACAATTCCATAGCTCTGGATAGTATTACGCTCGCTGTAGATCCGCAAGAATTTGTATCAATTGTTGGACATTCTGGTGCCGGCAAAACCACACTCATAAAAATGCTTCTTGCTGAAGAGCGGCCTACCGATGGCAGGGTATATTTTCAGTCGGTTGATATTCACGATTTACGTCGCAACGAGATGAATCTTTATCGTCGAAAAATTGGTGTGGTATTTCAGGATTTTCGTTTGCTACCATATAAAACAGCTTTTGAAAATATTTCCTTTGCAATGGAAGCGGCGGGTCGAAGTGATGCGGAAATAAAATCAGATGTACCGCATGTATTAGATCTTGTTGATTTGGGTGAAAAAATGTGGAATTTTCCGCACCAACTTTCCGGTGGAGAAAAACAGCGGGTGGCGATTGCTCGAGCTATTGTCAATCAACCCGACGTTTTAATTGCCGATGAGCCTACCGGCAATCTTGATCCGGTCAATACGTACGACATTGTCCAGATTCTCAAAAAAATTAATGATTTGGGAACTACGGTGCTCCTCACGACCCATAATCGTGGCGTTATCGATTCTATTGGTGGGAGAGTGATTTCAATGGAAGCCGGAAGAATTATTCGCGACGATCGTAATGGTCGGTATGTTTTTTAAATTTTTAATAAAATATTTTTTACTATAATGTTCTGGACTACCAATAAACGAATTATAAAAGCCGGCTTCGTTGGTTTTTGGCGCAATGGTTTTGTGTCGTTGTCGTCTATTGTGGTTATGACGGTGACACTACTCGTTATTGTTGCCAGTCTTTTGTTCAGTATCATTTTTAGTGCCACGCTCAATCAAATCAAAAATCAAGTTGATATCACTGTCTATTTTGTGACCACCGCATCAACGAGCGATATGTTGGCGTTGCAAAAGTCTGTCGATGCTTTACCAGAAGTGGCTACTACCACATTTATCTCTGCCGATCAGGCCTTAGCAAATTTTAAACAACGCCACGCCACCGATGAATTGACCCTACAGGCTTTAGATGAAATTAACGGCAATCCCCTTGGAGCTGAGCTGAACATTAAGGCCAAAGATCCGTCACAGTACGCAGACATTGCCGCTTATCTTCAATCGCAAAGTGTCTCGCCAACTAATGGTTTGCCTATTATTGATACCGTTAATTACAATCAAAATCAGGCGGCCATTACCAAATTGACCGCTATCATTGACGGCAGTCGTCGGTTTGCACTTATTCTTATTGGAATTATGGTGGCTATTTCGCTCATCATTACCTATAACACTATTCGTCTTGCTATTCACGCCTCGCGCGAAGAAATTGCTGTGGAGCGGTTGGTGGGCGCTAGTTCGCGTTTTGTTCGTGGGCCGTTTGTGATTGTTGGTATTATGTGCGGTATTGTATCGGCTATTTTGGCGGCGGTAATTTTGTATCCGGCGACATACTACTTAGCGCAAACTACGACCACGTTTTTTATCGGTTTTAATATTTTTAACTATTATCTTGCCAACTTCGGTCAGATATTCCTTGTGCTTTTGGCAAGTGGCATTATAATTGGAGCGATTTCTAGTTGGTTGGCAGTACGTCGCTATCTTAAAGTATGAGCAAGAATCACAAATACGTTTTTGTTATTGGCGGTGTTATGTCCGGCGTCGGCAAGGGTATTGCCACCTCTGCCATCGGTCAAATTCTTCAAGCAAAAGGTTTTCGGATCAATCCAATCAAGATTGATCCGTATTTAAATGTGGATGCTGGTACCATGAACCCCACCGAGCACGGTGAAGTATTCGTACTTGATTCTGGTTTGGAAACCGATCAAGACATGGGCAACTACGAGCGCTTCTTGGAAATGAATTTAACGCCCGAAGATTATATGACGAGCGGCATGATCTATAAACACGTCATTGAGCGTGAACGCAACCTCGGCTATGGTGGCAAGTGCGTGGAAGCTATTCCGCATATCACTGGCGAAATTGTGCGTCGCATTATGCGCGCAGCGGAAAAAACTCGTTCCGATATCTCGCTCATAGAAATCGGCGGCACGGTCGGTGATTATCAGAACATGATGTTTTTAGAAGCAGCGCGCATTTTGCGCTTGCGTCAGCCGGAAAGCGTATGTTTCGTGTTGGTTAGCTATTTACCTGTGCCTTCAAAACTTGGTGAAATGAAAACGAAGCCGACGCAAACAGCAGTGCGAATGCTGAATAGTTACGGTATTCAGCCAGACATTATTATTGCGCGCTCCACCCATCCGCTTGATGCACGTCGCAAAGAAAAAATAGGAGTGTCGTGTAATGTGCACGGCGACCGCGTCATTTCCGCACCGGACATTGATTCTGTGTACGATGTACCTTTGAATTTTGAAAAAGATCACATTGGCGAAACTATTTTGGACGTGTTACGGATGAAGCCAAAACATAATGGCACAGCTTTGGCATCGTGGAAAAAATTTGTGGCCAAGACTAAAAACGGCACGCGCGATGTTACGATTGCTGTAGTGGGGAAGTATTTTGATTCTGGTGACTTCGTACTTTCTGACGCATATTTGTCAGTGATTGAAGCGATCAAGTTTTCGTCCTACTGGCACAATGCGCGACCCAAGCTCACGTGGATAAATGCGAAAGAGTATGAGACTGGCATGCGTAAGGTAAGTGAGCTGGCCGCTTTCGATGGCATTATTGTTCCTGGTGGCTTCGGTACCTCTGGCATTGAAGGGGTTATCAGCGCCGTGCAATATGCTCGTGAACATAAAATTCCGTTCCTTGGTCTTTGTTACGGTATGCAATTGCTTACGGTAGAATTTGCTCGTCATGTTGCTAAAATTCGCAACGCCCATACTGTTGAAGTTGATCCGCAGACCGATGCGCCTATCATCGACATTATGCCTGATCAAAAAAAGTTTCTCGCTTCTGGTCGGTATGGTGCCACGATGCGTCTCGGTGCATATCCCGCTAAGCTCAAGAAGGGAACTATTGCTCGTGATGCCTATGGTACCGAAAAAATTTCCGAACGTCATCGCCATCGCTACGAAGTTAATCCGGCTTTCATCAATAAACTTCTTGCCGCTGGTCTTGTGTTTTCTGGCACCTCGCCTGACGACACACTTATGGAAATTGCTGAATTGCCACGCGAAGTGCATCCATTTATGCTCGGTACGCAATTTCATCCAGAATTAAAAGCGCGGCCGTTGGCACCTCACCCGCTCTTCGATGCTTTCATTAGTGCCGCTCTGAAGTCGCGCCCCCTGCTTGTGCATAAACAAAAAACAATTGATGCAAAGAAACAAAAAGCTCCAATTCCATCGAAAAAAATTTCTTCCCTCAAGCTCTTGAAGAAAACCGCTTTTTCCAGTATTGTGTAATCGCATCTTGCGGGTTCGTCTAATGGTAGGACACATGCCTCTGGAGCATGGTATTGGGGTTCGAGTCCCTGACCCGCAGCAGTCTAGAAAAGTATCGAAGGACCCAAAGGGGTCATATTTGCCCGCTCTTTGTGGGCTGCTTCGATATGCGAGATAATTCCCACA
This sequence comes from bacterium, assembly GCA_021818465.1. Lineage (GTDB taxonomy): Bacteria > Patescibacteriota > Minisyncoccia > Phycocordibacterales > JAKAEA01 > JAKAEA01. The sequence continues at coordinate 221,512 of JAKAEA010000001.1, forward strand.
TTCCTGATGGCTAAAAAGAAAAAGAAGAAAAATTCAGGTCCCAAAAATCAGCACTTCGTACCCAGGTGCTATCTTTCGGAGTTTACAGACCCCAACACCCCTGCAGGTCAGGAGCCCTACGTCTGGGTGTTTGATAAAGACGGTAAGAATCCTCGAAAGAAGGCCCCTAAGAATATCTTTACCGAAACGCATCTGTATACCTTCGAATTCAACGGCGAAAAGGACTTCACCATAGAAAAGAGCCTTTCAGCCATCGAGTCAAAATACGCTTACATTTTCCGTAGCAAGATCAAAGAGAAAAAGCCCCTTTCGGAGTCGGAACACGCCTATCTCTGTGCCTTCGTGGCGGCACAACTGCAACGCACTCTGCGGTTCAAACAAAACCAGGAGAATTTCATCCAGCAGCTTATCGATCATGGCACTCAGATGGCGATGGCCCATGGGGTGACCGATTCTCCGCAGGTCCGCGCATGGCAGGAGTACAAAAAGGACATCCATAAATTGCAGCTCGTGGATGGTATTCCGTTCTTAGCAAATATTCTCATGCAGATGAGTCTGGCGTTCCTTTGCTCAAAGAATCCGAACAAAAACTGGTTCATTACCTCTGACGATCCGTGCGTGTTATTCAACCCCGACCTCCAGTGGCAGAAATTCTACGGTCCCGGTTTTGGGCAACAGAATGTGCAGCTTACTCTGGCTTTAAGTCCGGAGATAATCGTTATGTTCACGTGGGCGAACTTCCATGGCTACTCGTACGTTGATGGCGGGAACGTAGATAATATGCTCAACCGAATGACTCGAGCCCATGCTGATAAGGAATTCATCTCGCCTTATCCAAAGAAGAAATGGATATGGTTCAGCCGTGTTCCGCTTGACCCCTTCTTTCTTCTGAAAGTCGTAAAGAATGAGACCAAAGTGTTCCTGCATCGTGTGAGGAATAATTGGCAGTATAGGAAAATATATGCGAGACGCAGAAAGTAATTTCAAACAAGCCCTTGATGGGATTGTTGGGTCAAGTCGATCCGATCAAAAAAAGATAGAGGCGATCAGCGAACTGATTGCTGGCTTGAACACGCTCGAACAGAACCCTGAAATTCGCCTCGCTACCGAAACGGGAGCTGTGCTGGCGCGTAAGGCAAACAGGCCAGAAATGGCTGCGCAGCTTTGTCTTATGAGAGCTAAGGCAGAGATTGCTCAGGCGGGTGAGCTGATAGCCGAAATGAAGAACCTTAAAATGGCGATAGATTGGCGCGGTTTTGCCCTTGAGAAAGCAGCAAATCGGCACAAAGACTTAGAAAAGAAGTTGAACGCAACATGGAGTGCCACTCAGGCGTTTATCGATGCAGGCTACAAGCTACTTAATGAAAAGCCATACGTTGGAGCGGCCGCTTACTGCCACGATGCTGCAGGTCAGATTTATGGCCAGCATTATCTTCAGCTGAAACTCTACTACCTAACAACAGGAAGACCGTGGCGTGCACGAATCGGGAATTACAAAATCAGCCGGTGGCTTAGCCTAGACGACTTTTTCGTGATTGATAAAAAGTCTCGCGCACATCTCCGAAAGGTTCGGAAGGATTGTCTAACCTCGCTTCACCAGGCAATGAAGCTCTATCGACAGATTAAGGCGCGAGATTATATAATCGACACGTACCTTGACCTGGCTCTTGAGCATCATTCTTTTAATGATGCGATTCAGAGCAAGTTTTATCTTCTTCTTGCAAGGATGTTAATGAGCGTATGGGGTCTCTCGAATAATTCTCGACTTAAGCCGAGGCTTAAGTCGCTAGAAAAACTGCCTCTGATTGGCAGCGATCGGAACGATGATATTAGTCGACAGTTACCAAACCTTTCGTGATTTTTAGCTTGGTTCGAAGGCAGTCCATCAGGTCGCGCTTCTCGAATATTGACCCTTCTGTCAGGAGGTACTTTGCATAGTTCCGTATATCGGCATCTTTCACGGAATAGTTCTCATCAGCTTTGCCCATAATCCCTGAATGGAATTTCTTATGCCGCTCGATCTCGGCTTCAAGTTTCTTCTTGATACCTGATCGTTCCAGATCAATTACATCAAAGATTCTTAGGAATTCTTTAATAAGCACTTTCTCTTCGGTATATCCTTCTTTGCAGTTGATGTTTCGGGAACGGGTGCAGCCGTAGTAAATGTATTTGGCGACGGAGCCGTCTTTAAGAGATTTGAATTTCTCCTGGGCGGTTATTCCTGAGCCACAAGCTCCACAGGAGAGGAGACGGGTGAAGGCAAATTCTTTATTTCGATTCTTCGATTTGACTTGGAGATGAAGCTGCTTCTGTACCTCCTCGAACAACTCCTTAGAAATGAGCGGCGTGTGCTTGCCCTGGAACCATCTGCCGCTCGCTTTCGGGTATTCAAATGTGCCGTAGTAGAAATGGTTATTCAGAATGACGTAGACGTTGCTCAAGGTGAGTGGCTTTCCGGTGCGGGTCTTGAACTTAATGTCTTTAAGCCATCGGTATACTTTTCGGCCGCTCCAGCCCTCGTTAGCTACTTTTTGAAAGAGGTCCTTGATAACAGGAGCTCTATCTGGGTCTACGAATACGACACCTTTCTGGTCTTTGTTTTTGGAGTTGAGATAGCCGGTTGGAGCGACACTTGGCCAAAGCCCGAGCTCGCACTTAGTCTTGAGGCCGCGCTTCACATTAATGCTCTTATTGTCGTTCTCGAGTTTTGCTTGGCTGCCGAGAATCATCAGGAGGAACTTCTCGTTTGGGTTGTTGGTAAACCGCTGGCTGTAGGTACGGATCTCTAAGAGCTTCTTCTGATCGAAGAGGTCCACGATCGCACCAAGGTCTCCCGCGTTGCGAGAGAGGCGGTCGGGGTGCCATACGAGGATTCCATCGAATTTGCCCTCACGGATATCCATCAGAAGCTTGTTGAAAACAGGCCGCTGGCCGGCATCCTTTGCGGAGTGCGACTCGCGATACATATCGACCACATTCAGTCCATCTCGCTGGGCGAGGCTCAGCATCTCCTTGAGCTGGGAATCTATCGAAAGCGCCTGTTTCTCCTCGGCCTCGCTCGATTTCCGGGCATATAGGCAGTACCTGACGGGGTCCTGGTTTTCCATACAACACAACACATGCCCGAAGCGAGGGAAGAAGTCCAGTGGTGGATAGGTGGTAACTTTCAAGTGAATTTGACTTTGATCCATTTGATGCATTATGATGGTAGGTATGGAAGAGTCAGTTTCTGGATACAAAGCAGTCAAGCGGCTTGCAGTAGAGCGGCCTGATTGGCTCCCCATTGTTCGAGAATGCTTGAATTTGCGGAAAGAGATCCATAACACCGATTTCGCTGGTGCATGGGTATATCAGCGCCTTCAAGAAAAGGGCGGACCGAAATTTTCAAACCTGCGTCTTCTTGTTAGCTTTGGCATCTTGAAGAAAGAGGCAACTTCGCGCGGTGGTCGACGCGCGTACTATTCTTTCGTAGATCCTGAAGGGGTTGAGCGGGCACTTGGCGAGTTGAAATAATTTTATGAAAGCGAAAGTTGCAAATACAAGCCTTCACGGCGCGAAAAAGGCGAAGAAAGACGAGTTTTACACTCAACTCGTCGATATCGAAAAGGAGCTGAAGCACTACAAAGACCAGTTTCGCGGCAAAGTAGTCTATTGCAATTGCGACGACCCATTCGAGAGCAATTTCTTCAAATATTTCGCCGCAAATTTCAACGCGCTCGGATTGAAGAAACTCATCACGACAAGTTTTGTAAAATCGCCTATCGCTGGCGGGCAGTTGCCGCTCTTTGAAATGCAGGGACTAAAGCCCGACGGCAAAGAGCCGTTCAAAATTGAAATACGGGAAGTACCTGACGCAGACGGCGACGGCGCGATCAACCTTGATGACGTGAAGTATCTACTACAACACGACAAGAACACCGCAATCCCGCTGAAAGGCAACGGTGATTTCCGTAGCGACGAATGCATAGAATTTCTTAAAGAGGCGGATATTGTTGTGACAAACCCGCCATTCTCGCTTTTCCGCGAATACATTTCGCAATTGGTAGAACATAATAAAAAATTCCTTATCATCGGCAATATCAACGCCGTCACTTACAAAGAAGTGTTCCCTTTGGTTAAAGCAAACAAATTGTGGCTTGGCGCAAGTATCCATAGCGGCGACCGTGAGTTTAGAGTGCCGGAAGACTACCCGCTAAACGCGGCCGGATACCGAGTTGATGGAGAAGGAAACAAATATATTCGCGTCAAAGGTGTGCGCTGGTTTACAAATCTTGATTATGACGAGCGCCACGACAGCATTGTGCTTTACAAAAAGTATTCGTCAAAAGAGTATCCGAAATACGATAACTACGACGCCATAAACGTGGATAAGACCGTCGATATTCCAATGGACTACAAAGGCGCTATCGGCGTACCAATTACTTTTCTTGATAAATACAGCCCCGACCAATTTACAATTTTGGGCGCGTTGATCTCCGGCCCACTCGGACAAGAGTTAGGAGCGACCAAAACGAAACAAATAAGGCCAAACGGAAAAACGACGATGGAATACGGGCCCATTATCAAGACCAAAGGTTATTACGGAAGAATTGTCATTAAAAATAAAACACTATGAAAATCGAGCTACATAAAATCAAAATACGAGAAGTCGTTAACGGCTTCAAAGACAGCGCCGAGGAAGGTGTCGTGGCGTATGGCGGCAAGCTTGATGTCCGCCCGAAGTACCAGCGCGAGTTCGTCTACAAAGACAAGCAGCGCGACGCCGTGCTTGATACGGTCAAGAAAGGATTCCCGCTCAACGTCATGTACTGGATGGTGCGCGAGGATGGCGGCTTTGAAGTGCTCGACGGCCAACAGCGCACCATCAGTATCGGCCAGTATGTGAATGGCGACTTTTCGCTTGGCGACCGCTATTTCCATAACCTCATCAAAGAGGAGCAAGAGCAGACTTTGAACTACGAACTGATGATTTATTTCTGCGAAGGCACGGACAAAGAGCGGCTCGACTGGTTTAGGACTATCAATATTGCGGGCGAGAAACTAACAGACCAAGAGCTTCGAAATGCCGTGTATACCGGCCCGTGGCTTTCGGATGCAAAACTTAAATTCAGCAAGACCGGCTGCGCCGCGTATCACTTGGCGAACGATGGCGGAGCGCTTGTGAGCGGCTCGCCGATCCGCCAAGAGTATTTGGAAACTGCGCTCTCATGGATAAACAAGGGCGAGGTGGCGGATTACATGGCGAAGCATCAGCACGACAAGGACGCCGAGAAATTGTGGGCGTACTTTCAGGACGTAATAGCGTGGGTGCGAAAGACGTTCCCCAACTACCGCAAGGAAATGGCGCACGTGAATTGGGGCGAGCTGTACAACGAATACAAGGACAAAAAACTAAACGCCACCAAGCTTGAGACCGAGGTCAAGAAGCTCATGCAAGACGAGGACGTAACGAAAAAGTCCGGCATCTACCCGTATGTGTTGACCGGCAACGAACGCGAGCTTTCTATCCGTGCGTTTACCGACAAAATGAAGCGCGAGGCATACGAGCGGCAAGACGGCGTCTGCACATTCTGCAAAAAGAAGTTTGATATTTCGGAAATGGAGGCCGATCACATTACACCCTGGCACGAAGGTGGAAAAACAACAGCTGACAACTGCCAGATGCTCTGCAAACTGGATAACCGAACAAAGTCGGGGAAATGAAATACATGCCTGAGATCGTTCACCAGTTTTCAAATGCAGTGAGCATTATCTTGCACAATCCGATCTGGGAAACTCACTCCTCATACAACTTGGGCGTTGCAATCACGGCCATAGCCATAGTTGTTGCGTTTATTGAATTTATTGCAAACAGGCGAGAGCTAAGATTTAGTTTGAATTACAGAAAGAGACAAATGGCCCTATGGTTTGCTGTTGCGAGCATAGCATTAACGTTTTTGGGAGAATTAGACGGCCTTTTTCTTGGTTACCCCTTTATTTTTGAGACCAGTGGAGCGGTACTCATGATTGCCGCTATAGCGATTTATCTCAGATTAGTTCTTAGTCCACTCAAACGACTCAATAAAAAACAAATCTCCGTCCTACAAGATATTTTGGCCGGAACATTGTCCAATGCTCATTTGGATAAACCACAAATCGTTCGTGGTTGTATGGAGCTATTTGAAAATTTGCTGGACCTTTCCTTAGACAACAAAGATGTTCGAGGCATTTTCAGAAATGCTTTCGCCAGTGATGTCTTCCTCAAATCTTTTTCTGAATCTTATTTTGTATTCGGACGTACAGTCGATTTCTATAGGCAGAAAAGAATAGAGGGTGGACACGATTTAGACCATCTTGAATTTTTTCTCAAGCGACTCATGACCAAGTCACTTGAGAACGGCGAATCATTCTTGAATATGTTCATTGGACAAAAAATCTATCCAAATGCCCTGTTTTGCCTTGATGATGTGATGATAAACGAGAAAAACGATTCGGCGCTTCAAACTCTTTTTGGGGAATATGGATATAACGGATTGGATTATGTTGGTCAGTTAAATTACATAGATCTGGTCACTCGTTATTTCAGACTGGTTTATCAGGAAAATAATCATATAAGCCTAAAAGACGGATATCAACGAAATTACGAGTTGAATGATGGTCTTATTGGGATTTTCTTTGAACAAATCAGCAACTTTATTGAGAGGTGTTATGACCAAAAACACCTTGAGGCTCTGATCGATAAGACGGAGGGTTTTTCGTGGTACTACACCTGGGGGGTCAGAACTCGAGATAAGAGCGAGCACATAAGAGGAGACACCGGCAAGTTTCTATTTGATGTTTTCTATAACTCTATTAGCAAATACGAGATCGAAAATGAGGAAATATTCAGATTGAAAGTACATCAGTTGTACGATCATTTTCTTGAGATGCAGGAGAACGGGGTTGAGAGTAACATCGCTTACGCCGTCTTCGTAGAAAAGTTAAAGAAAAAAATACTTGGCGACGGAAAGGATGGAGACATGCCAAACTACAAGGGTTATTTCCCGGCAATGATTCTGGTCTATTTCTATATGTTTGGTTTTTATGCTTTCTCGGAAAAGCAGAATGAGGCACAGGCGAGAGACTTGCACGTACCTGTTTTCTCAAAACTAGCTGAGGCGTTTCCTAAGCTTTATCAAGGTTTTAAACAAGAATTTTATGATGCGGAAACTCTCCCAGAAGGTAAAAAAGAATTGCTCGAAAAGCAGGGACGAGAGACTTTAGATCAGTTCTTAAAAAAGAACATGGTCTATAACTTTGAAGAAAACTCGCTGTCATATTACTACAGCGGCAACGTACACAGCGCAAAAGTATTTCTGAATGATGTTCGCGACAAACAGACGATCGAGCCGAAGAGATTATGAATAAACAGAGTCGAAGCCATCATTATCTACCGCGACATTATCTCGAAGGCTTTAAAGGGAGCAACAGCGGTTTTTTCGTCTACGACAAACAGGAAGATAAAATCTTTCCCTCCAGCCCCGGCGCTACTTTCTTTGAAAATCACCTAAATACCGTCTACCTTCCTGACGGTAAAACCTCTGTATTCGTCGAAGACCAATACACAAACATTGAGAATGATTGCTGGCCCGCCATAGATAGGATAAGGACCTCCGACAGCAAGACCCTAATTACTCACGAGGACAAGGAATTCTTGCATCTCTTCTTGTCTTCGCTGTACTGGAGGCTTCCAATAAATTCATCGATGGCAGAGCAGTGGTCCAAGAGTGCATTCACTGACACCAGTCCTGTCGATTACTTTCGTCTGAAAAACAAGCAAGGAAAATCGATACCGCGTCACATCGTAGATGCGATTAGGGACTCAGATGCATTCAAAAAATCATTCAGATTGATCCTGTCCATGGCTCCTTTTCTCAAGGATAAGAGTTGGGGTCACAAGTTGCAAAACTGGCGATTTTTCTATCACCAAAACGGGCAGCGCTTCAACATTGTTGGCGATAATCCAATTCTGACCCGAACTGAAAATCACGAAGACCCAGTATCATTGTTGGACGAATTTGTATTTCCACTATCAGCGAGCATAACAATCGTTAATACAAACCCCGTTCCAACAAAAGGCCTATCTCCGGAATTTACCCTTCAATTAGGTGTAGCGATGGTAGAGAGGGCGCGGCGGTTCGTCGTTTCTCACAACAAAGCTTGGCTAGAAGCAGTAGTAGGCCACTACAAAATTTATGCGAACGCGGGAATGAATCACCTGATTCTCGATCAATTATGCCTCATGTTGCAACAGGCAGCCTAGCCCCAGTCTTCAGAGCGTTTTTCGGAGCAGTGTTGAAGGCCTTATAGAAAATACTCGACCTTCTTTCCGTAAAGCTTCGCGAGTCGGTTTAGCCAAATAGCCTCAACTCGCAATTCTCCAAGTTCGATCTTAGATACCCAAGACTGTGAACAGCCGAGCTTTTCTGCTACTTCGGCCTGCGTAAGCCCAGCTTCCAAGCGGGCTTTCTTGAGTTTCTTCACGAACCCGGCCCGCTCATCGGTATGAATGGACTTCTTCATACCTATAAGCGTCTATTCCGTATTGGGATATTCCAAAGCGGAATATTTATGCTAAGCTCAGAAATAGCCTCCAAAACCGCCATTTGTGGAGGTGTTGGTAACTGGGACTACACAACCCTCCGAAAAGAAGCTAAAGAACAAGGACCCATATGAAAACCCACATAATCGTTACGGCACTCATCACCGTTTTTGCGCTCCCGACCGTCGCGCTAGGAGCTTCCTTCACATACTCGCTGATTCAAGGCAGGACGCCAGCAGAGGCCGTATCGATCATTGCCGATCAGGTGGATCTACTTTTTGGCCGCGTAGATACCCTCGAAGCACAGCAAGCAAGCACGACCGCCGAGCTTGAGCAATTGAAGCAGGAGAACGCAAATCTTCAGGCAAAGACAGCTGCGATAGCATCAAGCACGGCAAAGGCTAGCGCCGCTGAAGATAGGCGCTCAACCTGCGCAGACTTCGCCAGTAGGATCGGCAAGATAGAGACATCTATAAAGGCACCGTACGTTCAGCAGATGACCACGCTCAGTGCTCAGATTCACACTCTTGCTGCGCAGAAGAATAGTGCCAGTACCACGATGGACGAAGCGGTCCAAATAAAGCAACAGATGCAAGCTCTACAGAAGCAGATGAGCGACTTGAACGACCAGATGCAGCAAGCCATGGACGCAAATACCGATCTACAGGCACTCATTAAGCAGGCCAATAATCTCCTATGCGCCTGACAAGCCGATATCTGAAAATTGGGATAGGTGTTGTTGCTGTGGTGGTTTTGCTGCTGATTTACCACGTAGCTGTTGTCGTGCCGAAAGAGGTTCGTGAACTATGCGACAAGCAGGCGATGCAAGCCGCTGCTCCAGCAGCCGATTATCGCCCAGACTACTCGCTTGATTTATACACATTAAAATTTAATTCCTGTCTCCACAGTCACGGATTGCAGGCAAGGTAGCTGGGGGTATAATTAAGCAAAAGTCGGAGAACCCGGATACCTGGGCCCGCAAGCATTCGACAATCCGCATTTGCGCGACCGATTGCTCCGAAGGTGAAAAGAGGAAAATACAGGAGAACTCTTTCCACGCTCACCGAGCATTAAGAGCCCTGCCTTATTTGCTAAGCGTTATTGCTTATGCAAGGCAGAAAGATACCTAATGATACGTGGAAGAAATTTCCACGAGTACTTGCTCAAGTGGGCGGCTCCATAACCGCAGCCGCTACCCAATTTGGGGTTGATCCAAGATCCGTCTATTACCACATGCGACGCAATCCAGCGTTCGCAAGCAAAATTCAGGAAGTCTACGACACAACCGTCGTTCCTATCCTTGAACAGCAGATGTACGCGCTCGCGCTCTCGAAGGACTATCGGGCGATGAGATTCATTCTTGCTAACCGTTCGCCGCGAAGGTGGAATACGGAATTCGTACTCCGCACCGAGCTTGAAGTGGAACTCGCGCGAGAAGTGAAGAGGATAGAAGACGGCGAGAAGAAGCGAAAGCCGGTCTGTAAATGGATGTCGCTTAGGGAACTAATCCTCAAGCACATCTATGAACAGCACCTCTACAGCGGACAACCCATTCCGGACATACTTACGATAGATACGAGAGAGGAGAAGAAATACTTCGAGTCGTATCGATCTCACAGAGAAGCATGGCTCAAAGAGCATCCAGACGGAAGAGATGTAGGCGAGTAAATCGCAGAACAGTCAAGGCCCCGAAAGGGGCCTTGACTGTTGGGCTGTGCTTACCCTCAAATTCGGCGAAAAGTGCGAAAAGTTAGATCGACCTAAAGCCGTCAAAAGCCGTGGGGTAAATCTGCTAAAATACCCTTACAACAGCTCGCTACAGTTGGTACCAGACCAGACATCGCAGCACTTATAAAATTTTGGGAATACAGTTTTCTTGTTTGATTTTTGTTAAACCAAGAGATTTTTATTATAAAAAATGAATGTCCTCAATCTCTTCTCGTTGGCCGCGAATGACGGTGTCTGCAATGTGGGTGACGGCTTTTTTGGGCGTATTGAGGAGGCCGTTGACCGCCGCACCAGCCAACCAACCGGATTGTAGCCAATCTAGTAGCCACTCGTGCGTGAAGCGTGGATCAAATTGCTCAATGCCGGCGCCAACCATGTGCAGCCACGCACGGTTCGATTCTTCTTGCGAGCCGAGCGGGGGAGCGATAATGATAGGCAAGCCAAGGCCTGCGTAAAAAGAAAGTTCACTCGGTTTAGTCCAGAGAATATCGGTTTCAGTTAGTGCGGCAGCGAATTTTTTAAAATACTCAAATGTATTCGGCGCGTACACAATATTGTTTTCACTCCGGATGCCAAGTCGCTGCATTGCTGCTTCAAATTTTTTCTTAATATACTCAAGCGCACCAGCTGCCAGTATGAGTCGAATGGTGCCAGACGTGATGTGCTGACGAAGTGATTCGAGAATTGTAATACCAATTTCCCATTGGGCGCCAGCGCCGCCAACAGAAAACATGATTGTAAGTGGCGTGCGGGTTACATCTGCAGTCGATTGCTTAAGTGATGCGCCAGTTGTGTCGCTGATGTAGAGATCTAAAAGTTCCCCATACTTTTTCCGATATCGGCCGTGGGGATCTAATACCGCAAGACGACGGGAAAGAGTGGCGGCAGTGATATCGGACCGATTAGATATTTCTGGTAAGGGAAAACCGGTGATGATAATGCGCTCGGCACGAATGCCGTAGAGTTTTAAACGTTCTTTAGCACGCAGGGTTGGCGCAAGATAGGTGATGCGACTGCGTGTTGGATCAAGCGGTGCCCAGGCACGAGCTACGTCGGTGTCGGTGCACAAACAGTAAATGTCACCACGGTAACCGTGTTCTTCAGCAAAAAAAGCAGGAACAGGAAAGGTGCATATGAGAGGCAGCGGCTCGGCATTGAGTGTATCAATGAGGTGTTTGCCCCAGTGCGCTCTTCGAATTAATGTATATGTTTCTTTCAGCTCTAGTGTTGGTTGCGACAAGTCGCGGCGTGGATAAAATGGTGGAATTTGATGGAGATAATCCATGAGGTGGAAAATACGCTTACCTAAAAAAGGAATACTGTCGAAACGCGACACGCCCTCGTATGTTTTTTCAATGTTATTCCAAATCAATCGGTCTTTTTTAGGAATATTTGTATACGTATTCGCGGAAATAATTGTTGATTCAGTCGAATCCCAAAGTTTGGGTAGTGTGGCTATGCCACGCAAGGGGAATGCTGCTCGCTGATGACCGTAGCCCATATCTACTGCTACGACATATGCACCGCGAGGATGAATGGAAGATTCAGACATAGGTACTATCATTCTAGTATACACCTCTCGATTAATTTGTGTGTATAAAAAAACAGGACTATTAAGTCCTGTTCAACCGAACCATTCAATGATCTGGACTCTAGAAGAGTCGATATTGAATGGAGGGTTTTTTTTGTGCCTGCGCACGTTTTTTTGCAGCGCTGCGCTTACCCAGTTCCGAAAGAATTTGCCGAAACATCTCTTGTCGTGTGTTGGGCGCTATACCGTGTCGTTGAAGCACGGTAAGCGCCGCGCGCGGTCGAGGAATCCCGAGTTTGCCGAGTGCTTCTGTCTCGTTGGCCAGTGTTTTTATACTGCACATTTTTGGACCCCTTTCTGTAAAAGAACAAACATATTATACTATGAATATAAATATAAGTCAATGCATGTAATTGACAAAACTATTATATTGAATTATGGTTAATTTGGTTTGGTGTATATTGTGTAGTTTTTTAAAATAGAAAGGAGCCTGTGTATGGCTACAAAAACGCAAGATATTAACGTGCAAAAAATCATTCCTTTACCAACTCCGTTTGAACTCAGGGATACCTGGCCGCTTACAACTCATGCGCTTCAGAACGTGGAGTACGCGCGTCAGGCCGTTCAGAATATTCTCGCAGGAACCGATCCACGGTTGCTTGTTGTGATTGGACCGTGCTCCATAAGAAATTATGAGGAGACATTAGAATATGCAATGTGGTTTAAAAAAATTACTCCGTTATTTCCGCGATTTTTGTTGGCGATGCGCGTGTGTCCCGACAAGCCACGGACTACCATAGGGTGGCCGGGATTTTCGGATGATCCGACGATGGACGGTTCCCATAATGTGACTGAGGGGTTGCGCGAGACTCGTCGCATTTTTGCAGCCATAGCAGATCTTGGTGTACCAATTGCCACGGAAGTCTTCGGACCGTTCACGGTGCGGTACATAAGTGACGCGGTAAGCTACGGATGGATTGGTGCTCGTTCAGTTGCTGATTCCAATCATCGCAAATTAGCGTCAGCGTTGTCGTTTCCTATTGGTTTTAAAAATACGGCCGAGGGCTCGATAGCGATTGCTGTGGATGCAGTTGCTACTGCTCGCCATCCACATTCGTTTAAGGGCATGAACGATGACGGTCGTTTGTCGCAAGTATGGGGTGCTGGCAATCAGTGGGGACACATCATTCTTCGTGGTGGCGTTGTTCCTAATTATGATGCAGCTTCTATTGCGGTTACCCAAAAACTTCTGGAAAAAATTGGCGGTATTTCAGCACTTGTTGTTGACTGCGCGCACAGTAATTCCGGAAAAGATGCTCATAAACAGGTCGATGTTGCTCAGGCTGTCGTTGCTCACCGTAGCGTTGATCGAATTGCTATCGTTAAGGGTTTGATGCTAGAAAGCGATTTGCAAACTGGGCGGCAAAATATTGCTCCTGGTACGACGTATCAACGTGGCGTTTCAGTCACTGACGCATGCCTCGGTATCGCTGAAACAGAACTCTTGCTTTCTCGTTTGCATGCGGCGTATACTATAGGAGGTTAGATATTTCACAAACTCTGAACAAGTCCTATGACGTTCAGAGTTTTTTATAATAATTTTTTTCTATGATACTGTTTCTTATTGGTGTAGCGACGGGGCTGGCGACATTTGTCGGCGGCTCACTCGCATTGCGTTTAAAAGATCAATTACATCTCATTCTCGGATTTACTGCCGGCGCTTTGTTGGCTGTGGCATTTTTTGATTTGTTGCCGGAAGCACTTTCTCTTGGGCAAAATTTTTACACCCCAGAAACATTGGCGAGTGTCATGGCTTTTGGCTTCGTGGTGTATATGATGCTTGATCGTGCGGTATTGGGAAGAAAAACAACAGCTCGCGGTCATGTGGGAGCCGGCAGCTTAACATTTCATAGTTTTCTTGATGGTCTGGCAATTGGTTTTGCTTTTCAAGTGTCAGCGGCAGTGGGAATAGTAGTGACCACAGCGGTTTTGGTACATGATTTTTCTGATGGTATTAATACCGTAAATTTAAGTTTAGTTGGTGGTACAAGTGCGAAGGCAGCACGGCGTTGGCTTATGGCAGATGCACTAGCACCTCTGGTGGGTATTGGTGTTGCGTCGCTTATCAGGGTGCCCGAGCGTTTTTTGTCGGTGATTCTTATATTGTTTAGCGGTTTCTTTTTGTACATTGGAGCGAGCGAATTGCTACCTGAAAGTTATCATAGTCACCCACGTTTTTGGACGAGCGTGTTGACGGTATTGGGAATGGTGGTACTCTGGCTAGCCATTCACTTTGCGGGGTAGTGTGTTAGAGTTTTGTATATGTCAGATCCTCTTAAGGATGAAGAACTTGCCGCGCGCGTCCAGCAGGGCGACCACGAGGCCTTCGCTGTGCTCATGAATCGATACAGCGGAAAACTCCTTCGCTACGGCGCGCGGCTGCTTCCTCGTGAAGCTAATCTCGGCGATATTATTCAAGATATTTTTATTACGGTGTATCGTAATATGCAGGACTTTGACGCCACCCGTCAGTTTTCGCCGTGGATATACCGCATTGCTCATAATGCATTTGTTGACGTTATTCGCCGTAAACACACAGAACCGCTGTATGTATTTGACTTTGATGCTGTGATACCACATCCTGTATATCATGATCCTGTGCCACAAGAGAAAGAAGATACTCGTACACGCGTATTACTAGAGAAGGGGCTGGAAAATCTATCGCCGGCATATCGCGAAATCATAGATCTGTATTATTTTGAAAATTTCAGTTACCAGCAGATTGCAGACATCTTGCACGTGCCGCTTGGCACGGTTGGTATTCGTTTAGCACGGGCGCGCGCTGCACTCAAAAAATACATTCCGCATCCTGATGACGCCGATACACCGCCCGAGATGACGCGCACTCATACTCAAAATACATGAACGAACATAACGACAACCTCATACTCAAAAAAATTCACGATACTGTTTTGCACCAGGTCGAAACGGGCTCGCTCCGTGTTCATTCACGTCGGTTTTTTATGATTCGTTTTGCCGCTACGGTTGCGGTGGCTGTACTTGCTTTTCTTTTTTCTACACTGGTGATGAGTTTTATATTTTTCAGTATTCACGAAAGTGGTGAGCAGTTTTTACTTGGTTTTGGTGGCGCTGGCGTGCTCACGTTTTTAGAATTATTTCCCTGGGTGGCGTTCGTTGTGGATATCGCCCTCTTGGTACTTTTGGAATGGTTGTTGCAGGGATTTAAACTTGGCTATCGCGTTTCACTCATCGTTATTTTTATCGGTATTTTTGGTGGTAGCGCCGTGCTCGGTTTTCTTATAGATCTGACACCGTTACATAGCACACTTTTAGGACTTGCTAATAAAGGAGAGTTGCCTATTGTCGGAGGAGTATATGAAAGTCTTCGCGATAACCATGCTGCGCAGGGTGTGTTTCGTGGTATGGTGGTGGCAGTTTCTGAACACAGTATTATCATCGCTCACGAAGACAACGATCGTGATGGTGACGATGGGGTTTGGAATGTGCAGGTGCCACTAGGTAGTGGGCCGTTCCACGTAGGTGAGCGCGTCTATGTTTTTGGTTTGCTCGCGAGCAGCACCATTGAAGCGCAAGGAATTCAACTTCTCTCATCAAACTAGTTGTAATAAAAAAAGAAAATAAAAATAAAGTGAAATAAACATGCGTACTGTGCGTACTATAGACGTGTAAGCTTATTTATCTGTAACATCACGTTTATTGTTATGAAAAAATATGTTGTTTCAAGTATCGTTGTAGGAGCGATTGTTCTCTACATTCTGTATCAGCACGTGCAAGGACCGAGTGCTATCGCATTGGCACCAAGCACGCCTGCATCGTCATCATCTAAAAGCACAGCAGCTGCTTCTGGTTCGCAAACAGCGCCATCGCAGAGTTCTTCGTCTCAGACAACACCTAGTGCGCCGACAAGTTTGTATAAAAATGGTACGTATACTGGCGTAACGGCTAATGCTTTCTACGGGCCGATGCAGGTTGCTGCGGTGATACGTGGTGGTCAACTCGCCAGTGTTAAGGTGTTGCAATATCCACAGAGCCATAGTTATTCACAAATGGTTAATGGGGAAGCCTTGCCCTATTTAAAATCGGAAGCAGTGCAAGCGCAAAACGCCAACATTAACATTGTTTCGGGGGCGACAGCATCAAGTCAAGCGTTCATGCAATCGCTTTCTTCGGCTCTCTCGCAGGCGACCAATGGCTAATACGGTATGAAGCAAACACGAATGCTTATGGGCATGCCTATTACTGTTGAAATCGTGGATGCTATCGCCACCTCAACAGATATAGACAACGTATTCGACTACTTCACCTACGTTGATATGAAATTCAGCACGTATAAACCAGAAAGTGAAATCAGTCGTATCAATAGGGGTGAAATAGCCGCGGCGGATTACAGTGCTGATATGCGCGAGGTGTTCGCACTTTCTGAAGAAACGAAACGTGCCACAAACGGTTACTTTGACATTCGCACCGCTGCTGGTCCTATTGATCCTTCGGGGCTGGTGAAGGGCTGGGCCATCTATAATGCTGCAAAAATTTTAGAACGTGAAGGTTTTCAAAATTTTTACGTTGAAGCGGGTGGTGATATTCAGGTGCGTGGCACTACTGCCCAAGGTCAGACTTGGCGTGTTGGTTTACGAAGCCCATTTGAACACGAAAAGATTGTTAAAGTAGTGGCGTTAACTAATGCGGGTATTGCGACAAGTGGTACCTACTTGCGTGGTCAGCACATTTACGATCCACACTGCCCCGATGCACCGTTGACCGATGTGGTGAGCCTCAGTGTCATTGGTCCGAATGTCTATGAGGCAGATCGTTTTGCTACTGCCGCCTTTGCTATGGGTCGGCAGGGTATTGCCTATATTGAACATCTGCATGGTTTTGAGGGATATCAAATTGACCACGCTGGTATCGCTACCATGACGAGCGGTTTTGAAAAGTATGTTATTAATTCCACCACATAAATTATGAATACTCTGCGTACGTATATTGACAATATGTTAAATAACATCACGATGTATAAACTCGTGTTGTATGTGCTTATTGGTTTGGTTGCGGTGACGGTACTCCTCGGTATAGTCGGTCTCACGCCATATAATCCCATCGCCATAATTTTTTCAGTACTCTTTTTTACTGCTCTGTGTTTAGCTGGAAATGCGCTTTTTGCCTGGGCATTTAGCGTTCCAGCCAATACTGAATCGGTGTATATCACCGCTCTTATTTTGGCGCTTATTATTTCACCGCCACGCTCGCCAAGCGACAGTTTTTATTTTCCTTTAGCCATTGTTGCTTCGGTTGTTGCCATGGCTTCAAAATATATTTTTGCAATCAAGCGTAAGCACGTGTTTAACCCAGCCGCGCTCGCGGTGGTGGTTACTGGTTTTACCTTGGGGTTGCCAGCAAGTTGGTGGGTTGGCACCAAATGGACACTGCCATTCGTTATTGTTGGTGGACTTCTTATTACGAGAAAAATTCGTCGTTTCGATCTCGTACTAGCGTTCGGTGTTGTAGCTGCGGTAACTATGGCTGCAGCGACATTGAGCAGTCCGTTTGCTATTGTGTACAACTGGGGTGTGGCAATTGTTGATTCACCGATTATTTTCTTTGCGACGGTGATGCTCACGGAGCCGTTGACGACACCGCCGACGCGGTGGCTACGGATTATCTACGGTGGTGTTGTGGGGTTTTTGTTTGCGCCAGCTATCCATATCGGATCGCTCTATACCTCTCCGGAGTTGGCGCTGGTGGCGGGGAACGTGTTTTCGTATCTCGTGAGTCCGAAGGATCGACTCATTCTGGAGTTGAAAAAAATTCAAAAGGTTGCCAATGACACCTATCATTTTGTTTTCAATACTCCGAAGCCGTTGGCGTTTGTGCCAGGGCAGTATCTTGAGTGGACGCTTACTCCTAAGGGGGCAGACAGTCGTGGTAATCGGCGCTATTTTACTATCGCGTCATCGCCAACAGAGCGTGAGCTTATGATGGGAGTGAAGTTTTATCCGAAGCCAAGTAGTTTCAAAAAACAATTAGCAACGATGCGTCCGCGTGACACTATTATTGCATCGCAGCGTGCTGGCGATTTTGTGTTGCCGCACAATAAAAGAAAAAAACTTGTGTTTATCGCCGGCGGTATCGGTATCACGCCCTTTCGTAGCATGCTCAAGTTTCTCATTGATCGCGATGAGACTCGCGATATCGTCGTCCTTTATTCTAATAAAACCATCGCTGATGTTGCGTACACCGACGTTTTGGAAACTGCACGAGAAAATCTTGGTGTTAGGACGGTGTACACGCTTACTGACGAGGCGTCTATTCCATCGACGTGGCGCGGACGGCGCGGTTTCATTGATCGAACGACGATTGTTGAAGAGGTGCCAGATTTTACAGAACGAATGTTCTATATTTCTGGTCCGCAAACGATGGTCGATCATTTTGACGAGGTGTTGCGTGATCTGGGAGTACCACGTCGACACATTAAAAAAGACTTTTTTCCAGGGTTTGCATAACCGTATATCCAAAGCTGTACTGTCGATAGTGTACTCACACATAGCTATCCACTATAGTGACTTAACAAGAGAACGGGACGGGACTACAATATGTGCAGGTGGTCTTTGATGAAGGTTCCTTAATGTACACAAAGGAGGTGTTTTATGAAAGGAACTATGACGAGAAAGGGTTGTAATGTGGCACGTGCGTTGTGCAAGGCAAGTGGTGCAGGTGTTATACCCGCAACGCAGGCCGAGGAAATTCTAGGACGAGGGTACATAGGTGTTGCTGCGGGATGTGCATGTAATTTTTATTTCAGTCATCATGATCGGGTGTATTTGTGTGTCGTTGCGATGACCGAAGATGAACTCCTGACATGTCAGCAAACACATATACTAGTTGCAGTACCCGCCGGATCTCTTGTGGAGCATCGACAGATTATGGACACCGTTATTCACTCAAAACAGTCGTTGCATTATCTGTACGAACACGAACATGAAGACGGTTTCCATGAGCAACAATTTGCAACGGAACGTGGTGAAGCAGAATGGTGGCTCATACGTCGTCAGTTGGTTTCCGAAAAACAAACGCTTCTTAATGGGGAATGTGCAGTGTCAGCGCGGGCAGCAGATTACAGCATCTTTATGTGTGCGCAGCTTTTGGGGGAACGTTTGTTTTGGCAATGTGAGGCTTGCTGTTGTGATCGTCTAAAGGACGGTCGACAGGTTGCTCTTGATAATTTTAATCGAACATTCCCGTTCTTTTCATATCATATTCCTAACCAGTCACAATCGAATGTAAGTGGAGTGATCGTTGGCCGAAAACTGGAGCTGAAACTTTAAAGGTAGTATGGGGCTATCAACAACGATAGCTCCTTTTTGTTTTAGTAAGAAACAGATGTACTAAAACGTCATTACAAAAGAGGGTTTATTTATTTTTATGTTTGCTTTATGCAAAGAAATACTATTGTATTGCTTATAGTAGCACTTATCGTACTGGTGGGAGCGGGTGCTTATATAACAGCAGTGTATACGAATCCTAACATGTCGGTGCCCGCTACGGAGGTAGTGTCAAAAACGCAATCGAGTACGACGCACGATACAAACGATACGGTGGCATCAAAAAATTCTCTTGGTGTACTCCCGTCGGAAGGGAAAGGGATATTGCGCGGCGTTGTTATGGTAGCCTCGACGTGCTCAGGGAGCGCATCGGTGAATTCTTTATGTACTTCACGACCGTATCCCACAACAATGTATGTATATCCAGGAGCTAGTCAGGTAGCGTCTCCAACTATTATTGCCACCAATAATGATGGAGTATTTAACTTGACTCTAGCGGCGGGTACGTATCTGGTAGAAGCGCAAAATAGCCCAAGTGGAAATCCGTCTTGTCCAACGACAACGGTGGAAATTGCCGCAGGTGCGACAAAAAATATCACTATGACGTGTACCCAGTAGAGGGGAAATGAATCGGCTTTTTATAACGCGACTTCGCAAACACCTGCAACACAAGCAAGTTCTTTTTTGACGTCTAGTTCGTCGGTTTTTTCGTAGGTGATGATTTTAGAGTAATCGATATGTTCCAAACGTTTAGCTAATTCATTGTATTTTTTCTCGTCAATTTCTTCATAGGGAGCGAGTTGGTAAACGTGATTGTCGCGCGGTAAGAAGGAAAGGCCACCAACAATGTCCCAGTTTTTATAAATCCAATCGGCTACAGCAATCCATTCGTCGTCGCCAACAGAAATGGTAACGGAAGGGTTGTGTTCGGTGTAGTGTGTTTTGACAAGTTTCCAGTGTTCAAGTTGATCGATGGCGCTAATATCATTTTTGAAGAGTGAATTTTTTGGAGCTTTGACGGGAAATTCTAGTACGTAGGTGGTGGCATTTTCTGGCGATTGTCCAACTTCTGGGTGGAACGGAACACCCTGATCGCGGAGCATTTTAAAGAGAGAATCGGTGGCAGAGATGCGAACACGACGAATATAATATGGAGCATGGCGTGGGTGCATACCGGAAGAGCAATCAACCATTTGAGACAGTGTACCGGATGGTTTGACAGAGGTGGTGCAAGTTGATGCTTTTATACCAAACCGTTTGGCATATGCAGTATTTATTTTTATTACTTCCGCTTTGAGTTTTTCTAGAACTTCTGCGTTGCGAATAGCAGGGCAATCCCACTGACCGGTAATAGATACCCCGAGTAGGGCCTCATTTTCGCAATGGCGCTGCCATTTTTTGGAAAGGTAGGGGAAATAGGTAAGGGAAGCTTGGTATGTGCCAAGGATAGCGGCGAGGCGAACTTTTTTGAGTAATGTTTTTTCGGTATCTTCGTGACGAGCCACAACCTCGGAAAGGTTACAAAATTGCATCGGTTGCAAAATAATCTCACCACACGGATTGGTACCCATTGGGCCAATTAATTTTTCACCCGTAGCATCGAAATAACCTTCCTCTTTGAGGGCCGCGAGGCGGCGTTGCGGTAAGGTTTTAACAAGTCCACCACGATTAAAGATGCCACGTTCACCGGAACCCGATTTCATTAACGCCATCCATTCTTCCATAAATTCTGTATTAGTTGGCTTATGGGTGTATACGGCGGAGTTATTGGCTAACATACGTTGTGGCTCATTGACGTAAAAAGCACCTATTTTAGCGTCACGGATTTCTTGATCATCTAAATCAGAAAGAGAAATCATAGCACTGCGACGCACACCACCAGCAACAACACAATCGCCAATCATGCAAATGATATCGTGAACGTCAATATTGCGCAGGCGTCGGCCTTGGCGGGCGAGCATTTTTTCGCGAGTAAAGGCGAGTAGGCGGCGTAGCGGGTCAGGGCCGGACGCTTTGCCGCCCATTGTCTTGAGGCGAGTGCCGGCAGGGCGTAATTGGGAAAAATCGAAATCAATATCGTGACCAGATGCCCACGTCTTCATACCCAGAGCAAGTGCGTCTGACCAACCTTCTTTGCTATCGGGAATAACATGCGTCGGTAGTTTTTTGCCGGTTTGCGGTAAAATTTGTGGAAATTTTTGCACATTCTGGCTTTCTACTGACCAGCCGCAACCCGTGCCGCACATCGAGATGTACATAATTTCAGCGAGATCTTGAAAATTTTCTGGAGCGGTGTAGGCACAGTTGTACGCGCAGACGTTAGTTTTGCGCGCGGCGGGACCAGAAAATTGCAGAAGCCGCATGGATGGCATCGATTCTTGTTTCAAAATACCCTCACGAATTTCTTGGTATTCAGCATCGGTTAATTTTTTGCCAAGATTCTCTTGCATAAAATTTATATAGCGATCAACCGTTTCAACCCACGTTTCGCGTCGGCCTTCTTCGGTTATCCAGCGAGAATAGGTACGATAGTAGATAAATTCACCGAGTGAATTGCGAAAATATTTTTTACTATCCTCGGCTAATTTTTTGACTTTCGGAGGAACGTATACACCCTTTTCACGCAGTTTCGCTCGTTCTTCACGGTACAAAATATACGTTTTTGCTGTTTTTACGTATTCTGAGAGAATGAGTTCCTTTTCTACTGTGTCCTGAATACCTTCTACAGTTGGTACGAACGTTTTATATTTTTTAGTGATACGCACCGCATCAGCGTACACTTTGTTGGCCACCATTTCCGCCTCTTTTTGAGAACCTTCACCAGCGGCGATCATTGCTTTATTGATCGCGTTTGTAATTTTTTGAATATCAAACGGAACAACTGAACCATCACGTTTCTGAATTTTTTTAACAACTGTTTCAACTGACGCGGTTTTTTTTGCGGTAGCCATAAGCAATGAGTAATTATTAATACTTACTCAGTTTATACCAACGAGTATGGAGGTGGAAAGAGTAAAAGTGGAAAAAATCTCTACTGCAACAGCTCCAATTTCCAGTGTCAATCTGGCGGACGTGCACTTACTGTTTTCCAATCAAATTCGGCAACCAATTCTTAATTTTTTAGAGAAAAATCAGTCGTTTTTTGTGTATTAGGCGGGTACGTTTGTGGGTATTGCTCGAATTTCTTTAGTAACCATTCGGCCTTTTTCATCAACACTATATATAAGAATGGCGCCAAACGGCACCTCAAAATCTGCTATATTTTGGTCCGAAATGCTTTCTATATACTTAATAATAGAGCGTAGAGAATTGCCGTGCGCGATAACAAGCACGTTTTTACCTTCTTTAATTTTGGACAAGATAGTTTGGAGATAATACGGAACTGCTCGTTCGTACACCATTTGTAACGTCTCGCCGTGTGGAATGGGGTAATTCCAGCCGCGCCGCAATTCCTTAAATGTTTCTTTGCCCAAAAGTTTTTCCATTTCCCATTTGTTTTTTCCGGTATAGTCACCATAGTCACGTTCGTCGAGGGCAGCGTTGTGTTCAGCAGGAATTTCATCTTCATTGTTCGTGCTTAAAATACACGACAGAGTTTCCACAGCGCGCACTTGCATAGACGCAAAGGCAAAATCAATAGGAATGTCTTTAATCAGATTACCCATTTCATTTGCTTTTTCAAAACCATAATCGGTGAGGTGGCGATCGCGTCGGCCAGTCCACTTGCCGAGTTTATTCCACTCGGATTCTTGATGACGGGCGAGTAGTAATTTTCCATGCATGGTGGTGGGTATTTAGTTGACGACGTAGTGGGGCCGACGACCCTCAAAAAAGTCAATAATATTTTGAGCAGTGATAACGGCCATTTCATCGCGCGTTTCAATGCTCGCTGAAGCAATATGAGGGGTAAGAATAACATTATTTAGACTCCGCAAACCGAGACTAACTCTAGGCTCAAATTCAAAGACGTCTAGGGCCGCCGCCGCAATAATGTTATTTTTTAACGCGTGTTCCAATGCGGCTTCTTCCACCACTGGTCCGCGGGCAGTATTAATAAGAAACGCGGTTGGCTTCATACGGCGTAAATGTTCGCCATTAATGAGGTGGCGGGTTGTTGGCAAGAGGGGCACGTGGAGACTCACCACGTCAGCTTTTGGTAATAGTGCATCTATAGTTTGGTAATACACAGCCCCAGTTTCTTTTTCTAATTGTTCATTTTTTGTAATGTCGGTGTAGATAATATTCATACCGAGAGCTCGAGCATAATGAACAACTCGTGCACCAATTCGGCCGGCTCCCACCAAGCCAAATGTTTTGCCGAGAATGTCGGTACCGATGAAATTCATCGGTGACCAGCCGTGGTATTCGCCCCGGCGAACCGACTGATCGGCTTCAACAATTCGGCCCGCTAACGCGAGCATAAGGGCAATGGTGTGCTCAGCGACCGCCTCGGCTGAACGAGGCGCCGGTGCATTGGTTACGATAATTCCTCGTTTTTTGGCTTCAATAAGGTCAATGTTGTCAAAGCCGCTGGCGTAATTAGCGTAGATTTTAACACTCGGCGCTGCAGTAAAAACGTCGACACCAATCGAATCAGTTAAAAGTGTAATGACGCCGTCGTACGGCTTTTTTTGCAACAAGGAAATAGTCTCATCACGGCTTGGTATAGCGTCAGAAGCATTAACGTCAACGTTGTACCCATGCTCACGAAGCACACTAAGACCCGCCTCCGGAATGGGGCGAGTTACGAACACAGATTTAGACATGTAAAAAGTATAGCATGTTTGGTCTATTGGTTTTGCTATACTATATATAGTAGTGGTTGATAACTATTGTATTAATTTTTTTTAAAATGGCTCAAAAAATTTTTATTGAAGACTCACCGTTTGCAAAGTTTGTTTTTTCCGATACACGCATTACTTGGTTTTGGTTTGTGGTGCGATTGTACGTTGGTTGGCAGTGGCTATCGGCTGGTTTTGAAAAAATAACGAGCTCGGCTTGGTTTGGTTCGCACGCCGGTAGCGCGCTCACCGGTTTTCTTAATGGTGCCATTGCTCAAACCTCTGGCGCTCACCCAAACGTGCAGGGGTGGTATGGAGTTTTTTTGCACGTTATCGTACTTTCTCATCCGGTTATCTGGTCAAATATAATTTCTGTCGGCGAATGTGCTGTGGGCGTCGCGCTTATTATCGGCGTCTTCACTGGTATCGCCGCATTTTTCGGTCTCTTTATGAATCTCAACTATTTATTGGCCGGTACGGTGAGTACGAATCCAATTCTTTTTACTCTTGGCATTGGCCTCGTTCTGGCGTGGCGTGTTGCTGGTTGGTGGGGCGTGGATCGCTGGTTGCTTCCTATCCTTGGCACACCCTGGCAGAAGGTGGAGGTGGTGTAAGATTAAAATAGGTTCTAAACACCCCATTGGGGAAAGTCGCAATCTCGCCAATCAGCCGAGACAGAGTCATATTTTTGAGATTTTTCGGATGGCATAGAAACATCCACCTATTAATTTTATACAAAAAAACCGCACGCTCAATCTAATGAACGTGCAGCTACTCCTACTTGTGTTATTACAACACTGTGCGTAGGAAATGCAGAGCATTGTTGGCCGTAATTTTTTTGACCGTGTCAGGATCTCGAAACTCTTCTGTGAGTTTTCCGCTAATTATCTCCGCTTTGAGCGGAGAGTTTAGACATACTGGTTCAACTGGAAACCGGATGGGCCACCGAGGATCATCCGGAGCAAACTGCTTCATTCGCTCGAAATGAGTTCGAGCCTGAGGTTCGGGAATCTGACGATAGATCCCATCAGTTCCCAGGCTGACATTACCCAATCCGCAGATTTCAATCATGTGGCGCACGTGTTGCAACCACGGATTAAGTGAATCGTCCGTTTGGGACAGGCCAAACGTCAAATTATAGACGCCGACAATACCACTAAATCGGGCGATGCCTGACAGAATATCGTCAGGCAAATTACGCGGGTTGTTATAAACACTATGACAACCGCCGTGGCTAGCCATGATGCGTACCCCGGGATTCTTTCGAACGAATTCAATAGTTTCCCGTGCTGTCTGATGACACGCGTGCGAGAGGTCGGCGACGATTCCGGCAACCGCCAATCCTCGCAAGAATTTTTTTCCTTGCTCAGTGAGCGGTTTGGTAGTCATATATCCGCCGCCGTAGGGATTTTCTTCATTCTTATAGGCGAGCGTGGTAAAGAGAATACCGAGCCGGCGAAGGGTTTTTAGATCTTCGATGTTGGCATCCATCGGCGGCAATTGCAAACCAAGCACCACTCCGATTCGATCTCCAAGATTGTCCAAGTCTTCAATGTTTTGAATGACCAGGACATCCTCTTGTTTTTCAAAGACGCCTACTGTCTTTTGAACTTCGGCGATAATCGCCTCAGCTGTGCTGAATCGGCTGGCTATTGGCGGGCAAGCAGTGTAGCCAACAATCGCTGGTTTTGGAAATCTTGCGGCGAAAACCGGCAGCTCCATTTGCGAAGCGGGGAATGCGCAAAAGTCAACGAACATATAAACCTCCTTAAGGTTTGAGAAAATTAGCGTGAATTGAAGACATTTCAATTCATCTATTGACAATAATACTATATTAATGTATATATGTCAATAGGTTGTCGTGCAATAAGTATAGATAAAAAAGATAGAACTAATATGTTACGATATGCTATATATTTTATTCTTCTACTAGAAAATACAATTTTATGCCTCAAAAAATATTCAGACCACCAACTCTTGTTGAGTTTTCTCATAAGGAATCAAAAATCCAAAAAACTATTGCCGATAAACAACTTGATTTTATATGTCAAAAAGATAGCGCTTTTTGGAGTCAAGAGCGCAAGAAACAATTATTTTCTCTTTTTAAAACTTCGGTAAAAACTCTACCAGCGTATCAAGAATTTCTTACTCGAGCTGGTGTTGATTATAAGAAAATTACTACGTTCGAACAGTTTTCGAAAACTGTTCCGCCAGTTAGTAAGGATAATTATCTCAGAACATATTCTTGGAAACAATTATGCGCCCCCGGCGCACTCACGGGTCAATCGTTAGTGTTGACATCAACTTCTGGATCGACAGGAAAACCCTTTTATTTTCCTCGTAATGGTATTCTCGATACTCAATCGTCGCTCTATCATCAAATGTATTTGCGTAATAGCGGTATTGATCCTGATAAATCAACGTTGGTGATTGTGTGTTTTGGTATGGGTGTGTGGATTGGCGGTCTTATCACGTATCAAGCCTTTAAATATATTGCTGAGCGAGGTCATCCAATGACTATTATTACGCCCGGGGTCAATAAAAAGGAAATTTACGAAGCAATGAAAAATGTGGCACCGAATTACGATCAAATAATTCTTTGCGGATACCCGCCGTTTATGAAAGACGTGATTGATGAAGGGAAAGCTAATGGTGTTGAGTGGCGTGATTTTAATATTAAAATGAGTTTTGCGGCTGAAAGTTTTTCGGAAAAATTTCGCGATTATCTTCTTCGTAAGACTGGTATGAAAAACCCTTATCGTGACACGGCCAATGTGTATGGCAGTGCTGATCTTGGCACGATGGCTATGGAAACACCGATCGCTATTCTTATTCGCCGCTTGGCTCTTCGAAACAAAAAAATCTATAAAAAACTTTTTGGAGATGCTAGTCGTCTACCGACTCTTGCCCAATTTATTCCATCATTTGTTAATTTTGAGGCGATTAATCGAAATATTTATGTCAGCGGTGACAATGTGTTGCCATTAGTTCGTTATCAGATTGGTGACAATGGTGGTGTTCTTGATTTTGCCGAAGTAGAGGAGGTTTTTAGTGAGGCGGGAGTTAACTTGCGCGCTAAGGCGGCGGCTATTGGTATTACCGATACCATCGCCGAATTACCATTTGTCTATGTTTATGAACGGACCGATCTCTCTACAAAGCTTTATGGGGCGATTATTTATCCGGAGTATGTAAAAGCCGGTCTTCAACATCCGACTCTGGAAAAATATATCACTGGCAAATTTACGATGTTTACGCAATATGATAAAAAACAAAACGAATATTTAGAAATAAATGTTGAATTAAAGCCCGGTATTGTTGAGTCAGACTGGCTTAATGAGAAACTTTTAAAGTTCGTTGTAGAATTTCTTTTAAATCGAAGTGCTGAGTATAAATATCTTACTGATATGCTTGGGACGCGCGTAAGTCCTAAAATTGTTTTTTGGCCTTATGAACATGCGACTCATTTCCAGGTTGGTATTAAGCAAAAGTGGGTAAAGAAGAATGATCAAGAAAAACGTAAAAATTTTAAAAAATAGTATAGTTGTCATAACTGGCGCTGGCCGGGGTTTGGGAAAATCGCTTGTTGCCGCTTTTACTAATCGTGAAGCACATGTTATTGCTTCTGATATTGATTCACGTCAATACAAAACTGATGTTCGAGATGAGGTTGAAGTAAAAAGATTAGCTGATGAAATTGTTAAAAAATTTGGTCAAATAGATATTTGGATAAACAATGCCGGTATTTGGTTACCGCGGATGTCAGTTCAAGAATTAGATATGAACCGTGTTCGGGAGATTTTTAATGTTAATGTCTTCGGTACAATACATGGCACTCGAGCCGCCCTGAAAATTATGGAGCATCAAGGAAAGGGAACTATCGTCAATATTGTTTCTACTGCCGCGCTCGTTGGTCGACCGTTCTTTGCAACCTATTCGGCGAGCAAGCATGCTGAAAAAGGTTTTACGGATTCTGTGCGAGAAGAGTTGAGAGAGCAAGGAAGCAATGTCTCCATTATCGGTATTTATCCCGGTGGTATAAAAACCAACCTTTTTGATGAGAAAAAACCTGATGATTTTGCTAAGTATATGGAGCCAGAATTTGTCGCGGAAGCCATTGTTGCGAACTTAGAAAAGGAAAAGCCGGAACCCGACCTCATTCTTAAACGACCAGGTCAAGATATCAAATTTAAATAGCTAAAATTTAGTCACACCTTGGACGGTGCATGTACTCTTTTAAAGATGGTAGTATAGGGGTATTAGTAAATTCATTTTTAATACTATGCTTTCACTTCATGAGATGTTAGAGAAAAAAGATGACGTTGGTGCAAAACCGATATTTTTTGATTTGTCCCAAACTGCCGATCAAAACAAACTCTCCGCACTTTTTGCTGACAATAAAATCCAACACGTTTCCGATGATTTTGAAGAACAGCACCAAGAATTATTTGCAGTCAGAAATCCGACGATTGTCTATACGGCGGGTTTCAAAGAAAAATTTAAAAAATATTACGAGGAACTAAAAACTCAAAAGCCTCTTCAGGAACATGGCCATTGGGTCTATTTTCCATGGCTCTCGAAAATTGTTCATATTTTAGCTGAAGAAGATTTTTTTATTGTTCGAACTGCACGCAATAAAAATCTCATTAATACCGAGGAGCAAGAAAAATTTCACAATGCCAAAATAGGTATTGGTGGTTTATCGGTTGGTTCAAGCGTCGCCTACGCTATGACTCTTCAAGGTGGGCCGAAACACGTCAAACTTGCCGATATGGATCGTCTTGCCCTTTCCAATACGAATCGCATTCTTTCTGGTGTTGATAATCTCGGAATGCTCAAAGTAGAAATGGCCGCTCGTTTCATGTATCAGATTAACCCATATATGGAAATAGAACTTTACCCCGACGGCCTGACTCCTGAAAATATTGAAGGGTTTTGCAAAGACTTAGATGTAGTGATTGATGAGCTTGATAATTTATCGGTGAAATTTTTGATTCGTGAACAAGCCAAAAAATATAAAATACCAGTCGTTATGGCTGCTGATAATGGTGACAATGCTGTAGTAGACGTTGAACGGTATGATTTAGAGCCGGATATGCCGTACTTTCATGGTCGTATGGGTGATGTCTCATACGACATGCTCACAAAATTAGATAAATTCGGTATCGGCAAAATGATCACCAAGCACGTTGGTCCGGAAAATGTGACCGAACGAATGCAGCAATCGCTCATGGAGATGGGGAAGACTATTGTCTCTTGGCCCCAACTTGGCGGCGCGGCTTTGATTAATGGCGCGGCTGTGGCTTATTGTGTGCGAAAAATTCTGAACAGTCAGCCACTGGAGAAAAATCGCGCCCTTGTGTATTTGGACGAAAAACTTATTCCGACCTGGAACGAGCCGACCGAAATAAAAAAACGTGCCGCTATCGCCGATGGTTTTCGGAAAATTTTTGGGTTGTAATTATTTTAGTTTAATTCTATTTATTATTTTTTTGAGAATTTTTACCCAGTCTCTTAGCTTCCTCCCAGGCGAGATCAAAAACACTCTTCATAACGTCTGCCATTTCTTTACTTTCAACACTTATCGCTATACCCCCGTGGTCGTGAGAAGCATAGGCAATTTTGTTATCGTAAATGACTAAATCGGCGGATATTTTGTATTTGTCTGGTGGTATGAGTATTGGTTTGTCAAGATTTTTAGTGTTATATCTAAGTAAATTTCGATTAAACTCATTATCGGGATGGATACCATGCATTTTGATATTTAATTGGTATCTTTTTTGTAAATATTGCGGCATATAGTCACCCATGATTTCTCTAAGATTTTCTGTGGCGGAAATCACCCGCATCAATTTTTCTTTTGTTTTAAGAGTCTCTTCAAAAGCGCTAATTAAACCTTCTTTTCCTTCAAATACTCGAACTTTCGGTTTTTGTTTAGTATCTTTATGTAAGGCTTTTAGTTCTGGTAATATTTTCTCAATTTTATTTAAAATATTTTCTTGCTTATCCACCATATTTTCGGCGGTATGAAGTAAAATATCAGGAGAAGTGGCGATATACTGTCGAACATCCTTATCGTCTGAGATACTTACTAATCCTTTTTTTATAAGAGATTCAAGTACGACATAAATTGTGCTTCTATTGATTTCGGTATGTCGAGAGATTTCTTGCACGGGAGCAATTTCAAGTTCAAGCAACGCTACGTAAATACGTGCCTCTTTTTCATTAAGACCAAATTCTATAAGAGTTTTAGTAAGCATAGTGTTAATGGGTGTTAACAATATTGTTATAATTTACGTTTCGAAACTATTTTTGTTGTTATAGTATAACAACACAATAGAAATAATACAAGCTACTAGCGAATTAGTGCGGTGATAATTTTTTTTAGCAGTAGTTGTTTATAGGGAAAAAGTATTGTCTCGTGATTGTTATATGTTTACAACATTTTTGAAGGGTTTATTTTTTAGTTAGATAAAAAGTTGGAGTGCGTGATTTGTATATCAACTCATTGAAAAAAGAAAGGAGGTGATTATCATGGCAAACCAACCAACAGGCCCCCATGGGGGTTCGTCGGGTGGCACTAGTACCGGCAACAATGGTTCGGGCGGTGGCTCTCACGGTGGTCCTCGAGGAGGATAATTTCTCGTCGGACTATAGTAGAATAGGGTGAGAGTTTTCTCACCCTATTTCTAATTTATATAAAAATATATGTCTAATAAAAATAATATAAAATATCCTGTTGTTTTTATTATCTACAGAGATATCGTTCTCTGGGAGAGTCAGGTTAAGATTAAAAGTGGTTTTCCTGTACATATTTTTCACGCAGTTGGTTTTTTAATTGAAGATAATACTGATAATTATGTTATTGCCCGAGAGATTGTGACAAATCAAAATGACGATCTCCGAGGGGCAATGACTATTCCCAAAGAAACAATCTTGCATTTTGAAAAGATCAAAGAAAATAAAATAATTTCTTAAAGATTAGCATATTGTTATTTTTATGAAATTAAAATCTACTCTCACCAATCGTTCAGGCAAAATATTGTCTGTTATTTATTCGGAAAAAGATCCTCTCATTGGCTTAGAAGGGAAAATTTTGCAAGGCGTTCACGCTTTTTGTTTTTGGGGAAATCACATGGTATTGGTGCATCATCCTAAAAGTGGGTGGATGCCACCGGGTGGTGGCATTGAACGTAATGAAAATTATATAGAAGCGACGTTACGAGAAGTTAAAGAGGAAACAAATATGAAAGTCACGTATCTAAAAACAATCGGTTTTCAGGATACATATGAGCCGGGGAAAGTGGTCCGACAGGTGCGGAATTTTTGTTTAGTTGAACCGTGTGGAGATTTTACATCAGATCCCGATGGTGAAATTATGGAAATTAAACTTATTAGACCGGAAGACTATAAACAATATTTTGATTGGGGCGAAATTGGCGATAGAATTATGACGCAAGCGTTGAAATATAAGAGTAAAATAGCCGGGATTTTATAAACTTCTTATATTATTTGGTCTATCTAAGCTTATGAGATATAATCTTAATATCGAAAGTTATTGTGTTTTTCTATGAAAGAAAACTATAAAGCTTGGCAAATAGATCTGAACTCTTTCAAAGAGCTTAAAACTGAAGTTGAGAGATTAAAATTTTTCTTAAAATTTGCCGTATTAGCTCCTTCGAGTCATAATTCACAACCTTGGTTATTTTCAGTTTCTGAAAATAGTATTCAAGTTTATCGAGCAAAGTTTCGTTCTCTTCCTATCGCTGATGTAAATAATCGTCAACTTTTTTTAAGTATTGGTTGTGCTATTGAACATATTGTTATTGCTGCTCAGTATTATGGATATAGCACTAATGTAGAATATAAGGACGATTTAATTAACCCCAATCTTGCTGCTATTATCACGTTTAGAAAAGAAGAAAAAAAAATTCAAACAATCGAAAGTTTACGTTATATCCAAGCTATTCTAAAAAGAAAGACAAATCGTGGTAAATACAAAAAAGAAAAAATTTTAGAAAATTTATTGGAAAAAATAGAAAAGTTAAAAACTCCCAATCTTAATATATATGTGATTAGTGATACTGAAAAAATATCTAGACTTGCCGATATTGCCGTTCAAGCTTCTATTGAATCAATGGTTGACGATAATTTTCGTTTAGAACTCTCTCATCATCTTAAACATAATTTAACAAAATCTAAAATTGGCATGCCTGGTTTTAGTTTGGGTTTGCCGACGCTGGTTTCATTTTTATTACCACATTTAATGAAACAATTTAATTTGGAACGAGTAGCTCAAAAACAAAACGAGAAATTATTTAAAAAACATACTCCATATATAGTTATATTAACGACTAACGGTGATTCACGAAAAGATTGGCTAGAAGCTGGCCGAGTATTTGAACAGATTACCCTTACTCTAACGCACGATAATATTAGCGTGTCTCCTTGGGGTGCGCCAATTCAAATAGGAGAATTTTACAGAAATATTCAGAAAATTCTTCACACTAGTTTTCGGCCACAGATGTTTTTTCGAGTAGGGTATGCTCAAAAAAAAGCAAGATTTAGTCCTAGATTAATAGTTGAAGATGTTCTGGATAAATAGTTTTAATTCTAGTTTAGTAAGACCATGCTAAAGTCTAGAGCTTAAAGAATGGAGGATGATTTCGCATAAATAAGTTATAAGGTGTATGCTATATACAATATAGCAAAAATATGACTTTTGTATTCAATATAGATATTCTATCGGTTGGAATTGCGATTGCGGCTAATATAATTCTTGGTTTCGTAATTTTTGTTTCAAACAAAAGAAATATTACTACAACTCTATTTTTTTTACAGACAATTATATTATCTTTATGGAGCGTTGCTAATTATTTAACATATCAGATTACTGATTTACAAATATCTTTATGGATGGAAAGAATGGTTATATTTTTAGCTGTTCCTAATTCGATTGTTTTTCTTTTACTTATGTATCATTTTCCTGAAAAACGCTGGTTGCTTTCTAGGAAAATAACACTTATTGGATTCGTTGTTGTTGTAAGTACAATGTTTTTAACATTAACTCCTTATATTTTTTCGGGCGTGCGATTAGTTGCTGGTATTCCAACTCCACAACCAGTAGTTCAGCCAGGGATTCTTTTATTTGCTGTAGTTTCGGTGCTCTCAATTCCGGTTGGAATTTATTTCTTAATTGTTAAGTATGTAAAAAGTACTCAATTAAATAAATCACGAATTGGTTATTTGTTATTGGGAGCAATAATTATGTTTCTTTTTATTGTAATATTAGATTTTGTATTTCCGGTCTTCATAAACGATACTCAATTTATTCCTTTTAGTGCAGTTTTTACCTTTCCTTTTGTAGGATTTACTTTTTATTCAATCTATAGGCATCAACTTTTTAATATACGAGCAGCGTTAGTGGCTGGTCTAACATTTATTCTTTCTGTTTCAGCTTTCATTGAAATAATTTTTTCAACAACAGTGTCGGTGATAATTTTGCGTAGTGCGGTCTTTATCCTTGTGCTGGCTATCAGTATTATGATGAATCGTTTTGTGCAGACAATTGCTGAACAGCGTGAAAAATTGGTAGTTGCCAATGAGGGTCAACAACAATTCATCCACTACCTCAATCACGAGTCAAAGGGGTACTTGACTGATGACAACGTAGTGCTCGCGGCGGTGCGGGATCAGGATTTCGGGCCGACCTCGCCGGAACTGCAGAAGATGGCCACCACCGTGTTGCGCAAGAACGCGCGGGCGGTGGATGATATTGACGAAATGATTCTCGGCGCCGACCTCGGCAGCGGGGTGGTGCGCTACACTATGGAGCCGTTTGATCTGGCTGCCGCGACACGCACCTTTGTGGACGAGTATCGACCGGACGCTGAGGAGAAACAGCAGAAGCTGGAGTTTCGTTTGGAACCGGCCGACGGCGACTTTACGGTGGTGGGCGACAAGCGACGCCTCATCCGCCATGCCCTGAAAAATTATCTCAAGAATGCCATCGTCTACACGCCCGTCGGCGGAACGATTAGTGTGACGCTCTCGCGGGTGCCGGCGGCGAAGGCGGGCGAGCCGGCGCGCGTGCGGCTCGCCGTGCACGACTCGGGTGTCGGTATTGCGCCGGAGGACAAGCCACGACTCTTTACCGAGGGTGGCAAGGGTCTCCATTCTACCGACGTCAATCCCAACTCCACTGGCCGCGGCCTCTTCATCGTCAAGCAAATTTTGGACGCCCACCACGGCCGCGTTTTTGCCGACTCCGAGGGCGCTGGCAAAGGCGCGACGTTTGGGTTTGAGGTGCCAGTAGGGTAGAAAGCGCTAGCATCTTGAAATATTGACAAAATAATATATAGATGATAAAATAAAAACAGATTCTTAACTCTGGGCGTTCCAGAGTGATCGGGTTTTTTCAAGTTCTCTTTGAAAGGAGAATAATATGAGTATCTCTATTTTTCGAAGGATGACTACAGTGTTTTTTGCAATGGCAATCCTGAGTCTCGGTTTGTTGACTGGCTGCACGGAAAGTCAGGGAACATCGGTCAATGAGCTGCAAACTGAAATTTCGTCCATCAAAGATGGACAGACGACAGAAAAACAGCTTATTGCTGCTCTCGGCCAACCTTACATGGTCAAGACAAATCTGGACGGGACGGAGACCCTTGGCTGGATGGGGGCGCAAGAGCATCAAAACGCCCTCCTATTGCTGACTGCAGTGGGGGTGTCGGCGGGGCATTCATACCACTCAAGGACTCTTGATGTGGTCGTGAAAAATGGTGTGGTTATTAGTCACACTATTGTGACTAATAATCAATGATAATGACGAGGTTATTGCTTACCGCCGCGTTTCTCTGAAACGCGGCGGTTTTTGTATGTATTTGAATCAGTGCAAGCGTGAGGGTATACTTGAATATATGAAAAAAACAATACTCATTAGTATTCTTATTATAGTGGTGGCGGTGATTATTTGGGCACTGGTGGATTTACGTTCAGCAACAGCGCCGACAATTCAATCACCAGTGAGTACTCTGCCCGACGCCGGCATGCTTCTTAGTAATGCCACCTACTCATTTTATGGTGACACATTCACACTCGCAAACGGAGCGGTGACACTTCAAGGACACGCTTTCGCAACAAGTTCGGCAACAACAACCATGCCGCTTATTCCTATGGGGTATAATCTCGCGGCTACGTCTACAGGTACTATTGGACCAAGTGGCGAGCCTGGTGCGGTGGCCGCACTGTATCGTGGCTTCGGCGCCAATCTTCAATGGACAACACTCTTTTTGTTTGCTCAAAATGCTGATGGCACTATTCACCAAATTGCTTCCGGTGTGGCCTATCAAGGTGATGCAAAAATTCAGTCGGTCTCGCTCGATAATGGCTCTATTACACTCTCTTTACTTGTAGTGAGTGCTGCTGATATGCAGAAGCCGCATTATGAACAAGTACCGACGCAACCAACCACTTTACATTTTACTGTTTCAGGTGATCGTATAATTCCTGCCACAAAATAAATATTTTTCTAAAAATTATGTATTAAATTGTATATTTAAAAAAATCGGAAACAACTACCATACCGATTCTTTTAGAGCGTGTCTAAAATCATGTTGCTCGCTCGTTGACATATGTTTCATTGTATTCGGATGGACGTTTTGCATATGTCGCCATAATGCTCCCACTACATTTTTGATTGATGAAGAAGTTATGACGTTACCGCAAACATCGCATGCCGCAATCTTTGTATCCTGCGTTTTTACTTTTGTTTTTTTGTAATCATCGTACATATTTTTTATTTTTTAAAATTAATAATTATATGCATGTATAACGATCGACACAACGCTATTGTGTGCACCGCTATGGCTCACTTGGTATACGACAGGTAATAGTGTGTGAAATTACATGTTCCGCATGTAAGTGTTTTTTATTAGCTTCGTCTATATAAACAGTGGCTTGTAGTACGGCTTCTTAACATCACTTTATATTATTAGCCTAAATTATTTTTTATATGAATACACGCGTATTTTTTGTAGCAATTGCTCTACTTTGTGCCGCATCATTCGGTGGAATAATACCGGCTATTGCATTTGCTCAATCTTATCCAACATACTCATCTAGCTCTAGTGGTACGTATACCTCTGTGCTTGGTACCAACGGTATTGTGTATACCTATAATGCGAATACCGGTACATATATGTCATCTCCTACTGGTGTTGCCTATAATCCGATAACGCAAATGTATACCTATAATGGTGTTACTTATTCCTACAATCAAAATACGCGTTTGTATACGGCGCACGGTGTATTTTTTACGTTTAACGCCTCCACAAATACGTTTACGCCGATTACAAACAGTGGTGTTACGACAACTACAAATGCTTCAAACAGTACAATCGTTTTCTACACCAAAACTGGTACGCCAATATATGCAACACAAGGTGCATCTATCCCGGCTGGCCTTTATTACACCGCACGTGGTCGGCCCCTCTATTACTACGGTAATGGTTACTACTATAATTCCACTACACAAACGTATGGCAGTATTAACAATCCGAGTTTTATTAGTACAACGTATCCATTAACAACTACGGTTGCTACACCTGGCGCACCCAATACTGGTGAAGGAGGCAATGCGCCGCTCAACTGGACATTACTTATACTCGCGGCCATTATTACTCTTTCTGGATCCACATATTTTGTGCACCGAGCGGTGGTAGCTCAGCGTACTATTTCTAAGTGATGAAAAAGAAAATTATTCCTTTTTTGGTTGGGATCATAACTATGACTGCGGCGGTAGGGGGAGTGTCCGTTTTGATCGGTGCGACACTCTATGCTCCAGATGGTCGATTGCCCGAAGTGCATGCGGCTGTTGGCGCAAATAAAAATCCCGCGCGTCTTCTCATTCCCAGTTTAGGAATTAATGCTGCGGTGCAGCGAGTTGGTTTAAATAGTCAGGGTAATATAGGTGCACCAGATAATTTTACTGATGTGGCGTGGTTTGTGAGGAGTGCTGCGCCGGGAACGGTGGGCGGCGTATCAGTTATTGATGGTCACGTTGATAACGGTTTAGGATTGGCCGGTGTGTTTATTCATCTGAATACAATTCGTCCTGGTGCAGCGGTGAATGTGGTGACGAAGGGTGGAAAAACAGTGTATTTTAAAGTGACGAATGTTACAGCCTACAATTACGAGCGTGTGCCAATGGAAAAACTTTTGCAAACTTCAGGCTCCTCAACAATTCGCCTCATTACCTGCGACGGCACCTGGGTTTCTGATCAGAAAACATACAATAAGCGTTTGGTGGTAACGGCCGTGGAGACGTGATGAAATTTTTAGGCCTGTCAAGTTGACATTATTCAAAATTTGTTTTAAAAACAATATAAAACAGCCTACTAGAAGCACAATTTAGAACGATGTAGTCAAATGTAATAAAACGGCTACTATATTGTCTATGACCACAAAAGTCGTTTCAATAAAATCAGAAACCGACTTTTTAGCAGCTTACGACTGCTATAGTGACGCAGTCTTTCGCTACAGTCTCTTGCGCATTCGAGATAAAGAGTTAGCAAAGGATATTACCCAGGATACGTTCTTGCAGACCTGGAAATATTTTCAAGAAAAGGGTCCTATCTCAAATGTTAAGCCCTTTTTGTATACTGTAGCAATACGTTTGATTATTAATCAAACGTATAAGCATAAGGAACAGTCCCTTGAACGGTTAGCGGAAGAAATAGACTTTGAACCGGTGGATGGCACTACAACAGACGTGGCGGCCAGCCGGTCTGATCTTTTAGAAGGAGAAGAAGCACTTGCACACATTGAGCGGCTCAATTCGAGCTATCGGGATGTGCTCTACCTACGCTTTGTGGAGGGTTTAAGCCCTAAAGAAATTGCTCAGGTAATTGGAGAAAGTCGCAACCTCGTCGGAGTGCGGCTCAACCGGGCAATTAAAGCGCTCCGAAAATATCTTCGGGGCGGTCGTCATATATAAAAGGACGTAATGTTATTCTATCAATCTACTGAAAGGAAATTTTTGAAAAAATACGCGAGCGTTGTGCGCCGCGTTGCTTTGCGGAAAAACGATAAAGAGCTTATGCGAAAAAGGCTCTCGGAAGAAATTAAAAGCGCAACGGTGGTAGCGCAGTATAAAAAAAGCATACAACAAGAAGAGGGGAAATTTTTTCGCGGCTATATTTTCAGAATATTTGGCGCAGTAGTACAAATATACTATTCGTATCGCGATAGCAAATAAAGCTCGTGCTTTATTTTTTAATGCTGTTGTGGTAGAATTGATTTTGTGATGAGCGACCAAATGTTTGGTCGCCATTTTGTTCTTTGGTTTTTCTAGTTATGAGGAGTATCTGTTATGCAGGCTGCAACTGAACCGGAGGTTCAGATAAAACACCTTGGAAATGGAGTGCATGTGGTAACGGGGGATGCATCTGACCAAAGTCTTATTGAGGGACTCAAAAGACTACGGCATACTTTTAGTGACCAACTCGTATGCTACGGTTTGCTCTCTGTTGGTGTGACCACCGATATTATTGCTATTTGTTGTTCAGATAATCGTACTTCTTCCCCTGGTTTTTCAAGAAAACATAGTCGGAAAAATTATGATAAATCTTTCTGGGCGCTTGAAGTAGATCAGCTGGATGACGTTGCTTATTCACTGGTTGAATTTTTAGGTGAACATCCTGAAATAGACATTGTGCACCTAATTATTAGTATCACGAACGAACAGCATCATACTAATGTTGTTCTTATTGAAACTAAAAACAAGAATGTTTGAAGAAAGCATCTATACAGGACTGCGAAGCGCGCAGTCCTTTTTCTATGTCCCATACTGTTTTTTTATGTTAGGATAGCGATGTTATGCTTGGTCTAAAAAAGATTTTTAAGAATTATAGCGCGAAAAATATTGCGTCTTTACAGCCGTTACTAGAGAAGATTAACGCTCTGGAGGAGGATATTTCTGCATTGTCCGATGAAGCTTTGCGTGCAAAAACGGCGGAATTCAAAAAACGTTTAGCTGATGGAGCAACGCTGGATGATTTGTTGCCAGAAGCCTTTGCAGTGGTTCGTGAAGCTGCGCGCCGCACACTTGGCCAGCGCCACTTCGATGTTCAACTTATTGGCGGCATCGTGATGCATCGTGGTGGTATTGCTGAAATGAAAACTGGTGAAGGTAAAACGCTGGTAGCCACATTACCGGCGTATCTCAATGCCTTAGAAGGCAAGGGGGTACACGTAGTGACTGTGAATGATTATCTTTCTCGACGTGACGCTGTGTGGATGGGGCAGATTTACGCACGTCTTGATATGCGTGTTGGGGTTATCAATCATGAGTCATCGTACGTTTATGATCCGGCGCATGTTGCGGCAGGCGAAGCGGCAGCATTTAAGGTGGCGCACGAATTTTTACGACCTTGCACACGACATGAAGCATATGCTGTTGATATTACCTATGGCACCAACAATGAGTTTGGATTTGATTACTTGCGTGACAATATTGAGTATGATCCAGCGAATTTGCGACAATCTGGTTTTCACTACGCTATTGTTGATGAAATTGATTCTATTTTGATTGATGAAGCGCGAACGCCGCTTATTATCTCTGCGCCCACAATGGAATCTGAAGATTTATATGCACGATTTGCCAAAATTGCAGATGCGTTGCACGAGGGAGAGGAACACGAAGATGATGGGGAATCAACTGGCGATTATATTGTAGATGAGAAAAAACGAGCAATTTCTCTTACTGATGCAGGTATTTCTAAAGCAGAAAAACTTTTAGGCGTAGAAAATATATATACAGAAAAAGGTATCAAGTATGTTCATCATTTAGAAACAGCGGTGCGAGCTAAGGCACTTTTTAAGCGAGAAAAAGAGTATGTGGTTCGTGATGGGCAGGTAATTATCGTGGATGAATTTACGGGGCGTTTGCAGCTAGGGCGACGCTGGTCAGAGGGTTTGCATCAA
This sequence comes from bacterium, assembly GCA_021818465.1. Taxonomy (GTDB): domain Bacteria; phylum Patescibacteriota; class Minisyncoccia; order Phycocordibacterales; family JAKAEA01; genus JAKAEA01. The sequence goes on from JAKAEA010000001.1 coordinate 261,457, forward strand.
GCTATTGAAGCAAAAGAAGGTGTTGTTGTGCAAAAAGAAACGCGTACCTACGCTTCAGTAACATTTCAAAATTATTTCCGACTGTATGGAAAACTTGCTGGCATGACTGGCACGGCACTGACGTCAGAAGAGGAATTTTATAAAGTATACGGTCTTGAGGTGACAGCTATTCCGACAAATAAGCCAATGGTTCGTACAGATTTGAATGATCAAATTTTTCAGACAGAACTCGGTAAATTTAAAGCAGTTGCGCGGCGAATTAAAGAGCTTAATGAACGCGGTCAGCCGGTGCTCGTGGGTACGGTGTCTATTGAAAAAAATGAATTGCTCGGTCAATTTTTGAGTCGCGAAGGCATCAAACATGAAATCTTGAATGCTAAAAATCACGAACGTGAGGGTGAGATTGTTGCTGAAGCCGGTCGGCGTGGTGCAGTGACCATTGCTACGAACATGGCAGGTCGCGGTGTGGATATTAAACTTGGTGGGCCTGAAGCAGATGCTGCAGAGCGTCAAGCCATTGTAGATCTTGGCGGCTTGGCTGTGTTTGGCACAGAGCGGCACGAAGCTCGGCGTATTGATAATCAGCTGCGCGGACGATCTGGTCGACAGGGCGATCCTGGCACGACACAATTTTTTGTGTCGCTTGAAGATAATTTGATGCGTGTATTTGCTTCAGACATGATTAAGAATTTGTTGGGTCGTTTTGGTATTCCCGAAGATGAGCCAATTGAAAATCGTATCATTAGTAAAGCTCTTGAAACTGCTCAAACTAAAATTGAGGGTTTACATTTTGATGCTCGTAAGCATACTTTGGAATATGACGATGTATTAAATTTTCAGCGTGTAACTATGTATGATCGACGACGAGCACTATTGCTCGGACACGGTGATATGCTTCGAGAAAGTATTGAAACAGAATTGCAACTTACCACTGCCCGTGAGGATCTACAGCGTGCTTTTACTGAGAAAAAAGCGACCATGGGCGAAGAGGAATTTTACACATTGATTCGTCGGCTACTACTCCAAACTATTGATATGTTTTGGATCGATCATTTAGAAGCAATGGAGTATTTGCGTAATTCGGTTGGTTTGCGTGGCTATGGTCAACGTGATCCCTTGGTTGAATACAAACGAGAAAGTCTACGACTCTTTAAAGAAATGGAGCAGGGAATTATCGATCAAGTTTTTTCAGTCATACCAACTCTTTCATCTGCCGCCGCAACGGCCCTGAGTGCCGAAGAGCGTCAGATGCGCGATGTGCAAAAACAAGCGCAATTACTTGGAGGTTCAGCTACTGCCACTGATGCTATTCGTACGCAAAATCCAACAGTTATGGCAGGAGCGGTTGGACCAGAACCACTTGGTCGTAATGAAAAGATATTTGTTACTAAACATGGAGTAGAAAAGGAAATTAAATTTAAACGTCTTGAGCAGTATTTGGCTGAAGGTTGGACTATAAAAAAATAGTGTATTCGTATGCGCTACATGATCGCCTATCTTCTTCGGGGTAAACCAGCGTGGCGAGTGCGACAGCTTTCTGATGAGTTGGCTGATGTATTTAATCTTGAACCAATTAGTTTACGTATTCCACCCCATCTGACACTTAAGGCACCATTTGAAACAGGGAGCGAACGTTCTATAGAAGAACTTAAAACTGTGCTTGCACATTTTGTAAAAGGACGCGCGCCGGCGCCACTCACGTATGACGGTTTTGGTCAGTTTGATAAACGGGTCGTTTTTGTGTACATCAAGCCGTCGGCGGCTGCCGCCACACTCATCGCCGATCTTACGAAAGAGTTGCGTCGCTTGCCGTGGATTCGTTTTACTCGTACTGATAACGAAAAACATTTACATGCTACTATCGCCTATGCTGAAAAGCGCAGTCAATTTGAAGATATAAAAAAATATTTATCCGATGAAACAGTTCATGTAGAAGGAGCTATTGATAACATCTCTATTCTCATGCAAGAAAAAGACCACACCAGTCCTTGGAAGCTTTATGCGGAATATTCGTTTGTAACACTTTCGTCAGAGCCAGAGTTATAATAAGTGTAAAGGTCGACAGGCAAAACGGGCAAAGGGGCCGAAGTACGGCCTTTTTGTGCCATAAAAAGTGTTTTTTTGTACAGAAGTATGTTTTTTGTGTAAGTAAAACCCTAAGTAATCTCTCTTAAACACTATGAAGTCATTACTTCAACCAGTGGATGAAAACGTACAAGAGTTGCGTGATGCGGAAATCCTAACTCTTTCGGAAAAAAAACCAGCGGTATTTCAAGTCTTGGTTGAACGTTGGCGTCCACGATTATTTGCTCGGGCGGCTCGCGTTATGGGTAATGCCGATGATGCGGAGGATGTGGTACAAGAAACTTTGGTGCGCGTCTATAAATATGCCCATCGCTATCAGGAACAACACGAACATAGTTTTGCAAGTTGGGTCTATACTATTTTCTATAATGTGGCAAAAACCTACCAACGTCGCCGTCACGATCGGTCGGTGTTTGTGAATGCGAGCCAACTCGTTGCCAATGAAGAAATGGCTGAATTTCCCGATGTCGCAGAGCAAGATTTTTTTAGGAAATTTTTAGATGTTGACCAAGTTGCTTCCGTATTAACGCGATTACCGGCGACCGTAGCCCGATTATTGAAACTTTATATACTTGAGGGTCGCAGTTATACTGAATTAGCTCAATCAGAAGGTGTATCGGTGGGAACCATTCGTGTGCGTTTGCATAGAGCGCGACAATCATTTCAAGACACATTGCATCGTGATAAAGAAGAAATATCATTACGTTAATGTATGAAAATGTATGAATATGAGTAAACAAACATCGTTGACGTGTGATGTTTTTACCCGTCGGGTGATGGGGCGTATTTATGTAGTCTATTTTTTACGTAAACTCAGTCGACCAGTTTTTATAGAGAGTTTTTTGCTTGGTCTATGCACCTTAATTATTTCACTTATGGTTTCTCTTGGGCATGTTATCAATAATGCGGAACGCGTACCCGATGCGCCAATGATGCTGCCACTATTTCGCTTTTTTTGGTCGGCGTTTTTAGATACCAATGATGTTGTTAAAATTTTAAGTATTGCTCTTGTGTTAACGGCTATTATGTTTGTCTACACTATTAGTTTCTCTTTGTTTAAACGTTGTACGCGTATATCTGGCCGTCTTCTCGGTCAGATTTTTTTTCGGCACACAACAGCACCGCATCCAGCTATTAATTAACAATATTTCCTCTTGCGTTTTCTAGGGTAGTGGGTATCATTAGGCCCTATGAAAAAAATAAAAAAAGTTGTAGCACGCGAAATATTGGATTCGCGAGGCAATCCGACGGTTGAGGTTGATCTGTGGCTCTCTGATGGCTCGCACGGTCGTGCAGCGGTACCGTCAGGCGCGTCAACTGGTAGTCATGAGGCGGTAGAGTTGCGTGATGGTGATGCTAAACGTTATGGCGGCAAAGGTGTGTTGAAAGCCGTTCGTAATGTTACTGGTCCAATTGCTGCGGCTATTACCCGAAAAACATTTGATCAAAAAACACTCGACGAGCGTCTTATCGCTCTTGATGCTACACCCAACAAAAGTACATTGGGTGCAAACGCCATCTTGGGCGTGTCGCTTGCATTTGCTAAAGCTTCAGCGGCAAGCGCTGGTAAACCGCTTTATGTTTATTTTAAAACGCTTGCCAAAGGAAAAGCGTTTGTGCTACCCGTACCTATGATGAATATTTTGAATGGTGGTAAGCACGCTGATCATTCCACAGACATTCAAGAATATATGATTATGCCAGTTGGTGCGAAAAATTTTCGTGAAGCTCTTCGAGCTGGTGCGGAAATATTTCATACGCTTAAAAAAATTTTAGAACAGCGAGGGTTGCATACAACCGTTGGTGATGAAGGTGGCTTTGCGCCGCAACTTGCTTCCAACGAAGCGGCTTTAGAGGTGATTGTGGAAGCAATTACCGCAGCTGGGTATGTGCCCGCTCGTACGGGTGCTAAAGCGGTTGCGCTTGCTATTGATGCCGCGGCCAATGAACTCTACCACGATGGTGTGTATACGCTTGGTAGCGAAAATAAAAAACTTACTGCTGAAGAATTGGTGACATTGTATGCCGATTGGGCAGAGCGGTACCCCATTGTTTCTATTGAAGATGGTTTAGCTGAAGACGATTGGGCGGGATGGCAACATATGACCAAAAAATTAGGTAGCACGCTTCAGATTGTTGGTGATGATATTTTCGTCACTAATCCGAAGCGTTTGGAACGAGGTATTGCTGAGGGTGCGGCGAATTCTATTTTAATTAAACTTAATCAAATTGGCACAGTTTCAGAAACAATTGACGCTATTGTCTGCGCTCGCAAGGGTGGTTTTACGTCAGTGGTATCGCATCGTTCTGGTGAAACTGAAGACACCACTATTGCGGATTTTGTTGTCGGGCTTGGTACTGGCCAAATTAAAACTGGCTCGCTTTGTCGTTCTGAGCGCATTGCAAAATATAATCAACTGTTGCGTATTGAAGAAGAACTTGGTGTGCGAGCATTATTTCCGGGGAGTAAAGTCTTTACTAAAAAATGATGTCGTGTAAACAGGTGGCACTTATTGTGTTGGATGGGTGGGGTTGGCGTGAAGACACACGCGATAATGCTATTGCCGCAGCACGCACACCTCGGTTTGATGAATTCTGGAAAAACTATCCGCATGCACTTTTGGAAGCATCGGGTTTAGCGGTTGGTTTACCTGAAGGTCAAATGGGAAACAGTGAGATTGGTCACTCTACTATCGGTGCCGGTGCAATTATGGATACTGATTTAGTGCGTATTGGCAAAGCTATTACTGGTGATCAATTTATTACCAATCCCGCGTTTGGGCGACTTTTTGCGCACGTGATGCGTCACCACGCGACGTTGCACGTGTGCGGTTTGCTTGGTGATGGTGGTGTACATGCCCATTCCAGTCACCTTATTGCTTTTTTGCGAGCAGCTCAAAAAGCGGGAATTGATAAAGTTGCGTTACATCTTTTTACTGATGGTCGGGATACTCCACCACAGAGTGCTGCGACCTATCTTGCGGATATAGAAGATGCACTTGCTGAAATAGGTATTGGACAAATAGTCAGCATAAGCGGTCGATTTTTTGCGATGGATAGAGATAATAACTGGGATCGTATAGCTACAGCGGAAGCGGCAATTTTTTCTGGGGAAGGCGAGCAGGTTACGGGGAAACCTTCAGCTGTTGTTCGTGCACTGTATCAGAAAGGGAAATTAGATGAGCACCTGACGCCGTTACTATTTTCTGAAGCAAAAGTTTTATTGCAACCCAACGACGGTGTTTTCTTCTTTAATTTTCGCGCCGATCGTGCTCGTCAGTTAAGTCGACGAATCGCTGAGCGCCGCGCAGTAGACAACCTGTATTTTGTGACTATGACCGAATATGATCCGACCCTCGGAGCTGACGTGGCATTTCCTAAGCAACCGATTGTAACCACACTTGCGGCAGAAATATCACGCGCCGGTTTTTCTCAAGCGCATATTGCTGAAACAGAAAAATTTCCTCACGCGACATATTTTTTAAACGGCGGTAGGGAAGCGCCTCATCTGGGCGAACAACACATTTTGTTAGATAGTCGTAAAGATGTTCCTACCCACGACCGTGCTCCGAAGATGCGAGCCGAGGCGATTGCTGATAAAGCAATTGCAGCAATACAATCCGGAACAAATTTTATTTTTATTAACTTTGCTAATCCTGATATGGTCGGTCATACGGCACAGGTACCAGCAATAATTGAAGCGGTTGAAGAGGTAGATACGCAGCTCGGGCGAGTTGTCGATGCGCTTAAAGCGTGCGGCGGCGTGGCGTTTATAACGGCTGATCATGGAAATGCGGAAGTCAATGTTGATGCACATACAGGCGAAAAGCACACCGCTCACACGACCAATCCGGTGCCTGCGTGTATCACGTCATCTGAAGTTGCGTTCCGTGTTTCAAGCGATAATCCAATTCTTGGTGGCCTCGCCGATATCGCGCCAACCATACTCGCTCTGCTTGGTATTCCCCAGCCGGCTGCCATGACAGGAAAAAATTTGGTACAATAGGTATATGTACGCTTTTTCTATTCATCCCTGGGCGATTCTCGTTGCGGCGGTGGTGTCGCTTGCGATAGGTGGTGTCTGGTATTCGTCGGTGCTATTTGCACGACCGTGGTCGCGCATCACTGGTGTAACTGCGGAAGATAAACAGCAGCGCGGTGTGGTGACACGATATATACATTTTGGTCTTATTTTTTTAAGTCTCATTATCGTTGCCTTGATCACCGCTTTTTTTCAGGAAAATTTATTTGTGCCAACGGTGTATCAAGCGCTCAGTACTAGTTTTTGGTTATGGTTTGTGGGAGTTGCTGTTAGCAGTATGGTGACTACCATAACCGAACCGCGCCGCAGCCCGGCTGATTCCTGGAAACTTTTTGCTATCACTGCTGGTTATTGGCTTGTGGTTTTTTTGGTGACCGCTCTCATTGTGTTCGCTATGAGTTAGCGTACGGTTACCATGTCACTCGTTACGTACCACATACATCGGCATCGCAATCATTTTCGTCGAATTAGTTACCCAGCATCACTGTGGCAAAAAATATACTCATTGTTTTTGATGCCGTTGGGTGTTGTGGCGATAGCGATGGTGGCGGTGAAATTGTTCGCGGTGGCGGTGCCGGTTTCTAGTGATACTATCAGTATTAACACTCTACTAGCCGCCCTCGGTTTTACTCTTATGCGACTTGGTATTGCGTATATACTAGCGGTACTGGTAAGTATTCCGTTGGCAGTACTTGCTACAGCATCGCCAACTATGGAAGCAATGTTTTTGCCCATGTTTGATATTTTTCAATCAGTGCCCATTTTAGCTTTTTTCCCTGTTATTATTTTGATTTTTATCAATGTTAAATTTTTTACCGGTGCGGCAATAACCATCCTTTTTTTGAGTATGGTGTGGAATATTGTTTTTACACTTATTGGAGGCATTAATGTGATTCCGCGTGATATTATTGCCGCCGCACACCTTTTTGGTTTGTGGGGATGGACTTATTTTTGGAAAGTGTTGTTGCCAGCAATGGTTCCGCAACTTGTCACGGGTTCTATTTTAGCTTTCGCCCAAGGGTGGAATATTATTATTGTGGCGGAAGTGTTGCATACGTACATTCCTCACGGTACCGCGGCGCAAGATCTTTTTGGTATAGGTAGTATTTTAGTTTCTGCTTCGGCACATGGTCAGAGTACTGTTTTTCTTTGGGCTCTTTGTATAACAATTGTGGCCATTGCTCTGATTAATTTCTTTATATGGCAAAAATTACTTCGCTATGCTCAACGCTTCCGATTCGAATAACCTAATCGTTTTTAATGGGATAGGGAAAACGTATCCGCATGAACACACATCGGCACTGCACGACATTTCTTTTTCCGTGGAAAAAGGAACACTCACCTGTTTTATTGGTCCGTCGGGTAGTGGTAAATCGACCGTTTTAAAACTGATTGCTGGTTTGGAAAAGCCGACCATTGGCAGTATCCAGGCGCCACCACCTAAAAATATTTCTATGGTCTTTCAATCAGGTGCTCTTTTTCCGTGGCTTACCGCAGTAGATAATGTTGCTCTTGTTTTACAAGTTCGTGATGCCCGCTTATCTAAAACTATAGCGCGAAAAAAAGCTCAAGAATTTTTAGCCTTAGTACGTTTACAAGAGTACGCTGAAAAATATCCAGCTGATCTTTCTGGTGGTCAGCGCCAGCGGGTTGGTATTGCACGGGCACTTGCAGTTACACCCGACGTGCTTCTTCTTGACGAACCGTTTTCTGCTCTAGATCCGAAAACTACCGCCGAGCTTCACGATGATTTGTTGCGTCTTTGGAAACAAACAGGTACGACAATTCTGGCTGTATCGCACCTTATTGAAGAGGCGGTTGCGTTGGCTAGTTCAATTATTCTGATCAAAGAAGGAACTATTGCCCAGCGGTACACACTCCATATCCCATATCCGAGGCGCGAACAGGAAACAGCGTTTATACAAGAAGTTCACCACATCCGCCGCGACTTTTTTGCGTGATTGCATGGGGAATGTCGTGGTATACTACACGTATGCCCGCCATGCACAGTCGCTTCCAACATTTTTTCTTTTTTGCCGTTTTTGTTGTGGTCTTAGTGCTCGTGTTTTTTATCATCGAATCTTTTTTAGCGCCGCTTGTATTGGCGTTTGCTCTAGCTATTATTTTTCAACCGCTATATCAATATCTCAAGCGACGTATGGGAGGAAAAGAGACACTCGCTGCCCTCATTGCCGTTATGATTATTGTAGCAATTGTTTTGGTACCACTTATTTTTGTGGGACAAGCGCTTTTTAATGAAGCACTCTCGCTCTATACAATGGTGAGTGTAAATGGTCATGCGCAAAATTGGTTTAATCAGAGTGTTGCTAATCTGCAATCGTATCTGCGCGCTCATATTTCACCTCAAATTACGCTGAATGCGTCCACCTATTTACAACAGGGTCTACAGTGGGTGGTGTCGCGTCTCAACGGTTTCTTTACTGAATTTCTGCGTATTCTTTTTGAGGTTTTAATTATGATTATTGCCCTTTTTTATATTTTACGTGATGGTCATTTGTTACGTGACCAGTATTTAAAAATTAGTCCACTGCCTGATGAATATGATAATCGTATTATTAAAACGTTGAGTTCCGCTATTGGCTCAGTGATCAAAGGTTCACTTATTGTTGCTGTACTTCAAGCTATACAAGGTTCCGTAGCGGTACTGATTGCTGGGTATCCTTCGCCGGTGATTTGGGGGGTCATTATCGGTATTGCTAGTTTTATACCAGGCGTTGGCACAGGTATTATTATGATTCCGCTTATCCTGTTCACTTTTTTTACTGGTCATATTGTGCAGGGAATTTTGTTAACAGTGTGGTATATCTTAGCCGTGAGTTTAATAGATAATATTCTTTCACCGAATGTATTAAAACGTGGTGGTATTGCCGTACACCCATTTATGATTTTGCTTGGTGTCATTGGTGGTATCGTCATTTTTGGACCAATTGGCTTTATTGTTGGGCCATTAATCATTGCATTATTCTTTGCTTTGTTGGAGTTATACCCGTTTGTTATACGAGAGACATAATGGCATTTATAGATGAAATTACCATTCATGCGCGGGCAGGTCGCGGTGGCGACGGTGTTGTGCGTTGGTTGCATGAAAAGGGCAAAGAATTTTCAGGAGCGGCCGGCGGCAATGGCGGGGCGGGTGGAAGTGTGTGGGTGCGGGCGGTGCGCGATATACATCGTTTGGCGAGCTATCGGCACGTCAAGGAATTTGCCGCCGGCCGCGGCGAAGATGGTAAACGTGCATCACGTCACGGACGTGACGGCACAGATGTGGTTATAGAATTACCCATCGGTTCTATTATTACGAATGTGTCGGCGGAACGTGGTGCTGCACCAACGCGAGGTAATCCGTTTAATAAAAAAATTATTCTTACGCAAGAAGATGAACAGGTTCTTTTGCTTGCTGGTGGTCGGGGTGGTTTAGGTAATGAACATTTTAAAGCTTCTACTAATACCACACCGTATGAATGGACACCTGGAAAAGAAGGTGAAGAAGCGGATTTTTTAATTGAACTTGAATTGGTTGCTGATGCTGGTCTTATTGGGTTCCCTAATGCTGGGAAATCTAGTTTGTTAAACGCACTGACGCATGCTCGTTCCAAAGTCGCTCACTATGCTTTTACCACCCTTGATCCAGCGCTCGGTGCTATGGAAGAATTTGTGCTTGCCGATATTCCTGGTCTTATAGAAGGCGCGGCGCGTGGTAAGGGGCTTGGCGTAAAATTTTTGCGTCACGTACGCCGCACGCGTATTTTATTTCATTGTATTTCCCTGGAGCTTGATGATGTGGTGGCGGCGTATAAAACAGTACGTGCCGAATTAGCGGCATTTGATGCAGTATTGAGCACGAAGGCTGAGGTATGTATTTTAACTAAAAGCGATATGGTGCCACCGGAAAAAATTCAAGAAGCGCAAGCCGCATTAAAAAAACATGTTGCAACCGTCTATGTGGTGTCGATACTCGACGATGCTGCTGTTAAACATCTTAGAGATACACTCGTACACGTATTGCGCTCACTCTAATTCTTGTTCTTGTCCTGGCTTATCCTCAAAATCTTCCTCCGTGTCCTCGTCGCTGTCGGTGTCAGCAGTAATGCTGCCATACCGTCGACTACGTGCGGCGTTTTCTAAAAGTTGCCGTGAAAGATTGTGCGCTAGTGACGCGTCTATTATTGGCATCAGAAATTTTTTTGTTCCACGATCGCCACGATCGTCGCTGCGGTCGGCGGCAGTAACAATATCAAGTTGCGCTAAGCCAAAGAGGCGGTAGTGATATGGTCGAGCAATATGTACATTGCTAATTTGGTGGTAGGGAATAGTGGTTTCGCGAATATAAAAGAGACCGCTTCGTAAATGTACGGCATATTCATCAAGAAAAAATTTATATACTCGGTATAAAACATTAGCGCGGAGATAGGCTACAAGAAAAAAAGAAATACCCACAAGGGCAAACCATTCAGCAAGCATTCCGTTGGTTATATACCAGGTGGGGTGGGCGGCGAGAAACATAGTCGCTTGCTGTGTTAGATTCCCCCAATATATTGCCCAAGCCAGATACAAACAACCAATACCCGCTAGTGCAAGCCACCAGCATTTATGAATAAAAATAAAAAGAAAGGTACGCCGCCCGCGTTTGTGTTTTTTTCCTAGCTCTAGTTGCTGATATGCATAATCCATATACTATATATTGTAGCGTATATAGTATACTAGTGTTAGGTTGGATGTGGTGTATAAACTAATTTTCAATTTTTATGAAACATCGTTTTCTACGAGATAGTGCAAAATTTTTAGCCGGTTTAGTGTTGGGCGATTTTTTGACGTTATGGTGGTTGGCCGCTCAAGGCATTTGGCCCGTACATTTTTTCGGTATTATATGGTCATCACAAATTGTACTCCCCGGACTACTTTTTGATGCGGCACTTTTTCTTATGTTGGTGCACTACGGTTGGCATGTTGGAAAAATTCCCATGTTTCGTGAGCGTACCTACCTCGTTATCGCCGGGGCTATTTTTATGGTAGTCGCTGTGGTGCATCTCATTCGACTTTTTACCGGTGATATCAATCTAAATATTTTAGGTTGGGTGGTGCCGCTGTGGATCTCGTGGATTGGCGTTATCGTTGCCGGATATCTTTCATATCTTAGTTTTTCTCTTGCTGCAAAGCTTGAGTAATTGTGTATGGCACTTTTTACTGGTAAAGGTGATGGCGGTACGACAAAAACCTATGGCTGCGATCAGCGCGTTTCGAAAAGCTCGGCGATAGCTGAGGCGCTCGGTTCGCTTGATGAAATAAATTCTTTTCTCGGGATTGTAAAAGTAACAGCGACGACGACGTCGTTTACCGTTGTTCAGAAAAAAGTCAGCGTTATTGTTCACAATCTCCAGCAGACTCTTTTTATGGTGCAAGCCCAGGTCGCGGGATTTCCCATGGAGATACCGGCAAGTAAAGTTAAAGAACTAGAAGAAATTATTGTTGCGTGTGAGCAGGAGTTGCCGCCAATAAAAAATTTTTTTATCTCTGGCGGTACTGAATTAGCGGCTCTATTTGATATTTCTCGAACAATAGCGCGACGAGCCGAGCGACGAGTGGTAGCAGTTGCGGAAGAAAAAAAGATTACTATTGAAGCAACTACGCTCGCATTTCTTAATCGTTTGTCCAGTATTTTGTACGCTTTGGCGCGGCTTTCAAATCATAAAGCCGGCATTTCTGAAGAGTCGCCAACATACACCTAAAAAACACGAAAGAGGGTTGAGTATTTTTGATGCCTGACCTTACGTTAGTTTTGTGGTATGCTGTTTCGGAAACAAAGTCAGACTTCTTTATGAAAAACTATATTCCCACAATTGGTTTGGAAATTCATGCCGAACTTAAAACACAAACAAAAATGTTTTGTGATTCGCGCAATGATCCCGACGAAGAGCGGCCGAACGTCAATATTTGTCCGATTTGTATGGGTCATCCGGGCACATTACCGACCATAAATAAAGAAGCTGTTAAGCATGTGTTAAAGGTTGGCATTGCTGTTGGTGGTCAATTAGCCGACTTCACGGAATTTGATCGCAAAAACTATTTTTATCCCGATATTCCCAAAGGCTATCAGATTTCGCAGTACAAATACCCGCTCGTTTCCGGCGGCAGACTTGCTGGTGTGGCGCTTACACGTGTGCATTTGGAAGAAGATACCGGGAAAAATATGCATACCGGCGATGCAAGTCTTATTGATTTCAATCGTGCTGGAGTGCCGCTTATGGAATTAGTAACTGAGCCGGTTATACACAGTGCTGAAGAGGCGGTGCGTTTCGCAAAAGAATTACAGTTACTGTTGCGTTATCTTGGTGTGGCCGAAGCAAATATGGACAAAGGAGAGATGCGGGTGGAAGCAAATATTTCTGTGAGTGCTGATGCGCAAAAATTTGGCACTAAGGTAGAAGTGAAAAATCTTAATTCATTTCGGGCGGTTGAGCGGGCAATCGTCTACGAACTAGAGCGTCAACAGACACTTCTCGAAAAAGGAGAAGTTGTTGTTCAGGAAACGCGTGGCTGGAACGAAACCAAAGAGGCCACCGTTAGTCAGCGTCAAAAAGAAGATTCGCATGATTATCGCTATTTTCCTGATCCAGATTTACCCAAACTTCATCTAAGCAAAATTCCTGAATGTGCGCGCGCCGAGTTGGAAAAAGAAATTGGTGAATTGCCCCAAGCTCGGCGTGAACGTTATGTCAAAGATTTCAATCTTCCCCCGGAGGATGTTGAATTATTTGTGACGCAGCCGGAATGGGGGGATTATTTTGAAAAGCTCATTGCTGATTTTGGGGGTGATACAAAAAAAATAAAGCTTTCTTCAAATTACCTTTCATCGGATCTCTTGGGTTTAGTAAAAAAGGAACCAACTCACTGGCAGACACATCCCATTGCTCATGATGCGTTTGCTTCACTCATTACAATGCTTGCCGAAGGAAAAATTGGCTCGCGAGCAGCTAAAGATATTTTGGCTCTATTGTTTAGTTCTGGTGGTCATCCACAAACGATTGCCGAAGAAAAAGGATTACTTCAGAAAACCGATGAAGGTGAATTACAGAACATCGCCCAAAAAATTATTACCGATAATCCTAAGGTTGTTGCTGATTATAGAGCTGGCAAACAAGCTGCCTTGCAATTTCTGATTGGTCAGGCTATGAAAGCTACTCGTGGCGCGGCAAAACCAGAATTGCTCACCAAAATTTTTAAAGATTTGTTGCAGGTTTCTTAAAGCCATTTTACTATAGAAATTTTTTGTGGTACAATGCCAACGCTGTTTGTTGGATTCGTGCGCTATTCGATAGTTCTTTTACACAAAGTACTATTGGAAGTGAGGAAAGTCCGAACACCAGCATTGGCAAAATTTTTTGTTAATGCAGCAAGTAGCGGGTAATGCCCGCACACGGTGACGTGCGAGGTGCGAACAGAGACGCCGGAAGCGAAAGCCGAAGGCATCCTACCAAGGATGAGTCTGGTAGTAATATCAGAGTGAAACGGCTAAATCCTTACTTTGGTGCAAGACCGTATCACAGTACTCTAAATGCCGACGCGTTTAGGACGACTGTGATGAGTCGCAAAGAGTTGATAGGCAACTATTAACCAAGGCAAATACGAATCTCGAGAATAATGGGGGAATGATGGCAGTGACGCAATGTCAGCACGGTTCCTCTTTTGTTTTTAGACAGAATTCGGCTTATAGACAAACAGCACAATCAAGAAAAACCAGGCCCTAAAGGCCTGGTTTTTCCTATTGCTACGTTGAGGTGATAGCACTATAATAGAAAGTTGTTATACGAGGTTTAATTTAAAGATAAAATTATTATGAACGAAGATAAGATATTGGACTCCTCATCGTCAATGGCACATGGCGAAAATAGGGCAGATAAGGTATCCTTTTGGACTTTGTTACTCGGACTTTTTTTGGCGCCTGTTTTTTTTATTCCGTCGGCTATTGTTCCACTACAATCTGCTAAAGCCTATTTATTGTTTGTGGTGGTTATTGTTGCGGCGGCAGCTTGGATCGTGGCGCGTCTTAAAGACGGCAAACTCATACTACCTCGTTCATGGATTTATCTATTTTTCTTGGCGTTACCTCTATGGTTTCTTATAACGTCGCTCTTTTCTCCTAATCAATCACTCTCGCTCATTGGTGAAGCCTATGAAGTTGGTACATTCGCTTTTATTACAGCTCTCTTTGTGCTCGGGTATCTTGTTTCGGTTCTTTTTAAAGGTACGCGTCGTAGTGCGTATGCATATTTGGCATTTTTTATTTCTTTTATTGTTGTTGCCTTATTTCAGTTTATACATTTGTTTGCTCCTCAGGTTCTTTCGTTTGGTGTTTTTTCATCGCCTGCCGCAAGTATTTTGGGGAATTGGAATGATTTGGGCATTTATTTTGGTGGTGTAGTTTTGTTTGCCTTCATCACGTTAGAGTTATTGGCCTTGGAAGCAAAATACAAATACCTCTTCACTGTCATTATGATTGTAGCGCTTTTTATGCTGTCGGTGGTCAATTTTTCTGATGTGTGGTATGTCTTGGCGGCTTCAGCGATTATTTTCTTCGTTTACAATTTTTCCTTTAAGAAAGTTGCTGCTGGTGATGATCAATCAGCAGGAGATGTCTCGCGCAGTCGTCACTTGCCCTGGGCGTCACTCGTTATATTCATTGTCTCAATTATTTTCATTTTGATTCGAGGAAATGTTTATACAACACTTGCAAATCAACCCTTCAATATAGGCTTTCTTGGCAATCTTTCTGTTCCATCAACAGAAGTGCGGCCATCTTTGCAAGGTACGCTCGATGTGGCCGGCGCAACGCTTCATACCAGTCCAATAATTGGTACAGGCCCTAATCGTTTCTCGTATGAATGGTTACTTGCTCGACCGGTAAGTATCAATGCTACACCATTTTGGAGTGTTATTTTTAGTTATGGTGTCGGTTTGATTCCAACATTCTTCATTACAACTGGTCCAATTGGTTTTGTGCTATGGCTCGGTTTCTTTGCTCTCTTTTTATGGCTTGGTTTTCGATCTTTATTTGCTCGAAAAGAAAATGTGTTTGCTGAGTACGTGACGGTTTCCAGTTTTATCATCGCTCTTTATTTCTGGATTTTTACGGTTGTTGAAGTACCATCGGCAGCGCTCCTGGTGCTCACATTCTTTTTCACCGGTCTTTTCTTGGGATCAATTGCTGAAACATCCCTTGTACGTTCTTGGGAATTTGATTTTACAACAAATCCAAAAACGAGTTTCGTGTCAGTTTTGGTTTTCGTTGTCTTACTTCTTGTTGGTCTCATTTCGATTTATGGTGTGACTCGTCGTTTTGTTTCTGTTATTTATTTCAACGCTGCTGTTGCTGATGCAAGTGTGAATGGAAATGTTTCTGCTGCTCACGATAATCTTGTACGAGCAATTCAGTTTAATGCAGATCCACTCTACTATCGCAGTCTGGCGCAACTTGACTTGACAAGTATGCAGCAAATTTTAGCAACAACGAGTGCGGCGCAAAGCGCAATGGCAAATCAATTTCGAGGGTATCTCAACGAAGCACAGGCAGCTGCTCTCGCAGCACGAAATATTGATCCAACCGATTATCAAAACTGGTTACTACTTGGTCAAATCGCTGGTTCAGTAGCATCGTTTGATAATGCCACAAGTACCTATACTGCAGCACGAGCATATTATGGGCAAGCTGAGAAACTTGATCCCACTGATCCCTCTGTGCCGTTTGCTTTAGCCCAGCTTGATATAGCACATAATGCTGTGGCCACTGCTACGGCCGATATTAATCAAGCGCTAGCTCTTAAGAGTGATTATACGAATGCTATTTTCTTGCTTTCTCAAATTCAGGCCAGTCAAGGAGAAACAGCAAACGCTATTAAGTCATTACAGGCAGCAATAATTTCTTCCCCCCAAAGCGCTGGTTTATTCTTTAATCTTGGATTGTTGTATTACGACACAAAAGATTGGACAAATGCCGCAGCCTCGTTCCAGCAAGCAGTGAATCTTGTGCCGCAATATGCGAATGCGCAATATTTCCTCGGTTTATCTGAAGCAAATTTAGGTGACACAAAAGCAGCTCTTATTCAGTTTGAAAATCTTGCTGCTTCAAATCCGAACAATACTACCATTGCGGCAATTGTCACTAATCTCAAAGCTGGTCATAGTCCACTTGCCGGTTTAACACCACCAGCAAGTACTCCACAAAAAGGTTCTCAACCACCGATTAAAGATGTGACTACTGGTAGTACGGTTTCCAATCCGACTTCTCCTGTAATAAAGAAACCTTAATATAAACCAAAATTTCCAACTGAACGGATAAGAAATGGTTAAGCGATTCTGGAACTTCATTGCCCGAGAAATCGGCGGCTTACACGAAGCAGCGTATTTGCTCGCAGCGTTTTCCATCGGCTCAACTATTCTCGCGTTTATTCGAGATCACTTACTTGCCAACTACTTTGGCGAGAGCCGAACACTAGATCTCTACTATGCGGCATTCCGTGTGCCCGATTTCATTTATGCCCTTATGGGTTCTATTGTTGCTGGTGGCGTTATTATTCCATTTTTACTTGAACGGTTGGAGCGTAGTGAGCGTGAAGCTAAGGAACTCATTGATGGTATTTTTTCGGCCTTCTTCTTGATTATTGGTGTAACGGCGCTTATCGCGTATGCGTTTGCGCCGTTTTTGATGCATCTTTTTTTTCCGACTCTGATGAATGGTGGTGATGCGGGTACGTTGGTGGCGATGACTCGCATTATGCTCCTCTCGCCAGTGTTTTTAGGATTCTCAAACTTTTTTTCCAGTATTACTCAAATCTACCGCCGCTACCTCATCTATTCGCTGTCGCCGTTGCTCTATAACATCGGTATTATTGTGGGTACGGTGGTGCTCTATCCACGTTTTGGTTTGGCTGGCTTGGCTTGGGGTGTTGCTTTGGGGGCATTTATGCATATGTTTATCCAGTTGCCGTTTGTGTGGAAGAAAGCACTATTTCCAAAATTTACCTTTAATTTTCGCAGCGGCATTATTCGTGAAGTCGTGCTCACGTCCTTTCCACGTACGATTACGGTTTCATCAAATGAGATTGCTGAATTTTTTCTCATTGTGATGGCCGGCGGTTTAGCGAGTGGTGCTATTTCCGCCTTTAATTTTTCTTGGAATTTACAATCGGTGCCGTTGGCTATTATCGGTACCAGCTATGCCCTAGCAGCATTTCCGGTATTGACGCGACACTTTGTCAATGGTGACACAAAACGTTTTGTGGAGCAGATGGTAGTATCAACGCGCCACATCATTTTTTGGTCACTGCCGGTAATGACGCTCTTTATTGTGGTACGAGCACAGATTGTACGCGTCATTCTTGGTTCTGGTCAGTTTACTTGGACAGATACCCGTTTGACTGCTGCAGCTCTGGCTCTTTTTACATTGTCACTCATTCCGCAAAGTTTGGTGACGCTTTTTGTACGCGCCTATTATTCGCGTACCAATACAGCTAAACCACTACTCATGAATGTTTTTTCTGCGGTATTCATTGTTGGGTGTGCCTATGGTTTATTGCAACTTTTTCAGTCGTGGCCGTTATTTCGTTTTTTTATAGAGGCGCTTTTTCGCGTCGACAATGTGCCGGGCACCGAAGTGCTTATGTTGCCGCTCGGTTTCACCCTCGGTATGTTTGTGAATATGCTGCTACACTGGTATGCGTTTGAGCGTGATTTTCCCGGATTTACTCGCTCGGTTATTCGATCGGTATTTGAAGTTTTTTCTGCATCAATCATTATGGGTGTCGTCTGCTATTTTTTCTTAAGTGTCCTGGCACCGCTTTTAGGTCTTTCCGATATTTTGAATGCTACTGGACCAGGTGCGCCGCTCGCCACGCTGGCTTTTACGCTTGGATTACACGGACATGTAGTTACAATGAGTACCACTATAGCTGTCTTTTTGCAGGGTTTTATTGCCGGTCTCGTGGCAATCATTGTTGGTTTGGGCATTTTGTATTTTTTCCGCAATCATGAGCTTTTTGAAGTGGCTCGTGCTCTACATCATCGTATTTGGAAACGGGAAGTGGTGCCACCCGATCCATCTGGCGCATAGACGATTTTCTGGTAGTATGGCGCTATGAACTCTCGTCACATTCGTAATTTTTCCATCATTGCCCACATTGACCATGGCAAGTCAACGCTGGCTGATCGTATGTTAGAAGTAACCGACACGGTAGAACGACGCAAAATGCGTGACCAAGTGTTGGATTCTATGGAGCTAGAGCGGGAACGGGGAATTACCATTAAAATGCAACCGGTGCGAATGGAGTATCAGCACAACGGTGAAGTATATGTTTTGAATTTGATTGATACTCCCGGACATATCGATTTTTCCTATGAAGTTTCGCGGGCACTTAAAGCAGTGGAGGGTTGTGTTCTTTTGGTCGATGCTACGCAGGGTGTTCAAGCGCAAACGCTCACTACACTTTCTATGGCCCGAGAGCAGGGACTGGTGATTGTGCCGGCGGTAAGCAAGATTGATTCGCCGTTGGCTCGGATTAGCGAAACAAAAGCAGAAATTGCTTCCGTACTTGGTATTTTGCCAAACGAAATTTTGGAGTGCTCTGGTAAGACAGGTCAAGGAGTGACGGAACTACTGGAGGCAATTGTTGCTCGGGTGCCACCGCCACATATGACGAATGAAACAATATTTCGCGGACTCATCTTTGATTTCCAGTATTCAAATCATCGTGGCGTTATTGTGTATATTCGTGCAACTGATGGTACTGTCAAAAAAGGCGATCGGCTCAGCTTTGTTGCTGCCGGAAAAATTTTTAATGTATTAGAAGTCGGCATTTTTGCGCCGGAAGAAAAGTCCGTCGTGGCGCTTGGTGCAGGTGAGATAGGGTATATTGTTACTGGTATTAAAGAAGCTGGTATTGCCTCGGTTGGTGATACTCTTGCGGCTCTTGGTCCAGCAAATAAGCCAGCACTGCCAGCGTTGCCAGGTTATGAAATGCCGCGGCCGGTAGTGTGGGCGTCGCTCTATCCAGAAAGTCAAGATGATTTTCCGGCACTGCGTCAAGCTCTCGGTCGCTTAAAGCTTTCCGACTCATCACTCGCTTTTGAAGAAGAAACCTCGGGCACACTCGGCCGAGGTTTTCGCTGCGGCTTTTTAGGTATGCTTCATATGGAAATTGTCACTGAGCGTTTGCGCCGTGAGTTCAATCTTACCCTCATCGTTACTTCACCGAGTATCACATACGAAATCACGCTCGTGGATGGTACAAAGGAAATTGTGTATTCACCAGTTTTTTTTCCTGACGATGGGCACATTAAAGAAGTTCGTGAGCCATGGGTCAAGGCAAACATTATCACACCAGCCCAGTATCTCGGACCAATTCTGACCCTTCTCTATGAACATGAGGCTGAAACCGGTGAGACAGAAACATTTGGTGATAATCGCACCGGTATTTCCTTAATGATGCCGTTACGCGAAATGATGCGCGGTTTTTTTGATGAGCTCAAAAGTGTTTCGTCCGGCTTCGCTTCTATTTCATACGAATTAGGAGAGCAACGTGTAGCTGATGTGACGCGCTTGAATATTTTAGTTGCCGATGAGCCAGTGCCAGCGTTCGCGCGTGTCGTTTCGCGTCGACGAGTAGAAGAAGAAGCACGTAATGCTGTAGAAAAACTGCATAAAATTCTACCGCGTCAACTTTTTGTTACTAAAATTCAAGCCCAAGCTCTCGGCCGCATTATTGCTTCTGAAACACTTTCAGCTTTACGTAAAGACGTTACTGGCTACCTCTATGGTGGCGACGTGACCAGAAAAATGAAGCTTTTGGAAAAACAAAAGCGAGGTAAAAAGAAGATGAAAGAGCGTGGCAGTGTTACTATCCCCCAAGATGTCTTCCTTAAAATGATGCGCGACGAAAAATAGCTCATACACAATCTATCAAAAAAACCCGCTGCGCAGCGGGTTTTTTGTGAATTCTCTAAAAGAATCCTGGCATATAGAGAAGAATCATGCCTAATGCAACGACGATGGAAACTATAATCATCAAAACATTAAGAGCTTTTCTCTGGCGTTTATTCAAAAGCATAATGCGCTATAATAGCATGATATGAGAGAATTTCAACAAAAAAAAAAGCGCCGCAGCCGAATCTCTCATATACTTTTTTCACCGCTTGTTATCGTGGTGTTGGCTGTTATTGTAGTATTGCTTGGTCGCTCGGTGTGGAATCTTTATGGTAAAGAACGTGATGCGGCTACTGAACTTGCAGGTGCTGCCGCTCAAAACCAAAGACTGTTGAAAAATAAAGCGACCCTTTCGCAGGAAATTGCCCATTTACAAACACCCGAGGGAGTAGATGAAGCTATTCGCTCAACTTTTAATGTTGCTAAACCAGGCGAAAATTTGATAATTATTGAAGGTTCTGGCACAGTGGCGACGAGTAGTGGACAATAACGACTAGGCATACAAGTAAAACTGCGGGATTAGTTTAGTGGTAAAACGAGTGCTTCCCAAGCATTAGACAGGAGTTCGATTCTCCTATCCCGCACCGGTAACTTTTAGTTGTGAATTCTTATATACCAGTAGGATTTTTATCAAAAAGGATTGAGAGCAATCGCTAAAATATGCTAATATATAACTGCTATTAAAAGGAAATTTAAAAAACGATATGTAGTTTTAAGTATCGGTATTCTTATTGTTGCCGGTATTGTTTTTTTCGTGACGCAACCTAAGCCGTCTGGTATTGAAACGGCAACAGCTGAGCCGACAACGATCACCAGTATTGTCAGTGTGACGGGCAATGTTAAACCAGTAGCACAAGCAAATTTTGGTTTTCAAATCGGCGGTGTTGTTAAAAGCATTCCCGTCACCGTGGGAGAATATGTGAAAGCCGGTGACCTTATCGCTAGTTTGGATGATCAAACTATTAAAGCTTCACTCCTTTCAGCTCAAGCTGCACTCCAAGAAGCGCAAGCGAATCTTGCTACGAATCAAACCAATACGGATATCAACTACGCTAATGCAAAGCGTAGTGCTGTTGTTGCTGCTATTGATGCGTATAATAAAGTACAAAATGCTGTAAATAGCTATTCCAATTCACTTTTTCAGAGTTCGCAGTCGGCAAATCCAACCTTACTTATTCCAACTCAGACCCAAGCCCAAGAGCGCAGTATAGAAAATGCGCAAGTTGGCGTTATCGTACTGTTGCAAAAATGGAACGCTGAAGTAAGTACGGCTAGTACAAGTGTTGCAGAGACACTTATTCTCGATTCGGAAGGATACATGAACACGGTTACCTCGTTTATGAATAATCTGGTGGCTGCAGCAAATGCCTATGCTCAAACCAGTGGTCCCACACAAACAAATGCAGCGGCATATGTCGCTACAGCTAATGCGGCCAAAGCAGCAGTGTCGTCAGCAATGAGTGAAATAACAACAGCAGAAAACAATCTAGTTACTACTCGTCCGCAAAGCACTGCGGCACTGGTGGCGCAAATCGCTCAAGCCCAAGCCAATGTTGCTAATTGGCAAGCCCAAGATAATGAATCGCGCGTTACCGCGCCGTTTGACGGTATTATTACTCAAATTACTCCGCAAGTCGGTGATTTAATTGCTGCCAACACGATTCAATTTTCTGAAATGTCCAATAATATGTATAAAGTGACGGTTGACGTACCAGAAACAAACATTGTTGGGATGGCAGTTGGTGATCCGGCTAATATTACGCTTGATGCGTTTGGCGATACGGTTAATTTTCCAGCTACCGTAACCAAAATCGATCCTGCCGACACGCTTGTTGAAGGTGTGCCAACGTACAAAGTGACGCTGCATTTTAATCAGCCCGATAGTCGCATTCGCTCGGGTATGACCGCAAATATTGATATCACTACAGACTCTATTCATAATGTTTTAGCTATTCCTTTTCGGTCTGTTTTACAAGGAGGAGGTTCCACGACGGTGCGTGTACTGAATTCTAATGGGACCACGTGGAGCTATGTGCCCATCATCACTGGTCTTAAAGGCTCTGATGGTATGGTGCAGATTGTACGTGGTATTGCCACAGGCACGCAGGTTGTAACATACGCTCCTGGTGATAATGCTTCTTAAAATTACGTATGAATGTTATTGAAGTCGAACACGTGAGTAAAACCTATTCTGATGGTGGCGAAACTACGACGGTGGCGTTGCGCGATGTAAGTTTTAATGTGCGAGAAGGAGAATTTCTGGCCATTATGGGGCCTTCTGGTAGTGGTAAATCAACCTTGCTGCACCTGTTAGGGTTGCTGGATATTTCAACAGCTGGTCAGTATCGTTTTGATGGCAAGAATGTTGAAATGTACAGTCGTGATGAACAAGCTTATATTCGTAATGCAAAAATGGGTTTCGTATTTCAAGCTTTTAATTTATTGCCGCGTACGACGGTTTTGGAAAATGTAAAATTGCCCCTCGCATATTCCCAAGTTCCGGAAGCAAAATGGAATACGATGGCTCGTCAGGCCGTAGAAGCGGTTGGTTTGGGACATCGGGAGCAACATCAAACGAGTGAGCTTTCTGGTGGTGAACGTCAACGCGTTGCTATTGCGCGCGCGCTGGTTAATAATCCTCAAGTTATTTTTGCCGATGAACCGACAGGAAATCTTGATTCAAAGTCTGGTAAACAAGTGATGAGTATTATTCAAAAGCTTAATGAAGAACAGGGGAGAACTATTGTGCTCATTACTCACGAAACAGCAACGGCTGAGCACGCCGAGCGAGTCATTCGTCTTAAGGACGGTGTTATTGAGCGTGATGAAAAAGTTCTCCATCGCTTACGACCAGATGATGAGTATGTTAAATAACATTTTCTTATAATTTTTATGAATTTTCGTAATAGTCTCAATACGGCCCTGCGAGCGCTCACGGTGAATAGGTCTCGTTCGGTATTGACCATCCTGGGTATCGTTATCGGTATCACGGCTATTATTTTAGTACTATCCATTGGGCAAGGAGCACAGGGACTCATTATGCAAGAAATTCAAGGTGTTGGCCCTCGAAATATTTCTATTGTTCCTGGGCGTAACGTTAATAGCCCCTCAGCCATTGCCGCATCGTTTTTAACTAATTCACTCACTATAAATGATCTTAAAGCGTTGCAACAAAAAA
Organism: bacterium; assembly: GCA_021818465.1. GTDB lineage: Bacteria > Patescibacteriota > Minisyncoccia > Phycocordibacterales > JAKAEA01 > JAKAEA01. The sequence continues at coordinate 284,755 of JAKAEA010000001.1, forward strand.
TAAATGTTCCCACCCTGAGTGCTATTTCGCCGGTAGAAACGACAATTTTCCCTGTATCGGCCGGTAGTCAAACGTATCAAGCAACAATTGATGGAGTGGCCCCGTCAATGCAACAAATTATAAACATATCCCTAACGCAAGGGTATTTTTTTACTAATAGTGATGTGACCGATGCCTCTCATGTGGCCGTTATTGGGCACAAGGTTGAAACAAATCTTTTTGGTAATCAATCTGCACTCGGTAAGCGTATTATGTTTGATAATCAGACGTTCGTGGTGGTTGGTGTCGTGGGGGCAAATGGTTCATCCGTTTTTACAAATCCTGATCAAACAGTTTTTATTCCTTGGAGTACGATGCAAAATTATATTCTTGGCATAAAATATTTTCATCGTATTATTGCTGAAGCTGATTCTGTACAAAATATTAATCGCACGGTGAACGATATTACCTTAACGTTACGCTCCGATCATAATATTACGGATCCAACAAAAGATGATTTTACTATTCAAACACAAGTAAATCTTGCTAATACGGTGAGTATTATTACCACCGCTTTAACATTACTTTTAACGGGAGTCACGGGCATTTCACTCATAGTTGGTGGTGTGGGTATTATGAATATTATGCTTGTGTCGGTGACTGAGCGAACGCGCGAAATTGGTTTGCGCAAAGCGCTCGGCGCCACAGATCGTGCTATATTAATGCAATTTCTGCTTGAAGCGGTTCTTTTAACTGGTATCGGCGGTATTATTGGCATCGCCCTCGGTACATTCTTTTCTGCAATTATTGCTATTGCTATAGTGCACTTCTCTGGTCTTAATTGGCAATTTAGTTTTCCATATATGGGAGCAGTTATCGGTATTGTGGTGTCGGCCGTCATCGGTCTTGTTTTTGGTATCTATCCTGCGCGTCAAGCGGCGCGAAAGAGTCCTATGGAAGCGTTGCGGTACGAATAGCGCTCATGCTATAATTTTGTTCTATGAAAAATGTAACTATATATAGCACTCCAACTTGTCACTTTTGTCACGCTGCCAAAGATTTTTTTAAGGCGCATAACGTCGCTTTTACCGATTATGATGTTGCCGCTGATGTTGTTAAACGTCAAGAAATGTTGCACAAAAGTGGTCAGATGGGCGTGCCTGTTATTTTTGTTGGCGATGAAATGGTTGTTGGTTTTAATGAGCCGCATTTACGCGAATTGCTCAGTATCAACTAATTATTTTTCTACTACCGTGTAGATGGCGGATGGTTCTAAACCAAGTCGCCATGCGGAAAAGCCGGCCAGACCGGCTTTTTTAATGAGCGCGATTTTCGTAGCTATGCTGCGAGCGTTTTCGTACCAAATTGTAGTATAACCAAAACGTACAAATGATTCTGCTTCGTAACTACTATAGCCAAATTGTGCAGACTTGGCATGCTCTTTAATACTGCGAGCTAAAGTTGTAGCGCCACCGATGCCTATGCGTCGGCCAGTGCGATTATTCCATTGCCAATAGTAGAGCGGAATGCCGAGCGATATTTTAGCTGCCGGCACGTGGGTGAGGGCATAGGCAACAACCTTTTTAAGCCAAGGATACGCTACGACCGGTCCATGGGAAAGCGGATCGTCGTAGCTCATAATGCTTAAAAAATCGGCGCTTTTAGCTAGTGTTGTGTAATCAAACACGCCCGCCGTGCTTTGCCAAAAGCCGGCGGGGTAGTCGGCTGGTCGGTCGCTTGTGTGCGCAACGACAGCCACGCTTAAAATCAAACCGTTTGTGTGTAGTATTGTCGCAGCATTCGCGACGAACGCGGAAAATTTTTGTCGATAGAGCGCGTTCATTGGCTCAAAATCAATCTGCCAACCCCAGTAATGTTCTTTTTTGGCTTCGGTCACGAGGGCGGCAATTGCCACGTTCTCTATGATTGGATTATCTAAGAGTGCCTCGGTTACCTGTTGACTAAATGCGCCGTTTGTTACCAAAGGCATGATGCGTATGTTGTGTGCGGCGGCAAAGACTCGAATTGCAGGACTGGTGCTACCAACGAGCGTGCCGCTTGCGGTGAATGAATACGTCTGTGGCGCAAGTACATCAATAGCATTGGCGTGGTTGAAAAAATCTTGTTGAGCCGCAGGACTTTGGCGATAGTAGAAAATACGGGTGTAGGAAGTAGCTGCATACGCATCTTGAAAAACAAAGAAGGTCCCTAGAATAAAAATGACTAATAAACTATATTTTTTCATGTGCCCTCGGCCAGAATCGAACTGACATCAGCTCCTTAGGACGGAGCTGTTCTATCCATTGAACTACGAGGGCAATAGCGCGAATCAGGCTGCTGATGGCTAGACTATAGCATAATTTTTTGCTATAGTTTTTTCGTGACACCCGAAGAACGTCAACTTCTTGAGCGTGTGGCGACATTGACTGAGCGTAATTATAAAATGTTACGTCGGTTACATTCCTCAATGGTTTGGGGTCGGGTGCTACAAATAGCGTATTGGGTGATTATTATAGGTCTCGCATTCGGAGCATATTACGTTATTCAACCCTATATTAGTCCGCTATATACTTTATTGAACAAGATGAGTCAAATAGCCAATTTGCCATCGTTACCGAAACTGTAAAAATGCCGAGGTAGCTCAGTTGGTAGAGCATGCGCCTGAAGAGCGTGGGGTCGCCGGTTCAAGTCCGGCCCTCGGCACCATTGAGGAGTTAATGAGTTTAGCTAACAGTTTTGACGCGCAGCTTGGTTTGGCGGCGTTTGTCAATTTTGGGAAGGCGAATAGTGAGAAGACCGTGCGTTTGTGAGGCTTCAGCGCCTTCTACGTCAACCTCTTCTGGTAGCATGATAGTTCGAGAAAAGGCGCCCCAATACAATTCTTTATGAAAATAATCCTCGTCGCTGGTTTCTTTTTGCTCTTCGCGCCGGCCGCGAACGGTAACCATATCGCGTGTGATAGAGATATCGAGGTCGTCGGGACGAACGCCGGCAACGATAGTTTTTATAACAATATCATTAGCGGTTTGGTATACGTCTACCGCGACTTGCCCTTCCTCAGCACTTTCTTCTAACCATTCGGATTCAGTTGTTGGCTCGGGCGTTGATTTGGGAGTGACTCGAACGCTCGTTGCAGGGTTGTTGATCGATCGACCACTTGAAGCACGGGGTTGCACACGTCGCGGCTCTTCTGCTGCCGGCTCAAAAGTATCCATATCATCATCAACTTTAACACTGCCAGTTAATCGTTCAAAAAAAGATCGTTTATCTTTTGCCATAGTACATTTAATTATGTGGTTTTAAGATGTTTAATTCTTTCAAAAATAAGAATGAGGGCAATGACACCAATCCAGATAAAATACAGAGAATCTATTTCTGAGCCGCCTATGCTGTATAGTATAGATAAATCAAGAGCGGCGTGCAAGACAATAGCGGTGCATAACCCAAGTGTGGTATAGAAAGTTCGTTTGGCTGGTGGTTTATGAAAACCGAGCGCTAGAGCGTAGCCAACGGCTGCAGAGGCGATGATGTGGATAACTGTTGCGCCAAAAAAGCGATTGATACCAAGAGCGATGGCAAGATGGAAATTGCCGTGAATAATTGGGCTGATAATAAAAAAAGCATTTTCCACGGCGGAAAAACCTAAAGCAGCGGTAATCATATACATCATGCCGTCAATAGGTTCATCGTTTTCTGCTCGCCAGAGAGTGGTAATGTAGGCCGCGGAATATTTTATTGCTTCTTCGATAGCGGCCCACACCAGAATCGTGAGAGGAATTGTCGTGAAGATGTTGCTGGTAAGACTTTCTAAAGGTAAAGCAACAAAAACCCCAAGCGCACCACCGATAAAAGCGTAGGTAACAAGTTTTGCTGGTTCAGGGTGCTTGTCTTCGTGTTCCCATATCCACAACCACACTAAAACTGGGCCAATACCTGCAGCAATAGCAAGTAAGGCAGATAGGGCAAGATATGACGGATAATTGTGTATGCCGTTAAGAAATTGGGCAACTAGTGGAATGGCCATGATGCTATAAGAAGAAGTTCAGGTTCAGATGTTTTTAAATTTTTTGGTAGAGATTCCCAAATTGCTTCAGTTACGAACGGCATAAAAGGGTGTAGAAACTTAAGAAGAGCAACGAGAAGGTAAGCGAGTGTCCAGCGAGCACTGTGTGCCAAGCTTTCATCGCTTTGCGCGATTGCTTTCTTGCTTTCCTCAATGATGTTGTCGGCAAAGGTATGCCAGAAATAATGATACAATTTTTCAGCAGCGAGATACAAGCGATAGTGTTCGATATCGGTGGTAATGTCTTGAGAAAAATTTTTAAATTCTTGTAGGTCGGATTCATTTTTTGCTGAAAGTTGTGGTTTAGTTTCTAAGGATACATCGGCGGTATTTTCCAAAACAAATCGTGTGGCGTTCCAAATTTTATTGGCAAAATTTTTGTAGCCGCGGATTTTGTCCTCAGAAAGTTTACTGTCGTTACCGGGGCCGGTGCCGATCAAGAGGGAAAGACGCACGGCGTCAGCGCCGTATTTTTTCGTCATCTCTAGTGGATCAATAATATTGCCGAGTGATTTACTCATCTTGCGACCCTTGCTGTCGCGCACCAAGCCGTGCAGATAGACGGTGTGGAATGGAATAGTGTCGAGCAGATACCCACTCATTAGAATCATGCGGGCGACCCAGAAAAAAAGAATATCGTAACCAGTCTCTAGTAAACTGGTGGGGTGATAAGTTTTAAAATCCGGAGTTTGATTTGGCCAGCCAAGCGGGGAAAATGTCCAAAGACCCGAAGAAAACCAGGTATCTAAGGTGTCGGGGTCTTGTGTCCAATCATCGCCTTGTGGTGGCTCTATGTCGCAGTATATTTCCTCTTTCTTGGCGTTTGAACGATACCACACTGGAATGCGGTGGCCGAACCAAATCTGTCGCGAGATACACCAATCGTGCAAATTTTCAATCCAATTGAAGTAAATTTTTTCAAAACGCTCGGGGATAATTTTGATGCTGCCGCTCGCTACTGCTTCCCGCATAATTTTCTTAAGTGTCGTTGAAACGCCGTTGCGCGAAAACTCCTTATTGACCGCAACAAACCACTGAAGCTTTGGTAGTGGTTCTATAATACCACCACTGCGCTCGGCAGTGGCGAGATTGTGGGTAATAGTTTCTTCTTTTTCTACAAGTTCGTTTTGCTTCAACCAATCTACAACAGCTGCGCGTGCCTCGGTAACTTTTTTGCCGGCAAGCAGGGGTGCGGGCACGGTCATTTTGCCAAATTCGTCAATGACTTGTTTCAGCGGCAGTTGGTGGCGCTGAGCAATTTCCCAGTCAGTGTGACTATGAGCCGGTGTGACACCAACAGCGCCAGTGCCGAATGCTTGATCAACTGCCGTATCAGCCACAATTTTCAAGTGGATTTTTTCACCGACAAAATCAACATCATATTCTGTGCCGATAAATTTTTTATATTTTCCCTCTGGATGTACCGCCACGGCGGTGTCGCCGACTTTTGTCTCCGGACGGGTGGTGGCTATAGGAATAGGAAAATCTTTTGCATATTTGAACGTATAGAGTGTTGTTGAGGCCTCAGTGTACACAATTTCGTCGTCGGAAATGGTCGTTTGACCTTTGGGGTCCCAGTTGACAATGCGATAGCCACGATAGATAAGACCGTCGTCGTACATTTTCTTAAAAGCGGTACGCACGGCGCGCGAGCGCGGCTCGTCGAGGGTATAGGCCTCGCGACTCCAATCAACCGAAGCGCCCATACCGCGGATTTGGTCGGTGATGGTATCGTGACTTTCTTGGGCAAATTGGTGTACACGCTTTAAGAATTCTTCACGGCCGAGATCGTGGCGGCGAATTTTCTCTTTTTCAAGGTTTTTTTCTACGCGCGACTGGGTGGCGATGGCAGCATGATCAGTGCCAGGAAGCCAGAGAGTGCGCTTACCACGCATTCGCTCAAAACGAACCAAACTGTCTTCAATAGCGAGCATGGTGGCGTGGCCAATATGCAGTGTACCAGTGACGTTAGGTGGTGGCAAAACTATAGAAAATATAGGCGCATCACTGCGGGTTACGCCTTTTTGCACGCACACGTCGGGATTAAAAAAACCACTGTCTAGCCAGGTTTTATATATGTTTGATTCAGTTTCTTGAGGATTGTAGGGTTTGAGAAATTTTTTCGGAATACTGGGTTGCATGAGAGAAATACTAGCAAAAAATGGCCGTTTGTGCACTTTATAGTGTGAGATTACCAGCGGCTTTGATGGTTGTGGCCGGTTGGGCGCCGCTGAGGATAGAAATATACGCGGCGGCGGCGATCATGACGGCATTGTCAGTAGAAAGCGTGACGGGGGGAATATAAAGGTTGAGGTCAGGATAATTCGCGGCAAGTTTTTCAAAAGCGTCGCGAATGTGAGCATTGGCACTGACGCCGCCGGCGATTACCAGTGTGCGCGGCTCGTACGCGGCAATAGCATGGGTGGTTTTCGTTATGAGTACGTCGGTGACGGCGTCTTCAAATTCGCGTGCCACCTGGCGGCGTACATCGTCGGTCATGTTGTCAAATTTTTTAAGCAAATAGAGCACAGCAGTCTTGAGGCCGGAAAAAGAAAAAGCAAAATCTCCGGAATCAAGCATGGGACGTGGTAGAGAAAATTGCGGGGTGCTGTTTGCGTCACGCGCTTCTTGGGCCAGACGTGAGATTGCCGGTCCGCCAGGATACGGTACGTTGAGTAAGCGTGCCACTTTATCAAATGCTTCGCCGACGGCGTCGTCACGTGTCTGACCGACGACCTTGTGATTTTGCCAGTCTTTGGCGACGACAAGCTCGGTGTGGCCGCCGGAAATAAGAAGCGCCAGCACAGGGAATTGAAAAGTTGTGCCGGCGGTAATCAGTGGTGAAAAAAGATGTCCGGCCATATGGTTTGTGGGATAGACGGGTATGTGCCAGATTTCGCCGAGAGCTAAAGCGAAATTAATACCAACCCAGAGTGCTGGTTCCAGACCTGGTCCAGCAGTGACGGCAATAGCGTCAATAGCCGGTCGGTCTATATCCGCACTATGTTTTAAAAGCATATCAGCTAAACCGGTTTCTCGTTCCAAAATCTTTTTTATTTTTTCTTCATTAAAATTTGATTTTTCTTTTATTTGTTCTATAGCTGCGTCATGTACAGCTTTTTTTAAAAGTGGTACAAGATTTTTTGCGTGTTCGCGTTTGGCGAGAGCGGGGAAGACACCACCATACGCCGCATGAATTTTAACTTGCGAATAGAGTGCTTGACTACGCACGTTAAACCTAACAGATTCGTGTGTTGAATCTAATGTGCCACGTGCTTCCACAACGCTCACCGCTGTTTCATCGCAGCTCGTTTCAATACCGAGGATAATCATTTGGTCGGGATGCCGGGATTCGAACCCGGAGTCACACGTACCCGAAACGTGTATGTTAGCCGTTACACCACATCCCGTGGTCGCGCCGATTTTTTATCGTGCGGTGGGCGATACAGGGCTCGAACCTGTGACCTTGTCGACGTCAACGACACGCTCTAGCCAACTGAGCTAATCGCCCAATAAAAACACAATGACCTAACCAAAACAACTAATCGCCCAATAAAAACACAATGACCTAACCAAAACAACTAATCGCCCAATAAAAACACAATGACCTAACCAAAACAGCTAATCGCCCGATAGAAAATGATTCTATCAGAAAAAGCGCCGGAACTCCAGCGCTTTTTCTTGTAACCAATTAGGCAAAAAAACTATTTTGTCACTGTTGTTGGTGTTGGTGTTGTGGGCGCATTATTGACAGGTACTTGATTTCCGACAGAGCGATAGTAATAAAATGGCATTGGACCATTGTTTTCTCCCATCATGCTCCAACCAAAACCATGACCCCAGCCGCCATAGCCATAGTCGCCGTAGCCCCCAAGAGCGGCGTGTAATTCACCGAGCATAAAACCACCCCAGAAAATCACGATCGCTAAAATAATAGCCACAATGATACGAATAATAAAGAAACCGTGCCATTTCCCCCATCGGTTGCCGCAATATGCGCAGTAACCATTTTTATTAGTGCATGCAACGCACTTACATCCTTCCGGATGATTAGTATTTGCTTCCATAGATAGTATGAGTTTAATTTTTTAACTTCGACGTTCTTTAGTATAGCAAATCAAAAAAAGTTTTGTTGCCGAGGTGTTTATGGTTTTGTTGGGTGAGCGATTTTATTATATACCCAAGAGATGAGTACACCAGTAATAAAGCCATCAATAAAAGCCCAAATAGCGCCAATGATTGCGCCGGCAATTGAGGCGCTGTAACCGATGTATAGTGATGAGAGAGCAGTTACGAGTGAGTTGCCCCAACCAGCCATTGCAACCAATCCTAAAAAGAACACATACAGGGCTCCCAGTACGCCAATGGCGATGCCGAGAGCGAATGGTTGGCATTTGTTCATTATTTTTTACTACATTAGTTTTATATAATAGTCGACACGATTATTATATACTAATCCATTTTATTAGCGTTTCGGGCATTGGCGGATGGGGAGGGATTTGAACCCTCGAGACCCTTTCGGGCCTGCCGCGTTTCGAGTGCGGTGCCTTCGACCACTCAGCCACCCATCCATCGCTGGAGTGTTTAGATACTAGCACGTATGGCTTTTTTAGCAAAAAATGGTATGCTTTTTCAGCAGTCTTTCCGATTTTTGGCCTCATCGTCTAGTCTGGTCTAGGACACGGGCTTTTCAAGCCTGGAACTCGGGTTCAAATCCCGATGAGGTCACATTCAAAAACGTATCTAGTGGTGTAGTTTTGTGTAGAGGTAGAGATCTTCTAAGGCTTTGACGGCGTCGCCGGCGGCAATATTATTTTGGTGGAAGAGGCCATCGGTGCAGTCGCCAGCAGCCCAGATACCAGCAACAGAAGTGCGTTGTGTACGTGGGTCAACAACGATACGATTGAATGTATCTAATGTGACAAGATCTTTGACGAAAGTGGTGTTGGGCACGAGACCAATCTCTACAAAAACGCCGCGCACGGGAAGCTGTATAGGTGTGTCACTGCCTTTTATTTGATACGTGATACCCGTCACCAAATTATTACCTGTAATTTCTGTAATGTCAGCATTCTCAATATTGTGAAAGTGAGGATTGGCTTTGATGCGTTCTACGGTCACCGCGTCGGCGCGAATGGGGCCGTGGGTGATAAGGGTGACACTTTTACAATACGCCAAGAGCTGGGCGGCTGATTCCATACCGGCATTACCACCGCCAACCACCGCAACATCTAAGCCACTAAATAATAAACCATCGCAGGAGGCGCAGTAGGTAACACCCTTGTTTTCAAATTGAGCAGCCCCGGGAACTTCAAGTTTGCGGCGGCTGGATCCGGCAGCAATAAGAATAGTTTTGCCCAGGAAAACATCTTTGCCGGTGACAACTTCAAATATGTCGTCAGTTTTTTTATGAATAGCAGAAACCCAAAGACCTTCACGAATATCTAGCCACTCGCCTTTGTACGATTCAAGATGCTCTTTAAAACGCTGGGCGAGATCGCTACCAGAAAGACTCGGAGTACCAATCCAATTTTGGATATTTTCGGAAACATTGCTTTGGCCGCCCCACTCCTTGGTTATAAAAAGAGTGCGTAGGCGCTTGCGAGCAGCATAAATGCCGGCAGCTACACCGCCAGGTCCACCGCCAATAATAATGGTGTCATATATCATAGGGTAAACATTATAACAAACGTTTGAATGTTTACACAAGAAGAAAAAGAGTTTTTCGAATTACGACTATTTAATTTTTGATCTTCGCAAGAACGCAGGAATGGCGTTCCAATCATCACTTTCATCTGGTTTTTTATCGTCTTTTATATCTATTTTTGTTTCAGTTTTTGGAATTGGTCGGGTATTAATAGGGTTAGGGGTGATGCTATTAAAAATACGGGCGCGATCTTTTTCTTTATCAGTGTGTTCAATAGATTCGTTTAACGTGCTCGTTACAACAGTAGAACGGCCTCCAAAAAAGCTCGCAATACCATTACTCGATTTTTCGCTATCGATAGTTTTTTCATCAGCAGAAGCAGATGTTTTCTTTTCTGGTGATACACGCTCTACTTTGCTGTCACGAATATCAGAAAAACGGCGATTGTTGGGCTCTGGAAAGCCGGAAGCAATAACGGTCACTTTTAATTCGCCTTTTTTAATATTTTCATCGCGAATAGAACCGAATATGATTTTTGCATTTGGATCGGCAGATTCGGTAATAATTTTAGCGGCATCTTGAATTTCAAACATGGTGACATCGTCGCTGCCAGCAATAGAAAATAAAATACCTTTGGCGCCATGAATGGAAATATCCAAAAGAGGGGAATTAATAGCAGCTTTAGCGGCTTCCTCAGCTCGTTTTTCGCCCGAACCAATACCGACGCCCATTAAGGCTGAGCCGGCATTATCCAGCACGGCGCGCACGTCGGCAAAGTCAACGTTAATGTCGCCTGGTGTGGTGATTAAATCAGAAATTCCTTGAACGGCCTGACGTAACACCTCGTCGCACATCGCGAATGCATTGCGAGCGGTGGTTTCTTTGCTGACCGTGCTTAAAATACGATCATTAGGGATGATAATGATAGCATCAACAGTTTTTCGTAGCTCTTCTATTGCTTGCTCGGCGATACGCATACGTTGTTGACCCTCAAAGAAAAAAGGTTTGGTTACTACGGCAACAGTAAGTGCTCCCATTTCTTTAGCAACTTTGGCGATAACTGGAGCGGAACCGCTGAATGTACCACCGCCCGGGCCCCCAGTAAGGAAAATCATATCAGCGCCTTTCAGAGCTTCTTGAATTTCTTCTTTAGTTTCTTCAGCTGCGCGTTTGCCAAGTTCGGGATTCATGCCAGCCCCAAGACCACGAGTGACATTTTTTCCAATATGAATTTTCTTTTTGGCAAGAGAATGATGGAGATCTTGCGCATCGGTGTTAATAGCAATGAACTCGATACCATCAACCTTTGAACTTATCATATGGTTAACAGCATTTTTGCCAGAACCGCCGGCACCGACGACGCGAATTCGAGCAAATGTTTCAACTTCTGGTTTTATTTGAGGCATACGTTTTTGGTGGTTATAGTACCACCGATATAAAAAGAAAACACTTGATTTTTAAAAAAATCGTGCTGTGCTTAAGAACAGGTCGATATGCAGCTATTTTATGGCATAAATTGCCGCAACCACTCCCAAAAACTCTTACGTGCTTGACCGATAATTTTTATACCCATCGATGATTCGTTTTCTTGAGTAAGGCCAAGAATAGCTAGGCCGTGAGCAGTGCTCCAGAGCGTTTCAGGTAGACCGTGACGATCGGCATCAAACGCTGGGCGAGCAATTTTTGCTGGAATTTTTAATACTGACCGAGCAAGATTTTCAATGTCAGCACTCATCGCACCACCGCCCGTTAGTATGATACCTGCTGGCAACAATCCCGAACGCCCAATTTTTTTAAGATGTCCTTCTATAAGTTCAAATATGTCGTGCATTCGAGCCTCTATAATTTCATCAAGTTTCTTTTTTGAATACGAGAGGCCACTTGGTGTAGTCCATGTATGCATCGTTGAGTTTATATTTGAACCAGCGGTAATTTTTATCTTTTCTGCTTCTTCAATAGGAATTTTTAAACCAAGGGCGATATCGTGGGTGATGTCGGTTGAACCGATAGGAAACACTTCAAGTGAAATAGGAATATTGTTTTCAAAAACAGCAATAGAAACGGTTTCTGAGCCGATGGTTGCCAATACGCAACCAGCAATTTTTTGTGTCTTGCTGAGTGTGACAAGACCAGCTGCTAGTGGACCGGCATACACATCTTCTATTTCCAAACCAGCATCATCAAACACCTGTAACATATCAAGAAGATGTTGTTCGATGGTGGTAATAAAGAGAGTGCGGGCTTCCAATTTCATACCTTTCATACCCTGCGGTCGACCTAAAACTATTTTGCCATCTATTTTATATGAAAGGGGGATAGCGTGAATGATTTTACGATTGAGCGAGAATGAGTTGGGTAAATCGTGCTCACTTATCTCTAAAGCTTTATTAACATCTAAATCGCCAACTTCAGCATCGCCGCGCGATACCGTTACTGATCCTAAGCTGGCCAAAGCGGCCAAGCCGATACCATTCGCTGAAACAAAGGCACGTTTGAGGGTTACCCCTGCTATTTTTTCCGCTTGACGTACTGCGGCGCTAACCGAACGAGCTGCATCGGAAATACTCATCACATAGCCATGTCGTAAGCCACGGGTTTCGGCCCAGCCAGTGGCAATAAGCTTCGGTGCCACTTTGTTGGTTATCCGATCGTGGACAAGCTCTGCCACCACGACTTTTACGCCGCTGGTGCCGAGGTCTATGCCGGTTGTTATTGTTCGTGCCACAGGTTGCCGAGCTTGAGGTTAAACAGCGCACAGTACTCTTGCTCTTTATGCTCCATTGTAGCGCCGTGGTCGAAACCTTTCAAATGCAATAAACCGTGGATAAATAAAAAATAGATATAATCGTTCATTGGTACGCCTAGTATCGTTGCTTCTTTTTTTGCGATTGCGGGGCAGATAAGTATTTGACCACTGCTAGTATCAAAAGGAAAACTCAAAACATTCGTCGGCTTATTTTTGGCGCGGTATGTTTTATTGGCGTGGTGAGATTGGCGCGGTGAGACAAAACTTATATCTAGATCGTATGCGTTACCAAGTACCGTCCGTTTAATAGCAGCGAACTTTTTTTTAATTTGTGGAGCTATGGTACTAGGTGAAAAACCAGGCACGAATTTAGTGACGAGCAATTGGCTCGGCGATTTTTCCGAGTTTGGTCAAACGTTCGCGTTCGGTGCGGCGTGACAAAACCTTAAGAGCACGTTTCTTGCGAACATAACGGGATTCGGTGCGTTTTGCGTAACGAATACCTCGTACGCGTGGCAAAATTCCCGCTCCTTGGACGCGGCGAGTGAAGCGTTTTAGAACACCCATCGGATTTTCGGTACCAGTTTTTTGGACTTCAACATTTATCATGAGCGAATACTATACCAGAAGCGGTATGACTATGCAAGAATATAGCCTCATTATTTCTTAATGAGATTTTTTAAATATTCAGCAAGACGATTGAGTGGTACGGTTTCTTGAGAACGTGTTCGCATATGACGAATGAGGATGGTGCCATCAACGCTTTCTTTTTGGCCCATAATAAGAATATAAGGAACTCCAAGATATTCAGCACTTCCAAGTTGCACAGCCATAGTGTCTTTAAGTAACGCGTGATATACAGCAATTTTTGCTCGACGTAAATTTTCTATAATAGTGAGACTTTTAAGTAGGGCATCGTAGCCGATATGAATAAAGTAAAATAGGGGCGTGGACATTTTTTTGATTCGGGTTTCGCGATTGTTTTTGTGTATAGGAATTTTAACAATAGCACTTGTACCGAGTACATCTTTTTTGAAACCCATGCGCCGGGCAAGGCCACCCCAGCGGGCGCCACGAGCTATGACAATGGAGTGGTCCGCTGAGGACGTTTCATTTTTTTCAGTCACTGGTTGATCAAGAGAAACACGAAAAATAGTGTGTTGGACAATGTCTGGTTCAACAACAAGTTGTTTATCAAAAATATATGGCGTCTCAGCTGCCTCTAAACGTTCAAGGACGCGCATAAAATGATTTCGAGATGGTTCAGAAAGAAATCCAACAGATTCAGGCATTGTTGCGCGAGCATTTTGACACTCTGTGTGTTTACAATCAATTGGCGCGAACGAACTTTTTTTAAAATTTTGCCGACAGTCAGCGTGGAGTTCGTTTAGGTGGCGGTGAAAGTGGGCGGTGATATCTCGCGAAAATCTATTAAATGATTCACGCTCGCCAACGCTGTTGATTTTTAAAACAATCTCGCTTTTGGTGGGGATTGAGTAGGAATGTTCACGAGCAATTTCATAGCAAAGTTTTATAAGTAACGTTTCTGCTGTTGGTTCGGCGGTGCCAATGATATCAATATGATATTCAGCTTGAATATACTCACCACGACCGATTGTTTTTTCTGAAAATAAAGCGACAGGGTTTGCCGTAGCCGCTCGAGAAAAATACTGACGTAGAAGAGCAATTTTTTCAGGTATGGAGAAAAGTATACCAATTCGATCAGAAAATTCACTAGCAAGTCGTTCGTCTTGTTTTTCTAACTTAGGAGTGTGTTCAAGAGGGAAAAAACCGTAATAGCGAGCCATTTCAGGGACCATAGTTGTCGTTTTATAATCCCAAGATTTTTCTGGTTTGTGGACAGGTTGCTGCTTTAGCGTAATCACTGGTTTTACTTTGTGTTTTTCCGCTGTAGGCATTGTATGGATTTGTTATTTTTTAAAAAGTGTAACTGCTACTCAATTTTGTTCCCCAGTAGGTTCGGTGTATGTACCGGGCGAGACGCCTAGAGAACTGAATGGATACAGTCTAAAGAGTGGCGTACCAACAATGAGGTTGCGAGGCACTGGTCCCCATGCTCGAGAATCAGAGCTGGCATGTCGGTTGTCACCCATAACAAAATATTGGTTAGGACCAAGCGTTACCGTCATCATGTTTTGACTTTGATCGGCTGGAAGGACATAGGGTTCATTAAGGGTAAAGCTCGTGGTGCAGCCTGGAGGGTTTTTACACACGGTTACTTTAGAGCCAGTCAATGTTAATTTTTCACCCGGTAAACCGATAACTCTTTTGATAAAATATTGGCTAGGATCAAGGGGGTATCTGAATATAATAATATCGCCGCGTTGGGGGTTACTGAAATGGTAGCTGAGTTCGTTAACAATAAGATACTGGCCATTTTTAAATGTTGGATACATTGATGAGCCGCTGACCACGAATGGTTGGGCAACATACATTCTGATGGGGATGACAATCAGAATTGCGATAATCACGAACACTACTAAGTCGCGCAAAAAATTTGAAGATTCTTTTTGGCGCGGTGGTTCGTTGGTAGGAGGCATAAAAAGTACAAAAAGTTAAAATAAAAATTTCTTAAAACTAATTTTACTACGATGGTATCATTTGACACAAGTGCTCGGTACATTTTCTAGCACTTTTTTTTCTGCTATAGTTACACAATGTCCTACGTTATTGTTGGTTTAGGAAATCCGGGCGAAGCGTATGCTGCAACGCGGCATAATACTGGTCGTATTATTCTTGAAGCATTAGCTAAAAAAGCACACTTAGAATTTTCTGTTGATAAAAAAAAGAATGCGTTGGTGGCTCGTGGTACATGGAACGGCAACGATGTGCTCTGTATTGCCCCCAACACTTTTATGAATCGTTCAGGTGATAGTGTTAAACAGAGTGTTAAAAATAGTAGCCAAGCTAAGCGTCTTATTGTCATTCATGACGATTTAGATTTACCACTTGGTGTTCTAAAAATTTCTTATAATCGCGGTAGTGGGGGTCACCGTGGTGTTGAATCAATCATTAAAGCTATTAAAACACGCGAATTTATTCGTTTTCGAATTGGTATTTCGTCTCAAACACCGGGCGGTAAACTTAAAAAACCATCTGGTGAGCGCGCAGTAGAAAAACATATTATCGGAAAATTTAAACCGACTGAGCTGGCAACATTACAGAAAGTTGCACAGGTCGTACAAGCGGCCGTGGAACGTATTATGCGCGATCCAGTGGCCGGTCTCGCGCGAGCCATGACTGAGTATAATTGAGTAAATTTTACGAAACTTCTTTTGTTGAGAGAGCCATCTTTTGGTCTTTAGGATCAAAGAGGGTAATTTTAAACGAATAGCTTTTACCAAGTTCTAATGAGCGACGCAGAATTTCTTCACTGCCAAAATCAGAAATATGTACCAACCCAGCAACACCTTCTTCTACAGAAGCTAATGCGCCGTGTTTGTTGTATTTAATAATGACCGCTGATACTGTATCACCCTTCTTGTATTTTTTGGCTGCGGTAACCCACGGATTTGGTTTAAGGGCCTTAATGGAAAGAGAAATTTTTCCATCCTTAATATCTATAATTTTTACGCGTATGGCTTGGCCGATTTTAAAGAGTGGTTTCGGATCTTCAACGAGAGCCCAATCAATTTCCGAAATGTGTACTAATCCTTCTAAACCTTCTTCAATTTTAATGAAAACACCGAAATCTACAACGCCAGTAACAATACCTTCAATTTCGTCGCCAACATGATATTTACTAATCAAATCCTCCTTTTCTTTATCAGGTGAAGTTTTTTCTGAGAAAATAAGTTTTTTCTCTTTGGGAATAGCGGTGATAATCATAACTTGCAAGCGTTCGCCGACGAGTTTTTTGAGTTCATCAAGAATTCTATCTTTATTGCCGTCAGAAATGCGGGGGTAGTGTTCAGCGCGCAGCTGCGAAGCTGGCAAAAAACCCGGAATACCTTGCCAATTAATAATGAGACCACCTTTATTAGCTTCGGTCACTGTTAATTCTAATAGACGTTTTTCTTTTATAGCGTCTTGAGCCTCACTCCAGAGTAGGGCTTGTTTGGCTTCTTTAAGAGAAAGTTCAATGTATCCATCCTGATTATTGGTGTCGACGACTTTAGCACCAACACTGTCGCCAACGTTAATTTTTTTGATGATATCTCGCGCCGCGATAAATTCACGGCCATAAATGATACCAGTGCCATATGGCGCAAGATCAACGTACACAGCGCCTTTATCAACAGAGATGACGGGTCCTTCAACTAAGTCGCCAACCGATGGTGGCGTGACACTATCGGTAATAATTTTTCCCATCAAAGTTTCCTTTTTGGGAGCTTCTTTTTTGGTACGTTCAGTTTTCTCGTTCTCTTCTTTATCGTCCTTTTTTTCGTCGGTTTCAATTTGTTCTTCGGCGACTATCTTTTTTGTTCTCGGCATATTTAGTAAATATAAAAAAACACGTAAGGTCCGTTTTGTCTGGCGTAGCGGAAGAAACGGGATTACTTACATGACTGCTAATAAGGCACATACTATATATGAATGATGTAAAAAATGCAAACGAGCATTGCACATCGAGTCTACAATTTGCTACACTGGCGGCATGATCATCACATCCCAAGGCAATCAGTTTCTTAAGTTGCAAGTAGGTGACCTTATCGTCGCTGCCAACCCTATTTCCAAAAATTCAACAATGAAAGCGAGTCGTTTCGGGGCCGATATCTGTCTCATTAGCGCCAATCACCCTGATTTTAATGGTGCTGATCAGGTGGCGTTTGGCGGTAAACAACCACTCGTTATTACTGGACCGGGAGAGTATGAAATTCGCGAAGTGTTTATTCGGGGTTTACCCGCACACTCTTCGTATGGCAAAACCCCAGACGGTCTTATTAATACTATCTATACATTTACCCTAGACAATATTGCTATTTGTATTTTAGGCGCCCTGGATAGTGCCAGTCTGCCTGCACAGACGAAAGAAGCACTCGGTGAGATTGATATTTTATTTTTACCGATTGGTGGTGATGGCGTACTCGCACCACAAGAAGCGTACAAGCTGGCAGTTTCTTTGGAGCCCAAGCTTATTATTCCACTGGGGTATGATACACCGCATGCCACAAAAGACGCACTTAAAATTTTCTTAAAAGAAGCTGGTGAAAATGTAACGCCGGTAGATAAAGTAACGCTTAAACGCAAAGATCTTGATGGTAAAGAAGGTGACGTGGCGGTGCTAGCATGTCAACAATAAGAGGTGTACACTAAGAGAGTATGCAGAATCGTCTCCATGATTTTATCATCGCCGCTCGCCGATGGCCCGACCACCACAAAAAAATATTTTCAGTGGCGGCGAGCGGCGCTATAACACTCGTCATTGCCGCTGGTTGGGCGAGCACGTTACCAGGTCAATTTTCCGCTAATGCCGCCTCTATTTCTCCGGTAAATCAAACTGCCGCGGC
This sequence comes from bacterium, assembly GCA_021818465.1. GTDB lineage: Bacteria > Patescibacteriota > Minisyncoccia > Phycocordibacterales > JAKAEA01 > JAKAEA01. Next base: position 302,661 of record JAKAEA010000001.1, read on the forward strand.
CAGTTTGTCTATTATTGCAACAACCACCGCTACACAAGGTTCCAATACGACAGCGTCGCTACAAAGCACTCTCAACCAAGGCGCGCAAATTTTCAGTTCGCTTAAAAGTGATTTCAGTAATATTTTTTCTGGTTCTGCTTCGGCACAAAATTCTACTAACCCACCGTCTTCCGCCGTAACTATTACCAATACACCACAACAGCAGCAAGTGACGCAAAACAGTAATCCGTACACAAATCTAAAATATTACGTTTCTAATGGCGTTTTAATTACCAGTCCTTCATCAAATAATTCTGGTATTTCAGTTGGTAATTAGTCGCGCGTTTCTGGTATACATACAAGCGCCACACCGCGGGTGGAATTGAAGCTACGGGTGTGTTAAAATAGCAAAAACTATGGCTGATAAAGGTAAAAAAACAGCGGTGATAGATGCCGCGCCCGTGGCGCGCGTGAACGTTATTGATCGCAACATTTCTACGGAGATGCGTGAGGCGTTTATTGACTACGCTATGTCGGTCATCACTGATCGTGCGTTGCCAGACGTGCGTGACGGTTTGAAGCCAGTGCATCGGCGAATCCTTTTTTCTATGCACGAGAAAGGATTAGCTTTCACTGCCAAGACTCGCAAATCAGCAACAGTCGTCGGTGATGTTATTGGTAACTACCATCCGCACGGTGATGTGGCTGTCTATGACGCAATGGTTAAATTGGCGCAAGATTTTTCTATGCGCTACCCACTCATTATTGGCCAAGGAAACTTCGGCTCTATCGACGGTGATAGTGCGGCAGCGTACCGATACACTGAAGCTAAAATGTCACGCATTGCCAGCGAAATGTTACGTGATATTGATAAAGAGACAGTTGATTTCCGTCCTAACTTTGATGGTACTAAAAAAGAGCCAACCGTTTTGCCAGCCGCTGTGCCCAATCTTTTATTGAATGGCACGCTCGGCATCGCTGTGGGTATGGCCACTAACGTGCCGCCCCACAATCTCAGTGAAATTGTTGACGCAGCGGTGCACCTTGTAGACAACACCGATGCCACGAATGAGGATTTGATGCAGTTCGTCAAAGGTCCAGACTTTCCAACGGGTGGCATTATTTACAGTGAAAAAGATATTCATCATGCTTACGCTAACGGCAAAGGCGCCATTGTGGTGCGTGGTGAAGCGGAAATTATTGAGACAAAATCCGGCAGCTATCAAATTGTTATTACCTCAATCCCGTACCGCGTCAATAAAGCTTCGCTCATTCAATCCATCGCCGATCATCATCGCGAAAAAAAGCTGGAAGGTTTGCGTGAATTGCGCGACGAATCAACCGACGACATTCGCATCGTCATTGAGCTTAAGAGTGGCGCCAACCCGCAGGCAGTACTCAATTATCTTTATAAACACACCCAACTAGAAGAGCCGTTTCATCTTAACGTGGTGGCTCTTGTCGATGGCGTTCCCCAGACGCTCTCACTCAAAACTATTTTACAAGAATTTCTCGTGCATCGTGGCACGGTTATTCGTCGTCGCACCGAGTTCGATTTGCGCAAAGCCGAGGAGCGTGAACATATCTTGATTGGCTTGAAAAAAGCGCTGGATCATATTGATGAAATCATTGCGCTCATAAAAAAATCAAAAGATACACCGAGCGCGCACGCTGCTTTAATGAAAGAGTTTAAGTTCTCGGAGCGACAGGCGACGGCTATTTTGGATATGAAGCTTCAGCGCCTAGCTGGTCTGGAGCGCAAAAAAATAGAAGATGAATTGACTGCCGTGCAAGTGCTCATTAAGGAGCTCAAAGAGATTTTGGCTAGTCCTAAAAAATTGCTTGGTATTATCAAAACTGAGCTTGCTGAAATCAAGCAAAAATATGGTGATGAACGGCGCACAAAAGTGGTTAAACACGCCGCCAAAAGTTTTTCGGCTGAAGATTTAGTAGCTGATGAAGAATCAGTGTTGGTGCTCACTGCGGGCGGCTACATTAAACGCACTGATCCAAGCGAATATCGCAAGCAGCGCCGTGGGGGAGTAGGTGTTGTCGATTTAGATACTAAAGAGGAAGATTTTGTTACGCACCTCATTACCACAAGCACACACAGCGACCTTCTCTTTTTCACTGATCTCGGTAAAGTGTTTCAAATGCGGATGTTTGAAATTCCTGAAGGTCGGCGCGCCACGAAAGGTAAATCTATTATGAATTTTTTGGCTCTGGAACAGGGTGAAAAAGTGACATCAATCTTACCGATGCCGAAAGAAACAAAAAAAGGTGAAGCTTTGGGTGCGCTCTCGGTGCTTATGGTTACTCGTGGCGGTGTGGCCAAAAAGACGGCTGCCACCGCATTTGCCGACGTACGTCGTTCCGGCATCATCGCTATTCGTTTGGACACGGGCGACCAACTTGTTTCGGCCGAATTCGTGGGTCGTGGTGATGACGTAATGTTGGCCACCGCCAAAGGTCAGTCTATTCGTTTTAAAGAATCAGATATACGTGAGATGGGTCGGGCTGCCGCTGGTGTTACTGCGATGCGGTTGGATAAGGGCGATCAAATCATCAGTGCCGATGCAGTTAAAAAAGATTTTAAAAATCCAGCGCTTCTTGTCGTTATGAAAAATGGCTACGGCAAAAAGACCGATCTCGCTGAATATAAAGTACAAAAGCGTGCTGGTTCTGGTATTAAAACCGCTCAAGTTACCGCTAAAACTGGCGATGTTATTGCTGCTAAAGTTGTCACTGAAGATGAAGACGAGCTCGTTGCCATGTCCAAAAAGAGTCAGGTCATTCGCGTTGCCATTAACGAGATCCCGTCGCTCGGTCGCCAAACGCAAGGCGTGCGCATTATGAAATTATACGAAGGCGATGCTATTGCTTCTGGAGTAATTTTGTAAACCTCACTTTCAGTATTAGTTTTTTCAAAGAATACTTTGGGGATTATTTTGTTAGTAACGCAGTTTCTAACTACGCTCGATTTGTTATACTAGTAGGTATGGCATTTTCCAGTCCGTCCGATATTTTAGAACGGTTGGGTGTACACGAAGGACAGGTGCTAGCCGATTTGGGCGCTGGCTCTGGTTTTTACACGTTTGCGGCAGCAAAGATTGTTGGCCCTGCTGGTACGGTATACGCGGTGGAAATTCAAAAAGAAGTGTTGGCGCGCCTTGCTAACCACGCTCGGTATGAGCACCTCACCAATATTCATTTTTTGCACGGTGATGTTGATCGTTTGCGCGGCTCGCATATTGCCGACAATAGTGTTGACACAGTGCTCGCCTGCAATGTGTTGTTTCAAATAGAAAATACAGCAGCGTTTGTGGCAGAAGTAAAACGGATTTTAAAGTCGGGTGGTCGCGTGCTTGTAGTTGATTGGGCGGGCAGTTTCGGTAGTACTGGTCCGCAGCCGCAGTATGTAGTTACCGCAGCTGCTGCAGAAGAATTTTTTACAAAAGCTGGCTTTACGAAAGTGAATACAATTCCTGCTGGTGACCACCATTGGGGATTAATTTTTAGAAAATAATTATGAGATACAGACCACGACACAATCAAGGTATAACAACGTTTCAAATCATCTTACTTGTGGTATTCGGTCTGTTTATTCTTGCTGGTATTTTTTCCTTTGCCCTCTATCGAGGCGGTTCGTCTAATCAAACTCCACCCATCACTATTTGGGGCACGTTTGATCAAGCTACTATGACATCGTTTATTAATAAGGTGGCAGGTTCAAACGCAAATATTTATTACGTGCAAAAAAATCCAGCAACATTTAACACAGATTTAGTACAGGCTATTGCTACTGGTAAAGGGCCAGATGTAATTTTGGGTACGCAAGATCAAATTTTTTCCAATAACAGTTTATTAATAACAATTCCATATCAATACTACCCGCAGCGCACCTTTTTAAATACCTTTATTCCTGAAGCGGATTTATATCTTAGTTCGCAGGGCACCATAGCTTTTCCTATTGGCGTAGATCCATTGATGATGTATTGGAATCGTGTGCTACTTTCCAACGCCGGTATTGCTGCGCCGCCAACAACATGGAATCAGTTAGTAGCAATGGTACCTAAGTTAACGGTGACTGATAAAACCTACAATGTGACGCAAAGCACGGTCGGTCTTGGTGATTATGTAAATATCAACAATGCTAAAGCCATTCTATCTTTGCTTATATTGCAGGCCGGCAATCCCATTGTCGGTCAAGATGCTAACGGTAATCTTATTGCAGTCATTGGTGCCGGCAATGGTGCGTCAACAGCAGCAGCTGCCGCTCTCTCGTTCTATACCCAATTTGCTGATCCAACATCAGCAACCTACAGTTGGAACAGTGCTTTACAAAATTCTCAAAATTTATTTATTGCCAATCAACTAGCGTTTTATTTCGGTTTTGCTAGTGAATACAATATTCTCGCTCAAAAAAATCCCAACCTTGATTTTGACGTAACAACGGTGCCGCAACGTGATAAAAATCAAAGTGGTCAGTCGTCCGGTTCGATTCAGTCCACCACGTATGGCAATCTCTATGGTTTTGCCGTTGTGCGTTCATCACCAAACGCTGCTACGGCTGTTACCGATATTCTCACGCTTACTTCGCAAAGTGCCGCGGGAGTATGGAATACGCTTACGGGTTTACCGGCGGCGCGTATTGATTCTCTCTCTGCGAATCCTGCTAATCCGATTGAGCCAGTATTTAATCTATCTGCTCTTTGGGCAGTTGGTTGGATTGACCCGAATACTACCGCCACGAATAACATTTTTCAGACAATGGTTACGAGTGTTACGTCTGGTCAAGCTGATCCAGAGCAAGCGGTCAATACTGCTCAAAGCGCTCTAACCGCTTCACTTCAGTAAAAATATGTTTCGCCATTCAATACACATTTTTTCAGTCTTGATTATTCTAGTGACCATAAGCAGTCTTGTTGTTGCTGTGCCTGTAGCAGCCGCCCAGCCAGCACTTAATGGTATCGGTGGTCTGGTGCCGTGCGGCAACGGCAATGGTAATCAATTGGGCACAAGCTACAGTAGTAGTAATTCTGCTTCCACGACCGCCTGTGATTTTGCTGGTTTTGTTGATCTTGTTAAAAATGTGACCAACTTCCTGATTATTCTCTCAGCGCCAATTTTTGTTGGTATTATGGTGTGGGTAGGCGTCAAATTACTCTTGGCTCGTGGAAATAGGGAAGAATTTACGAAAATAAAAAGTGTTCTTATGAATACGCTCATATCCTTCATTATCATTTTGGCTGGTTGGCTCATTGTGCACGTTATCGCTACAACATTTCTTAAAACATCGTTTAATATATTTCAACCATAAATGATTAGACACATTACAAAAGCATATGTTATTGCCACTGCTGGTGCCGCTGTAGCCCTTTTTTGTATTGCCGCTTTACCACTCTATCCTACTAATGCGGACATGATAACTAATATTAACCCTACTACTAATGGCAACAATCTATCTAACACGAGCTCTTTTAACACACCTTTTCCAACAACATCTCAAACACCCACCCCTTCATCGAACACATCTCAATCATCCAATACCTCAAACACATCAAACGCTAATTCGAGTATAGGTCAAGATATTAACCCATTAAAAAATGGTGGCACGTTGTGCGATTTTCTAGTAACTCTTCTGAATATTATTACTGAAATTGGCGCAGTTATTGGTGTTTTGGTGCTTCTTGGTGTCGGCTTCTTCTATATTTTGGCGCAGGGCAATAAGGAAAAACTTGAAGCGGCGCATCGAGCTTTTTTAATGAGTGTTCTCGGTATTACTTTGTTACTGGGCGCATCGGTGCTTGCACACATTCTCATCACCACGGTTAACACTGTTCTTTCGGCCGGAGGTGGTGGTTTTGCTAATCAATCAGCACTCACGTGTTCGCCATAAAAATTAAAAATATAGTATGATTACTAAAAAATAATACGAACTATGACCAGCTTGCAACAACTTATTAATTCTTTAATCAAATTAGCTAACGGTATAATTCCTTTACTTCTTGCGGTGGCAGTCATTGTTTTTATTGGGGGTATTATTCGGTATCTTGCACATGCTGATAGTCCTGAAGAGCGCAAAAATATGCAACATTTTTTGATTATGGGCATAATCGCTATTACGGTTATTCTTTCTATTTGGGGTATCGCGACAATGTTAAAAAATAGCTTATTTCCTTCGGCGCCTTGTCCAGTGGGTGTTGCTGGTTGTGGTAGTGCAGCAAATAGTAATTCCAATCTTGTGAGTGGTGGACCAAGTAACTTTTCGCAACAAGGAAAATTACAGCAATTGTTAAATGGTAGTAGCGGAAATGTGTCAGCTTAAGATATCCACACTCTTAGATTTCATTGCTTGCATTTACGTAGTGGAACTATATACTTAAAAGTAAGTAAATTTGTATTTATACAGCTTAAAATAATTCTATGAGAAAAATCGTTTCTTCTGTTGGAATATTTGCCGGGGGATTGGCCGCTATCGCGATCCCATTTGTCGCTTCTGCACAATATAATAACAACGTTGGCACAGCGGGACAGGGCGCTATTTACCAATTAAACGGCGTTGTTGGATCGGCAGGAAGCTTGGTTGCCACATCAAACAATGTGCTCAATATGGTAATTGGTTTACTTATTGCTGTCGAAGTTATTGTTTTTATTGTCAGTGTCATTAGATTTGTCTTAAGAAATAATGATGAAGAATCCAGAAAGAATGCAAAAAAATACCTCATTTGGAGCGTTATCGCTATTGCGGTAACTATCGGCATTTTCGGTATTGCGAAACTTCTTCTTTCAACATTCGGTATTAATGGCAACAATCTCCAGCCATCCGATATTCCAACAACCCCAGTCTATGGAGGCTAATTTTTAGCTTGTACGTTAGTGAAATCTCAATTTTTGGCAGCAGCAGCAGGTCTTATTTCGGCGAATCCTATGTATATTGCGATTCGCAACGATGTTTTGATGCCGATTATTTATCTGGCATTTGCTATCGCACTCCTCATCTTTATTTGGGGAATGATCGGCTATCTTGTTAACTTACGCAACGGTGCGACCGATGACAAACAGCAGGCTGGTAAGCGCCATATGATTTGGGGTGCTATTGGTGTGGCTATAATGATTTCGGTTTTTGGTATCATGCAATTTATTTGGGGAACACTTATGAGTTTACCAGCGGCTACGCAAGGTTTTAACGGTCAATCAGCAACACCACCACCGGAAATTAACGGTCTCTAATTCTGAAAATATAAAAAAGCTCCCTCATGTAAAGAGGGAGCGGGGAGGAAAGCGCTATCGGTGAGTAAACCAATAGTACACGCGCGTTTCCGAAGAGGGAGATGAAAATTGAATGGTGGAGGGAGCGGGTGTGGAAAAACTCTCTCCTGTCCAAGTTTTTTTCCATCTCTCGTTGTCCAGCCGGTATGCGACCGGACAATTGCAGATACTGAAAAATTTTAAGTGCAGCGTATAATTTTTCTGCACAATAGGAGGGATGATCACGCTAAAGACTTCCCCCGCCGGCCACAATATTTGTTCATACGCAGCCGGTTGTCCAGTTGCCGGATTAATTGGCAACGACGCGGGCGCCAGTTTGTCTCTCGACAACTGACGAGGTGGGTGATGGAGTGCTGGTGGTGTCGGCACTTTCACAATCGACTTGGAAGCTGTTGCATGCCGTGGTGAATATTCAGTGGTGGTTGTTGAAATATTTACCACCACTTTTGGCGTTACGGTAACTACCTTGACCACCGATCTCGTTGGAGAGGGTGCTGGTGGGGTAGTTGCCGCTACCTTCGTTGGTAGAGGGGTAGCGAGTTGTTTTCCTATGAGGAATATAAGCGCTACAAACACAACAAAGATTGTTGTGACGAGTGCCCCTCGTATTGGTTGAGCGTGTGCCAATTTCATTAACACCGTTCCCAACGCCGCCGAGAGCAAAATCACCAGCAGGAGAGGGGAATAAAAAATCGTTGGCACAATAAATACCAACAATATGGTGAAAAGTATAAGGGCAATAATTGCCATTACCCATCCCCAGATTTTTCTCCAGAAGTTCAATGCTATTGCATAGAACTTTTCCTTCCCACCATTCTTTTTCGTCTTTTGCGATTTTTTCTTCGGTTTCTTGGGCGGTGTTGCCGAAGCCGAAGCGGTAGACGTTTTTACGGGCGTCTTCTTCTTATTATCCTTAACCATTTTCAGTCTCCTTTTTTTGAATTTCTGAATCCCGGAAGGTTTCGAAGAAACCTTGACCTCTACAGTTACACCTTTTTCCTTTATCAGGGACCTTTTCATTTTGTCCCTCCTTTACATATGTCTAAGAACAATCCACACCGTCGCGGATTATATAAAATTTATAACATTATGTCAATAGTGGGCGGGGAGGGACTTGAACCCTCAACCCCTTGCGGGACATGGTCCTAAGCCATGCGCGTCTGCCAATTTCGCCACCCGCCCATATTTTTTAGGCGTCATTTTGCCTAAAGTCTATAAAATGTAGCACATTATAGTAATAAGTAATACAGTATATTTGAAAAGTCCCGTATGTATTTCATTTTTACGATTCTTCTATTTTTCTGTCGTGGTCCTAAAAAAGATGTAAACTATATTTTGTCCGCCCAGCAGGATTCGAACCTGCGACCGTTCGCTTAAGAGGCGACTGCTCTACCAACTGAGCTATGGGCGGATGGAAATGCTGCTGTTATCTACCAAAACAGCTATGGGCGGATGGAAATGCTGCTGTTATCTACCAAAACAGCTATGGGCGGATGGAAATGCTGCTGATACCTACCAAAACAGCTATGGGCGGTGAATTTTTAGAATAGCAATTTTAGAGATATTCCGCAATTTATTTTGCTACTGTGCCAGGAGCAATTGAATCGTTTGGTTCCAGTAGTGAAAAATGTCCCGCTTCGTCGGAGACGGCAAAAAGCATGCCGTTTGACTCGTGTCCGCGAATGGTACGCGGCTCCAAATTGGTGACAAACATGCATGTTCTGCCAACAAGTTTTTGTGGGTCAGGGAAATAAGTGGCAATGCCAGACACAATTTGTCGTGGTTTAGGTTGGCCAGCTTCATCGTGTTCGGCAAAATCAACACTGAGCCGTATTAGTTTATCGGTATCAGGTATTTTTTCAGCCGACAGGATTTTACCGGCGCGAATTTCTATTTTTTTGAAATCATCAAAAGATACTAATGACATTTTTTTTATGACTATACTGGTGCCCGGAGTGGGGGTCGAACCCACATTCCTTTCGGAACACGATTTTAAGTCGTGCGCGTATACCAATTCCGCCATCCGGGCGTCGTGAGGCGTAGGCCGGAGTTGAACCGGCGCATAGCGGTTTTGCAGACCGCCGCGTTAACCAACTTCGCCACTACGCCGTTGTCCTATTTCCCGCTCTTGCTGTGACAACTCATCAAGTCGTTGACGATTCTTTTCGCCAAGGTCAATGACGAATTCGACGCTTGGCAGGAAACGAAGTTTTGCCCGCTCAGCGACGTATGCTCCGAATTCTCTCTTTTTTCGGGATAAAAAGTCAAGAGCTGCTTGTTCACGACTGTTTGGTAGGACGGTGAGTAAAATAGATATCAAGCGGCCATTATTGCTCTCGTGAGCGCTGGTCACGGTGATCAGCGACTGGCCAGCCGATTCACGGTTTATGAATTCGGCGGCTAGTTCGGCAAAAAGTGCTTCGGTTCGCGCGGTTTTGAGAGAGTTCATACTATGAATAACTATTTTTCTACAACAATAAAGGCTTCCAAGCGATCACCGGCGGCGATTTCTAATTTTGACTCAACCAACGCGCCAAATTCTTGACCTTCGGGAATTTCGGTCGCTTTATTTTTTTGGCGCTGTAGTTCACGGATGCGACCACGACCGACATCAAAGTTTCGGCGCATAATTTTAACTTCAGCGCCGAGTTGTATTATACCTGTTTCTACACGCCCGCCAATGATTTGGCGATCGCGTATTTTGCTGAAAAATTTGAGCACTTTAGCAACGCCGGTTTGCTCATCTACTTTAATTTTAGGTACATGTGCGCTTGCGGTAGCGGCGAGCCACTCTGAAAGTTTATAAATGACGTCAAAAAGTTCTATAGTAACGCCACTTGTTTGAGCAAGGCCTTTGGCGCTACTAGCAATACCTACATTAAAACCAATAATAATTGTCCTTTTGTCAGCTACAGCGGTTTTAATATCATTCTCTGTAATGTCACCAATGCTCGCAATAATCGTTTTTAATATGAGGCGATCGTGATGAATTTTTGCGACTTCATGTTTAAGAGCTTCTAAGCCACCAATGTCTGCCGCTTTAAGAATAATGGGAAGGATGGCGGTAATGGTTTCTGCTGTATCGTCAGTCTGTGTTTGCGTAGATGTTACTTTTTTTGCTGTACGTGCTGCTGTATTTTCTTGTGTGTGGCTGATAGCAGCCTCAGCTTCTTTTTTAGAAGGAAAAGTCTGAAAATGAGTACCAACTGGCGGCAATTCACTCCATCCAAATAGGCGTATCGGACTGGAAAAGGTTGCTTGGCGAATGTGTATGCCCGCAGTGTTTTCCATAAGACGTACTGGCGCTAGGCTAGTGCCAGCAACGACGGTGGTGCCGCTGTGTAGGGTGCCATCTTTAATAACCAGTGTCGCAGCAATTCCTTTTTTGCGATCTACCCACGATTCAATGATGGTGCCTTCTGCTGGCTTGGTGCTTGTGCCGGAAAGCTCAGCGATGTCTCCCGCAAGATCTATTAGGTCAAGTAATTCAGATACGCCAGCGCCAGTTTTTGCGGAAATGGCAACCCACGGAACATCACCCCCATATCCTTCAACATATATGTCATGTTCAGCCAAACTTGCTTTGGTGTGTTCAATATCAGCGCTTTCTTTATCAATTTTATTGATGGCCACGATGAAAGGAATGTTGGCGGCACGAATAGCGTCGCGCGCCTCAATGGTCTGGGGACGCACACCGTCTTCAGCAGAAACGACAAGAATAGCCACATCTGCTACTTGGGCGCCACGGGAGCGTATCGTGGAAAATGCTTCGTGACCAGGGGTGTCTAAAAAGGTGATGCGTCGAATCGTGCCATTGACAGTTCGCTCAACTTCGTATGCAGATACTTTTTGTGTAATACCGCCAGCTTCGCCATCGACGATGTTGGTATGACGAATATAATCTAGTAGCGTAGATTTTCCATGATCAACATGACCAAGCACAGTCACTACGGGCGGGCGGGCGATTGTGGTTGCGACGGTTGTCGATTTTGTTTTTATGTGGTTGTTGTTTTTTTCTGACATATGCTAATTGCCTCGCGTTCTTCCTGAGACAGCTCTCGTTCGGAAGTAAAACGAGTAACTGGTTTACCAAAGACGCTGATACGGTCACGGGTATAGAGGCTCGTTACCACAATACCATCACCTTGTTCATTTAGAAACGCCGCACTGAAACTATTGTTGCCGCCGTCACCAGTGCCTTTAAACGGATTATAACGAACCGTGCCAATGCTTTGCACACTGTTTTTTAAACGATGTTCTACGCTCGTCAAATATTGTCGCATTTCGGTTGTGAATTTTTTTAATTCTGTAAGATCGGCAGCAGCAGTGATGAGCGCTTTTTCAATTGATACGATCGGTGTTTTGTCGCTATGGTTAAACACCGTGCCAACACTCAGAAGACGATTGACCCGACGATAGAGCCAACCAAGACGAAGAAAAATAATGATAAATAAAAGGGCAATAACCACAGCGGCTATTGTAACCAGGTGCTGATTGAGGGTGGTAGAAATGGTGGTAAACATGGTAAAAATTAAAAACAGTGAAGGAATAAAAAAATTCCTCTGAAAATGTTCTAAAATATTTATGAAGTACCGATACCAGTAATAATAGTACACAAACGCTTCTTTAGCAAAAATGAGGTAGTATTATTGTATGCGAAAAAAAAGAGTATATCTTGATTATGCTGCAGCGACACCACTTGATCGGCGTGTCGCTAAAAGTATGCGACCATTTGAGTCGGAAAAATTTGCTAACCCAGCATCAGTTCACAATGAAGGCATTGTAGCTCGTCGAGTAGTTGCACAAGCTCGAACTGAGGTGGCCCGTCTGCTCAATGTTCGTTCCGAAGAAATTATTTTTACTGGTGGCGGTACTGAAGCTGATAATTTAGCAATCACGGGAATAGTAGAGAAAGCTCGAGAAAAGGGTATTGCTGCTCCGCATATTATTACCACCAATATAGAACACCCGGCAATTCTTGAAACGTGTCGACGGGTGACAAAATGGGGAGGCAGCGTAACATTTGTGCCAGTACAAGCGTCTGGTCTTGTGGATCCGAAACATATTGCCGCAGCACTTAAACCAGAAACAGTTTTGGTTTCGGTTCAATTAGTAAATAGCGAAATCGGTATTATACAACCGCTCCGCGCTATTGCTACCGTCATCGCAGAATATAAAGCGACACATGGCGATACCCTCAGTGCATTTAGTGAACTTGGCTACCCATATTTTCATACCGATGCTAGCCAAGCGCCTAATTATCTGGACATATCATTTCAAAAATATGGCGTTGATTTGATGACGCTTGATGGAGTCAAAATATATGGCCCAAAGGGAATTGGAGTGTTGGCGATAAAGCGTCAGGTAGCCATAGCGCCAATTATTGTTGGTGGGGGGCAGGAGCGTGGTATGCGCGCTGGTACGGAAAATGTTCCTGCTATTGTCGGTTTTGCTGCCGCCCTTACGCGCACAGTACAGTTACGTGAAAAAGAAACCGAGCGATTGCGTGGTTTACAAAAATATTTTATTCAGAATCTGAAAGAAAACTTTCCGAGAAACGTAAGTATTATTAATGATGATTGTCAAAAATCTGTACCAAATAATGTTACTATATGTGTTAGGAACGGCCAGGAAGCGGAGCTTTTGGTGGTACGTCTTGATGCGTTGGGGATTGCTTGTTCCGCAGGTAGTGCCTGCACCAATCTCTCAACAGCGACGTATTCCTATGTAATTGAGGCGCTAGAAACAGCGAGCTTGTCCGTGTTGAACGATTGCAAAAGTTCCTCAATTCGTTTTAGTTTTGGTCGTGGAACCACGCGACGGGATCTTGATTTGACACTAATCGCTTTGCGTTCTATAATAAAATAGTAACAACAATATCTATGCCACCACTTAATCACTTTACTACTAAAGCAAAAGAAGCAATTCGTAAGGCTCATGAGCTGGCTATTGAACGTGGTCAAAATCACGTTAATCCGCTCCACCTCCTTGCCGCTCTCATCCTGCAAGAGGAAAGCATGGTCGGTGCTATTTTGGATAAACTAGAGATTGATACCATTTTATTGACTGATTCGTTGATGGAATCCATTGAAGGGCCAGAAGGCGGTTCTACGCTCAATCCTTCTTATCAAATTTATCTCACCCCCGATCTTGCGCAGGTCATTTCTGATTCCGAGCGTGTAGCCAAGTCACTCAATGATGAATTTATTTCTACCGAACATATGTTCGTTGCTATTCTTGACGTGGCTGGTTCGGCGCGTGATTTATTGGCGCGTTTTCGTATTACTCGTGAAGCAGTGGTGAAGGTGCTGGAAGAATTGCGCGCTAATAAAGTGACTGATGTGCATGCTCCTAAAAAACCGAAGGCACTCGCACGCTATACGCGTTCGCTTACCAAGATGGCCGCTGAAAACAAATTGGACCCGGTTATTGGTCGTGACAATGAAATCACGCGCATTATTCAAATTCTCTCACGCCGCACCAAAAATAATCCGATTTTAATTGGTGAGGCGGGCGTTGGCAAAACAGCTATTGTCGAGGGCTTAGCGTTGCGTATGGCGCAAGGTGATGTACCAGAATCGCTCAAAGATAAAGAGTTGGTATCGCTTGATCTTGGCGCATTGGTAGCAGGTACAAAATATCGCGGAGAATTCGAAGAGCGTCTAAAAAATATTTTGAAAGAAATTGAGCGTTCAGCGGGAAAAGTTATTCTTTTTATTGATGAAATTCACACCATCGTTGGCGCTGGCGCTGCGGAAGGTTCGCTAGACGCATCTAATATGTTAAAACCAGCGTTGGCACGCGGTGAGCTTCGTGCTATTGGTGCTACCACGCTTCGGGAATACCAAAAACACATTGAAAAAGATCCAGCCCTGACTCGTCGTTTTCAGCCAGTGCATGTTAATGAACCGTCGGTAGAAGATACCATTGCTATTTTGCGTGGGCTAAAAGAAAAATATGAGTTGTATCACGGTGTGCGCATCACGGACGACGCTATTATTGCCGCTGTTAATCTGTCGTCGCGCTATATCACCGATCGCTACTTGCCCGACAAGGCGGTGGATCTCATTGATGAGTCGGCTTCGTTCTTAAAAATTACTTTAGAAGATATGCCGCCAGTTCTCCAAGAAACGCATGGAAAAATTATGCGCCTGGAAATTGAACGAGAGGCACTGAAAAAAGAAACTACCAAGGTTGCCAAAGAGCGCGTTAAAATCATTGATCAAGAAATTGCTAACCTGAAAGAGCAAACGGCAGAAATAGAGCTTAAGTGGAAAAATGAAAAGGAAACGCTCGGTGAAATCAAGCAAATTAAAAAAGATCTTGAAACGTCGCGCTTGGAAGCAGAAAATGCCGAAGCGCACGCTGATCTCGGCAAGGCCGCAGAAATTCGCTATGGCAAAATTCCTCAGCTTGAAAAAAATATGGATACTAAATTGAAACGCTTGAAGAAATTGCAAAGCTCGCGACGAATTTTGAAAGAAGAAATTACCCAAGAAGATGTTGCTGATGTGGTGTCACGATGGACGGGTATTCCCGTGGCGCGCATGCTTGAAGGTGAAGCAGAAAAACTCGGTCGCATGGAAGAAGTATTGACGCAGCGCATTGTTGGTCAAGACGATGCGGTGCGGAAGATTGCTGATACGGTGAAGCGTTCACGTGCCGGTATTAGCGACCCTAATCGTCCCATCGGCTCATTTATTTTTTTGGGTCCGACGGGTGTTGGTAAAACCGAGCTCACTAAAGCGCTCGCCGAATTTATGTTTGATGATGAGAAGGCGCTTGTGCGTGTGGACATGTCCGAATTTATGGAAAAACATTCAGTTTCCAAATTAATTGGCGCGCCAGCCGGCTATGTTGGGTACGAAGAGGGTGGTAATTTTACCGAGCTCATTCGCCATCGTCCGTATTCCGTCATCTTGCTTGATGAAATTGAAAAAGCACATCCGGAAGTCTTTAATGTGCTCCTGCAAGTGTTGGATAACGGTCAATTAACCGATGCAAAAGGCCGCAAGGTTAATTTTCGCAACACTATCATTATTATGACCTCGAACCTTGGTGCCAACTACATTGATAAGATGCAGAAATTTGGCTTCGGTACGCTCGATCGAGAAACCGCTGGTTCTAAACAAGATTCTCCGGTGGTTGATCGTGCCGACTATGAACAAATTAAAGATCGAGTACTTGAATCGTTGCGCGAATTTTTCCGTCCAGAATTTCTTAATCGTATCGATGACATTATTATCTTTGATATTTTGAATCGCGAAGCAATTCGTAAAATCGTGGAAATTCAGGTCGGTTTGGTTAAAGAGCGTTTGGCAACGAAAGAAATTACGCTAGATATTTCTGCAGATGTGTATGACTACCTTGCCCGTCAAGGCTACAATCCACAATACGGTGCGCGCCCACTTAAGCGACTCATTCAAAATAAAATTTTAACACCAGTAGCATCCCTCATGATATCGAAAGGTATTATGCGCGGTGGCGTTGTAAAAGTCAGCCTGAAAGATGCGAACAGTGCCGAGTTTGTCTTTGATGTTAAAAAAGGTAAGAAGGGGAGTTTGCTACGAGAAGACCTCCTGGATACTACACTAACTGCTTCTGCTCCACAGAGTGTAGGGAAATAGTGCGTTCATCTGTTGTTTGAGAGGCTTCTAGTTTAGGATGCCAAAAAATAGATTCAATGTTGCGCGTTGCAGATTGTAGGGAGTGTTTGTTTGGACAGCCGGTTTTTTGGTCGTTGCTAATAGCGTTGCCGTTTCCAATGTAAAAACCGATGTGACGGTGTAATTCGCCGCCGCTAAAAGCGGCATTCTCCCATACTACAACACTACCAATGGGCGGCTCGTGTGCGGCTGGCACTTCGTGCCAGCCGCTTTCTTGAAGATCCTTCACCGTGGAGCTAACCACCGCGTGTGATTTCTTTATTAGTCCAAGTGCAGCGAGTACCGATGACACGAAATATGCGCAGGAAAGCTCGCCATCATGACTGACATCAGTCACGACATTGTCCACTTCAGCGTACAAATTTCGGTACATTCTGGTGCCAATGCTGTTGTTGATAACTGCTAGATAGCTATCCCGTAATAAGAATTTAACCGAGGGCTTTTTGTTCATATGTTAATTATACTATGTGGGGTGCGCAGGGAGGGATTTGAACCCCCGTAGCCCGTAGGGCGCCTGATTTACAGTCAGGTGCAATTGACCACTCTGCCACCTGCGCATATGTGCCTAAGCAAGCTTGTATTCTAGTCGTAAAAGCAGTTATAATCAAGTCTCCTTAATTATGTATACAACATATTGCTGGCTGAACGGGAAAATTTTGCCGACTAGGGAAGCGAGTGTAAATGTCCTGGACATCGGGCTCATGCGTGGCTACGCTATCTATGAAGCGCTTACTACGTATGGCGGTACGCCATTTATGTTGGCTGACCACCTAGCACGCTTTCGTCAATCAGCTAAAGCTATGAAGCTCGATGTGCTGGCGAGTGATGAGGAAATTACGGCGGCCATCAGCGAGCTTGTTGCCCGCAATGGTTTCAAAGAAACGAACATCAAATTTATTTTGACCGGCGGTACAACGATCTCGGGTATAGAATATGTACCTGGCCATTCAGTTTTCTATATTCTCGCAGAAGAATTTGTGCCACTAGAGAAAAGATTCGTGGAACACGGTTGTAAACTCATCACGCACGAATTTCAGCGTCAGTATCCTGGTTACAAAACAACAAACTACATTACCGGGGTTATGTTACAGCCGGCGCGTAAAGCTGCCGGTGCTCTGGAGGTACTTTTTACGTGGCAGGGTAAGGTGTCCGAATGTGCGACGAGTAATTTTTTTATCGTTAAGAATGGCACGATTGTGACACCAATCGACGGCATTTTATTTGGTATTACTCGCAAGGTGGTGTTGAGTTTAGCGCGCACGGCCAGTATGCCAATAGAAGAGCGCGATATTACTACAGATGAGCTTACTACAGCCGACGAAGCATTCATTACATCGAGCTTTAAGGAGGTGGTGCCGGTGGTGCATATTAACGATGACATAATTGGTGATGGTCGTGTTGGGCCAATGACGCAAAAAATCATACAGCTTTTCAAAGAATTTTCTCGAGAAGAATCAGTGGCAATCTCTAATATGCATGTGGCAAGCGCCATGTCCTAACACTTGCTTTTTTTAGCCAAATGTAGTATTTTTTTCTAACTAATCACATTTACGTATGTCCCAAGATCGCCTCATTAAGCTCGCCTGTCAAAATTGTAAGCGCATCAACTACTGGAGCAGCAAAAATAAGCGCAAAGTAGAGCGTAAAATTGAGCTCAAAAAGTACTGCGCCTGGTGCCGCAAGAAGACCACCCACAAGGAGGTCAAAAAATAATTAGTTGAATTGTCGGTGGCGGCGTTCTATTATTGCCGCTATGGAGCCGCTCGCCTCAAAATTAAGACCCACAAAACTGGCTGATTTCGTTGGTCAGGAGCACTTGGTGGGGAAAGGTAAACCACTGGCGCTGGCTATCGCCGACAAGCGTCTTTTTTCCTTCATTTTATGGGGGCCGCCGGGAACAGGTAAGACGACCTTGGCGCGCATCTACGCCAACGCTCTGAATGCTCATCTCTACGAACTTTCGGCAGTATCGGCCGGTAAGGAAGATATCCGCGCCATCGTGGAAGATCGCAGTATTCTGGACCAGCGGCCCAAGGTGCTTTTTCTAGATGAGATTCATCGATTCAATAAAGCTCAGCAAGATTTTCTATTGCCCTATGTGGAGAGCGGCGTCCTCTCGCTCGTTGGCGCCACCACCGAGAACCCGAGTTTTGAGGTGATTCCGGCGCTCTTGTCGCGTTGCCGAGTGTTTGTACTGAACGAACTCTCGGAGGAAGAGATGGAGAAGATTATCATTCGCGCGGCAAGAAATCTTAAAATAAAAATCAACAAAAAGGCGCGCGCATGGCTCGCTGCTATGGCCAACGGCGACGCCCGACAAGCTATCACTGTTTTAGAAAACGCCCACCAACTTTATGGCGCGACGCTGACTGTTGCCGCGCTACAAGAAACTATTCAGAGCAAATTTTTGCGTTTTGATAAGAAGGGTGAGGAGCACTACAACGTGATTAGCGCGTTTATAAAGAGCATGCGAGCCGGCGATGCCGACGCTGCGCTCTACTACATGGCGCGGATGCTCGACGCCGGCGAAGACCCGAAGTTTATCGCTCGGCGAATGGTGGTATTTGCCTCGGAGGATATTGGCCTGGCTCAACCGACGGCCTTGGTGGTGGCTAACGACGTCTTTCGGGCGGTAGAGACTATTGGCTTGCCGGAGTGCGCCATCAATCTTGCTCATGGTGTTTGCTATCTCGCGGGTGCGCCGAAAAGTCGCCACTCCTACGACGCTCTTCAAGCCGCCCAAGCTGATGTTAAACAGCACGGCAACCTGCCGGTGCCGCTGCGTCTCCGGAATGCGCCAACCAAGCTTATGAAAGACCTCGGTTATCACGAAGGCTACGAAAAATATGGTAAAGAAAGCTACCTGCCGGAGCGACTTGCTAAAATCGACAGAAAATACTTGAAGTACAATAAAGATAAAAAAGAGAAGGGTAATAAATAAAAAAGCCATCTGATCTAATCAGATGGCTGGTATGTAGTGTGTTACTCACCAGACTCCATAATGTTTCCGGTACCGACCGTAGCAAATGATTGCTGATCAGGGGATACAAAAATGATCTTACAACGACAAGGAATTGTGTGGCATTGTGGGCACACTTGGTAATACTTTGCGACTTCCTCCATTAAGTTTATGTTCTTAATGTAGGCAAAGGCGAGGATCCAGCTAAACAGATCAGCTAGTTCCAAGGCACATTCCTCAATGATTTTTTTAGGGTCATTGGGCGTATTTGGACCGCTGACACTTAAAATACTAAACTCGCTGAATTCGCTCGTGGCTCGCCCATACACTTCCCAGAATCCACGTTCTCTGTTGTGTTTGCCATAGACGGCATCGCAGTGTTTTTGCCAATCGGCGATAGTCCATTGGTATTGGGATCGGTCGATTGATCGAACATTTGGATTAGGTCGCTTATTATCTTTACATCGGCATGGTTTTTGACTGCAATAAGCACATCCGTACCAAGGATATTTTTTTACCATGCTTTCTGCGAGAACAATACGACCATGGTAACCGTTCACCAAGCTCATGAAGTATGCAAAACATTTACTCAGCCGTACCTCAAAGGGCAAGCCTTTTCTTTCTGCATCAACCAATCTACCAAGCTGCCGCTGCATATGAGTTGTTCGTTCTGGTATTGATATGTTAACGAACAGATTTCGCGTGCCATACAGTTTTTCAAAATGTTCCTGTACTTCAGTAAGCGAACCCCTTAATGGGTTTTTCATATAACACCCCTTTCAAAAAACAAAACGTATACATCAAAACTGTTCGCTATAGTACACTTGATTCCTTCTTGTGCAAGTTTTTCAAAGCCGCTCTTCTTTGGTAATATACTATCGTTCAATCTGGGCCTATAGTTTCAATGGTAAAACAGCGGTCTCCAAAACCGTCGTTCCCCGTTCGAGTCGGGGTGGGCCCGCTGGGAATAATTACGTCCATAACGCATGCTATATATTAAAAAACAGACGGAGGTTAATCCGTCTGTAATCTTCGTATGAGGCGTTCGGCGTCGTTTAATTGGGTTCGATAAAAAGCGAGACGGAATACGTCCCACCTTCTCTTGTTCCAGAATCGATGCTCCTTGAATCTGCCTTCTTCTTTAAAACCAGCTCGGATAAGTGGTAAAAAGGATGCGGTATTGTATTCATACACCTCAGTATAAATCTTATGGAGATTGTGAATACTCTGGAAAAGATGCTGACTCATGAGTGCGAATGACTCGAAGCCAACAAAACCAGATCTGCCTTCTGGTGCTAGAAACGTGGTTACGAAGACATATCCATCACATTTCTTAAGTCCATAAGAATATATGGTGCCAATAAACGACTGTGATCGTTGGTGAAAAATCATATACTGCTCATGTCTGTCAGTTGCGAAGTCTTTATCTAATTCTGCCTTAAGTTCCTCCTGGGTAACTATATTTCGTCGGTTGGTACACATTGTTATATAATCATCACTGTTGCGCCAGGAAGATAATATTTCAATGTGCGACGGTGTGAGTGGAATGAGTCGAACAATACGGCCATTAAGTATACTCATGCACTTCTCCTTGATTGTAAAAGTCACCCCACGACAATCTAAATTTATTATAAATTATATTATAGTGTTGTCAATGTTGACACAATGTAAACTAACTATTATATTTCCAACAGTTGCTTTTCGCGAAAGGAGCTGATGTAACATGTCGAAAGGCGAATACGGTGGCGGCTATAGTAAGTCGGATGCCGCAAAGGATACCGATTCTTCCACAAGCAAGGTCAGTGAAGCTTGGCACACAGCCCGCGACGATGCTGCCAAAGAGGGCGGCTGGGGCGTTCCCGCAGATCGCCACGATTCAAAAGAGAACAAATCTTCTTCAGATTCTGGAGATAGTGGGAAATAACGTATCGTTACGAGGGGGCGTTTCTATGCCCCCTCATTTTATTTACCAGGGAACCCTGTGGGTACTATGAGGGAGGTGGTCATTTTGGTACAATAATTATGTAATATGAAAAAAAATCCAGTATGTACTATCTTGTGGTCAGATGCGGCATATAGCTATGATACAGAACCCGACCCGACCACACCAACGCCGTGTCTTACAACAGGGTTTATATTTGAAACAAATGAACAATATACTTTCATTGCTACAAATGTAAAATATGATAAAGATACTGGCATTCTTACTGCCGTGGATGGTTTGATTATTCCAGAAAAAGCAATTTTGGAATTTAAACGAATAGGTGATTATCATCCACAAGAATAATAATTACATGTCTGCAAAAAAAATCAGAGTTATTTGGAACGACGCGAGACTTTTTTCTCCTCAACAAAAAACCATCAGTCTGTCTTCTATGGAAACACTCGGCTTTCTTGAAAAAGAAACTGATACATATCTTTTGATCAAAGATCCCATAACCACAGGACGGGATACTGGAGGCAAACATCCCAAACAAAAACCAACGTTTTACTATATTCCCAAAGGAATGATTCAATCAATTGAATATATCACTATTCAATAATTCCGTTCTAATCTCGTCCCAGACGGCCCGCCAACTCGTGAGGCGCACGAAAGGCGTCTCATGCTAATTTTTAGTTTTGCATAAACTGGTTTTATGATCACTCTTGGGCGCGTTGCGATACTATCTGTGATATGAATCCCAAAAAACTGCGGACAGAGGAGAGTGGCCGGAACTGTATTTCTTCATTCTTTACAACTCCCAAAATAAGAGGTAGTGTTTGTGATAAGTTTGTTAGTTAATCTGTTTCTAAATATGTACTGTAAACATTGTGGTGAAAAAATGACTAACGGTGCCCAATTTTGCGGTAAATGTGGCGTGCTGGTAGATAATAAAGGTCCACAAAATCAGGAGATGTATAAAGAAAGTTCTTTAGACGTTGAGTTAAAAAGAGGCGTATATAAACTTGAAAATGGAGATATGGCGGGAGCAGAAAAAATCTTTGAAGATTTAGCTTTCAAATATAATGCGCCGATGGCGTGGGTATATATCGGAGGAATTAAATTAGGGCAATTAGATTCTGGAGAAAGCACGGTGCAACAGGCGCTTAACTGTTTTGTAAAAGCTAGTCAAATAAATCCTACGTCAAAAGAGATGTATCAGAGTATTTTTTGCGATATAGCTACAAAACAAATAGAGAAATTTTATAACCAGTATTTTTTAACAAAAAAACAAGCTGGCAAAGCCAGCAGGAGAGGTTGGGGAAGTTTAGCTCTTGGAGGATTGTCGCTTCTTTTCGCGAATCAAAGCCAGACACTGGGTAATAAGATGCTCGGAGGGGCGGGCGGTATTTATGGCGCTTATCGTGCAAACAAAAATTTCTCAAATAGTAGTAATGCAAAACAATTATTGTCATTCTATATCACGACCATAAAACAACTTGTCGCAGGCGTAGGATCTTTTTGTTCTGATAGTAAAAATATTTATCAGGATTTTTTGAATAAAACAAACCGACTTAAATTAGCATAGTCTATTAATTAACATATTTTTATGTACTGTTCAAAATGTGGAAATAAAGCAGAACATGGCGACCGCTTTTGTATTAAATGTGGAACAAAACTTAACTTCACAGTAGAGGAAAATGTAGAAACGCTTAGTCAGGAAAAAATAGAAGAAATTATCAAAGATCTCAACGATGGAACAGTAGCCGCATTCACAGCCGCCGAACTCACAGTTGCCGAAAAAGAGGCGGTAGTCAGAATAGCAATCAAACAACAAGACCCTCGACTGGCTATAAGTATTCTTAATTATCTGAATAGTGTGAAAGAACACAAACTAACCTCGCAAGAAAAAATGGAATTAAAATGGACTATCCTAAAAAGCAAGGATACGGAAATTGCGTGTTCTGCCTTGCTTAATCTTGGAAATGTTTTTACAGACCCAGAACGAAAAACCCTACGCGATATTGCATCAAAAACTACAAACGCTTATTGGGCGTATGGTATCTATCGAGAAGAATGTCTTGAGCTGGTACACGAACCAGAGAACAGAAAAGCGCTAAGAAAAACGGTTGTAGAAACGAACGATCCCAAATACGCTTTTGAATTTCTTAGTGCTCAAGACGAAAACCTGGAATCATACGATAAGGATCTGAAGTCCTTGGAGTTTAGTAAAGAAGAATTAGAACATTTTAAACAAATAATACTTTCTAGCCGAGATGTTGATATTGCATACAAGCTCTTGTTTTCCAAAGAACAAGTAGAAAAGGCAAAAAAAGATCCAGATATGTTTGATTACACCTTTCCTTCAGTGATTGATTTAACACCTAACGAACAAGAAATCCTCAAGAAAATAATTCTTGAGAGTAAGAACGCTTATTCTGCCTACGACATACTTGGGGGGCTTCGTGGAAATCCGGCCGTTATTTTCACGGATATAGAACGAGCGCTTTTAAGAGAAATTTTAGTTCAAACAACGAATCCAACTGTTGCCCGTGGTGTCTTGTCTAATCCTATTCTGTCCCAGAGTCTCAGTCAGGAGGAGCGCGCTCATCTTGTTGGCGCTCAAAATGAAGACAGTAAGAAAAGAGAAGAAATAAAGAAAAAATGGAGAGAATCAAATAAGACCCCGAGGGAAATTGAATGATAGGCGTTAAAAATGTTAAAGAAAGATGATTGCCAAAAACTGAATAATGAATTTGTATTTTTTCAGAATATTCTTATGGATATTTTGATCCGTCGCGCTATCTTCAAAAAATTTGAGGATGAGATGAAGAAGACTCACCTCACCGAACACAACGATATGATGGCATTGGTTTGGTATGGTTATACAATTTCTCAATTAAGTGATTGTCGAAAATTCTTTGCCCGTGACGACGATGCTCATAGTTTTCAGTTTGTTGTTTGCCATATTAAAAATGAGGTTCTTAAAAAAGAACATAAAACCCTTTTTATTTTTTGGAAAGAAGAAGACCTAGAGACCGTTCTTAACAAGTATCTACTTCATGCTAATATGCGTTTTCGTGATATCAAAACCGAAGTTCATGTTCGTGTTCTTGATTTATTTATTGACAAACTTGAAAAATATATTGAGTCAATAAAAGATGATTTATTAAAAAATTATTCAGGAATCAGTGTAGTAGGATATGGAAATTTTTTGTTAGAACGAGAGCGTGAGGTTGATGTATTTTTTAAAGAAGTTAGAAAAAATCAATAAAATTTTCCGTTATTATTCTTGGTTTTATATGTTATAATTCAATAATTGAGTTCTAATACTATTCTAAACTTTCCGCCAACTCGTGAGGCGCACGAAAGGCGTTTAATAACGCTTTTATATTTTTATAGACTGGTACGTAAATTTTTTTGAGTATGTCGCGATACTATTCTTGTCTTGATTTTAAACTCAAACTATCGTTGACTTGTGAGAGTGTTTTGACTAACGTTCACGACAAATAAAAAACCCACTGCATTGTGCACATGCAGTGGGGGAGGAGAAAGTTTGATGGATCGATACATCAAAAATCTTTCTCGTGCTGATTTGATGAGACGAAACGAGTAATATCGAGACATCGATCTGCATAATCTCTCCGAAGAAGACTAACTTCATTCGATTACACTTCTCGTCACAAACCCCTCAGCATTAATATTATAGCATATATGTAAAAAAAGTCAAATCATTGAACACTTGATGAAAATGAAACGGCCTGCCAACTCGTGCGGCGCACGAATGAAAAAAGTTTATTGTTTCGTGATATATACAAATTTTTGTGTTATAAGTAACGCCAAGTATTGTCATTACTTTTATAAGCTAAACTACTATGACTAAAAAAATCGTATTTCTAGGTGTTTTTTTGGTGTTACTGATGAGTGTTGTGGCCGTACCAGCGGGTCAGGCTTTTGCTTGGGGATCATATGGTTATTATGGCGGCTACCAATATTATAATAGTTACCAGCCTTACTACAGCTATTACTATCAACCGTCGTATTATTACTATACACCGCCCGTATATACGCCACCGCCGACGTATACCTATTATTGCTCGTGGGGATGTGCGTCACACAACTATAACTACAATAACGACTATAATTATAATTACAACTACAATCATAACTACAACCACAACTATAATCACAACTATAATTACAACAACTACCGTCAGTGGTAGATGGTGGTTTTTTTCCAGCTCCTTATTTTTTTGAAACGTTTTTTATCGTAGCAAAACTTTTTTCAAGTGCTGTTTGCATGCTGCTTAAATCGGAAAAGGCAGGATACACGCTGCCATTCACAATAAAAAATGGTGGTGTAGTGGTGGCAGGAATTGGCGGTAGAGCGATAAGACTTTCTACTGCTGCCCAGTCACTGTCGTAATTAAATGAATAAATATGTGCCTGAGGATACTTTTGTGTTACTGCTTGTAAAATATATCCTTGGGTCACACACTGCGCGCAGGTGCCTGTTGGGTAAAAATAGAGGATAAATGGACGCGATGTGGTAACTGGAAGAGCGCAGCGGTGTATAATAGTTTGTTCAAGATTATAGTCTTTAATTTCCATGAGCGAATAGTAGCGTTCCAAACGGAAGAGATCGGGATTATCTGGTCCGAGCTGACTTTGCATAAAAGAAAGTTTATTTTGTAAATCAGTGAGACTCGTGGCAATGGCTTTCGCAGTGGTTGTAGCTGAAGCGCCAGTGCTCGTACTGGAAGCGCAGAGAGATGTGTTGATGTTAGCAGTAAGGATGTCGGTTCGCGCTTGGAGTGATAAAATTTGAGTAGCGATGGCATCTTCTTCATTTTTAATAATGGCAGTTTTTTGATTATTGATATAGACACTAACCATCCACGCACCGATAAAGATGACGGCCGTAATAACAAGAACTGAAATATATAGCGTAACGGGAATTCGTTTCATGAGCGAGCGGTGGGCGTTCGGGTACGGGCGGTGACGTGAACAGCTCGTTCACGTTGCCAGCTTGGCGTGCGTGAACGGAGCGCATTATAGACTGACACGAGTAGCCAAAGCGGCGCGATAAGAGGAAAAATTAAAAAATACAACAGAACAGAAACGGAAAAACGCGAACGCTCACGGGCGAGAGCGTGCGCCTCGACAACCATGCCAATCATAAGAATATAAATTAAAAGCGTGAGTACAAGGTATGCTGGGGTGCTAATAAAAAACCAATTCCAGTGCCATGGTGAGAAGGAAAAACCGATAGTGTGGAAGCGTAGATACCAGTGCCAAAGTGTCACACCGAAACGATATATAAGAAACGCTATGGAAATCACGGCACCAAAAATAAGAGCAAGGCCAAGTGGTGCGGTAAAGAGAGCCATATTGCCATAGCGTGGTCGCAATAGAATCCAATGATAGTCGCGCAGATTTAAAAGAAAGCCAGATGTCCAGCGAACGCGTTGTGCGTAGAGTTTTTTGAAAGTAGCGGGACCAGTTGTGTACACGGTTGCCTCGTGAGCGTTTTCAATATGTAAATTTTTTGATTGAATACGAAAAGCCATTTCCATATCTTCGGTATTGTGGGCGTGTCGAAAAAAACCAACGTGGCTAAATAAATCTCGCCGAAAAAGAGAGAATGGTCCAGGAGTGACATAGATAGCACTAATAAGTGCTTGGACCTTTCTAATAAAAATACCAATAAGGTATTCAACACGTTGCAGAGCCTGGGCGAGTGTTTGTGGTCGATAAATTTTCATCGCGGGAGTGACGGCGACAGTCATATGCTGGCGAGTGCCGATCGGTGTTTTCCAATCCTCAAAATAAGGAATCATTTTTTTCAATGCATTTGCTTCAACAAACGAGTCGGCGTCTAAACAGCCGACAATATCGGTGGTAGCGTGGGCAATAGCGAAATTGAGCGCGGTATATTTGCCACCATTTTCTTTTCGGTGGGCGGTGACGATAGTGGGATACTGTTTTTGGTAACGTTGAATAACGTTCCAGGTATTGTCTTGCGAACCATCATCAACGGCACTGATATATAATTTACCGACGGGATATTCAAGGGCAAGTAATGATTCAATTGTTTTTCCAACAGTTTTTTCTTCGTTATAACACGGAACAATAATGGTAACAGATGGGTATTCGTGGGTGTGTTCAAGGCTATCGTGAATTTTGGTGCGTGCGCGAATTTTTCGACGATTAATAAAATATGTACCCAAAATAAAGGTTTGAAAATAGATGCCTACAAAGAGGAAAATGTAGAGAACAACGGTTTGAATAGTGTTCATAAGAAGAGAAATGTAGTATAGCAAAATAAGGATTTTTGAGCTATAATCGCCCTATTATGAAAAAAATCGTCATTCATGACCCACAGGAAGAGACGCGCATTAAAGCATTACAAGAAAGAACTGACGTCAAAGCTGAACGAATAAAACGCTTACTCAATCTTCCCGATTTAACTAAAAAAGAACATTCACCGGTAAAGATTTTGTTTGATCAGATCATTGCTTTGCCACGATTCAAGGATTTTGATGTGGTTGATTTTCCACGAATTGTGACCGTGGAGCAAAACTTCGATCTTCTCAATACACCGAAGGATCACCCGAGTAGGCGAGAGACTGACACCTATTATGTTGATGATACGCATGTGTTACGGACGCAAGCGACGGTGATGTGGTCGTTCTATCTCAAAGACGAAGCGGTTTTGAAAAAATTGGAAACCGATGGCGAGGTAGGTGCACTTTCAAGAGGAATTGTGTTTCGAAAAGACGAGATTGATCGTAATCATTATCCGGCATTTCATCAGATAGATGGCTTGTATGTTTGCAAAAAATCAAAAAAAGTTATAACCCTAAAGGATTTAGAAGATGTGCAAATAGATTTGGCCAAAAGTATTTTTGGTGAGGATATACACTATCAATTTTTGACAGACACGTTTCCTTTTACTGATCCATCAGTTGAAATGGACATTCAATTTAATGGTACTTGGTTGGAAGTTAATGGTGCTGGTTTGGTGCATCCGCAAGTCCTGAAAAATTTCGGATTGGACCCAGAGGTATACAATGGCTGGGCTTTTGGTTTCGGCGACCGCTTGGCAATGATTAAAATGGGCATTCCTGATATTAGGATTTTGTGGTCAGATGATCCGCGTATCACCAGTCAATTTAAAGATATCAACAGCACATTTAAAGAAGTTAGTAAGTATCCTGCAATCGTTCGCGATATTTCTTTCATTATTGATGCCAATATTAGTTTAAATAATTACTACGAGATTGTGCGAGATATTGGTAAGGATGTGTTGGAGGAGGTACAACTCATTGATACATTTGAGAATGAGAAAAAATTTGGTGCAGGTAAAATTTCCTACACGTTTAGAATTGTGTATCGTTCGCTGGAGCGGACGTTAACAAACAGTGAAGTAAACGATCTACACGAAGAAATTAGACAAAGAACAGAGAAGGAATTCAAGGCAATTTTGCGCTAAAAGCGGCTGTCTTTTTGATGGGCTTTATGCTACTATGTAATACATAAAAGCGCTCGTTTCGGTGGGCGCTTGATAATTTGTAAAACTAAAAAATGGCTGAAACAAAGGGTAAAAATACGTCTCACTATAGCGCCGCAGATATCCAGGTGTTAGAAGGTTTGGAGCCGGTGCGTAAACGTCCCGGTATGTACATTGGTACGACTGGTCCAGATGGTTTTCATCACTTGGTTACAGAAGTTTTTGACAACTCACGCGATGAAGCGATGGGTGGTTTTGCTACTGATATTGAAATTACGCTTTTGCCAGCGGTGGATGGCGATTTAGAACGAGTGCGTGTGGTTGATAATGGTCGTGGTATTCCCGTAGATGTACACAAACAAACAAAAGTGTCAGCGTTGGAAACTATTATGACCACCTTGCATGCTGGTGGAAAATTTGGCGGCGAGGGATATAAGGTTTCAGGCGGCTTACACGGCGTTGGTGCTTCGGTGGTGAATGCGCTCTCCAGTTGGTGTCAGGTGGAGGTGCATCGTGACGGTGGTAGATATGTTCAAGAATACCAACGTGGCAAGAAAAAAGCCGCGGTTAAAAAATTGGGCGCATCACAACGTACCGGTACCATCGTCACTTTTGCTCCCGATGAAGAAATTTTTGGTAAGCAAACATTCGATTTCAATCGTTTGGTAAATCACATGCGCCAACAAGCGTATCTTGTTAAGGGGTTGCGTATTAGCGTTATTGATGCTCGCGCAGCGAAAAAATGCGATCTCGATACGGTATTTTATTTTCGTGAATGCGGTGTTGATGCGCCATCGCACTCGTTTTATTTTGAAGGCGGCCTGCGGTCGTTGGTTAAGTTTCAAAACCAAGTGCTTAAGCCGGTGCACAAGAATATTTTTTATGTAGAGAAAAAGACTAACGAATACGAATCAGCCGAAATTGCTTTACAGTATGTGGATGATATTGCTTCACGAGTGTTACCATTCGCAAACAATATTTATAACAGCGAGGGCGGTACGCATATCACTGGTTTTAAAACGGCACTGACACGTACGCTCAATAATTATGGACGCAAAAACAATCTCATTAAAGAATCGGAAGATAATTTTACTGGCGAAGACGTACTTGAAGGTTTGACCGCGGTGGTTTCCGTGAAGATTCGCGAAATTCAATTTGAAGGTCAAACGAAAGCGAAATTAGGTACCGTGGAAGCGCGCGGTATTGTGGAAAGTGTTTTCGGTGAGGCCTTCGAGGCATTTTTGGAAGAAAATCCTGATGATGCGCGCGCTATTGTTGGTAAGGTGGTGCTTGCGCTTAAAGCACGTAAAGCTGCTAAAGCTGCCAAAGATTCCGTATTGCGCAAGGGTGCCTTAGAAGGATTTGCATTGCCTGGTAAGTTGGCTGATTGTCAAAGCAAAGACGCCAGTGAGTCCGAACTCTTTATCGTAGAGGGTGACTCTGCCGGTGGTACCGCCAAACAAGGCCGTGATCGCCGTACGCAGGCAGTGTTGCCGTTACGGGGCAAAATCCTCAATGTTGAGCGTGCTCGCTTGGATAGAATGCTTGATTCGGCAGAAATCAAAGCACTTATTATTGCTCTTGGTACAGCGATTGGTGACACGTTTGATCTTGCTCGGTTGCGTTATCATAAAGTTATTATTGCTACGGATGCTGACGTTGATGGTGCGCACATCCGTACGCTTTTGCTGACACTCTTCTTTCGTCATTTCCGCTCACTTGTTGATAATGGTCATATTTACATTGCGCAACCACCGCTTTTCAAAATCAAAAAAGGCAAGGAAATTTTTTATGCGTATTCCGATGAAGAACGCAACAAAATTGTTGGCACCGCAGACGTTAGTGATATTGAAGAACTAGAATCCGATGAAGCTGCTGCAGCCGATACGCCTGCTGTAGAAGAAAAAGAAGAAACAGTAACAAAAAAATCTAACAAAATATCTATTCAGCGCTATAAAGGTTTGGGTGAAATGAATGCTGAAGAACTTAAAGAGACAACAATGGATATTGCCAACCGTATTCTCAAAAAGGTAACGGTAGACGACGCACAAGATGCCGATAAAGTTTTTGACGTCCTTATGGGCACCGATGTGCCAGCGCGTAAATCTTTCATTCAATCTAATGCCCAAAAAGCAACACTGGATATTTAAGAGCCTTCAATTTCTTGGCATCGTTTTGGCGGTATTCGTCCTAACCTTCATCACTCTGTATCTTATTGGTGCAGTTCCTAATTCACTTCATTTTTTTGTAGAGACACCTATTACAAATGGTTCTGATACTACCTCATCGGCATCAGGACACCTATCGCCGGGCGCAGTGGGTGTAGAGAATGGATTTTTCGTTGGACCAGATTTACCAGAAAAGATTGTTATTCCATCTATTGGCGTGGATAGTGTGATTCTTAATCCACAAACAACAGACGTGGTCTCTCTTGATACTGATCTTCTTAAGGGGGCAATACGCTATCCAACATCCGGTGCACTTGGAGAGGGAACGGTATTTCTCTTTGGTCATAACACTGGTTTGCCAGCTCTTAACCCGGCGTACAAAACATTTAATGGTTTGCGCACTATTAAAACTGGTGCACAGATAGAAGTTGATTCAACAACGCGACGATATTTTTACACCGTTACGTCGCTTTCGTTAGTGAATGGTAACACCGCGTATGTTACGATTTCGGCGCACAACAATGAATTAATTATTTCTACATGCAATGTATTTGGTGCCAAACAACAACGTTACGTGGTACACGCCCAATTTAGTAGCTCTAAGCCGTTGGTAGGCTAGAAAGAGAGGCCATTGACAATTATATTAGATATGGTAAAATGTTCACGTTCGTGAAAGGTTTCAATTTTCTTATAACTAATTAAAGAACTACCATGACTAAAAAAATCATATTTATGGCTGTAGTTTTCAGTCTTGTGGGAGGCGGTAGTTTTGCTGTTGCTTCCCATCAGGCGTCTGCTGATTGGTATGGTAGTGGTTACGGTGGTGGTTACTATAATAATTGTGGTTGTGATAATGTGCCGCCACCTCCTCCTGTTATATATACACCGCCAGCAATTTACACTCCGCCGCCAACCTACACGCCTGCACCTGCGCCAACACCGGTTGTGCCTCCTCCTGTTATATATACACCGCCAGCAATTTACACTCCGCCGCCAACCTACACGCCTGCACCTGCACCCGTGCCCATTATAGTTTCTCCTGTTGTGTATACACCGCCAGCAATTTACACTCCGCCACCTATTCAACAGCCGATTATTCAGACAGCTATTCAGACAGCACCGGCATTACAGGTAACGTGTCAAGCTAATCCTGTGCATGCGACCGTTGGTTCAACAATTACATGGACAGCGTACATTTCTGGTGGACCGGGTTATTACGGTGGATATGGTGCCTACAACAATGCCTACTATAATAATTACAACACCAACTATTATAATGGCCTCTCAATTGCCTGGACAGGTACGGATGGTTTAGCGGCAAATTCGAGCGCAGTTGTTTCTAAGACCTACATTACTCCTGGTGAAAAGGTTGCGACAGTGACTGTGCAAGCATATGGGCAAAGTGTAACGACTAGCTGCGCCAGTTTTATTTCAGCATCTGCGCCAGTGTATGTGCCACCGCCCATATCAGGAACCACGCATCGTGTGTATTTGAATCAAGTACCATATACCGGTGCCGGTAGTGCCACTAAAATTATTCTTTTTGGAGTATTGGTACTTGGTTGGAGCGTACTCGTTGCTTGGATGCTTATGAAGCGTCGAGCGGCTCGGTTAGGTGGTGCTACAGCAGTTGCGGTTGCGCCCACTGAAAATCCTATGCCCGTATTTACGACACGTGCCTTCCTAACAAATCACGTCAATCAATTGCGCCAAGCGTTATAAAAAGTAAAAAAAGGTCACAATAAAATGAGCGCCCGAAAGGCGCTTATTTTATATTTTATTTTTAATTTCATCGGAGAGTTGTCCAACTATTTTTTCAAGCGGTACACTGCCGATCTGGCCTCTGTCGCGGCTTTCTAACGTAGCAGTTGCTGTGGCACATTCTTTGTCGCCGATAACAAGCCAGTAGGGAATTTTTTCTAGTTTTGTGGTGCGGATTTTTTTACCGAGTGACTCATCGGAAGCGTCAAGCTCGGCGCGAATACCTGCCGCAACCAGTTTCGCGGTCGCTTTTGTAGCAACGGTGTGGTGAGCTTCACTAATGGGAATAACGCGCGCTTGCACTGGCGAAAGCCAGAGAGGGAAAGCGCCGGCAGTGTGTTCAAGTACTGTTGCCATAAAACGTTCGATGGAACCCATAATGGCGCAGTGAATCATGACGACGTCATCTTTCTTGCCCTCTTCATTCACGTAGGTGAGGTTGAAATTTTTTGGCATATTGAAATCGAGCTGGATAGTTGCTACTTGGAGTGTTCGACCAAGCGAATCAGTAGCGATAAAATCAATTTTAGGACCGTACATTGCGGCTTCACCTACGCCATCGATGAAATCGCTACGGCCACGTTTTTTGATGAGTGCAGAAAGCTGTTGCTCGGCATCGTGCCAAATGTCTGGTGTGCCCAAGTATTTTTCAAAATGTTCCGGATCGTGTCGCGATAGGCGAATGCGAAGATTCTTGAAACCAAGAGTACTATAAAATGTATCAATAATATCCCAAATAGCGAACACTTCTTGTTCGATTTGATTTTTTCGACAAAACACATGCGCATCATCTTGCGTAATAGAGAGAACGCGTGAGAGGCCGGAAAGTTCACCCGACTGCTCATCGCGATACACCATGGTGGTTTCGCAGTAGCGCTGCGGCATGTCGCGATAACTGCGTGGTGCTGCGGCGAAAATTTGCGTATGGTGCGGACAATTCATGGGTTTTAAGGCGTAGAGTTTTTTCTCGCGGGTGGTTATTTTGAAAAGCTCTTCGCTGAATTTTTTCCAGTGACCGGACGTTTCGTAGAGGTCTTTTTTGGTAATGTGGGGGATGGTTACTTTGCTATAGCCACGAGCTTTGCGAAGTTCCCACACATAGTCGTTTAATAGTTCACGGATGAGCGTTCCTTTAGGCGTCCACAGCGGTAATCCTGGGCCAACAAGCGGTGAGAATACAAAAAGTCCAAGTTCCTTACCGAGTTTTTTATGGTCACGTTTCTCAGCCTCGCTGCGTTCATGTATGTATGCATCCAACGCTTGTTTGTTTGCAAACGCTAAGCCATAGATACGGGTGAGCATGGGTTTAGTTGCATCGCCGCGCCAGTAGGCACCGGCCACGCGATCGAGTTTGAATGCATCGGCAGCAATATCCTGTGCTGGATTAGTAGCATGTCCACCCCGGCAAAGATCAGTAAACTCTCCAAAGGTATACAGAGTGATATGCTCGCCTGCCGTGGCGATTTCATGAATGAGCTCAAGTTTAAAAGGGTTATCTGCATACAGTTTTTTTGCTTCGGCTTCACTCACTTCTTTATTCGTACTTTTTTCCCATGTTGGCAGAATTTGGCGCATCTTTTTTTCTATCGCCACCAAGTCTTTGTCTGAAATAGGTGTACTAAATTGGAAATCATAATAAAAACCAGTATCAATGGCAGGACCGATTGTCGGTTTGGCGTCAGGGTAAAGTTGGAGAACAGCTGCTGCAAGAAGGTGCGCTAATGAGTGACGCTGGTATGCAAGTTTTTTTGACGGTTCGAGGTCTTTCATATGCGGTGGTGAGAATTGGTCTACATCATAACAGCTTTACTCGCTATTTGAAAGTTACTAATCTATGAGTTAATTATAATACTTTTGCTTTTTCAACAATAATGCTTGGCGCGTCATTGCGCTTAGAGAGACGACCTTTCATGGCGACACACACATCGGGCGCAAAAAGCTCCGGGTATTGTTTGAAAGTTTTAGGGAATACCACGCCTTCCATTGATCCGGTGTAATCGGCAATTTTTATGAACAACATCTTCTCATTATTTTTTGTTATAAATTGTTTAACTTCTTCTAGGAGACCATAGACAACAATTGTGGCGCCCTCAGGCATTTCTTTGAGGCGTGTGATGGTAGCGGCGCTACCGTCTTTTTGTTTGGCCTCGAGTTTTTCACGATAGGCATCGAGAGGGTGGCCGGAAATATAGAGACCGAGCAGTTCTTTTTCCCAGGCCAAGCGCTCGTTGGGGCTGGCGATGGCGGCTGGTTTGAGACGTAACGTTGGCACGTTCGCTGTATCATCGAGCAGTGTAAAGAGTGAATCTTCACCATTGCTTGCCTGGGTCGCTTCTTTGTTGTAAGCGAGTAAATCGTCTATGGCGCCAAGTAGTTGGCCGCGTTCGCATTTTTGCTTTTGATCAAGTGGCAGCTCGTCAAATGCGCCAACTCGAATGAGTGCTTCTAATGATTTGCGATTGAGATTGCGGTTGCGGACACGAGTGAGAAAGTCGGCGAGCGAATGAAATGGACCTTTTGTTTTTCGTTCAGCAATGATGGCGTCGGCGATACCTTCACCAACATTTTTAATAGTGTAGAGGCCGAAGCGAATGGCGTCGAGAGTGGCAGACGTCTCGGACGTGCTTGGTGTTCCTTTAATAACCGTGAAGCCGCCAAAGCTTTCATTAATATCTGGTGGCAAAATTGGAATCTTCATGCGTCGACATTCCGCAATCGTTTCGGCAATAGTTTCAATGTTGCCGCTCTCGGCAGTGAGTACGGCACACATGTAGACGGCGGGAAAGTTTGCTTTCATGTAGGCAGTTTGGTAGGCAACGCGACCGTAGCTCGCAGCGTGAGCTTTATTGAAACCGTATGCAGCAAAGGGTTCAATGAGTTTCCAAAGCATTTCAGCTTTTTGCTGACTCATGCCGTTGCTGAGTAAACCGTGTATGAGTTTATCCTTTTCAGCTTGCATAACTTCCGGAATTTTTTTACCCATCGCTTTGCGAAATTTATCGGCTTCCAGCCACGAGTACCCGGCGAGTTTGATAGCGGAGAGAAGCACATCGTCTTGATAAATGAGTAAACCATAAGAAAAATCCAAATATTCTTTCATGCGTGGATCCAAATAGGTGACACGTGCCGGATTATGTTTGCGTTCAATGTACTGCGGAATAACTTCCATCGGGCCTGGACGGTAGAGCGCGACCATAGCATTAATATCGTGAATAGTGCTTGGTTGTAGTTCTTTAAGAAATCGGGTCATGCCTGAGCCGTTGAGTTGAAACAAGCCTATGGTCTCACCCCGAGCTAGCATTGTGAACGTTTTAGCATCATCTAATGGAATGTGTTCAATATCCACATCAATATGTTCTATTTTTTGTACTAACTTTACAGCGTCAGCCAAAATAGCTAAGTTACGGATACCTAAGAAATCAAATTTGAGTAAACCTGCATCTTCTACCGACCACATATCGTATTGGGTGATAATTTTGCCACCGCTGGTGTCGTTGGTACTTTTAGGATCTAGTTGCAGTGGCACAAAATCGGTGATAGTTGTGGGGGCGATAACAACACCAGCGGCGTGCACCGAAATGTGTCGGGCGCGGCCCTCAATTTTTTTTGCGGTATCAATAATTTCGCGTACTTCCGCTTCGGCATCATATATTTTTTTAAGCTCAGGTTCCATTTCCAGGGCGCGCTCAATAGTCATAGGAAAACCTTGTGAGCCCATGGGGATGAGTTTTGCTACTCGGTCACCAGTAGTGTAGGGATAGCCGAGTGCGCGAGCGACGTCGCGTACAGCGCCACGTGCCATCATAGTGCCAAAGGTACCGATCTGGGCGACTTTGTCGTAGCCGTACTTTTTCTTGGCATACTCAATCATTTCGTCACGACGATTATCAGCATAATCCATATCAATATCAGGCGCGCTTGGTCGTTCTGGATTTAAAAAACGTTCAAAAGGCAGCTGGTATTCTAATGGATCAACATTCGTGATGCCGGCCAAGTAGGTGACGAGTGAACCACCGACCGAGCCGCGGATGGTGGTGAGAATACCGTGTTCGTGAGCGTAGTGCAGTAAATCAGCAACCACAAGAAAGTATGGCGAGTAGCCTTTCGTTTTGATGACAGATAGCTCGTATTCCATGCGCTCGCGCACTTTTTTGAGTTGTTCGGGATTAGTATATTTTTTATCAAAACCACGTTTTAAAAAACCCTGCTCTACTGATTGCCGAAGCGCTTCATCGGCCGTGGTGCTGCCGGAAGGTAGCTCAAAATCAGGAAAAACCCATTTTCCGAGCGTCAGTTCCACAGTACACTGGTCGGCGATTTTAACCGTGTTTTCTAGAGCGTCAGGTGTATCTGTAAAAAGTTTTTCAGCCTGATCACTAGTAATAAAAGAAAAATTTTCCTCGGTGTCTTCAAAGCCACCACGTTCTAGAGCTTCGCCGTTTTGCTGAATAGATTGCAGCGTCTCGCGCGCCAATCGATCATCTTGTGAAAGGTAGTAGACATCATGAGCGGCAACAAGCGGTACCTGGTGTCGACGAGAAAATGCGACGAGTTTTTTCATGGTTTCTTCGTGGCCAGGAATTTCTGGATGGTGCGTTAGTTCAAGAAAAAATGCACCTTCGCCGAAAAGTTTTTTGTAGTATGCAACAAGTTCAAGCACTTTTTCTTCGTCGTCGGCTTTGAGCGCTGCGATGATCTCGCTAGAAAAGGACGGCGATATACAGATTAATCCCTCGGCATATTTTTCCAACAGCTCGCGGTCAACGCGCGGCTTATAATAGAAACCCTCTAGGTAGGAGTCGGTTACGAGTCGCAATAAATTTTTGTAGCCGATATTGTTTTTAGCAAGGAGTACCAGACGCGTGCGGCGATTATCCACGCCAGTTTGTTTGTCGTGGCGTGTGCGTGCGGCGAGGTAGCAATCAACGCCGATGATCGGTTTCAACTCATTTTTTTTACATTCCTTATAAAATTCAATGGCGCCGTAAAGGTTACCGTTATCGGTCAGGGCCACGGCGTTCATACCGGCCGCTTTTGCTGCAGCAACCAGCTCGTCGATTTTCGGCAGGGCAGAGAGCAGGGAATAGTGTGAGTGCGTGTGCAGATGAACGAATCGTGAAGACATAGTAGGATTATATACTATCAGATTATGGCCGCCGCTTATATTATTGGAATTGACGAAGTCGGTCGTGGTCCGCTGGCTGGGCCGGTGACGCTCTGTGCTTGCGCGATTCCTCGTGGCGACGTTGGAAATCTTTTCATAAAAATTTTACACGGTGTAAAAGATTCAAAAAAATTAACGCCCCACGCCCGTGCAGCCTTCTTCGCAAAAGCGAAGCAGCTGCGCCGAGAAAATAAAATTAACTACGCTATCGCACACGTGAGTGCCGCGGTAATTGATCGCGAGGGGATAGCGAGTGCGATTCGTATAGCAATTACCCGCTGTTTACAAAAATTAGAACTTGATCCCGTTCGCTGCAGTATATTTTTAGATGGTAGTTTGAAAGTGCCACAAAAATTTGTAAGACAAAAGACCATTATTGGTGGCGATCAGTCGATACCGGTCATTTCACTAGCTTCGATTATTGCTAAAGTTGCCCGCGACAAGAAAATGGTTGGTTGGGCACGTGCATTTCCGCAGTACGGTTTTGAAATTCATAAAGGCTACGGCACGCTCGCGCATCGGGATGCTATACGTCGCCACGGCCTTTCGCCACTCCACCGCCGCACCTTTTGTCGAAACATTGACAATTAGCCACATTTATGCTACGATTACACCGACTCTAAAGAATGGTTCTTTAGAGAATTTTTGTTTTTTTGAAAGGAGGCCGTCATGGCCACGCGTATCACCAAAATTCGGGTTCCTCGTCTGTGCAGCATCGGCGACCTGTACGGTCTCCGGCTACTACAGAAACATGGGGAAGAAAAATTTCCTGGCGTTGCAACCGCTCCTGTCGAGTTCTATGATCTCGGCACATACCCCGACAACACCTGGATGCAGTATCTTCAGCAAGGCACGTTCATCATTGGAATTGACAGCTTTCGGATCCAACGTGGTCGGCCGGCTTGCGTGTCGGTGGCGGAAGCTCTCGGGTTGATCGACCACGTGTTCTACGGATGGTTGGTGCAGCGAATGGTGGATGCAAGTAATCTTTCCACTGATCCGTTTAGCATCAACAATATCTTGCGGGATGTATGGCGCTACAATTCCACAGAGATATTGCCTTTTGCTCGGACATTATTCCGAGCAATAGAGGAAAAGCAGCGATACTTCCTCAAGACGCGGCACCTCCAGACGCAGCAAACGGCCAAAGCCGCTCACGAAGCTGCTCGTCGTCCTCTGCCGCCACCACCTCGTCGGCCGCGGGCGTGCACCACGCAGGACCAGCCACAGCCGCCGGTGGAAGTGGCACACCAAGGACGAGAACCCTATCAGCGTTTTGCTGTTACGGGAGGACAGAATCCGTTATTCGCCGCCATCGTCACAACTGATGATGAAATTGGAGCGCTGGACGTTCAATCGTTTGGTGTTGCCATCTTGGTATGTAAGCGTACCGCGGGACATATGGACGTGTTCTGTTTCGATTCTTCTGTTGACTTGATCTATTTGGTTAAGGAGTTACGGAAGGAGTCTTTGCGAAATCTAGGGATGTCCCGAAAGAAGATTCAGGGTTTGAATCAGGACCATTTAATGGCTTCGGGAATTATCCCTGAAGTTCCTGATTTAGATTTCAGGATAACAACCCAACTTCAGGAAATACTGCATGTTGCATTGGCTCTTGATAAGGTTGTTCACCTGCTCAAGACTGTGGTTGCTCCTTGTAGCAATCCCAACATAGTGCAGGAAGTGATGTAATGTTTCCTTCGTTCTTTTTCAGGCCCCGCGATGAGATTCATCGCGGGGCTTTTTTCTTGCGTAAAAACACGATGTAGGGTAGTATAGCGAGTCTATGGTTAATCACATGCGACATACTCGGGCACACACCGGCAATCGCCGTTCTCACCATGCCTTGAAAAATCAGGCCTTAGGTTTTTGCCCAAAATGCGGCTCGGCTAAGCCGGCTCATGCGATGTGCCCGCATTGTGGTTTTTATCGCGATCGCACGGTAGTGGATGTTCAAGCGGCGCTGCTTAAGAAAACTGAACGCCAGAAGAAACGCGAAACTACAACGACGTAATACGTGGCGTCGTAATACACAGTTTTTTTATTTTATCTACACGATATGTGTGCTACACTGAAAGTGAATTTTGCTATGGCGAATCGGCACCTTTCACGTTCGTTAGCTCTGCAATCCCTTTATGAATGGGATTTCAATCATCGTGACAATACTGATATTGCCGCTATTATTACACGTAATCAGCGCGAGTTTGCTGAAGGTCAAACTGATGAACGGTTCGCACAAGCCTTAGTGCGTGGCGTACTCGCGAAACAAAGCGAGCTAGATACCATCATCGCTAAAGCGGCGCCCGACTGGCCGTTGGAAAAAATTTCTGTAATGGATCGCAATATTTTGCGCATCGGTTTATATGAATTATTATTTGCCGATCGGGCTGAGGTGCCAGCGAAAGTGGCGATCAATGAAGCGATAGAATTGGCAAAGGCGTACGGCGGCGAAACATCTGGTCGTTTTGTTAATGGTGTTGTGGGGGCGGTATATAAAGAAATAGGTGAACCAGGTAAAGAAGAAGTCTCCAAACGACCAATGGGAGCCGGTACGTCTGATGTAAAAAAAGAAATTCCTACACAACATCTTGGTGGAGCGGTGGTGTATGCTCGTGATGGTGACGAAGTGTATCTCGCGCTCGTGCACGATGTGTTTGGCCATTGGACTCTTTCTAAAGGCAGTATTGCTGTGGGAGAGCGTGTGGAAGATGGTACGGTGCGCGGTATACGTGAAGAACTCGGTCTTACCGACGTCACAATAAAAGAAAAACTTGATGAAAATACCTACACTGCCTATAATCCCGAAAGTGGCAAAAAGAAAAAACACGTTACCTACTTCTTGCTAGAATCACCGTTCACAGATTTGAAGTTGGAAGAAAAAGGTGGCCTGGATGATGCTCAGTGGTTTAAACTCAAAGATATCTTAGACCTTAATTTTTATAATGACATTTTGCCTATTGTCACCAAAGCTATTAATTTGATTTTAGCGCAAAAAAGTTGAATACTCTGTATATGCCAAAAGATTTTTCCCGATTTGAAGAACATATCGGTATAGAATTTAAAGATAAAACCTTGCTTCGCCAAGCATTTACGCATCGCTCGTACCTCAATGAAAATAAAGAAGCGGGTTTTACTGATAATGAACGCTTGGAGTTTTTGGGCGATGCTGTTTTACAGTTGGCTGTTACCGATCATCTTTTTACACTATATCCAGCCACGTCAGAAGGAGATTTGACGAGTTTTCGTTCAGCATTAGTCAATACGCAAACACTCAGTACGTTAGCGGCGAGCATTGGTATGAATGATTTTTTATTACTCTCACATGGTGAGCGAAAGGACACTGGTCGGGCGCGAACGATTATTTTAGCCGATGCTTTTGAGGCACTTATTGGCGCGCTGTATCTTGATCAGGGATTTAGTGTTGCCGAACGTTTTATTGCTCAAAAAATTTTCCCGCTTGTAGCGGGAGTGGTTGCCGGCAAAGCGTGGCTTGATGCTAAGTCGCGTTTTCAAGAAGCAGCACAAGAGCACACCAGTATTACGCCGACGTATAAAACCCTCAAGGAAAGCGGTCCAGATCATAATCGTATATTTACGATTGGTGTGTATCTAGGTAAGGAACTCATTGCTTCTGGCGAGGGGGTATCGAAACAGGAAGCTGAGCAGGAAGCGGCACAGAAAGCACTTACTGCACGAGGGTGGGACTAATGTACACGACTCATGCGTCTTAAATCTTTGGAAATTAGCGGGTTTAAATCATTTGCTAAAAAAGCAGTATTAGAATTTTCAACACCGATTACTGCGATTGTCGGTCCCAATGGTTCCGGTAAATCAAATGTTGCTGAGGCGTTTCGATTTGCTCTGGGTGAGCAGTCCATGAAATCTTTGCGTGGTAAGCGCGGCGAAGATTTAATTTTTAATGGTGGAGCGGCAGGTGGGAGACTTAATCGGGCGGCGGTGAAGCTTGTTTTTAACAACACCGATCGCGCTTTGGCTCTGGATTTTGATGATGTGTCGCTGGAGCGAGCGGTGCACCGTGATTCGGCAAATGAATATTTTATCAATGGCTCGCCCGCACGACTGAAAGACAGCATTGAATTACTTGCTAGTGCTCACATTGGCGCGTCTGGTCACCACATTATTTCACAAGGTGAAGCCGATCGAATTCTTAATGCAAATTTAAAAGAGCGTCGAGAGATGATTGAAGATGCGCTCGGGTTAAAAATTTACCACTATAAACGTGAAGAAAGTGAGCGTAAGCTAGAGAAAACCGCTGAGAATATACAGCAAGTAGAGAGTTTACGTAAAGAAATTGCACCGCACCTGCGTTTTTTAGAAAAGCAAATGGAAAAATTGGCGAAGACAGAAAAGTTACGAGAAGATTTGCGAGCGCACGCCACAGAATATTTTAAACGGGAGGAGACGTATGTGCGGGTGATGGGTACACGGCTGGCTGAAGAGGATCGGCCGCTGGCTGAGCGTGCGCAGGCACTCGATCGCGAGCTCGCTGATGCAAAAGCGGTCTTAGAAGCAGCTGCTCTGGCGCGTGGAAAAGAAGATACGACCACGCACGCGCTACTTGATGTTGAAAAAAAATTAGCAGCCGTACGCTTCGAACGAGAAGAACTGTCACGTCGCGTCGGTCGTGTAGAAGGTGAAATAGCCTCAGAAGAACGGGCGATTCACCGCGAGGAGATGCTTGCTAAAAGTGATGCGGGCCGAACGATACCATTTGCTGAACTGGAGGCGCTTGTTGCTACAGTGACTGAACGTTTGACTGAAGCAGAAACAGCTGCTGACCCCACTCTGTTTAAGAGGATAGCTAATGCTCTTAAAGATGTTCTCAAGGAATTTTTACAGCGTTTTCGTACTGGTACTGGTACCGATACGACCAGTGCGTCTCGTCGTGCTGAAATTGAGCGTCTCACTGAGGAGCGCCGACATGCTACAGAAAAAATGAATGCATTGGTGCATGCTGAGACTGAACTCAGTGTTGAAATTAATCGTATACGGGAAAGCATTGAGAAAGAAAAAGATTCCAATCGTGATGCTGAAAAAGCAGTTTTTCGAATTATGGCCGAACAAAATGATCTCGCTTCGAAACGGGCGACAATTCGCGCAC
This sequence comes from bacterium, assembly GCA_021818465.1. Lineage (GTDB taxonomy): Bacteria > Patescibacteriota > Minisyncoccia > Phycocordibacterales > JAKAEA01 > JAKAEA01. The sequence continues at coordinate 345,186 of JAKAEA010000001.1, forward strand.
ATCAAGACGTGCATGCTGCCGCTGAACTGGCGTTCAAACACGATCTTGGCGATGTTGCTGCGCTTGTCGGTCGGGCCGTATTGAATTTTACTGAACACGTATTTGTCGGAATGTCTGATGACGATATTGCCAGTGAACCGCGTGCACGCCAAGAGGAGCGTCGCAAACAATTAGAACGTTTGAAGATTCGTATTGAAGAAGCAGGGGCGGCTGGTGGCGAAGATACCGCTAAAGAATATCGTGAAGCGAAAGAGCGTGATGCTTTTTTGGCTCGTGAGGTTGCCGATTTAGAAACATCAGCCGAAACGCTCCGCACGCTCATTGCTGATTTAGTAGAAAAATTAGATACCGATTTTAAATCAGGTGTGCAAAAAATAAACGAACAATTCGGACAATTTTTTACGCTTATGTTTGGTGGAGGCACGGCTGCTCTGGATGTGGTCAAAGCTGCGCCGCGCACGCGCGCGAAGCAGTCTGATACCAGTATCGATTTTACTGATGGAGAAGGAGAAACTATGGCGAACGATGAAGACACTGAAGAGGGAATTGATATCGCGGTTACGTTACCGAAGAAGCGTATTAAAGGTCTCACGATGCTTTCCGGCGGCGAGCGAGCGCTTACATCCATTGCGCTACTCTTTGCTATCTCGCAAGTTAATCCGCCGCCGTTTATTATTCTTGATGAAACTGACGCGGCTTTGGATGAAGCAAACTCTCGCAAGTACGGTGATATGATAGAAAATCTCTCAAAATATTCGCAGCTTATTTTAATTACGCATAATCGCGAGACTATGTCCCGAGCAGGTGTGTTGTATGGCGTGACTATGGGCAGCGACGGCGCCTCTAAACTTCTTTCTATTAAATTTGACGAAGCAGTGGCTGTAGCAAAATAATTTTTTATCTACACAACAATTGCATAGTCGAGTGTTTTCGCATCTAAGTCGGCGCGCACCACACGAAAGCGTACCGTGTCGCCTAAGCGAAATTTTCGGCGATTTTTTTCACCTTGAATAGTATAGGTTCGAGGATTAAACACGTAGTAGTCATCATTGAGCTCGCGCAGAGGCATCATGCCCTCACAGCGAGTATTAATCTCTTCTATGTATATGCCCCAATCAGTAACACCAGAAATGGTGCCAGTGAATTCTTGACCAACACGCTCGCTCATGTATTCAACTTGTTTGTATTTGATACTAGCGCGTTCCGCTTCAGCCGCCACAATTTCTCGGTCGCTGGCATGAGCGGCCACTGCTTCTAAATTTTTACGCATAGTGTTCGATCCTTCTAGAACCGCAGCCAAGACGCGGTGTACAACTAGGTCGGTGTAGCGACGAATGGGTGAAGTGAAGTGAGTATAAAAAGAAAAACCGAGACCAAAGTGTCCAATGTTATCAGTGGAGTATGCCGCCTTGGCCATAGAGCGAATTGTGGCTGTTTTAATGAGTGATTCTTCTGGTACACCACGCACGCTTTCTAGTAATATGTTAATATCGCGTGCAGTTATTTTGCCTTGTTTAACGGGTAAATGGTAACCCAGAGCTTGCAAAAATAGGGCGAGCTCCTGTAGACGTTCGTGTTCGGGTACGTCGTGAATGCGGTAAATAGATTCACCCGCTTCACCACGCACGTGATTGCCACCCGTATGTTTTTTGTAAATAAACTCAGCCACTTCGCGATTGGCAAGAAGCATAAATTCTTCGACGAGCTTGTGTGTATCTAATCGTTCTTTTTTAACAATGGCTATGGGTTTGCCGCGTTCGTCTAGTTTGAATTTTACTTCATCTTGTTCAAAATCAATGGCCCCGCGTTGGTAATTTTCTTGCTGCATTTTTTTAGCAATATGATTCAGAGTTGTTAGTGTGGTTGCATGTGCATGCCCTGGTCCCGTGCCACCATTGAGCACATCCTGAGCGCTTTCGTAGCTGAAACGGTGATTGCTGTTGATTACGGTGCGACCAAACCATCGATCGTGTACGTGACCATGATCATCCACCACAAAGACCGCGGAAAATGCAAAACGGTCTTCGTGCGGATTCAAACTACACAAATCATTGGAAAGTACTTCAGGAAGCATGGGAATAGTACGATCAACGAGATATACACTAAAACTGCGCTTCAATGCTTCAGCATCGAGTGCACTGTTGGGACGGACGTAATACGATACGTCGGCAATGTGCACGCCGATTTCGTAGTGGTGAGCGTGGGGGCCGTCGGTGATTTTTTTGAATGAAATGGCGTCGTCAAAATCTTTTGCATCAATCGGGTCAATGGTACAGGTCCATGTGTCGCGCATATCGCGCCGGCGAGCGATTTCTTCGGTGCGAAGCGGTTTCTCTGTGCGCTCGAGTGCTGTAGCTTCTGCTGTCACTGCATCCGGAAAGGATTGCTCAATGCCACGATCAAGTAGAATTGATTGAATTTCCACCTCGTGTTCGCCCTTCGTGCCAATATACGCAACTAAGGCAGCGTGAGGATAGCGTTCATGTGCTTGCCACGAAACAAGCGATGTTACTACTTTTTCGTTTTTACTGGGGGAAGCTTTCGTGATGAGTGGATCAGTTTCGGGAATGCTAAAATCAACATAAATACGACGGTCATCGGGGCGTACCCACCATTGATTATCGTGGCGCACCAGTGTGCCGACGAATTTTGTTCGCGCGCGGCGCACCACGCGCACGACTTGCCCCGCCATCTGCACAAAATCGCCCTGAGCCGCGTCAGTTCGCCGCGCCGCGCGCTTATGTCGCGTTTCAAAATATTTTCCAGTAATCTGTACCTCTACTTCATCGCCGTTGAGTGCGGTGTTTGCAAATTCTGGCGTAATAACAATTTCTTCGTCACGTTTTTTTGTTCGGGGTGTACCGGCGCGTGTAACAAAACCGAATCCTTTGGCGTTGGTTCTAATGGTGCCAATAATATTTGTAGATGTCGCTCTGGTGGTTTTTTTCTCCATGAGATTCGCAGTATAACAGACTATTGACCTTTTGCCATCCCTCTGCTACTATATCCGCCTATGCTTAAAATCAGATTGCAACGAGTTGGTCGTGTTCATGAACCGACATTTCGTATTGTCGTCACTGATGCACGCAATAGCACAAAGAGCGGTCGTGCTTTAGAAGTACTTGGCTCGCACGATCCGCGCGATAAAAGTAAAACTATTTTGAATGTTGAGCGTGTTAAACACTGGGTTTCTGTGGGTGCACAACCGACAATAACTATGCACAACATGCTTGTTTCCAAGAAAATTATTGAAGGTAAAAAACTAAACGCTCTTCCTAAAAAACGCCCACAAAAAAGCGAAGCCGAACAGCAAGCACAATCGAACAACGCCGCACAGCCCTCTGCTGAGCAACCCGCTGAAACACCTGCTACGCAAGCGCCCGTCACCAGTTAAAATTTTTTTCAAGTATTCTCCACAGACAATATTGACACCCCGCGTCACGGCGGCTACAATTTGGAGAAGCTGCAGTGCACCTGCTCTGCCGCATTACTAATTAACGATTCGTCCGGATGACGAATTACCGAAATCATTATTTATGGAAGAAAACGACGCAAAATTTCTAGACTACGTTATTAAAGCACTTGTAGAAAATCCTCAAGATGTAAAAATCAGCCGTACCGTTGACGAAATGGGTGTACTGCTTACGCTGACCGTGAACGCTGCTGATATGGGTAAAATTATTGGCCGTTCGGGTAACACAGCCAAAGCTGTACGCACACTCTTGCGCGTGGTGGGCATGAAAAATAATGCTCGTGTTAACCTCAAAATTAACGAGCCAGAAGGTGGTTCTGTTCGTGAGTCTGCTACTAAGTCTGTTGATGAAGCGATGGAGGACATTAAGCTCTAAATAACACGGCATCTCTTTGGATTAATCACCATACACAACGCCTCTCGGGGCGTTGTGTCGTTTCTGGACTAAACCTTAAAAGCGTGGTATTTTCAAAATATGCGATTTCATATCATCACCCTTTTTCCTGGCGCATTTCGTTCTTATCTTGGTGAATCTATTTTAAAACGAGCAATACAGGATAAAAAAATATCGGTGCAGTTTTACAATCCACGCGATTTTGCTGCTGGTAAGCGCGGTCGGGCGGTGCGTGTAGATAAACGTCCATACGGCGGTGGCCCGGGTATGGTGATTGAAGCACTACCGGTTATCAAGGCAATAGAAAAGGTGCGTGCAACAATACAAAAAAAATCAAAAAAATCCACGGTAAAAATTATTTGGCTGTCGCCGGGTGGTACGCAATTTGATACACACTTTGCTCAAGTGGCGGCAAAAAAATACACGGATATTATTATTGTGTCTGGGCGCTACGAAGGTATTGATGCACGTGTTTTAAAAATTTTTACCTGTGAACAGGTTTCCGTGGGGCCATTTGTGCTGACGGGCGGTGAATTGCCCGCAATGCTTATTATTGACTGCGTGAGTCGTCAGGTGCCGGGGGTTTTAGGCGATGCTGCCTCTTTGGAGGAACGACGAGTTGCTAGTCGCGAGGTCTACACGCGGCCAGAAAAATTTACCTATAAAGGAAAAACGTATCGGGTACCAAAAGTTCTTCTCTCGGGTTCTCATGTTGACATAGAAAATTGGAAACGTTTGCATACATAGCTTGGTGTGCGAGTAGTGGTATACTACGAATGTTATGAGCGTTCGTCGTGGTATATATATCGGCAGCGGTCTCATTGTTCTCGGTCTTGTTATTACCGGTATTGTTTTTATGGTTGGCGGTCATCCTGCACAAACGCTGCTACCAGAAAATGCGCCGGGAACCACACTGCCTGGCACTGGTCCTATCACCATCGTGCTCTCGCCTGATTTTGGTGATGCGGTTTTGTCACTCGGTGGTATGTTGGCGCAACACACACGTCCGACAATTGTGGCAACATTTTTTACTGGTGAACCGTCGCCCGCTACAAGCACCGCATTTGATGCGCAAAGTGGTTTTACCAACAGCACCATAGCTCACAATGTCAGGGTTGCGGAAAATGATCGAGCACTCAGCTCGCTAGGTGCGGTGCCAGAAAATTATGAATACCTCAGTAGCCACTATGGCCAGCCGATAGCGACCGATACGCTGACGAGCACAATCTCTCAAGATATTCAGGCCTTGCTCATTGCGAATAGTGGTCGGCAGGTATATATCTATGGTCCTGCCGATTTTGGTCCGCAAACCAGTAGTGATGATGCCGTGCTCTATACAGCATTTACCGATGTGGTGAATGGCTTCCCCGGGTCATACGTTCATTTCTTTTATTACGAAACATATCCGGCGGTGCAAACTTGGAATGCGACCGCCACCAATTCTTTACGGCAATTTTTGCAAAATGAATCCGGTCTATTTTTAACGACGACCCCCATCTCTCTCTCGTCGGGTCAGGTTGCTGCAAAAATTTCTGCCCTACAACAGTATCATTCGCTCATTCAAGCGGCTCAAAAACAGGGGACAGATATCGCTGCTGCTGACCAACAGTTCACTGCGACGCGCTGCGCCGGCCAGGCTTGTGAAGTAGTCTACGCCATTGGTCAAAATTAATTTTTTTTGTAATGGTTTGTAGAGTAGGCGGAAACCAACGAATGCGATTGTTGCGATGAAACCAGTTTATTTGTCGTTTAGCATATTGCCAGATAGCGTATTCAAGTTCACGTACCATTTCAGCTCGAGAAATTTTTCCTTGTAAAAATCGAGCCAGCCAGCGATATTCCAAACCGAGCATTTCCATTTTTCTATACGAAAGGCCAGCCGCGTGTAAGCGACGAGCTTCGGCAATCATACCGTGAGCTAGCCGCGCGCGCAGTCGCGTATTGATTTTTTTCCTGAGTATATCGCCTGACACCGTAAGACCAATAAAAAGCGGATCGTATATGGCATGTTTTCGTGTGCGCGGTACTGTTCCTAGAGCTGTTGCAATCTCTAGTGCCCGAATGAGTCGCCGGGGGTTGTGGCGATCAATCGCTGCCGCTCGACGCGGATCCTTTTTCTGTAGCAACGCGTAGAGCTGCTGGGCGTTTTTGGGGGAAAGTTTTTTACGTAGCGCGAGATTGGGCGGTACGTCGGGAAATGAAATACCATCTACCAAAGCGTCGATATAAAAACCTGTGCCACCGCAGATAATTGGCACGTTGCCGCGAGCGCTAATGTCGGCGATGGTCTCTCGAGCGCGTATCCGAAACATTTCCGCCGTAAATTGTTGGGCCGTGCCGACTGTTCGCGGTGCCGCTATATCAATTCCATGGTGTGGTATGCCTCGCATCTCCCGACGGGTAATTTTGCCGGTACCAATATTTAATCCTCGATACACCTGTCGCGAGTCAGCGGAAATCACTTCACCACCTACGAGCCGCGCGATGTCTACAGCAATAGCACTTTTACCAACGGCCGTTGGTCCAACAATGACGATAATTTTAGGTTTGTGTCTAGTCACAGGCGGATGCTACCATATTCACCAAAAATGCTATAGTACTACTATGTCCGGTGTAGAATTTTTTGAAGAATCATCGCAACAGATACGCACTCAGTCTAATCAACAATTCGGCCAATCAAAGTTGCCGCTTTTTACCCGTCTTCTTCTAAAAACAGGTCTCGTTACAACACCTGAATCTGCCAATTACGTACTCATTGCTCTTGCGCTCGTTTTTTTCATCGCTGCCGCTCTCGTATTTTATATAGATGTTTTCCATGGTAGTTTGATACCAGCACCGCCACCACCATCCCACATACTTCTTGGTGGACAAAAAGGAATTCGTGGCCGCCCAACAATGCCAGTTTCTACTACTGTCTCTACTACAACCAATGCACTTCTCTATTAAACAACACATACGCAAGACCGGTTTTACTCTCATAGAATTACTCGTAGTCATTTCTATTATTGCACTGCTTGCCGCAATTGTTCTCGCCGCACTTTCAAATGCAAAACAAAAAGCGATGGATATCGCAAAAATTCAGGAAGTTCAGCAAGTGATAAACGCTCTTCAGGAATATTATAATGATCACGGATATTACGTTGCCGATTCAACTCAAGGGATAGTCAGTAATGGTTATGCAACCCATGATTGGTGTGTTGAAGAAAATTCAGATACTCCACCAACGTGTGTTCAGGGAGGAATGAACGCATCTTGGGGAGAAGCAGATTCTATACTTGCTAGTGATTTGCAACCGTACATCAAAGTTCCACTAACTACTCGTGATGGTTTGAGCGGAAGTAATCAAGGTTTTGGAGGTACTGGAAATTGGGGGGGTATTGGTTATATGTGTCTTTCGGGAACGGAGACAGCAAACTCAGCAGAATGTACGGTGTATGATTTAGAATGGGCGGAAAGCGGTTCCAATGCTTCTTGTGGTCCTGGGCAAAATGTTAATACGGAAGCCAATGCTACCCCGTATAATCCAGGTAATCAAGATACGTATTGCCTATATTTAAGCGATAATTCTTATTTTTCAAGCAACTCATCCAGTGGCTATAAAATATGGCTCACGGTTTGGATGTGAGAATGGCGCGCTCTGTATTTTACAATACTTGCATTTTATTTATTTATATGCTATTATAAGCACAGTGTTTTTTTGCGTTTCTGTACCTTGACTTGAATTTTTAGAAAGGAGTCCAAGATGAACATGAATCGCAGTATCGTGCCCATGCTCGTAGTCCTCGTTGGACTATGGGGATATGGTAAGGCGTATGGGGATGTGTCAATGAATTTCAATACTTTGACCATATCACCGTACATCAACTTCAGTAATCTCTACTCCGGTTCGCCGGCGGATGAGAGTGCTAATCTGGCCACGTATCAAACCGATACGCCGGGCGCTTGGTATGGTGGGAACTATGTTCCCGATCAGTTCCACCTAGCAACATTAGGTGGAAAGAGCGTACTGCAATTGGGCATTAATTTTGCTCAGTATCAGTACAATTTCAGCACCAGCGAAGCAATGAGTTTTGCGCCACCTAATCAAGATCTGCAGGGTATGCGCTATGACACGAACCTGTCGGGCACCAAGCAGACACTGTCGCTTGGTGCCTACATTGATCCCAGTTGGATTAGTGCACCCACTAACCCGCCTGATCCGCCATTGCCTATTGTTAATTTTGGGATGGAGGGCATTGGGGTAGATGCACATGGTAATGTTGTCTCGCGGCCAGTCATTGCGTATTTGTACAATGACTTGATAGCCAAAGATGCTGGTCTGGATACCATTTTTGGCTATAGTGTCCCTGGGTTCTATGCATATGACTATGCTGGAATTAGTGTTCCTTCCAGTAACCTTACTGGTCCACAGTGGTATCTTCTTGCTCCAGCGAGTTCTTCTGGCTTTAACACTGTGGGTTTTACTCTCACGGTGGGTAAAGGTATCCAGTACTATCTGAACGGCTCGCCGGTGGGTGGTTTGTACCCCGACACGGCAGCGACGTCGTTGCAGAGCGTTATGTTATACGCTCGTAACCCTTTTTATTCAACGTCGTATCCGGATCAGATCTACTCGTTCGACAACTTTGCGGCGACGAGCAGTTCCGCAGTGCCGGAACCTCCAACGGCGGCAATCGTGTTCGCTGGAGGACTCGGTCTCTTGGCAGTAGCAACACTTCGCCGTCGCCGGTGGGTGGCTGCGTAAATGCAACTCTCGCTCTGCGAGGGCAAAGATGGTTCATGAGAGCAGGGTTGTGCCCGAGAATCATATTTGATTCTCGGGCTTTTTTATTGTCTGATTTTTTAAAATTCTTGGCTTTTACGTGTGCCGGGAGGGAGAATCGAACTCCCATGGATTGCTCCGCACGATTTTGAGTCGTGTGCGTCTACCAATTCCGCCATCCCGGCAAATGTTTGTGTACGAGAACTGCATCAAGCATACCCGATTTTTGAGGAAAATCAATTTATGATAAACTATAGGTAAGATAATTTTTTTGCTTATGTCTCATTTCCACCAAGATTCCATTTTTTGGATTGATGTTGATAAAATTAAACCCAATCCGTTTCAGCCACGTCGCGAGTTTGATCAAGCCGCTTTGCAGGCGTTGGCGGATTCTATTCGCCAATACGGTGTGTTGCAAGCCTTGGTGGTGACGCGTACGGAGGTGACAAAACCAGACGGGGGATTGACCACCGAATATGAATTGATTGCTGGCGAGCGACGCTTGCGCGCATCGCGTTTGGCGGGCGTGCGCGAGGTACCGTGTCTCATTAAAGTTGGCGAGGAGAATGATTTACTGAAATTAGAGTTGGCGATTATTGAAAACGTGCAGCGTGAGGATCTCAACGCTGTTGATCGAGCGCGAGCGTTTCGCCGCTTGGCTGATGAATTTGGTTTCAAACAAATGCACATTGCCGAGAAAATCGGCAAGAGTCGCGAGTACGTGGCCAACACGTTGCGTATTCTCGATTTACCGGAAGAAATGCTTACGGCTGTGTCGTCGGGCATTATCAGCGAAGGTCATACGCGGCCACTTCTCATGCTCGCTAGTCGTCCTGCCGAGCAAGAAACCCTCTTTAAAGAAATTATTGCCAAGAAACTCACGGTGCGTGACGCCGAGCGCATTGCTCGCCACATCGCCGTGGAACGAGCTCATAAAAAGAATGCTATTTTCGATCAAGACATGTTAGACATTGAGAAGCAGTTGGCTGACACTCTTGGTACTCGTGTGCATATTGAAAAGCGCGAAAGTGGCGGCAAAATCACCATCGATTTCTTTTCTAAAGATGATTTGCAGAATTTGTTGGAGATGGTAAACCGACAGAGTACGCAAACGAGCTCTGCTGATCATCGTGCCGTTGCTGCGGATGCCGTTGCTACGGCGCAGACTGAACCAGTAAAACCTGAAGATGATCGCACGCCTGCCGAGGTGAAGCAAGAAGAGAACGAAGAAATTTACTCCATCAAAAATTTTAGCGTGTAGTGCGAAAATTATTTTTTCTTGCGAGCGAAGCCGCGCGGTTTTTTCGGTTCGCGGAGAATTTGCAAGGCGCGTTCGAGGCCGATAGTGTAGACATCGTCGGTTTTGAGCGAACGAAAGTCGCCGTCACGCACGATGTACGGGCCGAAGCGGCCGTTGGAAGCGACCACCTCTTTGCCGGTATCAGGATCAAGGCCGAGCGAGCGTGGCAAGCTTAAATACGTGAGCGCGTCGTCTACCGTGACCGCGCTCGGATCTTTTGTTTTCGGGATACTGGCCATTTTGGGTTTTTCGGTTTTTTTGCCTTTGACTTTTGCGGGCATTTCGCCGAGTTGGACATAGGGACCGAAGCGGCCGATTTTAACGAAAATGGGCAGACCCCTCGCCGGGTCGTTGCCGATGGGTTTGTCGGTGGCGATTTCTTTTCCTTCCAAGGTAAGCGCGCCGGTGCAATCAGGGAAACGGCTACAGCTCAAGAATTTACCGTTTTTGCCGAGCTTCACGATCATTGACGCACCGCAGACGGGGCACTTGAACTGCGGATCAGCCGGGCCGAGGTCGGTAATTTTTTTAGAACTTTTTGATTTTTCCTTTATCTCTTTTGTGAAGGGTTTATAAAATGCGGAGAGCACTGGTGCGTATTCCTTATCGCCGTTGGCGATTTCATCCAGTTCGTTTTCCATTTCCGCGGTGAAGGCGTCGCTTACGTAGTGGCTGAAATTATTTTCCAAAAAGGTGCTGACCACGTCGCCGGTGTCGGTCGGTTTTAGGGCGCGATCAATTTTTTCCACGTAGCCGCGGTCTAGGAGCGTTTTAATAATAGACGCGTAGGTGCTCGGTCGGCCGATACCGCGTGCCTCCAGCTCTTTGACCAAGCCGGCTTCGGAGTAGCGCGCCGGCGGTTGGGTTTGCTTTTCGTCGGTGTGTAGAGCGACCAAGGAAAGAGCGTCGCCACTCGCGACCGCGGGCAAGATGACGTCATCTTGCTGGGCGCCTGGGTCGACGCGCAGCCAGCCGTCAAAGAGAATGCGCGAACCGTTTGCGGTGAAATCGGGGATTTTTGTCGTGCCGGAAATGTTGGCCGTTACTTTGGTGCGTAGCGTTTTTGCATCAGCCATCTGCGAGGCCACGGTGCGCTGCCAGATGAGCTGGTAGAGGCGCTTTTGTTCGTCGGTGTAGCCGGCGCTTTGGCGAGTGACGTTGGTCGGGCGAATAGCTTCGTGCGCCTCTTGAGCATTTTTGCTTTTCGTCTGATACTGACGCGTCTCCAAATAGTGTTCACTGAACTCGGTGCGTACCAGCGTGGCAATTTGGCCAATCGCTTGGCCGCTTAAGGTGGTGCTGTCGGTGCGCATGTAGGTGATAAGGCCGGCTTCGTAGAGCTTTTGGGCAACGAGCATGGTGCGCGAGGGTGAGAAACCTAAACGAGAGCTGGCAGTCTGCTGCAGCGTGGAGGTGGTAAACGGCGCTCGCGGTGCGCGCTTCACCTCGGTTTCTTTGACATCAGTAATGTGCCACGTGCCCTTTTCGCCGGCCGCCACGATTCGTTCCATCTCTTTTTTGTCGCGCGGCTCGTCGCTGCAGGTGAAGGTAAGAGTTTTTTTGTCGGCGGTCGCGAGGTCGGCGCTGATGACCCAAAATGTTTCCGGCACAAACGCCCGAATTTCGCGCTCGCGTTCCATCAAAATACGCAAGGCTGGCGATTGAACGCGGCCAGCCGAGAGGCCGTAGCGCACCTTTTTCCAAATCAAACCGGACAAGTCGTAGCCAACCAAGCGATCCAAAACGCGGCGGGCCTCCTGCGCTTCCTTGAGGCGCATATCTATTTTTCTCGGATGAGCCAGCGCCTCGGTCACGGCGTCTTTGGTAATTTCGTGAAAGACGACGCGCTCAGGACTTTTCAAATGAGCCGCTTGGGCAACGTGCCAAGCGATCGCTTCACCTTCGCGGTCGGGGTCGGTGGCCAGCAATACTTCGTCGGCTTTTTCGGCTAAGTGCTCAATCTGGTGCACCACTTTTTCTTTCCCTTTGGAAATTTCGTAGTGCGGCGCAAAATCGTGATCAAAGTCGATAGCTTTTTTATTGCTCTTCGGCAAATCACGAATATGACCAACCGAAGCGACTACTTCATAGTCGCCGGCACCCGCCAGGTATTTCGAGATCGTTTTCGCCTTACTGGGCGACTCAACAATGACAAGCTTCATACAACGTCTACCATTAATACTACGCATCGCTTTTTTTGGCAAATCCGCCAGCGGCAAAATAGGGGATAGTGCTGTATTTTTTCTTAGGATGTATACGTGTGGTTAAAGGTGCAGGTGATCCAAAACATGATTGTTGTTATTGTGGTTGTTATCGTGACCGGTATTCTTGGCGGGATGCGCCCAGGCGTTGACGGAGTCACTGCTTTGCTGAACGGAATTGATTAAATTGCCAATCGGGTCGTTGCCGTTTCCTTGATTGTTTTTGGAATTATTCTCTTTTGTGTTTGGTTGAGTGTGATCAAATTGTTGCGGATACAACAATGGATGCGCGGGTATCTCGGGAGAGGTCGTGGCGAATGTGTGCACCGAGGCGTGCGCTGGTGCATGAAGTGATGTCTCAGATGACGACGAGGTTATCTTGGGCGTATTGGTCGCGGTGCTCGTTGCGATGGCGGGAGTATTAGTATTGACGCGCGTTGCGATGTTGTGCAGGGCGGCTTGGAGGCCGTAGGCGTGGCCGTGACTGCGAGCAATGGCGTCGAGTTGATTTAAAATTTCGGTATGCGCCTGCATATTTGCTTGGAATTGTTCGCTGATACGTTGGGCTTCGGCCGGGTCGGTTTTGGCAATAGACGCTAAGGCGCTATTGAGCGCTTCGGTGTGTTGCAAGAGGAGACTGGAGAGCTGCTGCTCGTTTGCGCTATTGAGTTGGCCGCTTTTTGCCAGAGCTTCGCCCTCTTGCAAACGTTGATTAGCAAAATTTGCCGCCAGGGCCGCTTTGGCGGTCACTGAAAACGCGAGCGCCTCTTGAATTGGTTCCGTGACGTCAACTTTTATCGGGTAGAGGGCATCGCCCGGCAAACTGCCTTGGGCGGCGAATGCGACGCCGGTGCCGGAGAAGATGATGATAAGCACGGCCGCCCAAACGTACGCGAAACGCTGGCGCGGTAGCCAGGTGAGCGTCGTTCGCGTTCGTTGCCAGAGCGTTTCGTACCAGAAATATGAGCGCGTGCTCTCGGTCGCCGTTCGTTCTTCGAGGCGAGAAAAGAGCGCCTGCTTTTCTTTGTCGGTCAGGCCGATTTTTTGCAGATCGCGTGCACCGCGACGAAGCGTTTCGTCGAGTTTAGGATCGTTGGTATGCGGTTGAAAATGGTGGCGGTTCATGGGTTTGTTTGATTGTCGTGTTCGCTGCGTTCGTCGTAGCCGGCGCGCGAGCGTAATTTCTTGAGCGCGCGGTTGACGCGGACGGATGTGGCGTTAGCCGATATGCCTAGTATCGCTCCGATATCTGCCGGCGGCAAACCTTCAACGAAGCGCAAGTAGAGCACCTGACGATCGCCAGACTCGAGGGTGTTTATTTTTTCCAAGAGTAAGCGTCCCTCGGCGCCGACTGCCAGTCGCTCGGGCGAGGAAGCGAAGGATGTTTCGTCGGGCGGTTCAAAAGATTCGTCATCGGCTGCGGCGGCCATAGCCTCCAAAGAGACACTCTTGCGCGTACGATACCAATCGATGATGAGGTGGTGGGCGACGGTAAACAGAAAAGCGCGCGGATTGTGCATCTGTTTTGCTTGCTGCGGATTTTGTTCCTGCTCCATAAAGGTTCGCCAGAGGCGCATGAAAGTCTCTTCGGTGATATCTATAGCTTGTTCCCGATCGGATACTCGTACCAAGCAGAAGCGAAAAATAGCGTCGGCGTGCGCGGTGTAAATATCGGTAAAGCGTTTTTTGAGGCTTTCTATAGTCATATAACGAATAAGGAGGCGATTCTTTACCTAAAAATAGAACACATTACTGAATATGTCCAGGTAAGGGCTCTTGGCGTGGCTCGTTATCTCTGGAGTGTCGACAGCAGACTAGTTCATTGCTGTTGCGCACCTATTACCAATAATCACTATCACTATGACACGCACCACATTCGTTCGTATCTTCGTCGGCACGTTGGCTACATCACTTTTTGCAGTGATGCCGTTTGCCGCTTTTGCCGCACCAGGAAACGGACACGGACATGCGTACGGTCTCGTGGGTAGGGAAACGGTACACGCTTCTGATGCACATACTTCAAAAAATACTCCTCACATTCCGTCCAATACAAGTCTCTTGAGTTGGCTCGATGGTTTAGGAGTTTATACGAATACGCAATTCCATACTTTTTTGAAAGATATGCATGGTTTATCGTCGTACTTTAAACCACAGCCGTCGCAGCATCCACCTATTACTACCGACGGGGATCACAATGATGATTCCAACAATGGTTCTACCACTGTTGCCGCCGAAGCGCCGGTCATTAATGGCATCAGTGCGCCGACCGTCCTCTCCGTCAATCAGACGGGCACCTGGACCGTCAACGCGTCCGATCCGCAAAACAGCCAGCTGACCTACTCGGTTAACTGGGGCGACAATGGGCCGCTACCGTTCTTCTTTAACTTCATGAATACGCCGGTCTTCACGCAGTCCGCGAGCTTCAGCCACGCCTACGCCAACCCGGGCACCTACACCGTAACCTTCACGGTTCGCGATAGCGCTGGCTTGAGCACGAGCTCGTCGCTCACTATCCAGGTGACCGCCCTGCCGACGCCGCTAGTGCTCAGTAATGTCACTGCCACGTCAACAGGTTCCACCACGGCAACCATCTCTTGGAATTCCAATCTCCAAGGTGATACCGAGCTGTGGCTTGGCACCACCACGCCGGTTACCACTTCAAGCACCCCGCTCATTGATGTACACAACGCGGTAACAGCTCACAGCGTCACCTTAAGCGGTCTAACTGCAAGCACCACCTACTACGCTGTCGTCGGCACTCAAACCACCGCCAACGGCATTACCACGATGGCGACATCTTCGCCGGTACAATTTATCACCGCGTCCTCAACCGCCACGTCGACATCGAGCTAAGGCTCGTCATACGCCTGACAAGGCGTTGAGGAAAAAGCATTGTGCTGTACAAAAGCCCTCCGACGGGGCTTTTGTGTTAGGTCGACTCCATTTTTTCTTGAGGAAAATTTTACGAGAATTTTATCACCGGCCTGCTATGCTCAGCCGATGAAGATTGACAGTCGTAGCTCTTTATTTGCCAACAGTAGAAAAATCTATTACAACACGCAATCTTGATTAGCACGTGGCAGATTGGAAGTAGAATATTTCGATGGCTTACATTTTTTTGGATGAGAGTGGCGATTTGGGTTTTGGCAAAAAATCGTCAAAATGGTTTCTTTTTACGCTGGTAGTCGTCGATAATCCCCGAAAATTAGAGCGTCTTATTAAAAAGGTAAGAAAGACGATCAGAAAAAAATACAAGCATGTCCTATCGGAACTTCATGCTTATCACGCCGACGATGTCACTCGCATCCGTGTACTAAAGGCTATAGCTAAGCTTGATATTGCCGTTGTTACCACAATCCTCAATAAGCAAAAAGTCTATGTTGACCTGCAAAACCAGAAAAACTATCTTTACAACTACACCGCGAACATAATCCTTGATCGTTTAATGAATGCAACGTTGGTAGATGGCGCAAAGGAAATGTATCTTGTCGTTGATAGGAAAGATACCAAAAAGAATCTTCGCCAGAATTTTATCTCGTATATTTCAGAAGCCATGAACAAACGTAAAAGAGGCGGATTCAAAATGACTCTTGCCGCGTCTCACGACGAGAAAGGCCTGCAAGCGGTGGACTTCATTTCTTGGGCCATTTTTAGAAAATATGAGAAAGGAGACTGTGAGTTTTATGAGATTATTAAGTCCAAGATCGTGGACGAACGCTTGCTTTTCCCATAAAAGAAAGCCCCCCGCTTTAACGGGACGCCATTCGGTATCCCAACGCGGGGGGACTTACTTCTTATAGATATAGACTAGCACGATAGGCTAATAATTACAAGCTTATCCACATCCAAAATTTGTTGCGAAGTAAAGGCTTTAACAGTCCAATTTTTCAATATCTTTCAAAATCTCGGCGGCGTGCGTCGCTGGGTCCACGTCTGGGTACACGGCAATGATTTTTCCAACGTCAGTACCACTCGCGGCAATTAGGTACGACACCCGGGCTGTCCCGCCGGCAAATGGTCCCGACTCGCGAATGGCCTCGTAGGCGCCAATAGTTTCTTTTCGCTCGTCGGAGAGCAAGGTAAAGGGCAAATGGTACTTCTCGGCGAATTTTTTATGACTAGCCACCGAATCCTTAGACACGCCGAAGACCTTGATATCCGCCCGCTGGAAATCCTCATACCGCTCGGCAATCGTACACGCTTCCGTAGTGCACCCCGGCGTGTCATCCTTGGGATAGAAGTAGAGGAGGATAAATCGCGTCGGCGGAGTAGTCTGACTGGCGTTTTTTAAATGGTACGCCAGCGTATGTTCCCGTCCATCTTGGTCGGGGAGGGAGAATTCTGGGGCTTGGGTGGTGATGTTGAGCATATCCTTATTATGACATATATGGAGATAAAATGTTTCTAAAATTTTTCTAAAGAAAAGTTGAAGAAAAGGTAAAATTGTGGTTATATACTGGTATAACATTTCACTCTATGTCACGAGACGTAAGACTAAAAGTAAATAACCAAGACCACCGAAACAGTAATGGACGGCTGGAGAGTCAGCTCTTTTCTGCCGCTGACAAACTTCGTAAGAACATCGACGCCGCCGAGTACAAGCACATTGTTCTCGGCCTTATTTTTTTGAAGTACATCTCCGACAGCTTCGAGGCGATGCACGCGAAGCTGTCCTCGGGCGAGGGTGAGTATGCAGGTGCCGACGCTGAAGACCCCGACGAATACCGCGCAGAGAACGTCTTCTGGGTGCCGCAGGAGGCGCGGTGGTCGTTCCTGCACGGCCGCGCGAAGCAGCCGTCTATCGGCAAAGACCTCGACGCCGCAATGGACGCCATCGAGAAGGCCAACCCCACCCTCAAAGGCATCCTGCCGAAGGTGTACGCGACACCGAACCTCGATAAGCTCGCGCTCGGCTCACTCATCGACCTCATCGGCGACATCGCGCTTGGCGACGAAGCAGCGAAGTCGAAAGACATCCTCGGGCGCGTGTACGAATACTTCCTCGGCCAGTTCGCCTCCGCCGAGGGCAAGAAAGGCGGCCAGTTCTATACCCCGCGCTCTATCGTCGAGCTGATGGTCGAGATGATAGAGCCGCACAAAGGGCGCGTGTACGACCCTGCTTGCGGCTCGGGCGGTATGTTCGTGATGAGCGAGAAGTTCGTGCTCTCGCATCGCGGCCGCCTCGACGACATCTCCGTGTTCGGCCAGGAGAGCAACTACACCACCTATCGCCTCGCTCGCATGAACCTCGCCATCCGCGGCATCGACGGCTCGCAGGTCGAGTGGAACAGCGAGGGCTCATTCCTCAAAGACGCCCACCCCGACCTGAAGGCCGACTACATTCTCGCCAATCCTCCGTTCAATCAGGACGACTGGGGCTGGGACATCGTGAAGAACGACCCGCGCTGGCAGTACGGCACGCCGCCTGCGGGCAACGCCAACTTTGGCTGGATGCAGCACATGATTTACCACCTCGCGCCGAAGGGCGTCATGGCGATGGTACTGGCCAATGGCTCGCTCTCTTCGCAGTCGAGCGGCGAAGGCGAAATACGCAAGAACATCGTGGATGCAGATCTGGTGGATTGCATCGTCGCGCTTCCCAAGCAGCTTTTCTACAACACGGGCATCCCCGCATGCCTCTGGTTCATCTCGCGCAAGCGCCTCGGCAACGGCGACCGCAAGCGCACGGGCGAAGTGCTCTTTATCGACGCCTCGGAGATGGGACACTTGGTCGACCGCACGCACCGCGAGTTCACCGAGGAGGACGTGCAGAAAATCGCCCGCACCTATCACGAGTGGCGCAGCACAGATGGCAAGTATGAAGACGTGAAGGGATTCTCCAAGTCAGCGACGTTGCCCGAAATCCAAAAGCACAAGTACGTGCTCACGCCAGGCCGCTACGTCGGCGCGGCAGCCATCGCAGACGACGGCGAGCCATTTGCCGATAAGATGGCACGCCTCACCTCGACCCTGAAGTCGCAGATGGCCGAGGAGGAGCAGCTCAACGCCGAAATTGCGAAGCAGTTAAAAAAGGTTGGGTTTGGGATGTGATCATGGCGGATTACTACGACACAATGCAAGTGTGCGTGCGATGGGGGCACAAGACGACGGAATACTATAACCGAAGCCCGCAGTGGGGTGCCGACTTCTGTCCGCAATGCGGAAGCGCGACTACCATCGTGTGTGGAAAATGTGGGGCTAACATACGTGGTCACCATCATTTTGATGGTTTTTTCTCTGCCGTAGACACTAAAGTGCCTCTCAACTGCCATGCCTGCGGCGTAGCGTATTCATGGAAGTTTCGACACGTCGTAAGAAACTTCTTCAAGGCGTTAGTCGCACCCGTGAAGTACCTGATAGACGCCCTGGTGAGCGTTTTCAAGAAATGAGCATGGCAACTACCGAATGGAAAGAAACAACACTTGGTGATGTCTGCCTTGTTGAGAGTGGCGGGACTCCTTCGACAGCGAATAATACATACTGGAGTGGCTCGGTCTCTTGGATAACGCCTCGAGACCTGGCGTCACATGAAGGCCGTTGGATTGAACAAGGCGAAAAGAACATTACGGAAGAAGGGTTGCGAAACTCTTCTGCGCGCTTGCTGCCGAAAAACACCGTACTTTTTTCTTCGCGTGCTCCCATCGGTTATGTAGCAATCGCTGCACGAGAACTGGCAACGAATCAGGGTTTAAAGAATCTTGTATGTGATGAGAAAGAGACGCATTACAAGTTTATCTACTATTGGCTGAAGGCGAACGTGCATGCTATCGAGCGACGGGCGTCTGGCTCTACTTTTGCTGAAGCGTCCGCGACGGTAATGAAAACACAGGAGGTGTTGCTTCCGCCACTTGACGAGCAGCGCTCCATTGCAACAGTGCTCTCTAGCTTGGACGACAAAATCGAACTCCTACGACGGCAGAATGAGACACTAGAGCAGATTGCGCAGGCGATTTTCAACGAGTGGTTCGTGAAGCCGACGAGTAAGCGCGTACCGCTTCGCGAGTTGGTTGAGTTCAACCCAGCCACACCACTCAAAAAAGGAACCGTTGCGGCCTATTTTGACATGGGTGCGCTACCGACCGTGGGCAGTTGGCCCGAAGAACCCATACAAAGACCCTTCGGCTCGGGGGCGAAGTTCCAAAATGGAGACACTCTGCTTGCACGCATTACTCCTTGTCTCGAAAATGGCAAGACCGCATTTGTGCAGCGTCTAAAAAATGGTGAGGTTGCGTGGGGTTCAACTGAATTCATCGTAATCCGCCCAAACTCACCGCTACCGCCTACGTTTGGGTATTTGCTCGCCAGGAATCCTTCGTTTCGAGATTTTACTATACGCGCAATGACTGGCACGTCTGGTAGGCAGCGCGTACAGGTAGATATGCTGCTCGAATATGAGGTCTCAATGCCGAGCGACGATGTGATATCGGAGTTCTCTCATGCGGTCGAGGTCATATTCTCAAAAATAAAGAACAATGCCGAGCAAGCCGACACACTGGCAGCTACGCGCGATGCGCTGTTGCCGCGGCTGATGAGTGGCGAAATACGAGTATAAATATGAGAATAATCAAACTTTACTTCAGAATATTTTGGATACCCGTCCTCCTCCTTGTGGCGGCGGTTGGGTGCTGGATTTTTGTTCCCAGTACAATAGATGTTTTTGATGCTGGAGTATTAGGTACAGCATTTGGTGTAGGCATATCAATTTTTGCTGCTGAAGGAATGAAGAAAGTGTCCGAACATAAACGCGTCAAGAGAACATTCGTCTTTTTGAAGCTGATCACTATTCCGTATCTAAAGAATCAGGCAGAAAATATATCTGCCACATTGAATAAATACCGCGATTTATGCTCCATAGAACAAACGGTAGATTTTCTTACATTGGGTGCACATTTTGATGCCATTGCGACAAATTTTGACAAAAGTTGGCTCCAGTTGGTGTACTCCCAGGATTTTGTTGATGCTATAGAGTCTGACGACCACTTCAATAAATTGGCGAATGCAATTCTTGAGGTGCTTCTATTCATTAAACAGGCGACAGGGCAATCAATTAACGCGAAAACACTTCTTATGATGAACAATATCTCCAACCTCAATGATATTCAGAAACAAGAGATGATGACTCGTGCAAAAAAGATAAGAGACGATCTTTTAGATAATGTTCAAAAGTTGGAAAAATATATAGGTAAACTTGACGAAGAAATAATCGCATTTTTGATCAAGAATGGAGCTACGTATAGCGAATTTGAAAGATAATATGAACCGAATCTACGAAAGCGACATCGAGAAGTGGGCTATCGAGGCACTGGAACACCAGGGCTACACGTACCTCGCACCCGAGACGCAGGAGGCCGAGCGCGGTGACCTGCACGACGTCGTGCTCGCGGGGCGGTTGCGCGAGGCCGTGGCACGACTCAACCCTAGAGTGCCCGAAGACGCGCGCGAGGACGCGGTCAAAAAAGTGCTCGCGCTTTCGTCATCGCCGCACTTGATAGAGGCAAACGAGGAGTTCCAGCGGATGCTCACTGATGGCGTGAGCGTGTCTTCCTACGCTGATGGCGAACAACGTGGCGAGGTCGTCCGCGTCATCGACTTCGCAGATCCGCGCAATAACGACCTCGTGGTGGCCAACCAGTTCTCGGTACTCCACGACAACACTAGCAAGCGCCCCGACGTGGTACTCATCGTCAACGGCCTGCCTCTCGTCGTCATCGAGCTAAAGAACCCGACGGATGAGAACGCGACCGTGCACAAGGCGTACCAGCAGCTCGACAACTACAAGCGAGCCATTCCGCAGCTGTTCGCCTACAACAGCGTCCTGGTGGCCTCTGACGGCATAGACGCGAAGGCAGGGGCGCTCACGAGCCCGTGGGAGCGCTTCGCTATCTGGCGTGCGCCCGAGGGTAAGCGCGAGAAGGAAAAGACGACGCCGCAGATGCAGGTGCTCGTCGAGGAGATGCTCCAGCCCGAGGTGCTGCTCGACGTGGTGCGCAGCTTTACGGTCTTTGAGAAGACGCGCCGCGAGGATGCGAAAACAGGTCAGACCATCGTGGAAACCATCAAGAAAATCGCGCAGTATCACCAATACTACGTGGTCAATAAAGCGGTCGCTTCGACGACTAAGGCCACCGCAGAACATGGCGAGCGCAAAATCGGCGTCGTATGGCATACGCAGGGTTCGGGCAAGTCGCTCTCGATGGTGTTCTACACGGGCAAGGTCGTGCTCGCGCTCGATAACCCGACGGTGGTGGTGCTCACTGACCGCAACGACCTCGACGACCAGCTCTTCGAGACGTTTGCTGGTGCTCGCGACCTCTTGCGCCAGGAGCCCGTGCAGGCCGAAAGCCGCGAACACCTGAAGAAGCTTTTGCAGACGGCTGGTGGCGGCATCATCTTCACCACCATTCAGAAGTTCTTCCCCGAGGACGGCGGGAGCACGTATGACGAGCTGTCCGACCGCAAGAACATCGTCGTCGTTGCGGACGAGGCGCACCGCAGCCAGTACGGCTTCGCGGCGCGAACGGTCTTCAAGAACGACGAGGCCATCACGCGCTACGGCAGCGCCAAGTACCTGCGCGACGCACTCCCGAACGCCTCGTTCATCGGCTTCACGGGTACGCCTATCGAGAAGGAGGACAAGTCCACGCTCGCTGTTTTCGGCGAGTATCTCGACGTGTACGACATCCAGCGTGCGGTCGAAGACAAAGCAACCGTTCCCATCTACTACGAGAGCCGTTTGGTGAAGGTGCACCTGCCCGACGACAAGAAAGCGGAGATGGACGAAGACGTGGAGGCGGTGGCCGAGGGCATCGAGTTTTCAGCAAAGGAGAAAGCCAAAGCGAAGTGGGCGCAGCTCGAAGCCATCGTCGGTAATCGCGAGCGAATCAAAGAGGTCGCTCGCGACCTGGTGGAGCACTTTGAGACGCGGCAAGAGGTCTTCACGGGCAAAGCGATGGTCGTGGCGATGAGCCGTCGTATCGCGGTGGAGCTGTACGAGGAGATTGTCGCGCTCCGTCCCGAGTGGCACAGCACCGATTTGGATAAGGGCAAAATCAAGGTGGTGATGTCGGCGAGTTCGAGCGACCCGAAAGAGTTCCAGCAGCACCACACGAACAAGCCCGACCGCCGCAAGCTCGCGGAGCGTTTCAAAGACCCTACCAACCCGCTCCAGCTCGTCATCGTGCGTGACATGTGGCTCACGGGCTTCGACGTGCCGTGCCTGCACACGATGTACGTGGACAAGCTCATGGAGGGCCACAATCTCATGCAAGCCATCGCTCGCGTCAATCGCGTCTATAAAGACAAGCCAGGCGGTCTCATCGTGGACTACATCGGCTTTGCCTCCGACTTGCAGAAAGCGCTCGCCGTCTACACCGAGAGCGGCGGCAAGGGCGACCCGACCATCACGCAGAAGAAAGCCATCGAGGTGATGCAGGAGAAGTACGAGGTGGTGAAGCAGATGTTCCATGGCTTCGACTACCAGCGCTACTTCGCCGCCGACACGCACGCGAAGCTCGGCATTATCCTCGAGGCGCAGGAGCACATTCTCGCGCAAGACCAAGACGACGAAGGCGCGTCAGGCAAGGAAAAGAAGAAAACCAGCGCCAAAGAGCGGTTCGTGCGGGAGGTTATGGCGCTGTCGCAGTCGTTTGCGCTTGCGGTGCCGAGCGAGGCGGCGATGGAGATACGCGACGAGGTTGCGTTCTTCCAGGCAATCAAGGCACGGCTTGTGAAGTTTGAGCCCGAGGGCGCACCTGGCACCGAGAACATCGGTACCGCTATTCGCCAAATCGTCGATCAGGCACTCGTGGCCGAGGGTGTCGTGGACATCTTTGCTGCGGCAGGCGTGCAGAAGCCCGACCTCTCCGTTCTCTCGGACGAGTTCCTCGCCGAGGTGCAAGGCATGAAGCATCGCAACCTGGCGATGGAGTTGCTGCGCAAGATTTTGAACGACGAGATAAAGCTACGCCTGCGCCGCAACGCGCTCCAGGGCAAGAAGCTCTCGGAGATGCTCGATAAGACCATCAAGAAGTATCAAAACAACCTGCTCACGGCCTCCGAGGTCATCCAAGAGCTCATCGAGCTGGCAAAGCAGATACGGCAGGAAGACGCCCGCGGCACGCAACTCGGCCTCTCTGACGACGAGGTGGCCTTCTACGATGCGCTGGCCGAAAACGAGAGCGCCCGCGAGGTGCTGGGCGATGAACAGCTGCGCGACCTCGCCCGTGTCCTCGTCGACAAGGTGCGCAAGAACACCTCGATTGACTGGACTATCCGTGAGAACGTACAAGCCCGCCTGCGCGTCTTGGTGAAGCGCACGCTCAACCAGTACGGCTATCCGCCCGATAAGCAGGCCATCGCCACCGAGACCGTGCTGAAGCAGGCTGAACTATTCGCCGACGAGTGGGATGATTCTAGTTTGGATACTGTACAAAAAATTACTTCAGAGACTTTAAAGAAATAAAAAACTACTTCCTAAGCCCTATATTTTCTTTAGAAAATCTTCATAAAAAGTTTATATTAAATAATTCTTGCACCCAAGATCCTCCCATAATCTAATACGATTATGGCGGTCGAAATCAGTACTCGAATTGCGGTAAAAAGCTAATGATGTTGCCGTTGAGTTATTCTTTATATGATGTGCAGTGCACGAGTTGTTCTTTCCACGCTCAAATTAAGACAAATTCAAGTTTTTACTTTGTTAAAAAGATAATCGCGGATTTTGCTATACTACCCCCATGGGCTGGTTCATATTCATCGCCTTCATTTGTTTTCTCATTGTGCTGGGAGTGGTGCTGGGTAAAGACCCTATAAAGTTCACGATTGGGACGCTCGTGGTTCTTATGGCGTTGGCCTTTGTGGTTATAGCGTTTTACGTGCTTAAATCTGTGTTATGATTATAAATATCATGTTCATCTGGATTATTGTCGCAATTTTGCTCTTTGTGCTGGTTGTTGTAATGGCGACCAACGTGGTGGCGGGAGGCCGTAGGCGGAGGGGTGGCTATACCTACAAAAAAGCTGATTGTGTTATGACGCAATCAGAAAAAATATGTTTTGAAGCGTTACAGAAAGCGGCGGGGAATACGTATTATATTTTCCCCCAGATGCACTTATCGGCCATTTTAAATCACAAAATCAACAGGCAGAGTTGGTATGGAGCCTTTCGGCATATTAATGGGAAATCGGTTGACTTTGTTTTGTGCGATAAGGTGATGCTCAAGCCGATGTTAGTTGTTGAACTGGATGACAGAACGCACGAGCGGCGTGATAGGCATATACGAGACAGAGAAGTAGAACGGATACTTAAAGAGGCTGATGTGCCGCTACTGCGGCTTTCGACCGTGTCGCCGCAAGACCCACTGGCTGTGGCGATTAATGGGGCAATAACGAGAACGTCAATTGACCACGTGATGGGTTCTCAGGGGGTTTGAAAGAATTTCACAAATACTTTATCTCCGGGTGGTATACTCCGCTCAATGGATGCGGAATCGTTAAAATTGGAACAACAGGCATACGATTTTATTGCTCATAGTGGGAGTGAGCTTGTTAAGCGTTTCGCCGACCCAACAATATATAAGCCAGTAGAGCGACCAGTCTCGCTTTTTATGGCCGGCTCGTCGGGGGCAGGAAAGACGGAAGTCTCTATAGGTTTAGTTAAACGTTTTACCACGAGGCCGATCCGGATTGATGCTGACGAAATTCGGCAACTGTGTCCGGGGTATACTGGTGGCAATGCTCATGTATTTCAGAAGGCAGCTACCAAGGGCGTAAACATGCTTTTTGACTATGCACTTCATAAAAATATCCACGCCATCCTTGACGGCACGTTCGCGTATGCTGACGCGCCAAAGAATATTGAACGTTCATTGAAACATAACAGGATTGTCGAATTGTGGTTTGTGTATCAAGACCCTTTAGTGGCATGGGAGTTTACCAAAGTAAGAGAAATAAAAGAATGTCGTCATGTAGATAAGGATATCTTCATTAGAGGTTTCTTCAACGCAAAAGCCAATGCAATAAATGTTAAAACAGCTTTTGGAAGCAACCTTACGCTTAATTTACTCGTAAAGAACATCGACAATACTGACGGTGAGTTGTTTTTGAACATTCAAGCAAACGACCTTGACCATCGAATTGGGCAGGTATACACTGAGGGTGAATTGCGAGGACTATTACTATGATGAAATTTTTTAAGAATATAACCGGCAGATTGACCGGAAAAAAAGCTGTCGCGACGGAAAAAGACGACTTTGCCGATTTCTTTTTAAATGCTAAATCGGCGGAAAAAACGAAGATACTCCGACAAGTGATGAGGGAAGCAATAGCGGAACAAAAAGCGGTTATGGAAAAATATAATAATAGGGCGAAAGTTTGATATTATTGAATTCCGTAACATTTTAAATTAGTAGTTGTTATTCTAGGTTGTTAGTACATATATACCCCCATGCAAAACGAATATGATGCGGACGAGCTGCGCGACATCGCCGACATTATGGATGAGGTGGGGGTGGACGCGGATCGGGCGGAGGAAATCAAGGAATTGAAGGAGAGTCACAATCTCGATACCGAGCAGGCGGCCCGGGCTAAGGAGCTCATGGACGATGATGGATTAGACGAGGACACGGCGGCGGCGCTTTGTGATTTTCTATAACCTGCGATCGCTTCGGTAGGAGAGTGATATACTAAATACTTTAAAATGAATAAACGATCTCTTTTTGCTCTCGTTATTTTTATTCTTAGCACCGAGGCGGTGGGGATGCTGGGTGCCTTGGCGACGACGCCGAATATTGCCACTTGGTATGCGGGATTGGTAAAGCCGATGTTGACGCCTCCAGGCTGGGTTTTCGGGCCGGTGTGGGTGACGCTCTATCTGCTCATGGGCATTGCGATGTTTTTGGTGTGGCGAAGGAGGGGTATTGGTTCTCGGCGCGATTGGTGGTTGGCACGGATTTTTTATTCGGTTCAGCTAATGCTCAATTTGCTGTGGTCCATTGTCTTTTTTGGTTTGCACAATAGTAGCGGAGGCTTGGGGGTGATTGCGACGCTGTGGATGCTGATTCTTTTGACGATCATCTTTTTCGGGCGAGTTTCCAGGGCAGCGGCTTGGCTTTTGGTGCCATATATTGTTTGGGTGAGTTTCGCAATGTATTTGAATCTGGGAATTTGGTTATGTAATTAAGGCCGGTGTTTATTTTTCATCATCTTCGTTTGAGGCTTCGACGGCGCGCGATACGGCGGCCGAATGCTCGCGCTCGGGCTCATTTCTTGGCGCATAAGGAGCGGGCGCGGGAATTAGTAGCTCGGAAGATCCCCGAGCTTAATGCGCTGCCGGGCTATGGCTTTGCGGTCGGCCGCGTAGCGATACGAAATCAAAAAAGTCGCTGGGGAAGTTGCTCGGCCAGGGGGAATTTAAATTTTAATTATCGGGTGGCTTTCTTGCCGGAGCGGCTGGTGGATTACGTGGTGGTGCACGAGCTGTGCCATTTGCGGGAGCTTAACCATTCAGCGGCGTTTTGGGCGCTGGTGGCGCAGGCGGTGCCGGATTGGCGGGTGAAGCGGCGGGAGTTGCGGATGATTGAGCGCTCTTTTTAGTGCTTTTTGTTGTGTAGTAAAATCTTTTTCAAGAGTAATCCACAGCAACTCTGGCACGGCGATATATATTTGTTAGACTAGCGGCATATGAAAAATAATTTTAGACAAAATAACGACGAGGAGTTTGCAGATGAAGAAGAAAACGAAAAGATCGGCACCGATGCTTCCGATGAGGCTGACGCGGACGATGCGGATGACGATGCGGATGATGAAACTGATGCAGATGACGAGGATGGTGCAGATGACGAAGATTCCGCTGAAGATGATATGAGTGACGACGCTGCGGATGATGCTGAAGAAACCGATGAAGAACTGGCCGAGCTCATGGAATCCTATGACTTGAGCGAAGAGGATGCCCAACGGGTAAAAAAACTGATTGATGAAGATGGTCTTGATGAGCGCGACGCGGTTGACATGATCGAAGAAAACTTGGATTAAAATTTTTCCTGTAAGTATTTGCACAGCGCGCCGTCATTGCCGCGGTGATAACCCATGATTTTAAAAAAGAAGATGCGCCGGTGTTGGCGGAACATATTCCTGATTACGACATTGATGCAGATGATGAAAGCCAGCAGCCCGCCGTGCGCGTAGAAGAAGATTTAAGCGCGGGTATTAGTGATCCCATTATTTTTGAACTGATGGATGCCTACGGCTTAGATGACGAGCAGGCCTTTGATGTGCGGACGATGATTGTCCGTTGGGGAATTGATGAAGAAGAGGCGGTGGAACGGGTGCGCAACGCTTCACGTTTGTAAGCGATCGTTTACTTCATTTTTATTTCCAGATGATTTCAGCGGGGCCGGTGGCGCCGTTTTGTAGTGCTTCCAAAATTTTTTCGGCGACGAGTTCGGCGGAATCGGGGGTGGGCATAGTGACGCGATTACGTGGCACCATGTGCTCCATGCCGCTCGCACGGCGTGAGTTTTTGCCAAAATCAGTGGCGGTCATGCCAGGGTGGACAAGTGTGACGACGATGTTATCGGGAGCTAGTTCGGCACGCGCCGTGAGGGAAAGAGCGTTTAAAGCATACTTAGTAGAGGCATAACCGCCGAGGTTAGGAATGGCATTTTTAGAAACCATAGAGCTGATATTGATAATGCTGCCACCACCTTGCGCACGCATTATAGGAATAACGCTTTGCATAGCAACCAGTGGTCCAACGACGTTCAAGTGCCATACGGCGGCGTAATCGTTGAGATCGATACGTTCGAGAGGTCCGTAGAGACCTTGGCCGGCATTATTGATGAGCGTATCGATGCGACCAAAATGCTTTTGCACGGTGGCAATCATGTGTTGAATATCGGTGGGCTTACTCATATCAGCGACCACGGCGAGCGAGCTGGGTAGCTCCTTTTCTAAGGCTGCGAGTTTGGCCGGCGAGCGAGCCACGAGAGCAACGCGAGCGCCCTTTTGACTAAGGAGGCGCGCAGTGGCTTCGCCGATACCAGCGGATGCGCCCGTGACGATGATTGTGGTGTTTGTTATGTTCATGCTCTGTAGTATACAGTTTTTTGCATTGTGGGTGAATGGTATCAGGCCAGATACACCAGACCACCAGAAATTTTTATAGTATCAGATACTTCGAGGAGTGTTATAGCTATATTACCGCGGCTGGTAGACAGGGCGGCGTACTCAATGAGTTCATCTGTACGTATAGGGCCTCGTTCTATGAGTACGGCAAGAATGGCACGTTCGTCGGGTGTGGCGGTAGGAAATCGGCCGGCGAGCGCAATTGAATCTTTGACGGCAAACAGTTCTAAGGTTTTTGTACTGTTCTTTTTGGTGTTGGTGTGTGGATGAGGCGGTGGTTGGGGTGGTGGCGCTAGGTCAAGCGCGTCAATAATATCAGCGGCACTGGTGACTAATCGTGCCCCTTGCGCAAGAAGGTAATGTGGTCCAGCAGTATGTTGCGAAAAAATTGAGCCAGGTACAGTCAGTACATCACGATTGTAATCAGTGGCAAGACGAGCGGTAATCATCGTACCGCTTTTTTGCTCGGCTTCAATAATGAGCACTGCATGACTCATGCCGGCCATTAACCGGTTGCGTTGCGGGAATGATTCGGGTCGAGCGCGCTGGTCGGGCAAAAATTCAGAAAGGAGCGCTCCGCCGGCCGCTATAATTTTCTGTGCTAATTTTTGGTTGGCGCGCGGATAGAGTACCTGATCGTCTAAACCAGAACCGGGCCAGGCTATTGTTACTAAGCCGCTATCTACAGCACTTTGATGAGCGAGGGCGTCTATACCCAGCGCGAGGCCGGAAACGATGACAATACGGCTAGAGCCATCGCTGCGGCGTCGTTGGGTCTGACGGGCTAATCCGCCAATAAGCTTTTGGCACACGTCGTGACCATAGTGACTGTAGCTACGTGAGCCAACGACACATAAAAGTTTGGCATCGGAGCGCGGGAGCGTGCCGCGCACAAAAAGTCGCGTGGGCGGATCATCTATTTCTCGCAGAAGTGCCGGAAATTGTTCTGGAGTGATTTCGTATATTTCTTGTCGCATACTGTAATACATATCGCACTAACGCTCAAAAAAATCTGAAGCATTGTCCCCGTTTTGTGGTATACTTTTCTTACTATATACATACCCACTATGCTGGACATAAAATTCATTCGAGAAAATAAAGAGCTCATCGCTATGGCGGCCCAAAAGAAGCACATTGATTTTGATGTGGACAAACTTATCGCCGTCGACGATATGCGGCGAAAAATCATGGCTGAGGTGGAGAAAAAACGAGCTGAGCAAAATGCTGCGTCCGATGCTATTGCTCGAGCACAATCACCAGAGGAGCGAACACGACGCATTGCTGATATGCAAGAGCTCAAGAAACAGTTGCAGAAACAAGAGGAGGAGCTCAAACCTATTATAAAAGAGTGGCAACAGCGTATGGTGCAGGTACCTAACATCCCTGACATTTCCGTGCCAGAAGGTGAGAGCGATCGTGATAATAAAGAAGTTAAAACCTGGGGTGATAAACCACATTTTTCTTTTACGCCCAAATCACACCTAGAGCTTATGACTGCACTCAATATTGTTGATTTTGAGCGTGGCACCAAAATTGCCGGCTTTCGAGGTTATGTTCTTAAAAATGACGGCGCATTGCTCTCGTTTGCTATTTGGCAGGCAGCGATGGATCATTTTCTGGCTAATAACGACGGTGGGGAATTTGTGCCAATGATTGTGCCATCGCTGGTGAAGCGCGAAAATTTTATTGGCACTGGCTACTTGCCGCAAAGTGAAGAAGATTTATATGTCACGCAAGACGGCGACTTTTTGGCGGGCACGGCCGAAGTAGCGACGATGGGGTATCATGCGGACGAAATTTTAGAAGCAGCAGCACTGCCGAAAAAATTTCTCTCATTTTCGCCGTGTTTCCGCCGCGAAGCTGGCAGCCACAGTAAAGATGTTAAAGGTCTCATTCGTGTGCATGAATTTTTTAAACTGGAGCAAGTCGTATTGTGTGCAGCAAGTCATGAAGAGTCGGTACAGTGGCACGAAGCACTGAATCGTACCACCGAGACATTTATTGAAAAGCTTGGTATCCCGTATCGCACCGTTGTCAATTGTGGCGGTGACCTTGGTCTTGGTCAGGTAAAAAAGTATGACATTGAATTGTGGGTGCCGGGTGAAAAAACCTACCGAGAAATCAGCTCAGCGTCGTACTTTCATGACTTTCAAGCACGTCGTCTAAATATTCGCTACCGTGACGCTGAAGGCAAACTTCGCTATGTGCACTCGCTCAATAGCACAGCGATTCCTACGCCACGCATTCTCGTGTCACTTGTGGAAAATTTTCAGCAAGCAGATGGCTCCGTTGCGATTCCAGAACTGTTGCAAAAATACATGGGTGGCAAAAAAATTATTGCCCCGAACCTATGTTGAGTATAAAAAAAACGCCTCTAAAAAATAGTCGTACAGTACAGCGGCGGCGCTTGGTCATTATTAGCAAAGTAGGCGCGGTACTAATTATTTTGGCGGGATGTTTGTATGGTGTGGCGTGGCTGTGGCGTCAACCTTTTTGGTCTATCAGTAGTGTGGTCGTTTCCGGTATGACCGCCGCCAATAATGCGGTGGTGCACAGTATTGCTGCGGCCGATCTAAGCGGTGCCTATGGTCTGGTCATTTCTAAATCAAACGAACTTGTGTATCCGCAGGGAAAAATTAAACAGGACATTTTGACGGCCTTTCCTCAGATTGCAACGGTAACGTTTACTCTTACGAACCACGTGCTGTACCTGACGCTTACTGAGCGACACCAAACATATTGGTGGTGCGCCGCTCCTGGGTTTACGCCAGCATTCCCCGATCCAACAACGATACTTACTACGACACACTGTGATCAAATGGATGCACACGGATTTATTTTTAAACCTGTTGGCGATACAGCAACGTCTACTGCATCTACCACAAGTTCCACGCCACCATTTTTTCGTTTCTATGGTCAGGTGGCAAGTACCAGTTCGTTTGTACTCGGCACGTCGTATATGAATATGCGTGCCACGTCGTTTAGTGCGCTTGCTGAATTTATTACCACCGTAACAAATCGTGGGTTACCGAGTTATGCGCTCGTCACGCGGCCGGATGGTGTGCGCGAATTGTATTTGACGGCAGGCGGCATGATTGTATTTGACGCTAACCAAAATCTTGACCAAGTAATACATGATATAGCCGCTCTGCAGGCCACCACATCAATTTTTAATGGAACGACGACGTTGGCCTACGTTGATCTGCGTGTCGGTAACAAAGCATTCTATCGTTTTGGTAGCATCAATAGTTTTTCTAGCAGTTCCATAGCGACTTCTTCTGCTCTCCACACCATTGCTACGTCCACCGCTGGCTAGTGCGCTATACTAGGACGATGGAACGCGCGCTTACCGGTACACTCTCATTGATACCGAGTTACCTCTATTGGCACTACCTGAAAGCCTCGCCACGTATCTGGCGACACGTGCATACTGGCGCGTGGTTTTTTTGGAATTTTTTCTCTATTGGTCTTTTGACGCGTACGTTTTTTGCGCCGTGGTGGCGTGAGCGAGAACAAACACGTTTTACCGCGGCGACGCTTTTTAGTATTGATGAACTAGCCGACTATGTGTCCAGTAAACTTATGAATGGCGTGGTGCTGGTATTTGGTGTGATTGTGCGTGGGGTGGTTATTGGTGTGGGACTCTGCGCTGAAGTGGTGCTGTGGAGTGGTGCGGTGATCTTTTTTGTACTATGGCTCGTGTTGCCTGCCCTCGTTATGTACTTTCTTTTTATTGGTATTGTTTTTGTGGTACGCCCACTACCGCTATGACTTGGAAAAATCTTACAAATACATTAGTCGTTACCTATCATCCTGCTCTGGTAGCAGAAAAGGTGGTGTCGTTGACGATGCGTCGCCGGATTCATCGATTACTTAATTGGTTAGTAGCGCTCAGCGGTATCGGGGCGATTGTGCTTGCGCCAGCAATAGTGGTGGCGCCGCTGACCGTAGTTGGCATATGGGATATTCGTCTTATTGGTTTATTCTTTTTGTGTCTTGTACCGTGGATTATCTCGGCCTGTTTTCGAGCGCTCTACTATTACTATGCTGATGGGCAGTACGTGTTGGCGACCATACTGTATCATTCACGTCCCGCGGATCCTGTAGAGGGCTTCCTGCGCAGCAGCGTGGGAAAACTCTCTTTCGCTCGATTGGGAGCGACCACAGATGACGTGGCCACATTTTTAAAAAATCGTCCGGCGATTATATCGGCATTCGATCTTTCTTTTGTGGATATGGTTGATGTAGTCGGGTATGCTCGTGCACTTTTTTCAACAGACGCCGCACTCGGACATTTCATTGCTTCGTATGGAGCAACCGAAGCGGATTTCGTGGCGGCGCTGCAGTGGGTGCTTGAGGATCGAGAACAAGAACTTGCTCGTGAACGCTGGTGGAGTCGTGAATGGCTCGGTCGTATTCGAGGTATTGGGACAACGTGGCAGTATGGTCGGCTTCCTGATCTGGAAAAATTTTCTCGTCCTTTGCCGCCGCGGCGTACCACGTTTTATGGCGATAAAGAATTGGTGACGCTTGAAAAACTTTTACGACGTAGTGAACAAGCTAATGCCTTTTTAGTTGGCGATAATTTGGAAGAAAAACTAGACATTATTGCCGAATTAGCTGGGTTAATTGAGGAAGGCCAGAGTATGCCCGAGCTTGCACATGCCCAGCTCGTTATTTTAGATACAGACCTCCTTATTAGTGCCGCTCAAGATATGAGTAGTTTTGAGCAACTGACGCGAACGCTCGGCAATGAAGCTGCGGCAGCTGGCAATGTCATTTTAGTTTTCCTTGATTTTCCGGCTTTTGTGGCAGCAGGTGAGCGGTACGGTTTGGATATACCTGATATACTAGATCCTTTTTTCACTGCTCCCGAATTGCATATTATTGCTGTGGCTGCTGGTCGCGGTTACCATATGCTCACGGAACGTTTTCCAGCGCTGAGTGAACGTTTTGGCGAAGTCTTTTTGGAATCAACAGGACCAGCTGGCACGCTGCGCGCACTGCAACGAGAAGCGGTTCGGATGGAGACGCGCACGCCGATATTTTTTACGTACCAAGCCTTGCAAGCCTTGGTTGAAAGTGGTGATCGCTATATTGTTGCTGGCCTGCAGCCAGAAAAATCTCTCAATCTCTTGCGTGAATTGGTGCCGAATCTAGGCGCGACTGCTGGCCACGCTCGTACGATGATACGTCGCGAGGATGTGCAGGATTTTCTGCACACCAAAACTGGCATCCCCATGGGTGCGGTTGATGAGGGTGAACGAGTAAAACTTTTGCAATTGGAGAAAATTTTACAGCAGCGCATTATTGGCCAAGATGAAGCGGTTCGGGCAGTAGCAGCAGCGGTGCGCCGAGCGCGTTCGGGTATTAATAATCCCGACCGGCCATTGGGCTCGTTTCTTTTTTTGGGACCGACGGGCGTCGGTAAAACGGAAACAACCAAGGTTTTGGCCGATGTTTTTTTTGGTCACGGAGCGACTGGTGGCGAGGCGAGTGTCGAACGTTTAGATATGTCGGAATATGCCAGCGCCGATTCTCTGGAGAAGCTTATTGGTCGCACGGGCGGTGCGCCGGGTATTTTGGCTGATAGGGTACGCGAACATCCCTATGGCGTATTGCTTCTTGATGAATTTGAAAAAACGACGGCAGAAGTGGAAAATCTTTTTTTGCAAATTCTTGATGAAGGATTTTTTTCCGACGGAGAAGGGGAGCGCGTCAATTGTCGCAATTTGCTCATTATTGCCACATCAAACGCTGGTGCCGAACTCATTTGGGATGCGGTTCGCGAAGGAAAAGATTTATCGCATTCCCGTGAACTTATTTTAGATGCTCTGGTGCACCAAGGCATTTTCCGACCCGAACTGCTCAATCGTTTTGACGGCGTCATTATTTTTCATCCTTTGGCTGCCGAGCAATTGGGAAAAATTGCTCGCTTGCAATTGGAAAAACTAGCAGCTCGTTTGGCTGACCGCGGCGTACGGCTTACGGTAACTGATGATCTTGTGCGGTTTGTGGTGCAGTTTGGTATGGATCCAAAATTTGGCGCTCGGCCAATGGCGCGAGCTATACAAAATACTGTTGAACAAGCGGTAGCTGACAAAATTATTGCCGGGAATATAAAATCTGGTGACGATGTGGTGTTGTCTATGGCGGATTTAATTGCAGTCCATAATGTGTGATAGGATGGCTGCATGAAATTTTCTGACGCACCCCAGCTCGGCTTTTGGCAACACATACACGAAACAGCGCGGACCCACCAGCGCCCCATTTTTTCTTTGGCGCCGATGGCTAACGTAACCGATGCCGCATTTCGCACTATTATTGCGGCGCGCGGTAAGCCTGATGTGCTGTGGACGGAATTTGTTTCAGCTGATGGTTTGGCTCGAGCCGATGAGCGTGGCCGAGCGAAACTTTTGCGCGACCTGGTGTTTACGGAAGCCGAGCGTCCAATAGTGGCACAATTTTTTACGGCCACACCGGAGTATATGGAGCGAGCAGCGGCCCTTGCGGTGACACTCGGATTTGATGGCGTTGATATCAATATGGGATGTCCTGATCGTGCCGTGGAACGTCAAGGCGCCGGTGCGGCACTCATAAAAACACCAGCGCGAGCGCGCGAAATAATTGCAGCGGCTAAAACAGGAGCGGGGAGTTTGCCGGTTTCTGTTAAAACGCGTCTTGGATGGAATACCAATCAACTTGAAACCTGGCTACCAGAACTGCTTGCCGAAGCGCCAGCGGTTATCACCGTGCATGCTCGGACGCGCAAGGAAATGTCTAAAGTACCGGCACGGTGGGAAGATCTGCACCGTGCCGTAGAAATTCGCAATAGTATGCAAGCGATGCATGCTCCAGCGGCGCGAACGCTTATTTTTGGCAACGGTGACGCTCGTGATCTCGTTGACGCTACCGCTAAAGCTGTGGCCAGCGGTGTTGATGGAGTGATGCTGGGGCGGGCTATTTTTGGTAACCCTTGGCTTTTTTCTGGCAGGAACATTGAAACCATTTCTGTACATGAACGAATCACAACGCTCATAGAGCACATCAAACTGTTCGATACATTGCTCGGTGATATAAAAAGTTTTGCTCTTATGAAAAAACATTTTAAAGCATACATTGCCGGTTGGGATGGTGCCGCACTGCTGCGCGCGCAGTTGATGGAGACTAATCAATCAACTGAAGCAATTGCTATATTGACACAAAATATATCTTAGTTTAGAATCAATGAAGTCGTTCGGTACCCAGCGTTCGGGGTGAGAATTGACGGGTTTTCTCCGCCCCAACGTTTTTCCGAGCCGCCTCATGCGTACCTACAACGTGTGAGGCGGTTTTTTATATCTTTCCTAAACACAAAAAAATTTCTATAATAGTTATATGTCTTCATCACGTTCCACGACTGAAGTAGCGCTCTATCGGAAATATCGGCCGCAATCTTTCGCTGACGTTATTGGTCAAAAGGAAATTGTTACAATTTTGGAAAAAGTGGTTGCGATGAAAACGCCGGCGCACAGCTATTTGTTTGCCGGCTCGCGCGGCACCGGTAAAACTTCTATTGCGCGTATTTTTGCTAAAGCACTCGGAGTGACTGGCAACGATGTTTACGAAATGGACGCCGCTTCTAATCGCGGTATCGATGATATTAAAGCGATTCGTGACGGTGTGGCGGTTTCACCGTTGGAGTCGCCATGGAAAGTTTACATCATTGATGAGGCGCATATGCTCACCAAAGAAGCATGGAATGCGCTTCTAAAAACTTTGGAAGAACCGCCGGCGCATGTCATTTTTATTCTTGCCACTACCGAGTTTGAAAAAGTGCCTGATACCATTGTGTCTCGTTGCCAAGTTTTTAATTTTAAAAAACCATTGCTGGAGACCTTGCGAAAAACAGTTGCCGACGTTGCCAAGCGCGAAAAAACTACGCTCGATCCGGCGGCTGCTGAGCTCATTGCTCTTGTGGGCGATGGATCATTCCGCGACGCGCTCGGCACGCTGCAAAAGGTGCTCGCTGCGACGTCGGGCAAAATAGCACGGGCCGATGTGGAGGCGGTGACCGGTTCACCGCGCGGTGAACTCGTGCGTAATTTTGTTGCTGGCTTGGCGGCCCGTGACGCCGCAAAAAGTCTTGCTGCGCTTAACGCTGCCGTCGCCGATACTGTTGATATCGCGCTTTTTACCACGCTTGTCTTAAATCTTACTCGGGCTACGTTGCTGTCGCGGGTCGGTTCTCCGGTGCACAGCGACACTCTTTCTGAGGAAGACAAAAAATTTGTTGTTGCCAATCAACACGCCGCCGGTATCTCTTCTAAAACACTTACTGAATTGCTTGGCGCTGCAGTAGCACTGCGCTCCACACCTATTTCTCAGCTACCTTTAGAACTTGCCGTCGTGAATATCTGCGCCAATTGAAAAAACATTAGAAACACGCTACTATAAACCCATTGCCGGTTCGTCTAATGGTAGGACACCGCCCTTTGGAGGCGGGTATTGGGGTTCGAGTCCCTGACCGGCAGCCAATTATTGTAGAATACCGAATATGAAGGAAATAACGCTTCATAACCAGTGGGTCATTAAGGCTCCCGTAGATGATGTGTTTAAGATAATGACGGACTTCGAAAAACTTCCGGAGCGTTTTCCCAAAGTTGCTGAATCAATACGGATTAATAAACAGGAAGGAAACTACTTGGATATGGAAGCGACCGTAAAGTCGTTTGGTAAAAAATTTAAAGTGAAAATGAAGACGCAGATTCTTCCGGGTAAGGGCTACGTATCCGATAATGACAGTTATCAATTTGGAACCTCTGGACACGAGGAGTTCTTGCTTTCTCCGCATACCCAAGGAACGCTGATTGACTACACATACCAAGTTACTATCCATAAAAGATGGCTGCGAATAGTTGCTGTGCCGCTCCTGAGATGGTATTCGATGAAATTCTGGGAAAAAGCAGTTATTGATCAGCTTAAAAAGATCCTTGAAAAACATAACCCTGCTTAATCAGGGCTTAAAACAATTCGGAGACCATCTCGCATCGCCAACCGAGATGGTATGATGGGTTACTATGGATACGAATATGCACGACATCATCATAGCTGGGGCGGGGCCGGCGGGGCTGGCGCTGGCTTCTGAGCTCGGCAAGGATTTCAGTGTCATCGTTTTAGAAAAAGGTCAGGCTGGCACTACGACGCATTCGTGGTATTCGTTTAGGGATAGAATAGAAGCAGATAATTTGCAAGAAGCAATTGTGGCTACTCCGTCCCGAGTTAGATTTTATATGAGCGAGCAATCGTCTGTGGCATACCAAGATGACAATGTTGTTTTGGATGCGGATAAGATTTTAAAGATTTTTAAAGACAGAGTAGAGCGCCTTGGTTGTGATGTGCGAAGCGATGTTACGGTTAAAGATTTTTCATATATTGCTCAAACAGATAGAAATAAGGGAGGCGTCACGGTCCACACCAACAATGGTGACTTCTCAGGATGTTTACTCATAGATTGCACGGGTGCTACTTCGCCTATAGTGCTTAAGCGCGGTTTGCAGAAAGATTTTAGAGTATGGGCCCTTTATGGTGTTCAAGCGGATGCGCCTGCACCTAATCCTGATAGTATTGATTTCGTTAAAATGCCAGAGCGATTTCAGCTCAAAAGCGATACGGGGAATTATATGTTTGGTATATATCCCAAAGGTCCAAACAAAAGTGACCTATATCTTTTCGGTTATTACGATACGATAGTGGATCCGCTTATATTAAAGGATATGTTTGAAACGTCCTCGGCCGAGCTCTATCCCAACATTATCGACAACAAAAAAACCGAGCTCAAAGGTCTTATATATGGAGGCGAACTTAAAAAATATGCTCTCGATAGGGTGTTTTTTTACGGAGAAGCTGGTGCTTTGACGCCGCCAGCAATAGGTATGGGATTCAACGAAGTATTACGTACCTACAAAGTCGTGGCTGCCAAAATCAAAGAGCACGTTATCAAAAATGATCTCGGTGAACGAGCGTTACGTACTATACTCCTTGAACATCGGACAAGCCCCAGTTTTACTTTTTTGGAAGTATGTCAGAGTTATTTCTTTTATGGCAATACGGCAAAAGAATATGAGAATGGCATTTTAATTCTGAAGAAAGCAGGCGATGAGTTTATGCGGAAGTGGATGAGAAACGAACTTGATGGGGCTATGGTTAAGAGAGGGCTGGAAGCATTGTTTGAAGTGGTCAGTCCGCACAAATTTCTAAACATGATGCCGTTCAGAGAATGGTTGCCGTTTTTGCGCAAAACATCACAGATTGTGGAAGGCAGTATAGTCGCCAAAGTTGCATGGTATTTTCATAGAATGGCAAAGAGAAGAAAAAAACATTGATCTGTTTATGGTATGAAGTAACCAAATTTGTGGTGTATACTTAACCTATGAATCCAAAAATATCGGGAGTGTTTATATGTACTATAGTAGTAGCTACTTTTATTACAGGTGCGGTGGCGTATCCACTTGTTCACAGTGTTCGACTAGCGTTTGGTCTTCCGATTACACTCGTAATACTTTGGGGTCTCTGGGCCTTATTACCGGCAATTGATCCAATCGCTAAAGGCTTTCCAGGTTTTCGATATGTGTATGATTTTTTTTGGATTCTACTTTCAGCGGTATTAGCCTATGCGTACGCATTGAGTCTTGGCGCAGCACTTGGATGGCCGGTGAATATATTTCATGCTGTTTTGCCCGCTGTGGCCATGTTGGTGTTTGTTGCTGCCATACTACTGCCGCAGATTCATCGTAACTGGTTTTTTGGTATTCGCACACCGTGGACACTTTCTTCAGACGACGTTTGGATGAAGACACACCAATTTGGCCGTCCACTTTTTATTATCGTGGCCGTTCTTATATATATCAGTACTTTTGTGTCGCGAACATGGAGTATTGGAATTGTTAGCGGATCAATTCTTTTGGCGACCATTGGTATTGTTGCGTACTCGTATTTTATATTTCGCCGTCACTAGAGTGTCAGCTATATCGCATATATAAAAACCCTTCTCTGATAATTATCAGAGAAGGGTTTTGAATAATTGAAACTTTTATATTTTTTCAACGACATGTCTCCGAAGTTGCCACATGATTTTTTTCTGAATTTGGCGGATTCGTTCTCTTGTGACATTGAATCGTACTCCAATTTCTTGAAGTGAGTGCGTTTTTCCGTCTGGTTGATTGAATCCAAACCGCAGTTGCAGTATTTCTAATTCCGTAGAGGATAACCCGGCACGATTATTGTTTAGAATTTTTTTGAGTCGCTCGAGATAAAGATTTTCTTCATCGCTTCTTTTTGCGTCGCGCCAATCAATGATTTCTGGCGGTCGAGTAAGTTTTTCTATATCTCGATTTCGTTTTTGGTATTGCCTCAAACGACCCATATATCTGCTCAGCGCTTTAATGATAGCTTGATATGCGTATGTGGAAAATTTAGAACCCCGCCGAACGTCAAATTTTTCCACAGCACGAAGCAGGGCCACATTTGCTTCTGAAAAAAGTTCATTTTTTTCGGCATATGGACGAAACTTTTGAATCATCTTAACAACCAAAGCTATATTTTTATTAACAATATAATCACGTACTATAGCCACGCGTTGTTCCCACAGATCAATTTCTTCCAAAACTTTTTTAGTGGGTTTTTCTTGTATACAACAACGTTGTAAAATTTCCAATCGAAATTTTGCGTAGTTATAACGCAGAAACATTAATCGTTCCTCATCTCGTGTCATAACTTCCACTTTTTTGCTTTTGTTTTGTGTATTTTTTCCTGTGGTTGTAGTGAAGGTGTGCCAGCGATTTGTTGAAACTACAAGATGATTAATATCTTTTCCAAAAAGTAACGCCTCTGTTTTCGGTTTTTTAAATGAAGGATGCGCCACATACGATTGTGGTGATGAATCAATCATACCCATACCCATGTCAAAACTCCTTTCAAGGTACTGTAATCTACCACTATAGTACTTATATTATGTATAAAAACAAGGGTTGTAATTTGAGAAAAAATGAAATAGGTATGTTAGTCTGAGATGTATGTGGTCACCGTTTGTCAAAATTCGTGATATGTATTTTCGGTACGAGCGTCTCATCTCGTCAGTATCGTTGGTTGGCGGTTTCGTATTCGATGCTTTTACGTTACGGCGTGTTGATTTGTTTTGGGACAATGTCTGGGTGGTGGTGCATTTTATTATTATTGCCACATGCATCGTAGCTATTAATTTTTTAGAAAATAAACGAATCACGCAGAAACAGGAGGTTGTACTACGAATGCGTACCCCCACGTTGCATTTTTGGTTTGTGACTATACTGCAATTTTTCTTTGGTGGATTACTGAGTACCTTTCTTGTATTTTATTTTCGTAGTGGAACGCTTGCTGTAACGTGGCCGTTTTTGCTTTTACTGGGTGGGGCCTTTGCTGCCAATGAAGCGCTCAAACAACACTACACGCGTCTAGTATTTCAAATCAGTTTATTTTTTCTGGCGCTTTTCTCTTTTGCAATTTTTATTGTGCCGATTATTGTGCATCAAATCGGGCCGGCAATTTTTGTTCTCAGTGGTGTTGTGAGCATTGTGGTGTTGTGGCTTTTTCTTGTGGTCTTGCGTTTTGTGGCGCGCGAAACATTTCAACAAAGCAAAAAAGTACTCGCTGTTTCTGTGGGGGGTATTTTTGTTATCACAAATATTTTATATTTTACAAATGTTATTCCACCGTTACCGCTCTCGCTTCAGGGCGGTGGGGTGTATCACAGCTTAGTGCATACGTCAGCAGGATATGTTGTAACTACTGAACCGCACGGTTGGTTTGATTTTTTTTCTCCCTATCAAGTATTTCATGAAGTGCCCGGACAGCCGATTTATGCATGGACGGCTGTATTTTCACCCGCAGCTCTCAACACGACAATTGTGCACGTGTGGCAGCAGTATGTTGCAGCGACACACGAGTGGGTGACACGAGCACAGGTGCCGCTCACTATTATTGGTGGTCGAGCGGGTGGGTATAATACATATTCTATGCTCGGTACCATTGCACCCGGCGCGTGGCGGGTGAATGCCGAAACGACAAATGGACAAGTTATTGGTCGGCTTTTGTTTCGGGTTGTTGCTACTACGACCGAGCCGACACTAGAAACTGAGATTAAAAATTAAAATAGTACGACTTGTATTGTTATACTAATTAGATGACGAATTTTACAAAAGATGTACACGATGTTTTTGAAGCGCCAGCAGACATTCTAGAAGATACTATCAAAATAGTTGGCCGAGAAGAAAAAGCTATTTTGCACGAAAAGCCACTGAAGCTTGCGGAAGATTATTTTAATACTCTTGGACCGGGATTAGTGACGGGCGCTGCCGATGATGATCCGTCGGGTATTGCCGTGTATTCACAAACCGGAGCGACCTATGGTTTTCAATTGTTGTGGCTCATGCTTTTTACCTTTCCATTCATGGCGATTATTCAGGAGATGTGCGCGCGAATTGGAGTGGTAACGGGGCGTGGTTTGGCAGCGAACATCCGTAGTCATTATTCCTCACGAGTATTGTATGGCGTCGCAGCATTACTTTTTATTGCTAATACGTTCAATATTGCCGCTGATTTGGGGGCTATGGCCGCGAGTACGCGTTTACTCGTGCCGCATCTTAATTTTTTATTACTGGTGAGCGGTTTTGCTCTGCTTATGATGCTCGTGCAGATTTTTACTTCGTATGCGCGGTACGCAAAAATTCTCAAATGGTTAA
Organism: bacterium; assembly: GCA_021818465.1. Classification (GTDB taxonomy): domain Bacteria; phylum Patescibacteriota; class Minisyncoccia; order Phycocordibacterales; family JAKAEA01; genus JAKAEA01. Next base: position 387,193 of record JAKAEA010000001.1, read on the forward strand.
CGTTGGCACTTTTTGCCTACGTGGTAACCGCGTTTATGATCGGTTTAGATTGGAGTGGGGTGCTATACCACACCGTGGTGCCAACCGTAACGCTCTCTCAGAATCAACTTTTTTTGATATGCGCTATTTTAGGAACGACCATTTCACCGTATCTGTTCTTTTGGCAAACGTCGCAAGAAGCTGAAGAACAACACTATACAGAAAATAAAATAACCAAAGCTGTACATGCTGAACCGCACGAAACTATAGTTAAAAAAAATATTCGAAAAATGCGAATCGATGTATGGAGTGGCATGTTTTTTTCAAATGCAATTTCCTTTTTTATTATGGCCACATGCGCGGCAACATTGTACGCCCATGGAATTACAAACATAGCTACTGCTGATCAAGCGGCGTTAGCGATTCGACCATTTGGTGGCGTGTTTACTTATTTCTTATTTGCCGTGGGTATTGTTGGCACTGGTCTTTTAGCTGTTCCCGTACTTGCTGGTTCTAGTGCCTATGCGATTGCGGAGAGTTTTCGCTGGCGAGAAGGTTTGCGATATACCCTGACACAAGCCCGAGCTTTTTATGGCGTTATTATTATTTCTATGTTGGTGGCAATACTGGCGAATGTTGCGGGGTTAGATCCTATTAAGGGGCTTATTTATGCCGCTGTAGCTAATGGGCTCGTGGCCCCGATCGTGATTTTCTTTATACTTCGTCTCAGTGGCAGAATGAAGCGTTATGGAAACCACCCGTTTGTTACGGTGCTTGGTTGGCTCGTGTTGCTGCTTATGAGTGTGTCGGGTTTAGCCGCAATCATTTCCTTGTTTATTGTATGATGTTTCATTTTCGTTTTGTGCGAATATTTTGGCCGGCACTTGTAGTTGTGGTGCTGCTCAGTATTGGTGTCGGGGGAGTGCCATTTGCTTTAGTGCTAGCAACACTCGTTGGAGTGCTACACATCCTTGTTAATTCCTTTATAGAGTTACGTCAGCGAAGATATAGTTTGGATTATATTGCCTTTGTGGCGTTAATAGTTTCTATAGTCTCGGGACAATATTTGGCTGGGGCGGTGGTCGCGCTCATGTTTACTGGTGGTCGTGGTTTGGAAGCATTTGCTTCCCAGCGCGCATATGCTGCACTCAAATCACTCGGCGATGCAATTCCTAAACGAGTACTGGTGTGGCGAGACGGTTCGTATCAAGAAGTAGCTGTGCAACACATTCAAGCGGGGGAACGGATTTTAATAAAAGCAAATGAATTAGTGCCGCTCGATGGGATCCTCGTGTCAGAGGCTGGTACGTTTAATCTAGCTAATTTAACCGGTGAAATACTACCGGCAGATTTCAAAAAGGGGACGTTTATAAAGAGTGGATTGGTGAATACGGGTACGACGGTGGAAATACGTGTCGTCGGCGATTTCTCATCGTCCACATATCACAAAATTGTAGAACTCGTTGCTGATGCTCGCGCCCATCCTGCTCGTCTTGTTCGTGTATCAGAACGAGCTAATATTTATTTTACTATTATTACATTTGTATTTGTGGTGTTGGCATACCTTATAGATGGTAGTGTTGTTCGATTACTTGCTGTACTTGTCATTGCCACACCGTGCCCGCTTATTATTGCGGCGCCAGTAGCATTTTTAGGCGGTATGTCGCGTGCGGCACGAGCAGGTATTATTGTGCGACGGCCGGCGGCCTTCGAAGGGCTTGATGCGGCAGATGCAATTTTCTTTGATAAAACGGGTACGTTGACTATTGGCGAGCCGACGTTGTCTCTGGTCACGCCCTATGGATCACTATCAGAAACGGACGTGTTAAAAATTGCTGCAGCAATTGAAATACATTCTCTACATCCGCTGGCGCGAGCGACAGTACATGCAGCTACGCATCGTGGTATTACATTTCCAATCGCCACAGACGTTACAGAAACTATAGGGCGAGGAATTAGTGGTGTGGTGGACGGTACTCGATATACCATCATTGGTTGCGCGCATACCCATCATGGTATTGCTTTGGAATTACGGTCGTCTGAAACTATATGCGCGCATTTTTATTTTGCTGATACGTTGAAACATGGCGCGGCAGATTTTTTGAAAAATCTTTTAGAGCAGGGGATTCGAACGGAGATTATTACTGGTGATACTAAAGAGAACGCCGCGGCTGTATTTGCAGGCATTCCCGTAACCATTCGTGCCGAGACGTCACCAGAAGAAAAGTATCGACGTGTGGAACAGGCTCACGCTGCTGGTCAGATTGTCGTCATGATCGGTGATGGTCTAAATGACGCACCAGCGCTTGCTCGTGCTGATGTCGGTGTTGTATTTTCGGGAGGTGAGAATGGAGCGTCTATTACTGCGGCCGATGTGGTAGTGTTGCACCATCACATAGAAAAAATTTCTGAACTTTTTGCGACCGCTCATCGAACGGTGCGTATTGCTCGGCAAAGCATGTATGGTGGCATCGCCCTTTCTGCAATCGGTATGGCGTTTGCTGCTTTTGGTTTTATCGCGCCGGTTACTGGTGCATTGCTACAGGAGATAATTGATGTTGTTGTTATTGTGAATGCATTGCGGGCATTGAGTGCTCGGTTTTAAATTGATACTATATCTATATGACTATTAAAAAAATAGGGCATTGTTGTTTACATATACACGTACACGGAGTAACAATTCTTACTGATCCAGGTAGGTTTACTGAAGCGCAAAATACACTCACGGATATTGATATCATACTCATCACACATGAGCACACAGATCATTTACATATAGAATCGTTGCAAGAGGTTTTGAAACATAATCCTCATGCCACTGTTGTTACCAATTCTGGAGTTGGTAAAAAATTAGACGCTATGCGCATTCCCTACACGATTCTTGAACATACTGATACGCTGACCCTTAAGGGGGTGGCGCTACAAGCTTTTGACGGTATACACGAAGAAATTTTTGAGGAAATTGGGCAAGTGCAAAATACCGGGTATTTTATTGCCGATACATTGTTTTATCCGGGCGATTCGTTTTGCAAACCAGCAAATCGGTCAGTGAATGTGCTTGCGCTGCCGGTGGCGGGGCCGTGGTGTCGTATTGCTGATGCTATTCGTTATTGTCTAGCGGTTAAGCCGCAGAAAGCTTTTCCTGTTCACGATGGCATGCTAGAACCTCACAATCTTGGTTTGGTGCATACTATACCGCAACAGGTGGTGACTGCACACGGAATAGAATTTGTGCCACTGCGGGCGGGTGATGAAAAAGAATTTTAAATAAATAGCATGTCCATTTCTGCAACTAGTATCAACACGCTTTGGCTGATTTTTGTTTTGTATTGGTTTGTGCTTGCATTTTTTGCAAAGAAAAGTATTGTACGAGGTTTACGCTGGCGTCAAACTATATGGTTTCGGGTGTTACTTATTATTGCAGTCCTGATTATAGTGCACGTACAGTCCGCGCATAATTCTTTGTGGAAATCATTAACGTTTTCTTTTACAAATCCTATCGTGAATACTATCGGCATTGTTGTATGCGCACTCGGTCTTGGGCTTGCGGTGTGGGCGCGTATGTATCTGGGGCGCAACTGGGGCATGCCAATGTCATTACGAAAAAATCATGAACTTGTTACCAGCGGACCGTATCGGTATATTCGTCACCCGATTTATAGCGGTATCTTACTTGCGGCACTTGGATCGACACTAGCGAGTACTACGTGGTGGTTATTGGTATGTGTCGCCTATGGCGCATACTTTTTTTATAGCGTGAATGTGGAGGAAAATATGATGACTAAAGAGTTTCCTGATCACTATCCGGCATACATGGCGAAAACTAAGCAACTGATTCCGTTCGTGTACTAAATACGGTACAATAGACACATATGAAGTCGTCATCGGAAGCGCGATTTACCGATAGAAAATTAACGCTTCTTGCCGCCACACTTGCGCGAAAAAACCTTTTGTCTAGAACTGAGAGCAGTTCGCGGCAATTTTTCCATACTCTTAAAAAAGAAATTGATGCTACGCTAACAGCCTACGCTGAACTTGTTGCTGACGTGAATGCATCTCGGTATGTGAGCCGAGAGGTTGAATGGCTCATGGATAATTTTTATGTCGTAGAATCAGCCGCAGAGGATGTTACGCGATCACTGAAGAGCGAAGATATTCAAAAATTACCTTCACTACTAACGAAAGCTGGTACGACGGTGCCGCATGTCTACGATGTGGTGTTTGAATTGCTTCGCGGCACTGACAATACTGTTACCACAGAAAATGTATCGGTTTTTTTCAATCGGTATCAGCGGGAATATCCGCTTTCGATTCGTGAAGCCAATGCGATACCACTCATGCTTAAACTTGTGTTGGTGTTAAATATTCGTGATCTCATCACGTCGTCGCTCGTGTTGGTACGAGAATATTCTGAAGCAGAGGAAATTTTAAAGAAAATTGATACGACAACCAAAAAATCGCTCGCGCAAATTTCATATGTGGAAGTGGTTAGTATGCTGACAACGCACTACAAGACGTTGTCGTCGGGATTGGGTGTTTATCTTATAGAGCAACTTTCTCAATCTGGTTCGCACATGCGCCCAGTGATTCGTTGGCTTAAGTTGCATTTATTACAACAAGGGGTGAGCATTGAACGATTGCGAGAAATTGATAATGAGCAACGCGATAAACGTATTTTGGCGGCGGCGAATATTGTTGAGGGATTACGGTGGGTAAGTCAAATTCGCTGGGATGATTTTTTGGAAAAAATTAATCCTGTAGATGCAATTTTAACGCGTGATCCAGCTCAGCAGTTTGCCATTATGGATAGTCGAAGTAAGAGTGCATATTATCAGCGTATTGTGCAATTGGCGGATGGCTCGGGAGTAGCAGATGTGGCCATAGCGCGGCTCGCCGTCAGATTGGCGCGTGCTCATGCCGACGGCGAACCGCGCGCTCCCGAGGCGCACGTTGGCTATTATCTTGTAGACGATGGCGCCTCTCAGTTAGAAGAGATGATTCATTATCGGCCACCATTTTCTGAGCGTGTGCATCGTTGGATTTTGCGCTATCCAACACAGTGTTATTTTTCTCTTATTGCTGCTATAACGGCTATTGTCGGTTATCCACTTTTTTTATGGTTCACAACACAACCGATACCTGAAATTATACGTCTCTTTGTTGTACTTGCGACGTTACTGCTTTCCATTGATATTGCTCTATCTGTGCTCCATGCTTTTTTGGTGGGAACGTTGCCGGTTCGACGTCTTTTTAGTTTAGACACACTTGCTACTGGTCTTACCCCCGAACAGGCTACGTGTGTTGTTGTGCCGTCTATGATGCGAAATGTGGCAGCGTTAGATGTTTTATTCTCTCGTTTTGAAAGTAATTTTGTCGGCAACCAAAGTACTAATATTTTTTTCATACTACTACTTGATTTTCCTGATGCACCACAAGAAATTATGCCAGATGATGGAAAACTTTTAGAAGAGGTGCGCCGGCGTATTCAAGCGCTCAATGAAAAATATCCAACAAAAATTCCAACATTCTACGCTTTGTGTCGAAAACGAATGTGGAATCAACGTGAAGGAGTGTTTATGGGGTGGGAACGTAAGCGCGGTAAACTTCGTGAGTTCAATAAACTTATTCGTGGCGCGACTAATACTAGCTACGTCAATACTGAAGTGCTATCGCTGCCGCGCATCACGTACGCTATTACCTTAGATGAAGATACAGAATTACCACGCGAAGGAGCACATCGACTTATCGGGTGCATTGATCATGTGTTGAATCGACCACAACTTACTACCAATCGAATGGTGACGCGGGGGTATGGCATTATCCAACCACGGGCAAGTATGCGAATGCATGTTGCCAATCAAACTTTTTTTTCACGTCTTTTCTCGACAGCGAGCGGCATTGATTCATACGCGGGACCTAGTGCTGACCTGTATCAAGATCTTTTTGGAGCTGGTATTTTTTATGGTAAGGGTATCTACGACATTGACGTCGTGGAAACAACTATGGACGATGCTATTCCTGAAAATACAGTATTGAGCCATGATTTGCTTGAGGGGTTATACACGCGAGTTGGTTTTGCTTCTCATATTCAAGTGTTTGAGGGTTTTCCGGCCCGTTTTAGTGAGTATTCACTTCGTCAACGCCGCTGGATTCGAGGTGATTGGCAAATTATATCTTGGTTGTGGAATCGCTCGGTACACTTTAGTTTTATTGATCGCTGGAAAATTTTTGACAATCTTCGCCGCAGTGTACAGCCCATTGTGGCAGTTGGATTACTTTTACTGACGGCATTCTACATGCCGCACGCAGTGGTTGCGGTGAGTGTCGCTATTATTGCAACCTTTTTCCTTGGCAGTAGCATCGGCATTATATATTCGCTTGTACCGCGTATGCGATTGGGGATTATTAAGAGTATTCTTGCACAATTATTTCGTGGATTATTGAGTGAGGTGGTGCGCACCGTAGTTCGAGGTACGCTGCTATTTTATGAAGCGCTCGCCTTGCTTCAAGAAATTGTATTGACCATATTTAGAATGTGTATTTCTCACCGCCATTTGCTTCAGTGGCGTACTGCTCACGAGGTGGCTCAAAAATATAAAGGTACAATTATAGAGTACATACGACTCATGGGGGTAGCGAGTGTTCTGGTATTGGCCATCGGTTGGTTTGTGGTTGTGGTTCATCCCGCATCAGATACGTTTACGTTTTTATTTTGGATTGGTATGTGGTGCTGCGCCCCGTTTTTTATGTTTTTACTTGGCTTGGTGGCTGTTGAGAAAGAATTTTCAGCACGACAGAAACGATTTTTGCGCACGATGGCGTATCGCAGCCTGCGTTATTTTATAGATTTTGCTACAGAAAAAAATAATTACTTAATTCCCGATCATTATCAAGTTGATATTCCGTACAGTGGTTTTGCGCCTGGTACCATGACGTCTATTACCAATATTGGCATGATGCTTGCATCTTTTTATTCAGGTCATCGATTGGGATTTATTAGTCAACGAGAACTTCTTGAACGTTTGCGTCGCTCGTGTGACACACTTTCTACACTAGAGCGTTATAAAGGTCATTTTTACAACTGGTACCACATCCATCATCGGCAAGCGGCAATGCCTAAATATATTTCTTCTGTCGATAGTGCTAATTTTCTTTTTGTTTTAACCGCGCTTATTCAAGGTTTACGTGCTATGCCACAAACCCCCGTGGTGCACGATGGAGCACAAGAAGGATTAGAAGACATGTTGAACACCATTAAAGAAGACGCACTCAGCGTGATACGTTCTGGGCCACCCAAGGATATTATTAAATTTATTCGCGCTGTATACGATGGAACGCACCGGGCTCTACTTGATGTGCGTAAGTTATCTACAGCGACGCCAAGTTTGTATGCACACATGTTGCGCGAGATGGAATTACGAATGAATCATCTGTGGGAATTTATCGAAAATGCACGCGCGCAAAGTGACCATCCTAATGTTGTATATTTGTACGCTAGTATTCAATCCGTTCGTCAGCATATTATAACCAGTCGAGCTGAAGCGGATACGCTGTTGTCTTTTCATATTTTAGCCAGTGCACGGGAAGCGCGCGGAACAAGTGCACATGGCGGAGGATTGGGCGTTTTTTATCAAAAAATTGCAACGTTAGCCAATACTATGCCCACGCTTGCCGCATTGGCCGATGGCTACTATTCAAAGGCACTCCAAATGTTAGATGTTGAAACATGTCTTTCTCAAGCAGCAATTTCTTCCCAAGATCAAGCCTCGATAAAAACATGGTTTACCAATTTACGTACGCGAAGTGCGCAAGCAGAAACAGCGGCCCAAGCAGTACTTGAAGAGGTGCGGTCTGTACGCGTATTGTGTGAACAGTGGACAAACGAAACCGACTTTACTTTTCTATACAACACTGAGCGCGGTCTTTTTCATATTGGTTACAATGTGACGACTGACACTATTGATAATGCCTACTATGATTTTTTGGCTTCCGAATCAAATGCGGTGAGTTTTTGGGCAGTAAGCCGTGGGACGGCGCGCCTGGAACAATGGTTTCGTTTGAGCCGTCAACTTATTAGTCATGAAGGTGTTGATACAGCGTTAGCCTCGTGGGGTGGATCGCTCTTTGAATATTTAACGTCACTCCTATTCTTAAACGTAGCACCCACAAGTATTCTGAATGAAGCAGCGCGCCGAGCTATTCATTCTCAACGAGCGTATGCGCGACAAAAACATGTTCCGTGGGGTATGGGTGAATCGGCTTTTGCGATTCGCCACCCCAATGGCGACTATCAATATCAAATTTTCGGTGACCCTGGGCTTGGCTTGAAACGAGGATTAGGTGAACGGCTCGTTGTTGCGCCATATACCACAGCTCTTTCGCTTTCCTACACAGGTGTTGCTGGTATACGAAATCTTAAGAAACTTATCACAGAAGGATGTTGGGGAATATATGGATTTTTTGATGCAATTGATTATACCGAAAGTGCCGGAGTCTTTTTTAAAAAAAGGGGAGTACCGGTAAAAATTTACTATGCGCATCATCTTGGTTTTACTATTGCAGCAATTACTAATGTTCTCACCAATGATGTGCTCAAGGAGCTTTTTCATCGCGATCCACACATGCATTCCGTTGATGTTATTTTAGATGAACAATATCCTGTTGCAGTTCCACTGCCGCACGCACATGATCAATTAGCATCTGAACGTCAGTGGAAACTACTGCACCGACCAACAAAAGGCGTGGTGGAATATGTACCTATTGTTTCTGATCACTCGTATCGTTACGCTGTTTTGTCTAATGGCACTTATACACTCACTATCAATAATTCTGGTGGTGGTTGGAGTTCGTATCGAGATACGTTGCTTACGCGCCAATCACTCGATCCGTTAGAAAGTCGTTGTGGTAATTTTATATACCTGCGTGACGTAAAATCAGGGGCAGTGTGGTCGACGACCTATGTGCCAACCTTTTCCAAAGGTGCTCGAGCTCGAACGATGTTTTCCGATGATAAGGTAGAATTTCATCAGCTACAAAATACCATTCAAAGTACAGTGGTTATTTCGGTAGCCACTGACGAACCGGTGGAAATGCGAACTGTGACGCTCACGAATGTTGGTACTACGCCGCGCACGCTCGATGTGACAAGTTATGGAGAAGTGGTGCTCGCAAAATCTGAAGAGTATCTGCAGCATCCGTCATTTCAAAAAATGTTTGTCAGCTCTGCGTTTCATAGCAATGTTGCTGCTATTGTTTTTTCGAAACGTTCATCGAATGATGCTAAAAGTACCATTAGTTTATTTCATTCAGTGGTAAGTCATTATCGTGATAGAACAAATGCAGTTGCTAGTTTGGCGCGCGAAGATTTTCTTGGTCGGCACGGCTCATTGATTGCACCGCCTGGCAGTACACCGAGTTTTACTCCTGTTGAACATCCGGAACACACGCTTGATCCTATTTTTTCTTTGAGTAAACGAGTAACCTTAGGAGCGGGGCAATCAGTATCTCTCTCGTTTATTACTGGTGTTGCTGCCACGAATGAAGCGGCACTTCGACTGGCAACAAAGTATCAGAAAATTCGCATTCCATTTCGTTATGCAGAACTTTTTCATCGACCGGCGCGCACTATTGATGCTCTGGGCAGTATAGGCGTTACGCCATATCATCTTGAATTATTTCAGCGATTACTCTCGGGAATCATTTCTTTTGAATTTTGTCAGTATCTTCCCGAACAACTTTTTAGTGGCGCATCATATATGCGCACACTTTGGAAATATGGCATATCCGGCGATCGACCTCTTGTGGTGGTACGTATTTCCAATGCCGGCGATATTCCTTTTGTGCGCACAGTGTTGCTCTTGTATCGATATTGTCAACATAAAAACGTGGCGATTGATCTCGTTATCCTTAATGAGTACCCGGCAGGTTACGTAAAGACTTTTGAAGATGATATTGGTTTACTCATTCGTCAACTAACGACACCAGATACTAATTCTGAACAAGGTTCCGTGTTCCATCTTAAAACTGTATTGATGGATACCGCTGATGTTACATTGATACGTGCACTGAGTCGTCTGTGGTTGGATAGTAATAAAGGCTCATTAGAAAAACAAATAAAAGAGCTCACCGCTCCCAACATACATCCTCTGCCTGCTAAGTTTAAAGCAACAAAAGCAGCTACATTTAAAAAAGAAGAACTTGCTCGACCGCGCAATCTTTTGTTTGCTAATAGTATTGGAGGTTTTGATGAGCATCGGGGGGAATATGTTATGTACCTCTCAAAAAATAGTCGTACACCAGTGCCTTGGGTTAATGTTATTGCCAACGAATATTTTGGTACAGTAGTCACGGAAAGTGGTGCCGCAACAACATGGTCGGATGATAGTTTTGATAATCGTTTAACACCCTGGCAAAACGATTCGCTGGTAGATCGCTCAGGTGAGTCATTATATCTGCGCGATGAAGAAACGGGTACGGTTTGGAGTCCAACACCTTCGCCAAGCAAAATAGGGAATCCGTATATTGTGCGTCATGGAACGGGGTATAGCGTGTTCGAATCTCTTTCGTTTGAAATTAAAACGAATCTTGTTGTGTTCGTGCCACGTCGCGATCGAATAAAAGTACACATACTCACGCTTACTAATACTGGTGAACGCGAGCGACGTGTCTCATTAACGACATACGTAGAACCAGTTCTCGGCACATTCAGAGAAAAAACTCGGGTACATGTTGCTGTGCGACGAGATTCTGCATCGGGAGTTATGCTAGCTCAAAATAGATTTCGTCCTCAGTTTTTTGAACGGTGTATGTTTGTTGATAGTGGTCCAGATAGTGCGTACACCTCAGATCGACGTGAATTTTTGGGCGCTCATGGACGTATTGACGCGCCAGTCGCGTTGCGGCGCGAAACATTATCCAATACGCTTGGCCACACTGATGCTTGCATTGCACTTTCTCGTACCGTGACAGTGGCCCCGGGCCAGTCGGTGGAGTTGGTGGTGACTATTGGCGAAGCTGCGGACACTGCACAAGCAATTGCCATCGCACAACAGTATCGATCACTAGATGTATCCAAAGCTGCACTAACCGACGTGCAAGATTTTTGGAATTCTGAACTCAACGCTCTTACTTTTACAACACCTGATGCGGCGATTAATCTTTTGGCTAACCGTTGGCTTCTCTATCAAGCGCTCTCGTCCCGTATGTTTGCCAAAACTGGTTTTTATCAACCCTCCGGTGCTTTTGGTTTTCGCGATCAACTTCAAGATATGGCGGCATTTGTGTGGAGTAATCCAGCACGTTTTCGAGAGCATATTATAACTGCGGCGCGACACCAATTTCGTGAAGGTGACGCTCTTAATTGGTGGCATACGCATAATAATTTCGGTGTTCGCAGTACTATTGTCGATCACCACGCTTGGTTACCGTGGGCGGTGAGTTTGTATGTGATAGCCACCAATGATCGAACGATTTTGGATGAGCACGTTGCATTTTTAGAATCGCCCGTAGCCATTACTGCGATTAACAAACGATGGGCAGGCATACCACAACAAACTTCAGAAACAGCTACCGTGTATGAACACTGCATTCGAGCAATTGAAAAAAGTCTTGTGTTTGGAGCGCACGGGTTACCGCTGATGGGCGGTGGCGACTGGAATGACGGTCTGAATCGTGTCGGTGATGGCGGTCGCGGGGAAAGTGTGTGGTTTGCGTGGTTCCTTATTCATATCTTGTCACACTTTATTCTTATTGCCGAACAAGTTGGTGACAGCGAAAAGGTTCAGCGGTACAAAACAATTACCAACGACCTTCACACAGCTATCGAAAAGCGTGCCTGGGATGGCGCTTGGTACTACCGCGCTTTTCTTGATAGTGGTGCGCCACTCGGTTCTTCAACGAACCGTGAATTTAAAATAGATTCTATTGCTCAATCGTGGTCGGTTCTTTGTGGGTACGGCGATCGTGAGCGCAGCGTTAAAGCCCTCGCTTCTGTTAAAGAAAAATTGATGGCCGATGGCGATTCTATTCGTCTCATTGATCCACCGTTGGATAAGATGACCATCGATGTTGGTTATTTAGCGGCCTATCCGCCAGGTGTACGAGAAAATGGTGCTCAATATAATCATGCCGCGCTTTGGGCTATTCAAGCGTTTGCGCTTTTAGGTGACGCAGACGCAGTAGAGGAAGGTTTGCGTCGTATTAATCCAATCATCCGTTCTGATTCTAAAGAAAAAGTAATGACCTATCGTGTGGAACCGTATGTTATCGCTTCCGATATTTACACTGCACCATCGTATCCTGGTCGGGGTGGTTGGACATGGTATACCGGTTCAGCGGGTGTTTTGTATCGCACACTCGTTGAATATATTTATGGAATGCGAAAAACGGGCAACACGCTTTCGTTTCGACCATCATTACCACGCTCGTGGAATGAGTGCAGTCTTGTGTATCGCTATGGACAAGCGATCTATAAAATCACTATACATCGTGACCCGCATGCCACGGAAAAAATTTCCATCACTCTTGATGGGCAAAAAATGTCTGGAGACAGTGTACTATTGTCTGATGAGCGGGGAGAACGAAATATTGACGTTTTGGTGTCTAATGTGCTATAATGCGAAAAGAGTGTTCGAGACACATTTTTTACAGAAAGGAGGTGTCTTATGAAGAACACGCTTTGGGGAATTGTTTTGGCTGCGGTACTCATTCTTTTTTTGATGCCGTCGGCCCCGGCTCGCGCTGATATCCGCGTCAATGTTCTTGGAGGACTGGTGCGGGTGTATGTTTATGGTGGGTATGGGTATTCTTGCCCGTCATACTATCAACCGTATTATCAGTCATATTGTCCGCAGCAGTACTATCAGCCAGCGTACTGCGCACCTCAACAATACTGTTACCCGCAACAGTATTATGCACCACGCTATTATTCGTCGCCGTGTTACCGGGGCGGATGGCGTGGGGGGTTCCATCGAGGCGGATGGCATCGCTAGTCCTTCCTTGGCCAGTTCCACACTGGCTGCGCGCTCCCTGCCCCCGGGGCGCGTTTTTTATTATCAAAAAAAGACGAGCACCAAAAGTATTGTTATAATCGTATAGATGTGAAAGTTTGGGGTGCGTCAGTTTGTCATACTTATTATGAAGTTTTTGGGCACCAATAAAAAAGTCTCCCTGGAAAATACAGGGAATTTTGATACATCTTCACAAACTTCTCTGAGTGACATTGATTTAATTGAACGTTATTGTGATGGCGATGAACAAGCATTCACGATATTAGTTACACGGCATGCTGCTGTTGTATATAGTTTTGTTGTTCGATATGTTGGTAGTGGAGCTGAGGCGGAAGATATTGTACAAGATGTGTTTGTGAAGACGTGGAAAAATTTAAAACGTTTTGATACAAAACGAAATTTTCGTACCTGGATTTTTACTATTGCAAAAAATACTGCACTCGATTGGTTAAAAAAGAAAAAACCAACTGCGTTTTCAGAACTACATACCAGTGATGAGAAGGCGCCTGCATTTGAAGAAACTTTAGCGACCGATGAGCCATTACAAAGCGATGTGCTTGAACAGCGGCAAACGCACGAAGCTTTATCTGCGGCGCTGGCAACACTGTCAGCAGAATATCGTGCCGTTGTGCTCTTGCGGTTAGATAATCAGTTCACATTTCGAGAGATTGCTGAAGCACTCAACAAACCATTAAATACTGTAAAGAGCCACTATCGGCGGGCAGTTAATGTACTCAGTACTAAACTTGGTCGCACCAAATAAATACATACGTTCGTACAAATAGGTATGCATCAAACGATTTCCACATCAAATATAAAACGCCTTACGCCACCAATTGATTTAGTACGTCGTATTTTACAACGTATAGAAATTGAAAAATTGCGTCAAAAAGTTCGTCGTTCGTTGGTTGCGTGGATTTCAATAACGTGTCTATCCGTCGCCGGTCTTGTTGTGACCGGTATATTCTTTTTTCAAGAAGCGGCCACTTCTGGTTTCAGTGCATATATAAGTCAAATGTGGGCCTTACTACGTACCAATCCCGGTCTTGTGATAGAACACTGGCAAGATATTTTAACATCTGTCAGTGAAGCATTACCGGTTGTTGGTTTGGTAGGTGTTGCGATAACTATAGGACTTGCACTCTGGTCGGCTGATAAAGTCATTGGTTTTGGAAGAAAATGGAGAGCGGTATAGCAATTTCAGTCTCATATTTTTATGCACGCTTCAAAAACTGTGATATGGATTGTCGGTAGCATTATCGGTCTCATCGTTGTGTTACTCGCTTTTCGTACTGGTATGGTTATTGGATATCGCCAAGCTGAGTATTCAGCGGCATGGCAACACTTTCGTGCTAGTCACGCAAATACGCCTTTTGGTCGTGGTGGACTTTTACAAGCATTTACCAATCCCAATGATTTTATAAATGATCATGGTGCTATCGGTACTATTGTATCCATAGCTACCACCACCGCTACAGGTACAAGTATTATTGTTCACGATATTCACGATGCCGTAAATAAAACTATATACGTTTTTTCTACAACAACCGTACTCGGCACACGAGCGATGGCGCGAAACTATCCTGTTTCTGCATCAATGTTTCAAGTTGGTGAGGGTATAGCAGTGATAGGTACACCAGGCAGCCAAGGACAAATAGTAGCCAGTATCATCCATCTTGTACCTGCTTCGTCGCTCGGGTTACTACAATAAAAGTATAAAAATTATTTTTTAATCGTTGTACCATGAACATTTTTACTACAATCGGTGTCTATATAAAAGCGCATAAAATAATTTCAACCTGTATCGCCATCGCGGTGCTGATTGAAGTAATTGCTATCGCGCGTGGCGCAGGAAATCCAATCATACCAACGTACGTTCTTGCCGCTGCCGAACGGGGTACTATTTCCCAAACGGTAAGTGGTACAGGTCAAGTAGAAGGCCAAAGTCAGGTAAATATTACACCGCAAGGTTCAGGTGGGCAGGTGGTGGCTATTAATGTCACACCCGGACAGATGGTGTCACAAGGCCAAACACTCATAACGCTTGATGATCAAACAGCTCGCGCATCGCTCACCCAAGCACAAGCAAATGTGGCCAGTGCTCAAGCTAATTATGATAAAGTTATTGAAGGACTTACCCCAGCGCAAATTGCCGCCGATCAAGCAACAGTAACAAACGCAAGCCAGTCTCTTGTAGCCGAGCTCATTAGTGCATACACGCAAACGAATAATCTTTTACGCACCAATATCGACACACTGTTTACTAGTCCTACTACCGATCCAGCATTCGGTTTAAGTTTTCTTGATAGTAACGGTAATTTAGTCACGTTTACTTCGACTGACCCAGTGTTGATAGCAAAAATTAATGGTGAGCGTGTACGAATTAATAGTTTGATGCCAGTGTGGCAAAATGATGTCAATTCACTTTCGTTACAAGTAAGTACCTCATCAAGCAATTTGGCCCCGCATGTTGCATTGGCTCTTAGTGATTTGCAATTCATTGCTAATTTTTTAGATGATGTGTCGAATGCTGTCTATGGTATTTCAGCGCAGTACACGAAATATTCCAGCAATATTAGTTCTTATAAATCCACCGTTGCTTCAGCCTTGCAAACGATTGATTCGCAAATTTCTGGAGTAACGAGTAGTAACCAAGCACTTGTCTCTGCTCAGGCGAATTATAACGTTGACACCGCACCGCCAACTAATGCCGATATTCAAAGTGCACAAGCGTCACTTATAAGTGCTCAAGCAAGTTTACAGTCGGCGCAAACTACATATAACAATACACGCATTACCGCACCATTTTCTGGTCAGGTTGGTAATATTGGCGTACAAGTAGGTGATGTTGTGAGTGGATCTACTGAGGTTGCAACAATCGTGACAACGCAAAAGATCGCTGACATTTCACTCAATGAAGTTGATGCTGCTTCTGTGCATGTTGGCGATAAAGCAATACTTACTTTTAATGCTGTACCGAATGTAAGCGTGCCAGCCTATGTTTCAGAAATGTCGCTTGTGGGTACCGTCAGCTCGGGAGTCGTTGATTATGACGTAAAATTAGCACTAGCCACCAGTACAAATGGTTTCGGTTCTATCTTACAAGGTGTTGGTCAAGGTAGAAAAACGACACTTTCTTCAACAACGATTGCAACATTTGAACAAAACGCTCAAAAAAAATTGACGCAAGCTTTAACGGAAATTAAACCAGGTATGAGTGTGACGGCTACCATTACCACGAAAACGAGTGCGAACACTATCATTGTTCCGAGTTCAGCTCTCAAGAGTAATCCCGGTGGTCGAGGTGTGTATGTAGAGACATTGCCTGGAGTAACAACAGCAGGTACGATTTCGAGTACTGCAGTGCCTCAGGCCATACAAATCACCACAGGTATTACTAGTGGGACAGAAACAGAAGTGACATCCGGTCTTAATCAGGGTGATCTTATAATTATTGGCGGTGCCGGTGGGAGTAGTGTAGCTTCGGGCGTTGCTGCCGCAACGGTACAACGCGGTGGCTTTGGCGGCGGCGGGCGTATGTTTTTCGGTGGTTAATACGTGTGGTGTGATTGTTATGATTGAATGTAGAAATATTGTTAAAACGTATCGTAATGGTGATAATGAAACCAAAGCTTTGCGTGATGTATCATTTACGATTGCCGATGGTGAATTCGTTGCTATTATGGGACCATCCGGTTCTGGTAAATCAACCCTCATGCACATTCTTGGTTGTTTAGATACGCCAACATCGGGCACCTATATTCTTGATAATCACGACGTGTCGAGAATGTCAGATGATGAGTTAGCAGATATTCGTTCTAAAAAAATTGGTTTTGTTTTTCAATCTTTTAATTTATTACCGCGCGCTACCGTGATGCGCAACGTTGTATTGCCACTTATGTATAGTCCCACCGTGACTGACGATGAACGGAATAAGCGTGCAGCTGATGCGCTTTTATCAGCGGGACTTGCCCAAGATCGTTGGCAACATTTTTCCAATCAACTTTCTGGTGGGCAAATTCAACGTGTGGCTATTGCTCGAGCGCTTGTTAATAATCCCGCACTCATTATGGCTGACGAACCAACTGGCAACTTAGATACTCGTACTGGCGAAATTGTTATGGGAACGTTTCAACGTCTTAATGAAAAAGAACACCGTACTATTGTGCTTATTACACATGAATTAGACATAGCTGCTCACGCCGATCGCATCATTCATATCCGCGACGGTGTGATAGTAGACGACAGTATTAACCATCGTAAAAAAGTCGTTGATCAATCATTGTCGCACCATATATGAAAATAAAGGATTTATTTAACGAAACGACCGCCGCGCTTCTTGCTAACAAGGTACGCTCTGGTTTAACTGTTCTTGGTATTGTGATAGGCATTGCGTCGGTGATTGCTATGATTTCTATTGGCAACGGTGCGTCTGGTTCCATTCAGTCAAGCATTCAATCTCTCGGTTCTAATTTACTCATTGTTGTACCAGCTGCTGCACGAGTTATTGGTGGCGGTGCTTCAGCGGGGCGAGGTAGTGCTCAGAGTTTAACTGTTGCTGACGCGTCTGCTATTGCTTCTCAAGTTGCAAATGTTGCCGGCGTGGCTTCAGAAGTCTCAACACGTCAACAGGTAGTTGCGGGAGCAAATAATACGAATACCACCATTGATGGGACCGATCCGACATATCCATCGGTGCGTAATCTTACTATTGCTAACGGAGTTTTTTTTACTAATGTTCAGGCGGCAAGTCTTGCAACAGTTGCGGTGTTAGGACCAACCACCGCGAGCGATCTTTTTGGTAACGTTGATCCCGTTGGTCAAACAATCACTATTCGGGGTGTTCAATTTACCGTTATAGGTGTTGCTGCGAGTAAGGGTGGTACAGGATTTAATAACATTGATGACCGCGTCTATATTCCATTACGCGATGCGCAAATTTTTATGACCGGTAATCAATATGTCAGTGATATAAATATTGAAGCGGCGTCAGCTGGTGCTATGCAGCAAATTCAAAATGATACAACGACGCTCCTTTTACAACGTCATAATATTTCCAATCCCGCTAATGCTGATTTTAGTATTATTAATCAAGCCGATATTCTTTCTACCGCATCGAGTGTTACCACAACATTAACTATCCTTCTTGCTTCCGTGGCTGGTATTTCACTTCTGGTTGGTGGTATTGGTATCATGAATATGATGTTGACCACGGTCACCGAACGTACTCGCGAAATTGGTTTACGAAAAGCAATCGGCGCTAAGAAAAAAGATATCAATATGCAATTTTTAATGGAATCGGTGCTCCTCACGTTTGTAGGAGGTGGTATCGGTATTATTCTTGGCGTTGCCATCGCCTTGCTTATCAGCGCCACAGGTATTATGCAAGCGAGCATCTCTGTTTTTTCAATCATTCTAGCTTTTGGTGTTTGCGCAATAATCGGTATTGCTTTCGGTTATTACCCGGCGCGTCGAGCAGCCAATCTTAACCCCATAGAGGCATTGCGCTACGAGTAGCAACCAGTGTAATATTATAGAGAGCCCTCCGTCTCATTTCTTGTAGTAGGGGTTTTATTAATAATTAAGGAACACTATGTCAACTACTAGTAAAATAGTGCTCAGTGTTGTTGTTATCATCCTCATAGCGCTAGGCATTTGGTATGCTGCCACAATGGGAAATTCGGCTAATCAAACAGCAAGTAATACTGCACCATCTGCTCCAGTCGCTGAAAATGGTTTAACAACTTCGCCGAGTAACACGTCTAACCCGGCTCTTGTGCAAGATATGAATTCTATAAATACACAAATGCAAGGGCTCTCGAGTGATTCGGCCGCCGTTAATCAAAGTTTACAGGCTCAATAATATTATTAGGTATGAAAAAATATAATACAAAACTATTTGCAGCAGCAGGTGGATTAACAGTAGCCATAACGCTCGCAACATTTCTTACGGCTACAGCTTTTGCTGACGTTAATGAAGGAACGTTGCAAACTAATGGAGATGCTTCAGTTGGTGCGCAAATTGGCGGTTCAGCTTCAACTGATAATTCAGTACAAACAGAAAATCAGCAACCAACCGAAGCTCCGCAACAAACGGAGGCACCGCAACAGACAGAAGCTCCGCAACAGACAGAAACTTCTCAGCCAACAGAAGCACCACAACAGACAGAAGTTCAGCAACAGACAGAAACACAGCAACAATTTCAAGCGAACCAACAAAGAAATGTTTTCACCAGAGGTGCCGCTTCCAGCACAGCAAATCTTAATGGTCTTCAGCAAGCCACCACAGCGCACATTGCGAGCCGCATTGCCTTCCTTCAAAAAATTCTTAATCGTATTGCGGGAACAAAATTTCTTTCTACAAGCGAAAAAAATACACTAGAAGCAGAAATTCAAGCGCAAATTACCGCTTTGCAAACGTTTCAAGGTATTACAGCTACCGCAACATCTAGCGTATCGATTCGGGCAGACAGACGAGCGTTTGTTCAGGTTACAAATGGATTTGCTCGGATAGCTCCACAAAGCGCCATCTTGGCTGCGGCTGATCGTATTCAAAATATTGTCGCTATGATGACCACGGTTGGTACTAAATTACAAACTCGCATTACTGCTAGCGCCACTACGTCAGTTGCTCTTCAAAATTATCTCACTGATTTTAAAGCTAAAATTGCTGCGGCTGCGGCTCAAGCAACTGCCGCTCACGTGGAAGTTAGTGCTACCACAACAACGCAAACACAAGCCGAACTTGTTGCCATCTATCAAGACGCACGAACAAAATTACACACGGCTCAAAGCGATCTTGTTGCGGCGCGACAAGACGCAATTCATATCCTCCAAGGACTTGGTGTTACAGTAAATGAATCAGTGACAGCTTCCACTACCGCAGAAGCTTCAACCACTAATCAAAATTAATTACCAATTGGTTTTTTAGCAGGAATACCGACGCGGCGCGGATATATCGCGAGCGTCGGTTTTGTTTTACGAATGATAACTAATCGACGTTCAGCAAGTGCCGGCAAGGCCACCACGTGTTCTTGTTCGTAGGTACCGCCCAATGTTTCAATGGCCACGAAAGCACTCTCAACTGATTCACTACCCAGGCTTTTTTGTGCAATAACCACACCACCCAGACGTACAAAAGGAATGGTTAATTCGGCGAGCGTGGCAAGTTGAGCAACGGCGCGAGCTACTGCAACGTCAAAATGTTCACGCATATCTGGCAGATGAGCGATTGTTTCGGCACGGCCGGTATGCACGGTAACATTGTGCAGAGCAAGAGTAGAAATAACCGTTCGTAAGAATGAAGCTTTTTTTTCTGTAGCTTCTACAAGTGTGACCTGTATATCTGGTCGAACAATAGCTATAGGTAATCCGGGAAAACCACCACCACTGCCGATGTCTATAATTGTCGTACAACCGGAGGGGAGTTCGGTAAAAATAGAAAGTGAGTCTAAAAAATGCTTTTCCACAATTTGCTGAGGCACAACAATAGTGGTTAAGTTTATTTTTTTATTCCACGCAAGCAAGAGCGCCGCGTAGGTATCAAATGCGGTTAGTGTTTTGGGGGTGAGTGGTATACCGAGAGCGGCTGCTCCGTCGGCGAGCATATCCAAAGGAATAGCATTCACGATGTTTAATACTATACCATTTTTTTATTAATTTTACAAGATGGATGCACCTTTTTATACACGATACAAGTAAGGTACAATGAACTCATTACGATATATGTCTACACAACCGATTATTAGCGTCAAAAACCTTGTTAAAAGTTTTGGGTCAGTTACTGCAGTAAAAAATATTTCCTTCGAGATTGAGCCAGGTGAGATTTTTGCACTCCTCGGTCCTAATGGAGCGGGTAAATCAACTACCATCAAAATACTCACGACGGTACTTGAGCCGACTGCTGGTGAAATTCGGCTGAACGGTTTTAATCCGGTGGAACGTCCCGAAGCAGTACGACGATCGTTCGGTATTGTTTTTCAAGATCCAACACTCGATAATGATTTAACTGCCTATGAAAATATGGAATATCACGCCGTGCTCTATGCTGTACCCAAATCTGTCTACGTGTCACGAATAAAAGAACTTATGGAACTGGTGGAACTGTGGGATCGACGTACGAGTTTTGTGCGTGATTTTTCCGGCGGTATGAAGCGACGTTTGGAAATTGCTCGTGGTTTACTACATCACCCTAAAGTGTTTTTTCTCGACGAGCCAACTGTTGGTCTTGATCCGCAAACGCGTAATCATATTTGGAATTATATTCATGAACTCAATACACGCGAACACACGACAATTTTTTTCACGACGCACTATATGGATGAGGCTGAGCGACAAGCGAGTCGTGTGGCTATTGTTGATCATGGTAGTATTGTTGCTACCGGCACAGCCATGGAGCTTAAAAACCAAACTCGCACCGCTTCACTCGAAGATGCTTTCTTGGCACTAACCGGCACATCAATTCGCAGTGAAGATGCGTCAGCAACCGATGCGATGCGTGCCCATGCTCGAGCGTGGCGTCGTTAATATACACTCTATGAATTCTTATAACGCAACTATACGAATTATTTATACGCTCTGGCTTCGTCAACTCAAACGCTACTGGCGTTCGCCGGCACGCATTGTTGGTTCGCTCGGTCAGCCACTCCTTTTTTTAATTGCGCTTGGTTATGGACTTGGAGCTGTGTTTCAACAAGCGGGGCAGGGAAACTTCATTTCGTTTTTAGCACCCGGTATTATGAGTATGGCCATTCTTTTTACTAGTATTTTTTCTGGTATTGAAATTATTTGGGACAAACAATTTGGTTTTCTCAAAGAAACTTTGGTTGCACCAGTGTCGCGTTGGACTATTATGTTTGGTCGAACGCTTGGTGGTGCTACCGTCGCACTCATACAAGGCATAATTGTTTTTTTACTGGCACTTGCTATAGGTTTTCGACCGATAAATCCATGGATGATTGTACCAGCACTCTTTTTTATGCTACTCATTGCCCTTCTTTTTACTGCTCTAGGTACCGCTATTGCTTCACGGCTCAATGATATGCAGGGCTTTCAACTCATTATGAACTTTGTCGTGATGCCTATCTTTTTTCTTTCTGGGGCAATTTTTCCACTTGATAAGGTGCCCGTTGCGCTTGCTGATGTGGTTAAACTGAATCCACTTTCATATGGTATCGACGCAGTGCGCGGTTTGCTCATTGGTAACCCTGTTTTCCCACTAACTGTTGATGCGACCGTGCTCATTGCCGTTGCTGCATTTCTTATGGCTCTTGGCGCGTGGCTTTTCTCTGGTATTCAAGCGTAGTTTGCGTTTTTTATACTCTATAGTAAGCTTTTAGTCGGTAGCGGCAATAGATCGCTATATTTTCGTTCTTTTTAAGGGGGTTATCAATGGATCGTAAACATGTAGTTGTGTTTGTGGGGGCACCTGCCTGTGGGAAGGGAACACAGATCACTCTTCTTCAGGAGGTTACGAAAGCAAAAACGCTCTCTATGAGTGCGTTACTTGCGCAACGAGCAACACGTGGTGATACTACTGCGGCGCACATTAAAGACAGTATGGAAACTGGTAGTTTGGTTAATGATCGAGTTACCGCAGAGGTTTTCTTTACCCACTTTGCTGAATTACGGCATCCCACAGGAATTATTATTGTTGATGGTTTTCCTCGAACACTCAGTCAATATCACGATTTCATGCATTGTATGTGGCGGTCGGTAAATTGCTTGTATTTTGTACATTTAGACGTTTACGATATTGCTGAAAATGAAATTTACCGGCGACTGTGTGAACGGATGACAAAACGGCAGCGGCAAGAAGAAAAAGACCACAAAGAAATCTGCGCTCGGCGGATCGATCTTTTTCAAAAAGATACTCTCTTGTTTTTACAACGTGCTCAAGAAGACTGTAAAAACAATGAATTGTCCGGGCTTGATTTTATGCAGCGTTTTGTTTCGGTCTCAGCTTGGTCAGAGCCCAAAATCATTCACCAAGAACTTGTGAGGAATCTTCAGACAGTAGGTTTGCCCTTTCCGACCACCTCAGACCCTGTAGGTATTGTGTAAGCGACTTGAACTATAGCGCGTGTTGATTCACGCGCTTTTTTTATGTGTATATTTCTTTTGTTGGCCAATCATCAGGCAGACGTACACCAATGCGAACAGGCGCTTTTTCAACAATACGTACAATTTCATCCTCGTCATCAGTAATGATAAAAAGATTTAAATCCTGTTCATCAATAGTAGAAAATTTTTTAAAAAGTTCATTATTAAAAACTGTTCGCAGTGGTTCCCAAAATTCTTTACCGACAAGAATGACTGGAATAGAATCAATTTTTTTAGTTTGAATAAGTGTTAAAATTTCAAATGTTTCGTCAAGAGTACCAAAACCTCCAGGAAACATAAGATAGGCCTCAGCAGAAAAAGTTAGCATTACCTTACGCGTAAAAAAGTAGTAAAAATCGCTACTGTCGGTGATATATGGATTACGATTTTGTTCATGCGGTAGCTCTATGGTAAAACCAATAGAGCGACCATTGGCTTCAAATGCACCACGATTTGCCGCTTCCATAATTCCTGGTCCACCACCCGTCACAATGGCATAATCACGAGAGGCAAGAAGGTGAGCAATGCGTCGCGCTTTTTGATAATAGAGATGGTCTTCAGGAAAACGTGCTGATCCAAAAAACGTTACTGATTTTTGATGCGTTTTTTTAATAAGTTCAAAACCTCGCATAATTTCATCGTTAATCAATGATTCTCGTTTACGATTTTCTTCATCGATTTCACGAAGAGTTAGGGGGGTAACATCTAAAAATTTATCGGGTTTATTAACAATTTTTTTATTCATATAGCGATTATACCATGCTATGGTATACTAGCCTCCATGAATCCGAACACAACAAATCAACCTAATCTGCCGCGGCCTATTACACGTGCCGAATGGTGGACGCTTGGCATTGGTATTGCCATTATTATCATTATTTTTTTACTTATGTTGTATACCGGCTCATATGAACCGACTACGACGAGCTCATCTACTACTAATGTTACATCAACTATGTCTCAATTAAATACCTCAACTTCTTCAAGTGCTGCTATCAATACAGCTACGAATACTAATTCACTCACCGTTGCTGAACCCAACGATATTGTAACGGTCAATTACACCGGTAAACTTGCCAATGGCACAGTGTTTGACAGTTCTGCCAGTCATGGTCAACCATTTACCTTTACACTCGGTGTCGGTCAAGTAATTCCTGGCTGGGATAAGGGTATTGTCGGTATGAAAGTTGGACAAACCAAAACATTAGTCATCCCGCCAAACGAGGCCTATGGTGCTCAAGGTGTAAAAAATCCATCTACTGGTAAATACATAATTCCACCGAATTCAACACTTACTTTTACCGTTCAACTTGTTTCTGTGCAGCCGCCATCTGCTGGTAAGTAGTTTTTTTGAGTAATCTGGTGTAGAATTGCACATCGTTAGTCACACCAGATTTTTGGGCCATTAGCTCATCTGGTAGAGCGCGCCCATGGCATGGGCGAGGTGACCGGTTCGAGTCCGGTATGGTCCACTTCGGCACAGTTTTTCTCTTCAAATCACTATGCGCATTGATGTTTTTGATGACGGTCGATTGGTAGTGCAGGATACAACCTATCGGTGCGCGCTTGGGAGAAGTGGCGTACGAATAGATAAAATGGAAGGCGATGGTGCTACGCCGGCGGGAATATTTCCAGTACGAAGGGTATTGTATAGAGCGGATCGTATAGCAGCACCTAAAACTATTTTGCCGGCGCAAGCACTTACTCAAGATGATGGTTGGGTGGATGATGTTCAAAAACCGCAATACAATACGTTCACCAAACTTCCCTATAATGGATCACACGAAAAACTTTGGCGTGATGACCATATATATGATGTTATAGTAGTTATAGGCTACAACGACAATCCACCTGTTGCCGGTAGGGGTAGTGCTATATTTATACACATTGCTCGTGAGAAATACACGTGTACAGCTGGCTGCATTGCTCTTGCTCGTACAGATATTTTAGAGGTGCTCTCGATTATTACGTTAGATACAGAAATTGTTATACACCCACATACTTCTTGACGAATATTGAATGAGTGTTAGTATTTGCTACGGATGTTTCTTGTTTGGATGCAAGAGACAAAATGTGGTTCTACAGGAGTGTGTATTATGATTGGGGTTGATGTGGTACAAATGCTACGGGCGATCGAGAAAAACGATTCCGCATTGTGGAAGAAACTCCTGGAGATGAGAGATACGTACGGCAGGGGAAGGCTAGAAACATTTTTAAGTTCCTATCCTTTTCCGGAAATTGAAATTGCTCCCGCCATTCGGCAAGATTGGCGTCAGCATGGAGGCGACTTTACCGCTTTTGCTAGTACGGTCATTGGGCAAGATTTACTGGCCGTATCAGGTGTGTCAAACGCGTCAAGATTGTCACGCAAACGACGGTTTGCACGAACATAACTAATTATAAAAATTGTTTATAGCGTAGCCCTGGCAGAAATGCTGGGGTTTTTCTTTTTCAAAAATTTTTTGAAAACATTTGATATGCATGTGTGCTCACGCTATACTCATGGTATGTTTTGGGCGGTTAGCTCAGTTGGTTAGAGCGCTCCCTTCACACGGGAGAGGTCGGGAGTTCGAATCTTCTACCGCCCACTTTTTGTATGTTTACGATCGAGAAAAAAACAAAAGGATTAATGCGCGCTGGTGTGATACACACACCGCACGGCGACATCGCAACGCCAGCGTTTGTGCCGGTTGCAACCAAGGCAACCATTAAATCTCTTACTCCCGAACAGGTGAGCTC
Organism: bacterium; assembly: GCA_021818465.1. GTDB lineage: Bacteria > Patescibacteriota > Minisyncoccia > Phycocordibacterales > JAKAEA01 > JAKAEA01. Next base: position 413,019 of record JAKAEA010000001.1, read on the forward strand.
ACTTGGTGCGCAGGTGATACTCGCCAATACTTACCATCTATATTTGCAACCAGGTGACGAATTGATCAGGCATGCGGGTGGTTTTGGAACGTTTATGGGTTGGCGTGGTCCAACAATGACCGATTCTGGTGGTTTTCAAGCATTTTCTCTTGGCGCCGCATTTGGTACTGGTATTAGCAAGTTGCTTAAAAAAAACGATGAACTGATTTTGCCTGAAGCGGTGGCAGATATTGAGGATCGTGAGACTGAACAAGAAAAAAAAGTAGCGCGACTGGCAAAAATTGATCGTGATGGGGTTATGTTTCGATCATATCTGGATGGTTCAGCTCATTACTTCACACCGGAAAAATCGATTGAAATTCAGCACAATCTTGGTGCGGACATAATTTTTGCTTTTGACGAATGTACGTCGCCGACCGAGTCAGTTCACTATCAACGTGAAGCTCTTGATCGGACACATGTGTGGGCCAAACGAAGTCTCTTGCATCACCAAGAAAAGAAAAGTCAACAAGCGCTTTTCGGTATTGTACAAGGTGGGCGACACGAAGAGTTGCGTCGCGCTAGTGCCACAACACTTGGTGCGATGGATTTTGCTGGTTTCGGTATTGGTGGCAGTTTTGCTAAAGAGGACATGGGTAAAGCGGTGCGTTGGGTTAATGAACTTTTACCGAGTGATCGGCCGCGACATTTACTTGGTATTGGTGAGCCGGCCGATATTTTTGATGCTGTTTCGAATGGGTGTGATCTTTTTGATTGTGTGGCACCGACTCGTAACGCTCGCACCGGCACGCTCTACACATCGCACGGAAAAATAAATATTCTTAATAATCAATTTATTACCGATTTTTCACCTATTGATTCATCGTGTGGTTGCTACACGTGTCGTACCTACACTCGCGCATACCTCGCCCATCTTTTTCGAGCTAAAGAAATGCTCGCCGCTACGCTTGCTTCAATACATAATCTGTACTATATCGTTCATATGGTTGCGAGTATTCGTGAAAGTATTTTGAATGATTCGTTTAATGCGTATAGAGATTCTTTTTTTCAAAATTATCAATCTTAATTAAAATATTGACACACGGCATATTAATTAGTATCCTGAAAATAGAACGGTGCGGCGTCTTCTTCTTATATGGTTCCGACAATTTGTACGGTAGTAGTTGGAACAGTATGCATATCGAAACGTGCCAGGGCAATTTGCGTGGTAGTAGCTCTGAAAAAACAGGAAACACGCCAATTCTCGCAATTAAGCCACTTGACTTACCGGCAGGTCAAGTGGTTTTTTACATTATGCAAACTCTTGCTATGCACGTGTAAGCTATAGTAAAGTCATATTTGAATATGTCAGAGGCTACGTTCAAACTTTCTCAAAAATTTAAACCATCGGGCGACCAACCGCAGGCTATTGCAACGCTCGTGAAGGGTTTTCAGAAGGGCTTACAACATCACACGCTCCTCGGTGTTACCGGTTCTGGTAAAACTTTTACTGCGGCAAACGTCATCGCTGCGGTGGGAAAACCAACGCTTGTTATTGCGCACAATAAAACATTGGCCGCACAACTTGTCCAAGAGTATCGTGAATTTTTTCCTGAAAATGCCGTACAGTATTTTGTGTCCTACTACGACTTCTATCAACCTGAAGCGTATATGCCAGTAACTGATACGTACATAGAAAAAGAGGCGCAAATAAATGAAGAGATTGATCGTTTGCGCCATGCGGCTACGCAGGCACTTTTGACACGACGCGACGTTGTGGTGGTGGCTACGGTGTCATGTATTTATGGTTTGGGTTCGCCAGTAGAATACGAGAAAGTGAATATGCGTTTAGAACAAGGGATGCACTTCGGCGTGGGCGGACGCGCAGACCTTATTCGCCGACTCATTACTATTCACTATGAACGAGTAGCGGGTGATCTGACGCCGGGAACATTTCGCGCGCTGGGTACCATGGTGGAAATTATGCCCGTGAGTGATACAACTATCTACCGTCTTACTTTTGATGGTCCAAAAATTACCACAATTACACGGCTCGATGCGGTGAGTAGAAAAATTATAGATGATGTAAAAGTGTTTTTTTTATTTCCGGCAAAGCATTTCATTACCGATACTGATCAGGTGCAGCGAGCGACAAAAACAATTCGAACCGAGCTCGAAGAGCGTTTGGCTGCACTTACAAAAGCCGGCAAACTATTAGAAGCCGAGCGCCTTAAACGACGCACCACCTACGACTTAGCAATGATTGCTGAAATTGGCTACTGTAACGGTATTGAAAATTATTCTCGCCATTTTTCCGGTAAAGCACCTGGTGAACCGCCCGATACCTTACTCTCTTATTTTCCTCACACTGCTAGTGGTGCGCCGGATTTTCTTACGATTATTGATGAATCACATGTTACTGTGCCACAAATCGCGGGAATGTTTGCCGGCGATCGTTCACGTAAAGACACACTCGTCGAGCACGGATTCCGTTTACCGAGTGCTCGCGATAATCGACCACTGCAATTTAAAGAATTTGAAGCGCGTGTTGGTCAAACACTCTATACATCGGCAACACCTGGTACCTACGAACGTGACCACAGTGTGCCACCCAATGGTCAGATTATTGAACAGGTTATTCGCCCCACAGGTCTCGTTGATCCCGAGTTGGAAGTACGACCAATCATCGAACGGAAACCAGTATATAAAGGTCAAATTTTTGATTTTATTGATGAAGCAGAAAAAACGATTGCTCGTGGCGGTCGCGTCATTGCTACCACGCTTACGAAAAAGATGGCTGAAGATTTGAGTGAATTTCTCAAAGAGCGACATTTGAAAGCTGCGTATGTACACAGCGATGTTAAAACTATAGAGCGTATCGAAATACTAACAAATTTTCGTAAGGGTATTTTTGATATATTGGTTGGAGTGAATCTTTTGCGTGAAGGTCTTGATTTACCAGAAGTACAACTTATTGGAATTCTTGATGCAGACAAAGAAGGATTTTTACGTTCCGAAACATCACTGATTCAAACCATTGGTCGAGCGGCGCGCAACGTCCTCGGGCGCGTCATTCTCTATGCCGATACTATTACTGGTTCTATGGAGCGCGCTATTTCCGAAACTAACCGTCGCCGCGCGTTGCAAATCGCGTACAACAAAAAGCACAACATCACTCCTAAAACTATTGAAAAGAAAATTCATGACATTACTGATCAGTTAGCGACTGAACACACGAAAGCTATTAAGGAGTTGGCCACTATAGACGCTGAAGCATTTAAGAAAAATCCTCAAGCACTTATTAAAAACAAGGAAAAACAAATGGCAGAGGCTGTCAAGGATTTAGATTTTGAAACAGCGGCTTTGCTTCGCGACGAAATAAAAATGTTACAAAAAACACCTTCGCCACGGCGAAAAAGGTCACGCTAACTTGTATTATCATTTTTAGTATGTTATAATTACATTTAGACATGTTTAGGTGTGTATTCCTAACATGATTAGTTCATGAGTCGTTTACTTATGAACATATATATCTATATATTGAACGCAAAAGCGTTCGGAAAGGAATCCTTATGCTAGTATTATCCCGACAAAGGGATGAGTCCATCATGATTGGCGAAGGAATAGAAATCGTCATCGTGGACGTGCGAAACGGCAAAGTGCGGCTAGGTATCACTGCACCTCCGACCATCCCCGTACACCGGAAGGAGGTGTACGAAAGCATACGGGCTAACGTGCCACCTCCAGTAAAAAATAATAGAAGGTGACACTCGCCGCAGATCTTCAGGATCTGCGGCTTTTTTATTTGCACGCTTCTAAAAATGATGCTACGATTTTTTATACCTATCCCCAGCGCCACACACTGGGGCTTTGCGCATTTTATGAAAAACCATACAAAAACCGATATGAGCGGAGAACACAAAGACAAAATCGTTGTGAAGGGTGCACGTACGCATAATCTCAAAAACATTACTGTAGAAATGCCGCGCGACAAGATGGTTGTCTTCACTGGACTTTCTGGTTCCGGTAAATCGTCATTGGCTTTTGATACGATTTTTGCTGAAGGACAGCGACGCTATGTTGAGTCGCTTTCGTCATATGCCCGTCAATTTTTACGTCAGATGCAAAAGCCGGACGTTGATGAAATACAAGGTTTGTCACCAGCCATTTCTATTGATCAGAAATCTCGATCTAATAATCCACGTTCTAATGTTGCCACCATCACTGAAATCTACGACTATCTACGTATTCTTTTTGCTCGCGTTGGTAAACCACATTGCTTAGTGTGTGGTCGTGAGATCAAACGCTTATCACACGAAGAAATTTTGGCAACCATTTTGGAGGTCGCCGGAGATGTTTCCGGAAAAGATATTGAAAAAAAGGTGCTCAACGTGCCGATTAACGAAACAAAATTACTTCTCTACGCTCCGGTCGTCGTGGGACGCAAAGGTGAATACTATCAGTTGCTCTACGATTTGCTTGGTAAGGGCTATGAACAAGTGCGTATTGATGGTCATATAAAAAAATTACGGGAGCAAATCTTACTTGATAAAAACAAGAAACACGACATTGACGTGCTTGTTGATGCGCTGTATACAAGTGAGCTTACGAAGGTAGAAGGACGTGAGCGTTTGAGTGAAGCAATAGAGCGCGCGCTTATAGAATCAAGTGGTCTGTTGCGTATTCAACTTGTCGCTCAGCAGAGTGTACTGCACGAACGGCTCATTTCTTCAAAATTTATGTGTCCGTATGACGGCTTCAGTTACCCAGAAATTGAACCGCGACTCTTTTCGTTTAATTCTCCCTACGGTGCATGTCCCGCATGTAATGGTCTTGGTACTGAGCATTTTTGGAGCGATGATCCGTGTCCAGTGTGTAATGGTACGCGATTGCGAGAGGAAGCGCTCCATGTGTATCTTGGCGACAACGCGTTGCTTAAAAAAATTAATGCTCGTGCATCACAGCGTACAGCGGCCGATGCATTATCGGGCGCTGAGTATCATCAACCAGAAGGACTGAGTGTTGCCGATCTCATCTCACTTTCTATCGCTGATGCAAGCGCTTTTTTTGCATCGTTAAAACTTACTCCTAAAGAGCGCTCTATCGCTAAAGTGCTACTCCGTGAGATTGAAGCACGATTACATTTTATGCAAGATGTTGGTATTGAGTATTTGAGTTTAAATCGTCGCGCCAATACACTCTCTGGTGGGGAAGCGCAACGTATTCGCCTTGCTTCACAGCTCGGTTCCGGTTTAGTTGGTGCACTCTATGTTTTAGATGAGCCGACCATTGGTTTACACCAACGTGACAATGATCGCTTAATAAAAACATTGCTTGATTTGCGCGATGCCGGCAATACTATTCTCGTGGTAGAGCACGATGAAGATACAATTTTTGCGAGCGACTACATTGTTGATATTGGACCAGGTGCCGGCGTACATGGTGGCAAAGTGGTGGTGGCTGGTTGGCTTGAAGAACTACTCACGGCAAAAAAGAATGATTCAAAATCTTTAACCCTGGCATATTTGCGTGGCGAAGAAAAAATTGAGGTGCCGCGCGAGCGTCGTACTGAAAACGCTGGTAAAATAATGATTCGTGACGCCAACGTGTTTAACATTACAAAAATGGACGTGGATGTACCGCTCGGCAAGCTCGTTATGGTGACTGGCGTTTCTGGATCGGGTAAATCGACTTTTTTATACGAGCTCCTTTATAAAAATTTACAAGCCCGTCTTGATCGAAAACATCGTTCGGCTAACACTTTTAATTGTGCTAGTTTTGCTGGTACCGAATATCTTGGTCGCACTGTTCTTATTGACCAAAGCGCTATCGGTCGTACGCCGCGTTCTAATCCAGCTACGTATACTGGTGCTTGGACGTTTATCCGCGATCTGTTTGCTGCCGAACCGGAAGCGCGGGCTCGTGGTTGGAAAGCTAATCGTTTCAGTTTTAACGTTAAGGGTGGCCGCTGTGAAGCTTGTCAGGGTAATGGAGAGGTAGCTGTAGAAATGAGTTTTCTACCAACCGTGTATGTGCCGTGTGATATTTGTGATGGTAAGCGGTTCATGAAAGAAACACTAGAAATTGTGTATAAAAAGAAAAATATCTACGACGTATTACGCATGACTGTGGAAGAGGCGTTAGATTTTTTCCAAGATATTCCCGCCATATCTGATCGCTTGCGTGTACTCAACGATGTTGGCCTTGGCTATCTTGAGCTTGGCCAATCGGCAACAACGCTTTCTGGCGGGGAAGCACAACGCGTTAAAATTTCTGCTGAACTGTATCGACCGCATGTACAAAAATCAATCTATCTTTTGGACGAGCCAACTATTGGTCTTCACTATGAGGATGTTCGTAAACTTATTGAGATTTTACAAAAACTTGTCGATAAAGGTAACACGGTGGTTGTTATTGAGCACAATATGGATCTTATTAAATCCGCCGACTACATTATAGATATCGGTCCTGAAGGCGGTGTGGGTGGTGGTACTATTGTGGCTACAGGCACCCCTGAAGACGTTGCTGCCACTGCTAAAAGTCACACCGGCCACTATCTTAAAAAAGTTCTCAAATAAATCTAAATAAAAAAGACTAATCTCTTCGGACTAGTCTTGCGTTTTTTTCAATTTCTTTTCGCAGCCTCTGCATGAAGGCCACAATCTGGACAATATCCTTGGATAAGAATATTTCTACAATTATTTCCCCGAATACCAATGGCTCTAGGATGGGTACAGCTACGCTGTAAGTCTTGAAGTTCCTCTACAAGTTTCATCATATTTTCGTGATATATGCTTTGGGCTTTTTGCAACGCGTCTTCGTTTCGTTGCTTACGCCGCATAATTGAATTGTACTGTTGTTTGACTGAGTTACTGGTACTGTCTGACATTTTCAATACTCCTTTTCATAAAATTTTATTGAAAAAATTCTAAAAATAGATTACTATAAATTTTATGACTAGTCAAGAATTTACAGAATATATTGCGCCTAATCTTCCTGATGCACCTGGTGTTTATCTTTTTAAAGATGCAGCGAATGTAGTATTGTACGTTGGTAAAGCTACGTCGCTGCGCGACCGAGTACGCAGCTATTTTGGCGCAGATTTGATTGCAACACGTGGCCGACGACTGGTAGATATGGTAGCTAAAACTATGACCATTGACACCATTACAACTGATTCCGTAGTGGAGGCTCTGATTTTAGAAGCGAACTTAATAAAATATCACCAACCACCTTATAATATTGAAGAAAAAGACAATCGCAGCTGGAATTATGTTGTAATAACCGAAGAGGATTTCCCACAAGTGGTATTGGTGCGTGGCCGAGTTTTAGCAACAGAAATATCTAAAAAGTATCGCTTCGTGTTCGGCCCCTTTCCGTATGGCGGTCAATTAAAAGAAGCCATAAAGATCGTTCGAAAGATTTTTCCGTTTCGTGATGAGAAGTGTATCCCAGCAAATGTGCAGTTGGCTACCGGCAAAACGCCGCGGCCATGTTTCAATCGACAAATCGGCCTTTGTCCCGGTGTGTGCACTGGCGAAATTAGCCGCGAAGCATACGCCGAACAAATTGCGCACATCGTTTTGTTTTTTCAGGGAAAGAAAAAAGAGTTGCTTAGTGAACTCACACAAGAAATGAACACCCTGGCTGTACAAGAAAAATTTGAGGAAGCCGCGCACATTCGCCAAACCATATTCGCACTTAATCATATTCAAGACATTGCTGTGTTAAAACGCCACGATAAACTTGGCGATATGCGTGGCGGTACACCCGATAGCAACTCGCCAGCAGGTTTTCGCATTGAGGCGTACGATGTTGCCCACGTCAGTGGCGCGCACACGGTGGGAGTAATGACGGTTATGCGTGATGGCGAACCAGTAAAGAGTTCGTATCGAAAATTTCGTATTCGTTCAACAGCTGGTGGCGATATTGGTGCAGTGCAAGAAATTTTACGTCGACGACTCACGCACCTGGAATGGCCCCTACCACAACTTATCGTGGTTGATGGTGGACGGGCACACATACAGGCCGCAAAAAAAGTGCTCACAGCGCACGGTTTTACTATTGATGTGGTGGCGGTGGTAAAAGATAAACGACATAAACCACGAGATATTATTGCCTCAGCCGCACTACAAGAAAAATATGGAGATGCACTATTACTAGCAAATGCTGAAGCACATCGTTTTGCTGTGGCCTACCACCGCCACCGTCGTGATCGACTCAGTTAAGTTCGCAACGAAATTTGTTATACTACCTGTATGTCAAAAATGGTTGTGGCTGTGCTGCGAGGCGGGCCATCAAGTGAATATGAAGTTTCATTGAAATCAGGTGCTACGGTGTTACGACATTTAGAACAACAGCCGTTTGCGGAAAAATACCAACCGCTAGATATTCTTATTTCTCGTACTGGCACGTGGCACCGTGATGGTTACGAGCGATCACCTGCACGAGCACTCGCTGGCAGTGATGTTGTATTTAATGCGCTGCACGGTCAATTTGGTGAAGATGGTCGTGTCCAAAAAATTCTTGACGATCTCGCTGTGCCGTACACAGGTTCTCGTGCTTTTACATCAGCACTCGGCATGAATAAAGCGCTCTCTAAAGAACTGTTCAAGCGTGCTGACATTAAGACTCCATACCATATAGTAATTCGTCGAGGTGAAGACGTACGAGAAAAATATAATCACGTGTTCCACCATTTTTTATTACCGTTCATAGTCAAACCAGCCAGTGCCGGCTCCTCTGTAGGTGTAACGATGGTCACAAAATACATTGATTTTTTCACTGCCCTAGACGTAGCCCTCGCGCACAGTGACGCGGCGCTTGTAGAAGAATATATTCACGGTCAAGAGGCGACGTGCGCTATTGTCGATGATTTTCGCAATCAAGAATTGTACGCTTTGCCGCCAGTCGAAATTATTCCGCCAGTCACCAGTCCGTTTTTTGATTATCAAGCTAAATATATGGACGGTGCCCAAGCCGCGCAAGAACGGTGTCCAGGTAATTTCTCTGTTACCCAAAAACAAGAAATTGAGCGCGTGGCTCGTGCTGTTCATCAAGCCTTTGGTGCTCGCCATTATTCTCGTACCGACTTTCTTGTTACCCCACGCCGCGGGATATACGTGTTGGAAATCAACACACTACCTGGATTAACTACCACATCACTCCTGCCCAAATCATTAGCTGCCGTTGGTGCTGGTCTCGGCGACTTTTTTGACCACATCATTAACTTGGCCAGAAATGGAAAATAGGGTAGGATAGTTAGGCAAAATCTGGGCCCATAGCTCAGTTGGTAGAGCGCCCGCTTTGCAAGCGGGAGGTCAGCGGTTCGAACCCGCTTGGGTCCACCGCACGTAATGCCAGCACCAGATTGCACAACCTTCGGGCCTATAGTCTAGTAGTACGACGCGGCATTCGCATTGCCGAGGCGGGGGTGCGATTCCCCCTAGGTCCACCATCGGGCTGTAGTATAACGGTAGTATACACGCATGGGGTGCGTGCGGCCCGGGTTCAATTCCCGGCAGCCCGACCAATAGATATAACAAAACCCGCCGAAGCGGGTTTTGTTATGGAAAAAAGAAAAACCAATTACATTGGATTGGAAGATGGTGATGTTTGGGAATTTCCCATATTTCCTTTACTTTTTGCATAGCCGCCCAAAACAAGAATAATACCCAACACCAAATTGAGCCAGGTATCAGCCATGTTTGCGCCAATAAAACTAAACAAAGCACTAGACTGAAAAAGACCATCAATAAAGAGGATCAATTCCAAAACACCTATAATTTTGAGCCACAATGCCGACGCACCTTCACCAGCACCAGCTGCGATGAGCAGAGCGATGCCGAAGATTAGATACATAATGTTGTATGTTACGTCGGTGGTGAAGAGACTATTATTTGCTCCAATAAATTGATTGGGAATAAAAGCCACAAGACTCAAGACCACAAAAACAATACCGAGAATGATTGCCAACGTTTTAGCCATAGAAATGTACTTTAATTTATTGCTAATTCATCGACCTTTTGATTACACTATAAAAAGTATAACGCATACTATATTGGGTACGGATACACCTGTGGATAATTAATTTTGCTATAATCAATAGATGAAAAAGATATTTATCCTTGTAGGACAAGAAGATTGTGCTCAGAGTATGTGTGACGCCCTCGCCGCGGCCTACGAACAAGGTGCGCGCCAAGCGGGTCACGATATTCGACGCGTCAACATTGGTGACCTGAAATTTGACCCTCTCTTACACCACGGCTATCGTGTTATCCAAGATTTGGAGCCCGATTTAAAAAAGGTGCAGGATGATATGCGTTGGGCTGACCATATTGTTATTCTGTATCCAACGTGGTGGAGCTCTATGCCAGCTATTTTGAAAGGTTTTTTTGATCGTCTATGGTTACCAGGTTTTGCGTTCCATTTTCATAAGTCTGGTTTTGGTTGGGATGAACTTTTGAAAGGACGCACCGGACGAGTAATTACCACTATGGAAGAATGGCCGTTAGCAGAACGCGTTCTTTTTGGTGATTCCACAAATGAGATTGGGCGAGCTATTTTACGGTTTAGTGGCATTAAACCAGTACGTATCAGAAAAATTGGTCCCTTGAAAGATTCTACTGAAGCAGAGCGAAAAGGTTGGCTTGCTTGGGCAACTGAAATTGGTACGCGCGCCCGATAATTTTTAGGATCACTTGCTTTTATATAAAATTCTGGTATATTAACGCCAGTTTTGGTTCCTTGTGTATTCCTTTTGTCATTTTTTACTCTACGAAAGGAGGTGATGACATATGGGTTCGCAAATTTCTCCACGTAAGGATGAGCTTTCTGCCAGCCTCCGTACTCTTGCAGATACAATCAGTATGTATCTCAAAAAAGCACGGGCGATACATACGACTACAGCTGCCAGAGTCAAACGGTACCGTGGGCTGGACGATTGGAGCAATGCCGATAAAAAATGGCGTGATGAGCAATTAGAGAAAATACGTTCTCTCGCTCGCACGCTCGAGGTGAACGGCGAAAGTATCCAAGACATAGCCCACACTATTGGCCTTGATCCAGAAAGCGTCAAGGCAATTCTAGGACACTAACAAGGAGGTGACCATGAAAACGGTTAATCCGCTTCGTCAGAAGTGCAGAAGCCGGTGATGCAAAAATGTACCACCGGCTTACCTTTTGGTTTAATTCTAATTTTCGTATACAATCTGTTTCGTATGTCTTTATCTATTGGTATTGTCGGTCTGCCGAACGTTGGTAAGTCAACGCTTTTTAATGCACTGACTAAGAAAAGCGTGCTGGCCGCAAATTATCCATTCGCAACCATTGATCCATCTGTGGGTATAGTTGCTGTGCCAGACGATCGTCTTGAAAAACTAAATACATTTTCCGCATCTGCAAAAAAAATACCCGCAGCAATCGAGTTTGTTGATATTGCTGGTTTAGTGAAAGGAGCATCAGAAGGTGAGGGACTGGGTAATCAATTCTTAGCCAATATTCGCGAGACCGACGCTATAGCTCAAGTGGTACGGATTTTTGATGATGAGAGTATCATTCATGTTTCGAATCGTATTGACCCACTTTCTGATATTGAAACTATTAACTTAGAATTAATACTTGCCGATTTGCAAACAACGGAAAAGCGTCTGGCGAACGTAGCGCGTGATGCTAAGCGCGGCGATAAGAATGCGGTCATAGAAGAAGGCCTGCTCAAACGACTCGTGGAATTTTTAAAAGCTGGACAATTAGCACGTCATCTTCAAATAACAGATCAAGAAATACCTTTTTTACAGCAACTGCATTTACTAACCACCAAACCAATTCTGTATGTTTTAAACAAGAAAGCCGGCGGAAAAAATCTGGATGAATTACCCGACGATCCACGTTGGGTTACGCTCAACGCATTTTTTAAAAAAAATACATCTAGTTTTGTCATAGTTGATGCTGGTATAGAAGAAGAGCTTAAGGAATTAGCAGATGAAGAAAAAGTGACCTTTCGTACCGAACTTGGTGCTGTAGACGATGGTGTTAATAGCCTTATTCGTGCGAGCTACGATATGCTCGGTCTCATCACGTTCTTTACCACGGGTCCTGATGAGACGCGTGCCTGGACTATTTTACGCGGCGCTACTGCGCCCGAAGCAGGCACTGCCATCCACACCGATTTTAAAGAAAAATTTATTCGCGCCGAAGTTATTCACTGGGACGAATTGCTGGCTGTGGGCTCCTACGCTGCCGCTCGTGACCGCGGTTTATTGCGAACTGAAGGTAAAGAATACATTGTTTGCGATGGTGACGTGATAGAGTTTAAAATATAGGAAATAAAAAACTGCACGATGGAGATGCACAAAATTTTTCGTTCGCCACTACTAGATTTTTTCCACCGTGCAGTAGCCCGTTGTAAGGCCAGTTACCAATATAGCAGATTTATTTTGTTTCCACAATTTGTATCGGTGGCACCACTTTATAGTTCGAATTTTTAATAAATGTAGGTTGGCCATCTTTCATACCAACGTAATATGCAGCGCCGTGGAGTTTTTGATAGGGTGTGTAGTCAGCGTGACCAGGTTTTGAAACGGCATCTTTTTCTGAAAAATTTACGGGGCTATCATCGGAAGTAACAAGCCAGGTGGTACCGGTGTTAATAGCAAGGTGACCAGCTCGCAGGGGGATGACTACTTTGTCACCAGCTTTTACTTTGATAGCGTGCACACTGGTAATTTCATCGTCAATTGGGCGACCGACAGTATCAATAGCGCGCTCCTGAAGCAGCACGATACCTTCACCTTGGAGAATAGTGTATGTTTCCTGAATATCATCACGATGATAGTGGCCATAGGATTTTATATATTCACCACCAACGACACCCGGTTCCCACACGGTAATGTTAGATTTTTCGCGCCCGCCACGAATCATATAGTAATGAATAGTTGGTCCGTCGGCATTGGGAAACATTAAAACATCCTTCATTTCTTCTTGCGTTCTAGCGGCATATGGTTGTGTCATATCACTCAGTATAACGCACCCGCACATTTTAAGAAAATTTTAGAAAAAATATACAGAAATTTTATTACCGACAATATAGGGTAGTTTGATGCGTTGGCTATATATAGAAATAAGCACAATTCTCGTTGTAAGTACTATTACCATGGTTGCAAGCATGTTCTATTTTCACCATACTTTTAAAGTATTTTATAGTTTAGACGCACACCGCAACGATCAGGAGGTAATTACTGTTATACATAACGCCCAAAAATATGTGTACTTCGCCGTGTATACATTCACGAAACAAAATATTGCCGATGCTCTCATTGATGCAAAAAAACGTGGACTTACTGTATGGGGCATTACCGATGCTCACCAATCACACCTTCCGGAAGAAGCAGCGATAGTACAGCAATTGCAATCAGCTGGAATTCCTGTGGAAATACAAAAACATCCGAGCGGCATTATGCACATAAAAGCGGTTGTTACAGAAAAACAATATGCTTCAGGTAGTTACAACTGGACGTCGAGTGCCACACAGGTCAATGATGAAATATTAGAAGTGGGGAGTGATAAAAATATACGAAATCGTTACGATGCGATTATTAGTAAAATTTTAGTTACCAATGAATAAAAAAATTCGTACGCGATGGCAAAGATTTGGTTGGATTTTTGTGGTGTTGGGCATTATCATAATCGGCTGCGTTTGGTATTGGTATCAAAAGGACACGAAACATATGTTTGTTATACCATCACCAACAATTTCCCGTAACACTACCGCCCCAAAAAACACCGGTACCCAAAACGAATACGCGTATACCGAAGCTCCTGACCATATTGGCGAAACCACTCACATTCGTGGCACCGTAGTACGGGCGTATACCTCAAAAAGCGGAACGATATTTCTTGATTTTTGCAAACAATATAGCACCTGCCCATTCTCGATTGTTATTTTTGGCGATGATGCAAAAAAATTTATATCTGGTGTTGCGCCGTATGAAAATAAAACAGTGATTGCGAGCGGCACTATCCAGACATATAATAATCAGGCTGAAATGGTTATTACCAATCCGTCACAAATACGTATACAAAAATAATGAAATCGTACGATCCCAAAAAAATAGAGAAGAAATGGCAATCCGTGTGGCAAAAAAGTGGTATATATACAGCTGCTGATAAAAGCCGCAAACCGAAATTTTACGGTCTTATTGAATTTCCTTATCCTTCCGGTGACGGTTTACATGTTGGCCATGTTCGTTCCAACACAGCTATGGACATTATTTGTCGCAAACGTCGCATGGAAGGGTACAACGTTTTGTATCCGATAGGTTGGGATGCTTTTGGTTTACCTACAGAAAATTACGCCCTGAAAACTGGTACGCCGCCTAAGGTGGTTACTAAACGCAACACCGCCACGTTTCGCCGCCAACTCCAAGCGCTCGGTTTTTCATTTGACTGGTCGCGAGAAATTAACACCACTGACCCCGCATATTACAAATGGACGCAGTGGATTTTTCTCCAATTGTGGAAACATAATCTTGCCTACAAAAAGAAAACGCTCATCAATTGGTGTCCCAAAGATAAAATTGGTTTAGCGAACGAAGAGGTGATTGATGGCTGCTGCGAACGCTGCGGTACACCAGTGGAAAAACGTCAGAAAGAACAGTGGATGCTTGCTATTACTCAGTACGCTGATCGACTTGATGCTGATTTAGACACGGTCGATTATTTACCTGAAATTAAAGCCCAACAAAGAAATTGGATTGGTCGCAGTGAGGGTGCGGAGATAGCCTTTTCAGTAGAACATGCCGATTCAAAAATCAATGTGTTTACCACCCGTGCCGACACACTGTTTGGTGTGACCTACATTGTACTTGCGCCAGAACACGATTTGATTAAAATTTTGAAACCAAAAATATTGAATGCATCTGACGTTGAAGCATACATCAGCACCACCACGAAAAAATCTGAAATTGAACGTACTGATATTAAAAAAGAGAAAACCGGTATAGAGCTCAAGGGCATTAAGGCTATTAATCCAGCCACGGGTGAGAAAATCCCTGTGTGGATTGCCGATTACGTTTTGGCTGATTATGGCACCGGTGCGGTAATGGCCGTGCCTGCTCACGATGAGCGCGATTGGGAATTTGCTCAAAAATATGCACTGCCAATCAAAGAAGTAGTTTTACCTACTGTTATCGATAAGCGAAATCCGCCAATGCCAGGTAAAAAATCGGTTGAGCGAAAAAATGTACACGCTCTTGTTCGTGACCCTGCAACAGGTAAATATCTGGGTTTGAAATGGAAAAAATTTAATTGGCTTACGTTTCCAATGGGCGGTATTGAAGATGGAGAAAATGCAATAACAGCAGCCAAACGAGAAGTTGAGGAGGAAACGGGATTCAAAAATCTCAAACTTATTAAAGTAATTACTGGTCAAGCGCGTGCCGAATATTTTGCCGCTCATAAAGATCAAAATCGAATTTCTTATACCACAGCGGTACTTCTAGAATTACTTGATCATACTCAAGCACCAGTGAGTGTCGAAGAAAATGAAAAATACGACATTGTTTGGCTCGATGAGTCAAAGTTAAATTACGAACACATGACTCACGCTGAAATTGGAATATGGATGCATAAGCTTGCTGTTAAAAATCCTGCATATACCGATGAAGGAATTCTTGTTAACTCCGATTCATTTACTAACCAAACATCAAAGGAAGCGAGGGGTGCTATTGCTCGAAAATTTGGAAAAATTGTTACAACGTATAAACTTCGTGATTGGGTATTCTCTCGTCAGCGCTACTGGGGTGAGCCGATTCCTCTTGTGCATTGTAAACAGTGTGGTTGGCAAGCTGTTCCGGAAAAAGATTTGCCGGTTACGTTGCCACCAGTTAAAAATTATCAGCCAACTGATACAGGTGAATCGCCATTGGCCGCTGATACCCCTGCTATGAAAAAGTGGCGCACAGTGCAGTGTCCCACCTGTGGTGCTCCCGCCACTCGCGAAACTGATACTATGCCCAACTGGGCTGGTTCTAGTTGGTATTTTTTGCGTTATTGTGATCCCAAAAACAAAACGTCCCTCGCCAATCAACTAAAATTGAAAACGTGGCAACCAGTAGATTGGTACAACGGTGGTATGGAACACGTCACACTACACCTCTTATATTCGCGCTTTTGGAATAAATTTTTATTTGATATCGGCATTGCTCCAACAAGTGAGCCCTACGTTAAACGCACCGCCCACGGTCTTATTTTAGCCTCTGATGGTGAAAAAATGTCAAAGTCGCGCGGTAATGTTATCAATCCAGACCACATTGTTGCCCAATTTGGTGCCGACACCGTACGTCTCTATGAAATGTTTATGGGTCCTTTTAATCAAGCGGTAAGCTGGAGCACCGAGGGCATTATAGGTCCGCGTCGTTTTCTGGAAAAGGTGTGGCGATTACAAAAAAAAGTACGTGCTAAAAAAGTACATACTGGCAAAGATGGAGTATTCGAAAACGTACTGCAAAAAACAATCAAAAAAGTGAGTGATGATATTGAAGCAATGCAATTCAATACTGCTATTTCATCGCTGATGATTTTAACTAATGATATGGAGAAAAAATCAGAAATTTCTTTGCGGGCGTATGAAATACTATTGCGGCTTATGGCTCCTTTTGCTCCTCATAGTACCGAAGAAATTTGGCACATACTTGGTCATAAAAAATCTATTCATTTAGAAGCATGGCCATCTGTTGATACAACTAAAATACAGCGTGAGGTCGTCACTATTATAGTACAAGTGAATGGTAAAGTTCGTGGAAGTTTTCAAACATCCGCACATAGTAGTGAGACGGAAGCAACTACGCAAGCTCAATCTGTACCTAGTGTTAAAAAATGGCTCATGGATAAAACTATAGCGCGCGTTATATATATTCCTGATCGATTAATTAATATAGTTATTACATAATCACACAGTACCCTTGACACTTTTTTCAATAGGTGATAAATAATAGAAGAATTCGCGCACATCAACAAATGTATTTAGTCAATTTTACTCTCATTTCATGACTACCCCACACCAACCTCCGCTCACTAGCTTCAAACCGAAGCACGTTACCGATCGGTTGCTTTCTGTGTTACCGGAACGAGCCAAAGATGTTATGGTGTCTCGCTATGGTTTGGGGAAAAATACCGAACGCTTAACTCTCGATGCTATTGGGAAAAAATATAAAATTACTCGTGAACGCGTTCGCCAGATTGAAAATCACGCTCTCATTACTATTAGAAAATCAAAAGAATACGAAAAAGAACGGAAGACTTTTGAAGAATTAGAAGAGGCTGTTAAAAAACTCGGTGGTATTATTTCAGAATCTGATCTTCTGAAGGAACTTTCAAAAGATCCGAGTGTTCATAATCATCTTAATTTTTTGCTCATCATAGGTGAGTCATTTAAACGAAAAAAAGAAGATGATTATTTTCAACACCGTTGGTATATGGACGATCAGCTTTCCGATAAAGTACACACGGCCCTGCACAAACTTTACGAAAACCTTTCTGATGACGATTTAATTTCTGAGCAAGATATTTTACAGTCATTCTTAACGCATCTCAAAGAAGTTTCCGACGAATATAAAAAAGAGGAAATTTTACGACGCTGGCTCTCTCTTTCTAAAGCAATTTCTAGAAATCCTCTAGGTGAATGGGGCCGAAGTGCTAGTTCGAACGTACACGCTAAAGGTATGCGTGATTATGCGTTTTTAGTTATTCGTAAACACGGTTCTCCCATTCACTTTACAGAAGTTGCTAAGCAAATTGAAAAACTTTTTAAACGTAAAGCTCATGTTGCGACCACGCACAACGAACTCATTAAAGATCCACGTTTTGTGCTCGTTGGTCGCGGTCTGTATGCACTCTCGGAATGGGGTTATATTTCTGGCGTAGTAAAAGATGTTATTCGAAAAATTTTGGAACAAAATGGTCCAATGACAAAAAGTGAAATTGTAGACAAAGTACTTAAAGAACGTTACGTTAAAGAAAATACCATTATGGTTAATTTACAGAATCCTAAATTTTTCAAAAAAGACAAGGACGGTCGTTACTATTTGGTATAGACTTTTTTTATCCTCAAAAAATCTTCTTTTGTGTGCATTCTGATATAATGGGAGCACTATGAATGCATTCTGGTTAACAGTGAAGCCGCTGCTCTGGCAGGTCTGGTCACTCTTTGTTGCTTTGTATCCACTGTGGGTGCCGATTGTCTTGGCTATTATTTTATGGGATGTGTGGGTTGAATATGTACGAGTAAAAAATTGGGCAAAGCAAAAATATGTTCTTTTGGAAATCCGTTTACCACAAGAAATTGTTAAATCGCCACGAGCGATGGAAGTCGTCATTAATTCTCTGTATAACACGGGTGGGGAAGGGAATTTTATGTTGCGATACTGGCAAGGAAACACTCGACCAACATTCTCTCTAGAAATTGTTTCTGACGCTGGCCATATTCGTTTCTTATTGTGGACACGAGAAAATTTACGCAATTATGTAGAATCACAAATTTATGCCCAATATCCAGAAGTAGAAATTCATCAAGTTGAAGATTACGCCACACAATTGGTTTTTGATCCTAAACAAAATTCCGTGTGGGGGTGTCGCTTTGAATTAGCAGCCGATACGCCGCTTCCTATTGCTTCGTACGTTGACTACGGTCTGGATCTAGATAAAAATCCTAAAGAAGAATTCAAAATCGATCCTTTGGCGCAGGTATTGGAACTTCTCAATACCGTAAAACCGGGCGAACACATGTGGTTACAGATTGTTATTCGAGCTCACAAAAATGAGAAGCGAGGGGGTGCGTTTTCAGAAGCTAGTGATTGGCGTAAGGAAATTCGTAAAACTCGCGATGCAATTTTTGAAGCAATTAAAAAAGAAGGGCGCATTGCAGGTACAACAAACGAAATAACCACAGTGACCGCTCTTGGCCGCGCATACCAAAAATATCCCTTCGATTGTGGCATCAGAGGTTTGTACATTGTAGATGATAAAAGTAAATTTAGTGTGCCAATGATTGGCACACTCACGAGTTTATTGAGACCTTTTAGTTATTCCGCTTCCACCTTCAAAAAAGCCTTTAAAGAAGATACCCTTGCTGGTTTTAATGGTTTTAAAGTTGCTGGCGGCACAGGGTTAGACTATCCATGGCAAGATTTTAAAAATTGGCGTACTAACAAAATGCGCCGACGTATAGTAAATCAATACAAACGTCGCGCTTTCTTCTGGCCGCCATATAAAGAAAAAACCTTCGTACTTACCAGCGAATCGCTTGCGACTATATACCACTTTCCCGGTGAGACCGCTGCTGCTCCAGGTCTGGAACGTATTCCCTCAACACGTGCCCAAGCTCCCAGTAATTTACCGATATAATATATACTGTTGCTCTCATGAAGTTTTTTACTATAGATATGCGTCGTTGGCAGTGGGTAGGAATTTTTACTGCCGTTGTTATAATTGCTGTTTTAGGCGTTGGTGTGGCTGTATACGTTACTACACTAAGCGCACCATCACTATTTCCTCAAGGCAGTATGCTGGCTATTGCCAACGGCCAAAGTTTGTCAGCAATTGCTCAAACGCTACAGGAACACCATCTTATTCGTTCATCGTTTTGGTTTACCAATGCGGTACTTATACTTGGTCGTGAACACGGCGTCCATGAGGGAACATACTATTTTCCCAACAAAGAAAATGTTTTTATGGTTGCTTGGCGTTTGACACATGCTGATTATCAAACTAATCAAGTAAAAACCATTATTCCTAACGATGCTACCGTATCTGATATCGCACTAGTTATGCAAAAAAATTATCCTTCGTTTGATACGGCGCAATTTTTACTACTAGCCCAATCAAAAGAAGGTTATCTTTTTCCTGACACATATTATTTTGGTACCGATCCTTCAGCTCCGAGTGTAGTAACGGCTATGATTGACAATTTTCAGAGAAAAATTTCTACAGCGAGCGTCTCAGCGGCTCTGTCTCAATTTAATAAACCACTCTCAGAGGTGCTTACTATGGCTTCTATTGTTGAACGTGAAGCACTAACGGCACAGGATCAACGTATTGTTGCCGGCATTCTTTGGAAACGTTTAGCATTACATATGCCACTTGACGTTGACGCTACACTTTATTACCTTACAGGTCGCACATCGGCACAATTAACAAAAGCCGATCTCGCTAGTACGTCACCGTATAATACCTACACGCACGTGGGATTGCCACCAACACCTATCGGTAACCCGAGTTTACGTGCGATTATGAATACCGTAACACCCATTACCACAAACTATCTTTATTTTTTATCGGATGCTACCGGTGCAATGCACTATGCAGCTACTTTAAGTGAACAACACGCGAATCAAACAAAATACTTGCATTAATATTTTATGAATAGTAAGAAACAAAAAGTTTTTGTCGGTCTTTCCGGCGGAGTGGATAGTTCTGTTTCTGCAGCACTTTTACAGCGAGCTGGGTATGATGTTACAGGAGTATTTATTAAAGTCTGGAGTCCGGATTGGTTGCCGTGCACATGGCGAGAGGAGCGCCGCGACGCGATGCGCGTCGCGGCGCATCTTAATATTCCATTTTTAACATTTGATTTTGAAGATATATATAAACACGCTGTCGTCGATTATCTATTAGCAGAATACCAGCGCGGTCGAACACCTAATCCTGACGTTCTCTGTAATAAGGAAGTAAAATTCGGTGCCTTTTTCAAAGAGGCGCGTCGTCGCGGTGCAGATTATATTGCCACTGGTCATTATGCTCAAAATTTATATAAAAACGGTAAGCATCATCTTTTTGAAAGTATCGACAAGGAAAAAGATCAATCATATTTTTTGTGGACCATATCGCAAGGAACACTACAACGAGTATTGTTTCCTGTGGGAAACTTACACAAGAGACAGGTGCGCGATCTAGCAAAAAAATTTAATCTTCCTACAGCAGCCAAAAAAGATAGCCAGGGAATTTGTTTTTTAGGACAGATAGACATGAAAGAATTTCTGGCACACTATATTTCACCGCAGCGTGGCATCGTACTCGACACGCGGGGTCATGCCATAGGGTGGCATCCGGGTGCATTATTTTTTACGCTCGGTGAACGACACGGCTTTACCATAACCGATCAAAATGCTCGCCACGAACCCCACTACGTTAGTGCCAAAGATATGATCCATAATACTATAACTGTTGCACCGCACCAAGTCCAAGTACCAGATACGGCTATTTCTCAGGTACATCTAGAAACACCGCATTGGATATCTGGTGAGGCACCCGTAACAGATACAACATACGCGGCTCGTTGGCGATATCGACAACAGACAACACCATGCCGTATCACAATCGATACGCGTACAAATATTTTTTTTGAAACACCCCAAAAACACATTCCCCCCGGACAATCACTCGTACTATATAAAGATTCAGAATGTCTTGGCGGCGGTATCCTGTTATAATGATAGCTATGTCCGAACAAATTCTTGTCACCAAAACCGACGGCACCAAAGAACCTTTCAATGAAGAGAAGTTGGCCGTTTCATTACGACGTTCTCGCGCTTCCGCTGTAACTATCCAAGCCGTACTTGATCATGTGCGTAAGGAAATCCGCGAAGATATGACAACACACCATATCTACCAACACGCTCTTGATGTACTCCATAAAATTCAGAAGAGCGCCGCAATCAGCTACTCGTTACGACGCGCCATTGCTGATCTTGGTCCATCTGGTTTTCCGTTTGAAAAATTTATAGCTGAAATATTTAAACAGCGCGACTACAAAATACTAACCGATCAAACTGTTGTTGGTGGTTGTGTCGAGCACGAAGTTGATATTGTTGCTTGGAAACCTGTCGACGATCTTGTTATGGTAGAAGCAAAATTTCATAATCAACCCGGTTTAAAATGTGATTTAAAAGTGGCACTGTATGTCAAAGCTCGTTTTGATGATTTAGCCAAAGCAACATTTACGTATGACGATCACCACTATCGTTTAGGTGCTGGTTGGCTTGTGACAAATACAAAATTCACCAGTAGCGCTATTAAATACGCCGAATGCCAAACAATGACCATTATCGGTTGGAGTTATCCGCACAAAGGCAATTTGCAAGATTTAGTTGAATCGGCCCATCTCCATCCACTAACGTGTTTACGTCTTTTAAGCGAGCACGATAAGAAAACTCTATTGGGGCAGGGTATCGTACTTTGTCGAGATCTAGAGAAAAATCCTACACTTTTACGTACTCTAGGACTCGCTGAACTCAATATTGAAGCAATTCTTTCAGAAATCAGTCACATTTACGCCGAAAAAACACCATAACAACACAAATTTTTAATATCGGCTATTGCCCTGGCTTTTCTGAGGGGGCTATAATAGGTATTATTTATTAAATCACCGCTTTTATGGATAACTCTCAATCGTCTGGACAAAAACAAAACCAGCAGCAACAGCCACAACAGAAACCAATACAACAACATCAACCACAATTAAATCTCAATCAGAAACCAGTACAGAAATTTCAACAAACTAATACACCATCACAACCCATTAAACCGACTGCGAATAAAAATGTTTCAGCCGCACCGACCCCATCACCGGCTATGCAAGTTGCTGCCGCCTTTGTTGTCGGTATTCTCGTTGGTGTTATTGGCTATTCACTGGTCAACAAAAACCCTAACGTAAACACTGCACTAAATACCCAATCGGCTTCTTCAACTATTTCTCTACAAAATAGTAATCAAATTAGCCCAACGAGCGCCGATGAAATCGTCAATCCCACATCAGTTAGCGACAATAGCGTTATTGTGCATAGCCAACCAGCTGGAGCTAGTGTTGCTCTTTCACAAGTAGACCTTAAAAACGGCGGTTGGGTCGCTATTCAAGAAAACGCCGCTGGCACTCCTGGAGTTATTCTGGGTGCCGCGTATTTTGACGCCGGTCAGACTCTTAACGGCACCGTATCACTCTTGCGACCCACAGTCGCCGGTACATCTTATTTTGCTGTGATTCACACTGATGATGGTACCAAACCACGTGTGTTTAATTATCACACTGACACTATTCTCAATGACAGTGCTGGTAATCCTATTGACGCTTCCTTTACCGCACAATAAAATTATATTGTTTGTGTTTGGTTAACACACTAAAAAATAATGATACCTACTACAGGTTTAGGAATACTCAGTAGCAGTTGGCCATTTCTACAAGTTACCATTGCAACAATTTTGGGAATGATTTTGGGGGTGGAACGTCTACTTGCCAGTCGAGCTGCCGGTCCACGGACCTACGGACTTATTTCACTTGGATCATGTCTTGCCACTATTCTTTCGCTTAATGTTGTGCCTATGTACCTCGCGGGCATGAGTCCAGAGGTAATAGGTCATGCTTTCAGTCTCAATCCTTTGATGATTGTTGCCAATATTCTTGTTGGTATTGGCTTCATTGGCGCAGGCATGATTGTATTGCACGGCTCTCAAGTCAGCGGCCTCACAACAGCGGCCGGCATTTGGGTTGCTGCCATTATTGGTATTACCGTTGGTTTTGGATTCTACATTCTGGCAACTTTTGTCACCTTCTTAACACTTTTCTTGTTTAGTATTCTCTGGCGGTGGGAACAGAGTTGGAAACGAAACAACCAAGATACCGACACGCACGCATAAACGTGTTACGATGTCTGCCACCAAGTGGTACAATATAGCCAATGTCTCATTTTGACGCTACGCGCCGAAAATTTATTTTCAATCCCACTTCGCGTGAGCCTTTTAAGGTCAGTCGCTCAAAAATTGATCTCTTTATGGAGTGTCCGCGCTGTTTTTACTTGGATGCGCGCCATGGAGTTAGTCGCGTTCGTGGACCATCATTTACGTTAAACGTTGCTGTTGACGCGCTCCTCAAGAAAGAATTTGATGTGCACCGCGCCGCGGGTACCACGCATCCGCTTATGAAAGCCTACGGTCTTGATCTGGTACCATTCCAGCATCCCGATATGGATATTTGGCGAGAAAATTTTAAGGGCGTACAGTATCTCTACAAACCGGCCAACATACTTGTCACTGGCGCTGTTGATGATGTGTGGGTTAATAAAGTCGGTGAGCTTATTGTTGTTGATTACAAAGCCACCGCCAAACAGGGGAGACTGGAAACGTTGAGTGATACTACATGGGAACGCCAGTATCGCCGACAGATGGAAATATATCAGTGGCTCCTGCGTCAAAATGGTTTCAATGTTTCTTCCACCGGCTACTTTCTTTATGTTAATGGCAAAAAAGATGCCGCGGCTTTTGACGGTAAACTTGAATTTGAAACCACACTCATTCCACACAATGGCGACGACAGTTGGATTGAAAAAAGTCTTATGCTCCTGAAGCACTGTCTCGTCGACGAGCGTCTTCCTGAAGCGGCTCCCACCTGTGAACATTGTCAATATTTGGAAAAATATTTAAACGTTTTACGCAATCGCGCATCCAAAAAAGATTCGACTACCACTAAACCTACCACCAAACCTAAAAAAAATCCGACTAAAAAATCGAAAACTACCGCCGTGACTCGTCCCGAGGGAAAATTATTTGATATGTAATATATAGATACTGCATACCCCATGTTCACCGTCGAAGAACGACATAACGCTATGAAAAAAATTCGCGACGAAGTGGTAGCTTTGAAAGACTCGCCACTTTATGCCTTTCGCATCAAAAATGGAGCGCTCCCTGTTATCGGTGAAGGTAGCCATGCGGCAAAAATCATGTTCATCGGCGAAGCGCCAGGCGTACACGAAGCAAAAACTGGTCGGCCATTCGTGGGAGCAGCAGGAAAATTTCTTAATGAGCTTCTGGAAAGCGTCGGTGCACAACGTAATGATGTCTACATCACCAACATTGTCAAAGATCGGCCACCAGAAAATCGCGACCCTACGCCACACGAAATTGCTACGTACGGCCCATTCTTAGATCGGCAAATAAACATCATTCAACCGCGCGCCATCGTCACGCTCGGCCGCTTTTCTATGTATTACATTATGCGTACACTGCATGTAGACTTTAACAGTGAACCAATTTCAAAATCGCACGGCAAAACCTATATCGCCCAAACACCTTTTGGCGAACTCTCCATTCTCACTATGTATCATCCGGCGGCGGCACTCTATAATGGTGCTATGCGCGACGTTCTTAAAAAAGACTTTGCGATTGTTAAAAAATTTCTGTAGGATTTTTACATTGCATCGTATCTTGAAAAAAGCATGATTTAAAGCTATTATACGCTTTCAAGTAAAACTATGATGACCTCTGAAGAAATACGTCAAAAATTTTTAAAGTTTTTTGAAAAACGTGGACACACAGTTATTCCTTCAGCATCGTTAGTGCCAAGTGAAGAAATCGGCGCGGTCACCTCGAGTCAAACTCTTTTCACCACGGCCGGCATGCAGCCACTCATTCCATATCTGCTTGGCAAACCTCATCCGGCGGGCACACGTTTGGTAGACGCACAAAAGTGTGTGCGCACCGGTGATATTGACGATGTTGGTGACAATCGTCATTTAACTTTTTTTGAAATGCTTGGCAATTGGTCACTCGGTGATTATTTTAAGCGCGAAGCTATTAGCTGGAGCTTCGAATTTTTAACATCAAAAAACGAGGGATTGGGTTTAGACCCTCAACGTTTTTACGTCACTGTTTTTAAAGGTGAACAAGGTATTCCACGTGACAATGAATCAATAAAAATCTGGCAAGAAATTTTTGCCCAACACGGTCTCTCCAACGAGGTGGCGGCAGATGATGAAATAGTGCGCAATAATGTGCGTATTATTCCGCTTGGCGTCAACGACAATTTTTGGATTGCTGGCGCAACCGGCCCGTGCGGCGGTGATACAGAAATGTTTTACGATACTCGTCCAGGCGACGGAAATATAGAAGGGAAATTCAGCGATTTTGTAGATTCATTTCGCCTCATTGAAGTTTGGAATGACGTCTTTATGGAATTTAATAAAACCGTCGATGGTCACTACGAAAAACTATCGGCGAAAAATGTTGATACGGGTATGGGTTTAGAGCGCACCACCGCCGTAGTTAATGGTGTTTCTACTGTTTTTGAAACGGATTGTTTTGTACCAATTCTTGATGGTATTCGCACCCACGCCACAATCGCAAACGAAAAATCAGAGCGAATTATTGCTGACCATATGCGCGCGGCTGTCTTTATGATTGCCGATGGTATTACTCCTTCAAATACCGACCGTGGTTACATACTACGTCGAATTTTGCGTCGCGCTATTCGTCACGCCGATAGTATTAGCATGACTCGTGATTTGGGTACTATTGCCGAAATAATCCAAAAAAAATACGGTGCGGCGTATCCAGAAATTATGGGTAATGATAGGGGAGCCTCTATTCGAAAAATTATTCACGAAGAAGAGCAGAAATTTCGCACGACGCTTAAGGAAGGCATGAAAGAATACGAAAAAAGAAAAAAGGACTGGGTTGGCGTACCTAACGAGCCACTCCCTGCCGATAGTAACAAGACGCTGCCTATATCTGGCCGTGCGGTGCAAAAAATACTAGGAAAAACAATTTTTGATCTTTTCCAAACGTACGGTTTTCCTATTGAACTTACTGAGGAATTAGCTAAAGAAGAAGGAGCGGTTATTGATAGGGAAGGTTTCGATCAATTAGTACGTGAACATCAAAATCTCTCCCGCACTGGTGCGGATAAAAAATTTAAAGGAGGACTAGGTGACACAAGCGAGATGTCAATAAAGTATCACACCGCCACCCACTTGCTTAACGCCGCCCTGCAGCAGGTGCTCGGGCCACATGTTGGCCAAAAGGGAAGTAACATCACTCCCGAGCGTTTACGTTTTGATTTTTCGAATCCGGAAAAACTGAGTGATGCACAGAAAAAAAAGGTGGAAAATCTTGTGAACGAATGGATTGCCGCGGCTTTACCGGTAACTGTAGCTGAAATGCCTAAAGCCGAAGCAGAAAAAATTGCCATCCATGCTTTTAATGAAAAATATGGCGACACGGTGCGCGTCTACTCCATCGGCCACACCGGAAACTATATCAGCCGTGAATTTTGTGGCGGACCTCACGTTGCAAATACGAGTCAACTTGGCCACTTTACAATCCTTAAGGAAGAGGCAGTTTCGGCCGGTATTCGTCGCATTAAAGCTGTATTGACAGCTTAGTTTTTATTTAGTATTATTTTATTCTAGAAGGTTACTGTTGGAGTAACCGTATCGACAAGCACAGTACAAGGAAGGAAGGTGTTGTATGTCACAGTCGGCTATTTTGCGGTTTTATGTTGACATTCCAAGAAAAATCAGCCTCGATCGTGGATCGTTATTCCCGAGCGTTTTATGTGCTCAAATTATTTGGGCGCTGGCAAACGCAATTCCTCTCTTTGAAACAAATCACATTATCGGCGGCGGAATTTTTGTTATTGTAGTATTCTCAATTGTACGTACAATTCACAGCGTATGTCTGTGGTTGTACACAAAATTTCCGTATTATTGGCTCACCGAGAGTATTATTGGATTTAGTATCGGCATAACATTTCTTATTTCATTTGCTGCCGGCATAATCTGTGCACACTACGTCAATTGGATTGGTTAAAAATAAAACCCAGACACACTCGTCTGGGTTTTTGTTTGAATCAATATGCTATACTTTTTACATGCACGATAATATCTCGCTCATTCTTGATATCGGAAACGGATCGGTAGGAGCTATGGTATTAAATTACGAGCATTCCGCTCACGGTTCAATTCCAACAGTTTTATACTGTCATCGCGAACCACTAACGTTTCTGCCTGACATGAAAGAAAAACGTCTCCTGGCCGCTATGCTTGATTTACTTAAAACCACACTGCAGCACGTACAAAAAGAAGCTGCTAGCGTAATTCCGCGAAGCATATGGGGTGGCGCTCATTTTAGTCACGTTGTCTGTATTTTTTCTTCACCATGGTACGCATCTCAAGCTAGTGTAGTACGTAAAGAAGCCACCACTCCATTTCATATCACCAATCCGCTCGTGAATGAACTTGTAAACAAAGAGGAGGTTCGTTTTGCTGAGGCACTCACTCGAGGCGATTACGAACAACACTTTGGAACCAAAGTGGTACTTCTAGAACGCGCACTTGTACACTCAGCAATCAACGGCTATGAAGTAACTAATCCTGTTGGAAAATTTGGTCGCTTATTAGAAATCACGCTTTTTACTAGTTTAATTTCTGAAAAAGTGTTGCGATTGGTAGAGGATGTTTTTTATCATGTTTTCCATATTCGCCAAATAGAATGTTTTTCATATGCACTAGCTTCGTGGAATGCTATTCGCACCATGTTTCCTGAAGCGTCAGATTTTATTTTTCTAGACGTCGGTGGAGAAACGAGCGATGTCACTATCACCATTCGCGGCGCTATCACTGAAACACTCTCTTTTCCGTTTGGTCGATCGACTATTCTTCGTACACTTGTAGAAGTACTACACATTTCCCCAGAAAACGCTGTTTCTTTTATGAAAATGCGTTCACTTGGTACTTTAGAAAAAGAAATTGCTTCAGATGTAGAGAAAGTATTAGCAACTGTTGCCGATCAATGGACTGATGCATTCAATCAAACACTTTCATCCATTAGTAAAAAATATAATTTACCTAAACAAGCATTTGTAACTATAGATCCTGATTTCGCCTCTTTTTTTAATGGTATTTTAAGTCGTGCTGATATCGGACCAGCTCTTTTTAAAGGACCTTTTACTGTCGTTAGTATCGCCAATAATACCATTGCTTCATTTGTACGAAATCTTAATCAATCAAATACTTTTTCCTCCAAAAAATCTGAGGCCTTATTACCACCAAAATTTCTACCAGGCATCGCTGATCCTGCACTTGCCATTGAAGCGGTCTTTTTTAGTAACAAAGTGTAGAAATGTAATATGATATACTAACACTATCATCCAATGACAAAACCTCTTTTTCAAGATATTGTTCCACCAGACAAACGATCCATTAAACATGTGCCCATACCTAATCGGACACGTCGTACTGAGTATGAACGAATCTCTGTGCATGATAAAGTACAAAGATCTGCACCAGCGGTTTCAGTTCGACACTTGAACGTTCCCGATGATGAAAATCCCAGAAATAACATTGTTCAAGAATCAGAACCTCAGCATATTCGACCAAGATCAACCCCTCCGCCACCACCTCCACCATCTCAATACACTCGTTCTGTTGAACAAGATGCGCCATTACGCCGTATTCCTTTTTATGAAGAAGATCAGCCCTATCGCCGCCGTTTTCCATGGAAAGCTGCTATTATTTTGGTATGTGCCATTATTATTATAATTGGTACTTATTTTGTTTTATCTCATTTTGCCAAAGCTGTTGTTACTGTTACTCCAAAAATTGAGAATATTACCGTCAACACTCAATTGACCGGTTTACTTGAACAAAATGCTACTAGCACAGCGACTGAATCATCTTCAACGGTAGCTGCTTCTGCCAACCTTTCTTCGGAAGATGTTCCGTATCGTATTATTTCAATTACTAAAGATGGTGCAATGAGTGTTGCGGCATCAGGTAAAACAACAGTCGCGTCTAAAGCAACTGGTAAAATTACTATTTTTAACAACTACAGCACATCACCACAAAAACTTATAGCCAATACTCGTTTTGCTACACCAAGTGGTCTTATATATCGCATTAGTTCACCTATTAGTATTCCCGGCAAAAAAGGTGCGACTCCAGGAAGTATCACCGTAACCGTTACTGCCGATAAGGCTGGCAGTCAATATAACATCGGCTTATCTGATTTTGTTGTACCAGGTCTCTCGGGAACACGCGCGTATGCAGACATATATGCCCGTTCTCAAACGACAATGACTGGTGGCTTTTCCGGAATTGAACCCAAAATTGATTCGGCAACACTTGCTGCCACCCAAGCCACTATTGATGCAGAACTTAAGGGCGTTTTGCTTCAACAGTCTCAACAACAAGTCCTTCCTGGTGAAATTTTATTACCCAATGCATATATTATCGACTATACACACCTACCTTCAACACAAGACGCTACATCGAGTCAGGCGATTGTTCATGATGAAGGAACGATTCACGCTTTTGTTTTTAAAACCGCTGCCATGGCCCAAGCACTAAATGTTGCGGCCGCCTCTAGCACCTCGACTTCAACTTCTGGCATTACTTGGAATATAAATGATGCGTCCGGTTTAAATTTTGCTTTTACTATTCCATCGA
Source organism: bacterium (assembly GCA_021818465.1). Classification (GTDB taxonomy): domain Bacteria; phylum Patescibacteriota; class Minisyncoccia; order Phycocordibacterales; family JAKAEA01; genus JAKAEA01. Next base: position 443,264 of record JAKAEA010000001.1, read on the forward strand.
ACACTGTAAGTCAGCCTTGGAACGTATCGTCGCTACCCTTTAAAATTAGCGGCAGCACAACACTCGTAGCAACTATTGATACACAAAAAATTAAAGAAAATCTTGTAAATAAGCCAAAAAACGACTTTGGTCCGATCTTAAATAGTTTTCCATCCATTGTTACTGCCACAATGAGTATTCAGCCATTTTGGAAACAAAATTTTCCTGCCAATCCCCAAAATATTACCGTCTCAGTGAACCAACCTTAGACCTGGGGATTGACAAGAAAGGTGCTTTCTTGCTAGGATAGCCAGGCACTCTGGTATTTAATTTTCGTTTTGTCTTTTTCTTGTGGAAACAAAGCCAAATAATAAAGCTCAAACAGCAGAGGGTACGGTTGTAGAAACCTTGCCCAATACACTGTTTCGTGTTAAATTTGACGATTCCGGAGAAGAGAAGTTGGCATATCTTGCTGGCAAAATGAGAATGAACCACATTAGGGTCATTATCGGCGACCGTGTCGTTGTCGAATTAGAACCGTACGGCGGAAAAGGCCGAATTATAAAACGGTTCTAAATATTTTATGAAAGTTAAAGCTTCTGTTAAAAAAATATGCAATCACTGCAAAGTTGTACGCCGCAAGGGGTATGTGTATGTGATTTGCAAATCAAATCCTCGTCATAAACAGCGTCAAGGCGCTTAAATTTTATATCATGAGAATCCTCGGCATTACACTTCCTGAAAACAAGCGCATGGACATTGCGCTTACTACTATTTATGGCATTGGCCGTCCGCGAGCAAAAATGATTTTAGAAAAGGCCGGTATTGATGCTGCGCTAAAGCCAAAAGATGCTTCAGTCGAAGCTGAAAACAGCATTCGCGCTGTCATTGAAAAAGGAGGTTTTAAAATTGAAGGTGAATTGCGTCGCGAAAAAGCAGCACACATTAAACGACTCAAAGACATTAAGTCATACCGTGGCACTCGTCACGCTCGTCATTTACCGTCACGTGGCCAGCGAACAAAAACAAATGCCCGAACTCTGAAAGGTCCGAAGAAAACGATGGGATCTGGTCGTCGTAAGGTTGAAAAAACATAATCCTCATTAGCATTTAGTACCATGGGAAAAAAACGAATTGTCAAAAAAGGAGCTACCGGAAGTGAATCGGCGACACCAGTTGCTGCGAATACTGCTAGCACAGGTAGTAGCAAGAAACGATACAGTTTCGGTATTTTACACGTTCAATCAACCTACAATAACACCAAAGTACTCCTGACTGATAGTTCCGGTAACGCTCTGGCGGCAAGTTCAAGTGGATCACTTGGTTTTGCCGGCGCCAAGAAAGGCACCCCTTTTGCTGCGGCAAAAGTTGGAGAAACAGTTGGCCTCAAAGCCCAGGCGCTTGGTATTCAAGATGTCGCTGTGGTCGTACGAGGTGTCGGTTCTGGACGTGAATCGGCAATTCGTGGTTTTATTTCCAAATCCATTGGTATTACGTCAATTAAAGACACAACGCCCGTGCCCTTCAACGGTCCTAAACCCAAAAAAGCACGGCGAGTATAAATATTTCCTTTATATAATTACATTGTTACTAAACATTATTTAACTATTATGATTATCGGCCCCAAATATAAAATAGCCAGACGCCTCAATGCTCCCGTGTTTGAAAAAACTCAAACACAAAAATACGCTATTTCTCGTACTCGAAAATCAAAAGAGGAACGTCGCAAAACTCGCAGTGATTTTGGTCAACAATTGTTAGAAAAACAAAAAGCTCGTTTTTCTTACGCCCTCACCGAAAAACAATTTGCTAATTACGTTAAAAAAGCTCTCGCTAAAAAGGGAAGTAATCAAAGTATTTTATTTGATGCACTCGAGCGACGTTTGGATAACGCTGTATTGCGTGCTGGTTTTGCTACCACACGCCTTGCCGCTCGCCAAATGGTTTCCCACGGTCACATTACAGTAAATGGAAAACGTGTCACTATTCCTTCACATCAAATTAAACAGGGTGATGTAATTGGTGTTCGCGAAGGAAGTAAAACAAAAGCTCTTTTTAATGGTTTAGACGAACGACTCAAAAACTTCCAAGCCCCATCCTGGTTAATAGTTAATCCGGGCGAAAAGAGTATTGCCGTCAAAGGTGTGCCAGCTTTTGGAAGCCAAGAGCTACTGTTTGACATTGATGCCGTGTTGGAATTTTACAGCCGTTAACCCCAATAATTTCCACGACGCTTTTTTTATTTTATTTATTAATAACTAGTAACAATTAATACTTATTTATATGCCTGACGTTAACATTGTTCTTCCATCAAAACCGCGTATTGTCACCGAAGAGGGGACGCACGGCGTTTATGAAATAGACGGTTTGTACCGCGGCTATGCGCATACTTTGGGAAACTCTTTGCGCCGAATTATGCTTTCATCATTGCCGGGTTCAGCAATTACGTCTATTAAAATTGCCGGTGTTAATCATGAATTTTCTACTATTGAAGGCATAAAAGAAGATGTTATTTCTATCGTCCTTACACTCAAGAAAGTTCGCTTTAAGATCGCTGGTGACGAACCACAAACTCTCACATTAAACGTACACGGTACTAAAGAAGTTACCGCCGGTGATATTGAAACAAGTGGACAAGTTGAAATTCTCAATCCCGAACTTGTTATCGCTCACCTTACCAGCAAAGACGCCACCCTTTCTATAGAATTACGCGTTGAAAACGGCCTCGGCTATGTTTCCAAAGAAGAATTACAAAAAAGCCGTGTTGATATTGGTAACATTACTCCCGATGCCAATTTTACTCCTATTCACCGAGCTTTTTATGAAGTTGAGGATATGCGCGTCGGCGATCGCACCGACTTCAATCGCTTGCGCCTTCATATTGAAACCGATGGCACACTAACACCGCGCCAGGCACTAGAAAAGTCTATTGAGATTATGATCACACAACTCAAAGCAATTATCGGCTTCAAAGAAGAAGAACCTTTAGTATCCGAGCCAAAAGAAATTGATATGACTGAAGAGACAACGACTACATCTGGCAAAGCGGTGGACTCTGAGATTCTTAAAACCCGTATTGAATCCCTTAATCTTTCTGCGCGCACTCAAAACGCTCTTTCTAGTGCCAACATTCGCACCGTAGGGGGTCTTTCCCGAAAACGCGAGCAAGATATCTTAGAAGTCGAAGGATTGGGTACTAAGGGTTTACAAGAAATTAAAAAAGCTCTTGGCGAATTCGGTATCATCTTGAAAAACTAAAACATTTCTGATAGTCTTGAGCGATTACACGCAACCACCACACCTATGCGACACCACAACGCCAACCGAAAATTAAGCAGAAAAAGCGGACCACGCAAAGCTCTGGTGCGCTCCCTGGCTCGTTCACTGGTTCTGCAAGAGAAAATTCAAACGACCGAAGCGAAAGCTAAAGAGTTACGTCCATTCGTAGAAAAACTGATCACGCGCGGCAAAGCTTCTCGCGGTAAAAATACTATTACTCTTGCTGCTCGACGTTTTTTAATCAGCCAAGTTGGTTCCGAAGCTGGTAAAAAAATTGCTGATGTCTTAGCGCCTAAATTTCAAACGCGGGCGGGCGGCTATGTGCGTATTCTCCACATGCCACGTCGCATAAGCGATGGCAGCTCAATGGCTCATATAGAATTTGTATAAACTACCATGTCATCAATTACTACCAATCATCATGTTTTAGATGCTAGCGGCAAAAAAGTTGGTCGCGTAGCCAGTGCTGCCGCTAAGCTTTTGATGGGTAAACAAACTACCACCTTTACCCGTCACCAATCCGCTGGCATTAGTGTAGAAATCGTCAATGCTGGTAAAGCCGATATTTCATCTCGTAAAAAAGCTGAGGAATTGAAAGCGAGTTTCAGTGGTTTTCCAAGTGGTATCACTACACCAACCGTTGGCTATATTCTTCAAAAGAAAGGGGCTCGCGAGCTTTTTCGTCGCGCCGTTGCCGGTATGCTTCCTAAAAACAAGCTTCAAAAAACCATGCTCAAAAATTTAAAAATTAGCGAATAATTCTATGACCGACACCACAAAATATATTGAAGCAGTTGGTCGCCGTAAAAATGCTGTTGCTCGCGTGCGCCTAACTCAAGCTTCTAAAACAAATTTTTCAATCAACGGTAGTCGCGACCTTGCCACTTATTTTCCAACCGCTGAATTACAAAAAATAGTGACTGAGGCATTCACAACTGCTCGCGAAGTTGGCGTACCTGAAACCCTCACGTTTGCCGTGAGCGCTCACCTCAACGGCGGCGGTATCGCTGGTCAAGCCGTTGCCCTTCGTCATGGTATTTCTCGCGCCCTTATTTCTCTCAATAAAGAGCTTCGCCCTAAACTCAAAAAAGCTGGTTTTCTTAAGCGTGATCCGCGCACCAAAGAGCGCCGTAAATTCGGTCTCAAAAAAGCTCGCAAAGCCCCACAGTGGTCCAAGCGCTAAAAGGGCGCCCCAGTGGAGTTTTCTAAAAAGCCTAAAAACATCTGTCACGCAGATGTTTTTAGAAAAAACTGCATAAGTTCATGAACATTTGACAGATACTTACCGATGATATAATTTAAACTTAGAAAACTTGGGATGTTCCCTGGCAATTTCAGATAGACCCCACAAATAACTAGAAAGGAGTTGTATTATGGGTACTGAACGCCCACCAACATTGCCCCGTCCACGACCCAGATGAACACCGGAGGGTATTGCGAACAACGAGGCGATTAAAAAAAATCGCCTCGTTTTTAAATAATATGAATCAAAAAAAATTTTTAATAAAAAAGAATACTGAGCTCGATCATTTTTATTGGCTAGAAAGACCCTCGAAAAAAATAAGCATTTGGCTAAGAAAACAACAAGAAAGGATGCAAAACTATCTTGCAGAATGTGACAACAGAGCAAGCTTCACAAAGCAATACAAATCACTTTTTCTAGTTGATTCCATGAAGTTACCGGTGATGCGGGGAGATTTTTATTTTTTCCGTTATAGAAAAGCGATGGAGGAAGACTATTCCATTTATATGAAAAAGGGCTTAAAAGGTAAAAAACATCTTTTAATTGATTCTTCCCAATTATCTTCTAAAGATAAAACGTCCATTGCTGGCTGGCATCCTTCAAAAGACGGTCGGTTTATAGCAGTCGAACTTTCCAAGTCCAATAACGACAAAACGGAAATTAAGATTTTCGATGTGCAACAAAAAATGTTCTTACGTGAACATGTACCAGCTATACAGTATCCATATTTCAATGTATGGGATAATGATTCTCTGGGATTTTGGTACACGAGAGGAACAAGCATAAAAAGAGGCGATGAAAAATATTATCGACGGTTGTATTTCCATAGAATCGGTGAAAAAAATACGCACGACAAACTCTATTTCGGAGAGAACCTCGAGAAAGAAGACGTGCCCGGTATTACATGTTCAGACGATGGAAAATACGGAGTTATTACTATAGACAAAAACGACGATACAACATCGATTCTTCTTTGCAATCTCCAAAATAGGGACGCGCCTAATATCGAAATAACGAAGGGGATGAAGGCACGCTCGTCTGCGTATATAAACGAGAGCTATATTTATATAGTCACCAATCACCGTGCTCCGCGAAAAAAAATTCTACGTAGACGTATCTACCAGGATAGGTTAGGGGAATGGGAAGTATACGTGCCAGAAACAACGAACAATCTAGAAAATGTGGTAATGACATCCCGATATTTGTTTTTAGAATACACAATAGACGTACAATCTAAACTCTTTGCTATCGATATAAGAACTAATGAAAAGAAAGAGATTTTACTTCCAGCAATGGGCTCCATGACTGGATTTTCTTCTGAATTTAAAAGTGAAAATATTTTTTTTAGTTTTTCTTCTTTCAGCATCGCCGCGTCAATATATAAAATCGACGTAAATGATTTAACGGTGTCGCTTTTTTGGACATCGCGGGTATCTCCACAAAGAAATAATCTAATTACTAAGCAGCTATGGTTTCCGTCCAAAGACACCACACCTATTCCAATGTTTCTTGTATACAAAAAAGGACTCGTCATGAATGGGAAAAACCCGACACTTGTGTATGCATACGGTGGGTTTAATATTTCATTAACACCATCGTTCAATAAAACAATCATACCGTTTTTAGACGATGGTGGTATTTATGTTTTAGTCAATATACGAGGAGGTGGAGAGTTTGGGGAGTTGTGGCATAAAAAAGCAATTTTAAAGAACAAACAGAAAAGTTTTGATGATTTCTCTTGCGCCCTACGTTTCCTAACAAAAAAGAAATATACGTGCCCCGATAAAATTGCCATTTGGGGAGCCAGTAACGGTGGACTACTAATGTCGGTAACATTGATACAACATCCGGAACTATTTAAAGCAGCTATTGTGTCAGTACCTGTGACTGATATGCTCCGCTTCCACGTATTCAATGGCGGACGTTATTGGATTTCTGATTATGGCGACCCTGACGATACGAAAGCACGGTCATATCTTTTAAGATACAGTCCCTATCACAATATAAAAAATATTAATTATCCATCTGCACTTTTTCTAACATCGGATCAGGACGACAGAGTACATCCGATGCATTCTTACAAAATGGTTGCAAAACTTTTGAGTAATTCCGCGCAAAAGAACTCTATACTGCTACGAGTCGAAAAAAATGCTGGCCATGGAGGTGGAAACACCGTCACCTCTTCCTTGAGAGCAAGTGTCGACATTATGTCGTTTCTGTATAAAGAATTGGACATCTAGTCGTGTCAAAAGATATGGTTTTGCTTACTATTATAAACTCGAGAGTGCCACATGTAGTAAATGGATAAAAAAAATAAACAGAAACATTTTATTTTACCAAATAAAAGTCCTAAAAATACCTGAAGAAAAACAAGATAGTAAAATTGACTTATTTTCTTTTAGAGAGTATTTTTCTATTAGAAACCTTTTTTGAAAGGAGAATAGTATGGTTTTGACAATGGTATGTGACGAATGCAAACAAGGAAGACATGATCGCTGCAGTGGCGACAAACCACCCACTACTCAAGTAAGTTGCATTTGTATATGCGAAGTCTGTGGAAAACGCCACGCGGAAAAAGCAAGAGATTTTTCGAGAGCGGCTACGCGAGCGCTATACGGCACTGAACACTATGATGCTGCTATTGCAGATTGCGTCAGGGAACTGGATGTGATTGCGCTTGATCAGTGGAACTCGCAAATCTTGCGAGACATACTGCAGAAACATTTTGGACAGTATTCGGAAACCGCTGCCCGAGATGTCATCAACAAAGTCGCAAAAATGAAGGGGGTGCATTTCCGCATCCCGTTCAATAGCGATTCTCTACCAGCACGTTATTCCGACGAAATGAGTTAATCTATGGCACCGTTTTATTTGCCCATGCAAAAACGGTGCTATTTTTATGGGCCATACTGTGCTGCGTGCGATACATAATTGACACATTCAGAAAATTTCTTACAATAGAAAGTCCATGATGCACAAAGAAGAACATACCACTCCGAAAACACCGGAAAATGAGGAAGAAATCATCCTTGAGGACGGCGAGGGCAACACCGCCATCGGTAAAGACGCCATCAAAGACTTGCGCGAAAAGCTCAAAAAAGCTCTTGCTGAAAAACAGGAGTACTTAGAAGGTTGGCAGCGAACGAAAGCCGACTTCGTCAACGCCCGCAAGCGCGACGAGGAGAGCCGCAGCGAGATGATTAAGTTTGCCAACGAAAATCTTATTTTTGAACTACTACCAGCACTCGACAGCTTCACTATGGCTTTTGCCAACAAAGAAGCCTGGGAAAAAGTTGATAAAAACTGGCGCCAGGGCGTAGAATACATCTATGCCCAACTCATGGGAGCATTAGAACATTCTGGTCTCACGCAATTTGACCCGAAAGGGGAGATGTTTGATCCGGCACGTCACGCCAGCATCGGTTCTGAACCAGTCACCGACCAATCACAGGATCACAAAATTATTACGGTGATTCAAAAAGGTTACCTACTCAATGGTAAAATTATTCGCCCCGCACAAGTCAAAGTAGGCGACTATACTACGACCAAGTAAAACTATGCTTATTCCGTATTCAAAACGATATATCCGATTCATTCGCGTCGAGGAAAACGAACGAACACTCATCTACGCGGCGCTATTTGAAAATAATGGCCAACAAGAGGTAGCTCTGTGTGAACCACGCTTAGTGCGTGTGTTTATGAAAGCGGTACACACAACACTTACGCTACCCAGTGTCACTACCTGTTGCTCGTATGGCACTCAGTCAATTGTCTCACCGTTTGTTGAAACTTTTTTCTCTTCATCAAAAATCCCAACATGTTCATACGCTCGTCCGCCAACCAAATAAAAAATACTCACGCTATGAGCAGTAGTGTGTAATGAGTTATTTTACTATTTAAAATCAACATTAAAAAAATACTAGAAAAAAAATTACTATGGCAAAAATAATTGGCATTGATTTAGGAACAACAAACTCAGCGGTGGCCGTCATGGAAGGCGGCGAACCAAAAATATTAGAAAACGCCGAGGGGGCGCGCACCACGCCGTCCATCATCGCTCAATCAAAAACTGGCGAGCGATTAGTTGGTCTCTTAGCTAAACGCCAGAGCGTGACTAATCCTAAAAATACTGTCTATCAAATCAAGCGTTTTATTGGTCACACGTGGGATGAACCAGGTGTGCAAAAAGACATCGCTAATGTACCATTTGAGACCCGCAAAGCTGCCAACGGCGGCATAGAAGTAAAAATGGCAGACAAATGGTATCGACCGGAGGAAATTTCAGCGATGATCCTACAGAAAATGAAACAAGATGCTGAAGCACGGCTCGGCGAAAAAGTGACTGAAGCAGTTATCACTGTGCCAGCCTATTTTAACGACAGCCAACGTCAGGCCACTAAAGACGCAGGTAAAATCGCTGGCTTGGAAGTGAAGCGTATTATTAACGAGCCGACGGCAGCGGCGCTAGCATATGGTTTCAACAAAAAGAAGAATGAGAAAATCGCAGTCTTTGACTTCGGTGGTGGCACATTCGACATATCCATTTTGGAAGTTGGCGACGATGTTGTGGAAGTGAAATCAACCGATGGTGATTCTCACCTCGGCGGTAAAGATATTGATCAAAAAATTATTCAGTGGCTCGCTGATGGTTTCAAAAAAGAGCACGGTGTTGACCTTCTTGCTGACCCATTAGCCAAACAGCGCCTCGACGACGCCGCTGAAAAAGCAAAAATAGAGCTTTCATCAGCAGTAGAAACGGAAATTAATATTCCCTTCGTTTCTACCAGTGCTTCTGGGCCACTCCACCTCATTCGCACAATGAAACGTGCCGAATTAGAAGCGCTCACGCAAGAATTTATTGATCGGGCTATGGAAATCACCAAACGCGCCCTGGCTGCCTCACCCTTCAAAATAAATGAAATCAACGAAGTTGTGCTCGTTGGCGGTCAAACGCGCATGCCAGCTATGCAAAAAGCCGTCAAAGACCTCTTTGGTAAAGACCCGCACATGGGCGTTAATCCTGATGAAGTAGTTGCTATCGGTGCAGCCATTCAAGGCGGTGTCATCACGGGCGACGTTAAAGATATTTTGCTCTTGGATGTTATTCCATTATCACTGGGTATTGAAACAATGGGTGGTGTTGCTACTAAACTCATTGAAAAAAACACCACCATCCCAACCTCGCGTTCACAAGTATTTTCCACTGCTGCCGATAATCAAACATCAGTACAAGTGCATGTAGTGCAAGGTGAACGCGCTATGGCCGCTGACAACAAATCACTTGGTCAATTTATTCTTGATGGTATTCCACCGGCACCGCGCGGTATGCCTCAAGTAGAAGTCACGTTTGACGTTGATGCAAATGGCATCCTTAATGTCACCGCCAAAGACAAAGCAAGTGGTAAAAGCCAATCTATCACCATTCAAGGTTCATCGGGCCTCTCCAAAGATGATATTGAGCGCATGAAGCGTGACGCCGACGCCAATGCTGCTGACGATCAAAAGAAACGCGATATTGCTGAAGTCAAAAATGCCGCCGAACACCTCACCTATACTTCGGAAAAAGCATTGAGAGACGCTGGCGACAAAGTGCCCGCCGATGTTAAGAGTAGTGTTGAAGCAAAAATCGCTGACCTCAAAAAAGCAAAAGATAATCCGACACCTGACCTGACAGCTATCAAATCAGCAACTGAATCCCTCTCCACCGAAATCCAAAAAATTGGGCAATACATGAACCAACAACAAACGCAACCACAACAAGCAAACCCTGACGCCGACCAGAAGAATCACGACAATCCGAGCACGAACGATGGTAATGTCCGTGATGCTGAAGTAAAATAATTCTTCAACAAAAACTCCGAAAAAATCGGGGTTTTTGTTAACTTGAAATTACTAAAAAAATTGCTATACTTGCTGTAGTATGACAAAAAACTACTATGAAATATTAGGTATTCAAAAGGGTGCCTCAAAAGATGAAATTAAAAAGGCTTTTCGTAGCCTTGCCCATAAATATCACCCTGATAAAAATGGAGGTGATGCATCAAAATTCAAAGAAGTAAGCGAGGCCTACGCCGTACTTTCCGACGATAAGAAGCGCGCCGAGTATGATACGTACGGTCGCACCTTTAACGGTGGCGGGCCGGGTGCAGGCGCGCATGGTGCGGGTTTCAATCCTAATGATTTTGGTTTCGATTTCTCTGGTTTTCAAGGACAGGGATTTGAAGATGTTGATCTCGGTGACATCTTCAGTCAATTTTTCGGTGGACGTGGAGCCGCCGCCGGTAGACGTGGCCGCACCCGCGGTGCCGACATTTCCGTGGATATCGATCTTTCTTTTAGCGAAGCGGTGTTCGGTGTAACACGCAATATCGTTCTTAATCGAACATCTGTGTGTGCTACCTGTGGTGGCAATGGTGCCGAACCAGGAGCAAAACTTGAAACCTGTAAAATTTGTAATGGCAAAGGTAAAATTCACGAAGCCCGCAGCTCATTTATGGGAACTTTTACCACCGTTCGTAACTGCGACACCTGCCACGGTACTGGTAAAATTCCAAGCCAAAAATGTAAGCAATGCCACGGACTCGGCGTTACTCGCAAGCAGCAAGAAGTTGGCGTTATTGTGCCCCCAGGTATTAATGACGGTGAAATCATCCGTATCACTGGAGGTGGGGAAGCCGTGCCAGGAGGTGCGACCGCTGGTGCTCCTGGCGATCTATACATCCGCGTCCATCTTAAACCGCACCCAACGCTACACCGCGAAAGCAACAATATCATCACCACCTTATCCATTAAATTATCTACCGCGCTCTCCGGAGGCGAATATGCTTTAGAAACCCTTGATGGCCCACTCACCTTAAAAATTCCTGCAGGCATAGAATTTGGTGAAATTCTGCGCGTCCGTGGTAAGGGTGTACCAATTGGCGCAGCTGCCAACGAGCGTAATCGCGGTGACGCCACAAGCCCCAGCGCCCATGGTCGTCGCGGCGATTTTCTGGTTAAAATTAACATCGAACTTCCTAAAAAACTCTCTAAAAATGCCGCGAAACTTGTAGAAGAACTCAAGAAAGAAGGTATTTAAATTTAACATGAAATGGAATAGTGTCACGTGGTATTCTAAAATTGCCGCCCTCATTCTTTTTGTGGGTATTATTCCCATACTTGGCTTTTATGTCGGAATGCAATACCAAATCACTCGTCATATGCTCATAGAAGCAGCTTTGGCTCAAAAACAACCAACGTTACTCCCACCGTTTAATCCATAGTTGGAAAAGCAGTAAAATTCTGATAGGATAATTCGGCAATAACCCGGCCCTTTCGTCTAGCCCGGTCCAGGACGGCGCCCTCTCACGGCGCAAACACGGGTTCAAATCCCGTAGGGGTCACCACTATTGACACAGTCCGTATTAAACTGGTATAGTATTTTAGAAATACGGCACAGTGCTGTTAATTATAGTTCTTCTAGAGGAGTTAAAATGGGACATCTTTCTTCGCAATCTGAGACAGAAACCAATCCTTGGAGTCCGGCAAACGGTCTTATTGACGACACTGCCGCTCTGCTCAACTGCCTCGCCCTTCGGTGTTGTCACTGTCGGCGCGTAATCGCCAAGCGACACATTGTCATGCGAGACCGTCACGCGTTTTGTCCAGACTGCCAACAAAAGGCATGCGTAACCGATGGTAGATGCCAGGCAAATATTGGTGCCTTTCTGGAACACAACGACCCACGGCGGCCAACGTTCGGTTATGGCGCGAGTGGAGGGGATGGAGAGGCAGATTGACCGTTTTTTAAAGCCAACAAGGTCCCGCGATAACATCAACGGACTTTTTTATTATATAAATACCGTATACAATCACATTACATACAACCCAACCGTTGCACACATGTACACGTCTCTTAAAAAACAGTTGTCGACACTCGTAATTTTAGCTGTCGCTTTCATTGGTGTTTCTTTTTTGGCACACACATACCATTCAGAGATATCAGTAATTATGCATAGTGGCGGCGTGTGGGGAATAATTTTTTTTATTTTTCTCACAGCAATCTTCGTCATATTTGTTATACCACTCGACATTGTTTTTCTTATACCTATAGGCGCGGTTGTCTATGGACCTATACCAACAGCTCTCATGTCTATAACCGGATGGACACTGGGAGCGGCCGCGGCCTTCGCTATCGCTCGTTACTTTGGAAAAGGTTTTGTTGGTAAACTACTAGGACTTGATAGAGTTCGCGCTATCGGTGAACGTATTCCAAAACGAAATATGTTTTGGACTGTTTTTATACTCCGCATGCTTATATCGGTAGATATTTTGAGCTATGCACTCGGTTTGTTTAGTGATATGTCGTGGGGAATATATGTGTTCGCCACGATGCTTGGGGTTGCGCCATTCGGCTTCTATTTTGCCTATGCGGGATCGCTGCCGTTATGGTACCAGCTTGGCGCTGTCATAATCGCTATTATTATAGCCACAATAATAGTAATGAAATACACACAACGAAGATAAAAAATTAGTCAAAAAAAATGCATTTGAAAATTATCCACAGCCTATCTCTTGCCTAGTGAACGAGCGTTCACTATACTGTAAATGTGTCGTTAAAAATATTAGCAATAAAAAATATTATGCAACAAAAAATTATTGAGAATAGAATCGCTGCTATAAACCGTGTCATAGACCACAAAATCCTACGCGGTCTTGATTACAGTGATGAAGCTCGTCGTCACAAAATGCTCCGCACTCAAATCAGAAAAGTTCGCCGCCAACGACCGCACATGCTAGGAACATTTATACGTTTTGCTTCTTTTTTGTAATTATCACGCCATGAATGCATATACAGAAAAGCTCATTACGTTTTATAGAAGTCACAAACGAATGCCGACGTACGCTGAACTAGCAACACTCTGGAGTTTTAAATCAAAAAACGCGGTTTTTCGTGTAGTAGGAAAGATGGTTGCGGCTGGTATTGTTGCAAAAGATCATCTGGGTCGTCTCGTACCTACAAGCACCTTTCAGGAGACTCCTGTACTAGGTTTAGTAAAAGCTGGTTTACCCTCAGCTATTGATGGCGTAGAGACATACGGCATTGACGAAAGCGAGATGATTAGTTTTGATGAATTTTTAATAAAAGATAGAGCCAAAACATATATTTTAGAAGTTGATGGTGATTCAATGATAGACGCACACATTGCCAAAGGCGATTTAGTGATTGTTGAACGTGCTGAAAAAGCCCGTGATGGCGACATTGTTATTGCTGAAGTTGATGGTGAATGGACAATGAAATATTTTCGTGAACAAAAGCATGATACAGGCCCCTGGCTCGAAGCCGCTAACAAAAACTACGCCCCGATTTATCCGGAGCATAGTCTTCGCATTGCCGCAATTGTGCGTGGTGTCGTGCGAAAATATTAACGCGTAGCAGAAATTGAAGTTTGAAGTTCAGGAGTTTGTGCTGCTACTGTGATACGACCATTGGCATCTTGTGATATTTCGTAACCAGTTTTATATATGCCACCCGCAGGATCGTAGGGAGTACCACCCGAAGGATCAATTGGTAACTCCGACAAATACTCTGGAACCAAGCAGCTACGAATATCAGCCGCACCGTTATTGATGGGTGTTGGAGTAGTTGTTAGAGTGTACGCGCAATTAAAAGCACCATTATTATCAACCATATTTTGATCAACGGCATCCAAGATAGACACTACTGCCGCCTTACGTTCTGAATCACGAGCTTGCGCAAATTGTTTTGCAGGATTCACTGCTACCAGTACTACTGCAGCCAAAATGCCGATAATACCAATGACCACCAACAATTCTATTAATGTGAAGCCTTGTTGAGGAGACCTCATCCTCTGTACTATACTTTTTTGTATTTGCATAAAATAATGCATTATTAATAATCTAGAAGTAAACCAATATGGCATTAAAATTCTCGTCAATATTTTTTAAAAATTTGTTAAAATTCTGCACCGCTCACTATTGATAATCATCTGTCAACATTCTCCGAGCTATGGCACGCAACTGGTAGCAACAATTCTTAGAGCACTGTTGCCTACATCTAATGTATAAAAAGGTAAATCTACTAAGGAATTGTGTTGTGGTGAATATAAAGGATCGGCTGTTTGAGTTAGTTGTTGCACGGCTTGACACGAAAACATTTCTGTATCTGAAAGAACATAGTTTTTTGCCTCTAAAAATTGATCACGCAACGCAGCCAACCGCTGGACACGAATAAAAAGTACAATACTAAAAATCGCACCAAGAAACATTACCCCCATAAGCGCCATGAATCCTTTTTGATAATTTTTAATTTGGTGTCGCATGATAGTATTCAAAAAATATCGGCGTACGCGAATCGCCATAAGAAAATGAAAAACGTAGGTGATGTATTGTTGTTGTAGTAGCAATCGCACCGATACCACGTCCTGACGAGGTGCTGTCCACGCTGGTTTGCGGATTCGATATGGTATGCCATACGGCAGTATCAAGAATATTTTTTGCCGAAAGGTACGTGGGCGATGCGTATACCTCATCACTTATTTTTTCCGCCACAAACAGTGATTCTTCTTGTTCACGCGCACGCTGCTCGAAAGCTATATTAGATCGAGATACTAGTAACCAAACACTGGTCACACTAACTAGTAAAATGGAGAATAGACCAATGTATACACTTAATTCCACAAATGTAAATCCTCGACAATACATAGTTAAAAAATTACTGAGGTGACGTACACAAAAACAGAGCGGGTGAATTACCATTCGTCACGTTATATATAATGTTATTTTCATAGTCTAACCCTACAGTAGGTATTGAAGTGACAAGCTGTGGTCTACTAAAAAAATTTTGCGTTGTAGTTGCTGCATCGGTAGTAAGAGAAAATATACCTGCGTTAGTAGCAACGAGTAGGTGATGAGCAATGGCCCGAATATCATTTACTTGAGCGGCAAGCGAACTCGACGCAATAATAGTGGGGGCACGAGGGTTAGCAACGTTAAGCGCCACTAATTCAGGGTGACTTGGCGTGCTACCTTTACGTCGACCAGCATAGAGTATAGAACCGAGTAAAAATACTCGATTAGTATATTCCGCACCAGTAAACGTCACGCTGGCAACTTTTATCGGATGCACAGGATCGTGCACATCAACAACAATAATATTGCTCGTGTTTCCGGAAGCTGCTAGATATGCATAGCCCCGAGATACAGCTATGTCGTAAATATTGTGATTTAACCACACCGAACCAAGCCAGCGAGGATTAGTAGGTATCGTTACATCAAAAATATGAAATTCGCTTCCTGCCGTCCGATGTGTACCGACATATACTCGACCAGCGTAATAACGAACACTCAAACCTGAAGGATACGAGCCGCTAACACCAGGTAAAGAACGAGTCGCCACAATACTCGGATGTGTTACATCGTGCACATCAATCACCTGTAATTGACTTGTTGAACCAGTTACTGCCAAATACGCATATCCATCCGCCACATCTACACTAGTAACTGGCGGCACTGTTACTCGCCCAATAATTGGGTGCGTGGTATTTTTTGGATCAGCAATAAGAAAATTAAATCCGTCAGTTGACGATGCGCCAAGATAAGCTTTACCTTCAAAAAAATCAAAGTTGGTTATGAATGCATTTGGAGTGGATGTGCCAAGGTAGATAGGAACGGGAGAAGTAACGCTCAGCGGGAGAGCGACACTATGAGGATTCATGAAACCCCCGCAGTCATTGCCAAGGGCAATGCTTGCCAATTGATCGGTATACAATGCCGCAATAATAAGTGGTCGTACAAAATTCGGATAGGTAGAGCTGGCTGTTACTAGTGCTTCTTTCATGCACGGTTCTACGCTTTCTACTATAGATTGTGTGGTAATTTCTCTTTCAATATCTGTACTATACTGCGGCATATCGTAGGCCATAGTTTTTTCCAAGGCTGCCCGAGCAACATAGAGCATGCGACCATACACCACAAGTCGTTCCAAACTTTTTTGTTGCAAATCAAGCGTCGGAATGACAATGCTTGTTATTAGACTACATACGACAATTGCGATAACGATCTCAACCAACACCGCGCCACGATGGGTAGTGCAATTAGTATTGTAATTCACCATTTTCATAGAGAGTGATCGTTTCCGTAAAAGAACCGATAGAAAAATGTAGAGTGCGTGTTGACGTGCTCATTGTAGGTGACCGATCTCGTATTAACGCATCGAGCGTTGATTCTCGCTGCGCAAATGCAAGCCATTGATTATATTGATGGAGCGATAATCCAATTCCCATAGCAACAATCATTGTAAACACAACCATCACCACAATGATTTCTATAAGCGTAAATCCTTTTGTGCGAACATTAATGAATAGCGCTGACTGTTTGCGAGAGGGCATAAATGGGAAGAATCATTGCGAGAGCAATAAAACCTATAGCACACCCAAGGAGTACCATTAACACTGGTTCGAGCAAACTTGACCATTTTTTTACCAATTCCTCATATTCACCCTGGAAGTATTCGGATAGGAAAGCGAGCGTTTCAGCGAGCGATCCGCTTGCCTCTGCTGCAGAAACAAGCTGAACCATTGTCTCAGGAAAGAGATGCGCGTGTGTGGCCAAGGCCTGAGAAACCGTAGTGCCTGATTCAACAGTACTACCGATATGATCCAGAGCTTGTGCGTATACAACATTATTAGGATGTGATCGACGTAAACCAACCACTAACGGTATACCACTTGAAACTAAAACGGCCATCGTACCAGTAAAAACACTCAATATTTGTCCCTTAATTAACGTGTTCACAAATGGCATAGTCAACAATAATCTATCTCGCACACGCGTCGTGAATGTACGAGTAAAAGTATATTTACTGATAAAAATTACACTAAGAAAAACACTAACGAGAAACACTATGCCCCAAAACCAATGCCTGGCTATTGTGTCAGATACAAATATCAATACTCTGGTTGGAAAGGGTAACGTGGTATGCATACTTTCTAAAAGTGGCCTAATTTTAGGAAAAATTCCAAACGTCATACCACCAGTTAACACTACCGATAACAACGCAATAGAAATAGGGTAGGTGAGAGCCGCCATAGTTTTTTTACGAAGTACATCTTTTTTGACTAGTGTTTGACCACAACGCTCCAACGCTTGCCGTATAGTGCCAGATTCTTCACCAGCTTCGATAACGGTTATAAGACCGGGAGGTAACACTATTCGTTTTTGTATAGACTGCCAAAGTGGACAACCTGAGGCCAAATCTTCTTTAACCAGATCCAGAAAAATCTTTCTGGGATTCGTACGCGGTACACGAGCAGCACAAAGCGAGATACATTCGTCTATTGTCGCGCCAGACTTTAGAAAAAAACCGAGTTGCTTAAAGACAATTATTTGATCCCGTAGTCGTAATCTTATTCTTTTTTTTACCAAATTTTTTTTAAACAAAAGCATAGTATACGTAGCTTTTTATAAAGCACTCAATACTTCGGCCATATCAACGAGTCCATGTTCTGTTTTTGTCATGCCATCTATCATAAGATTTCGCACGCCTGCACGCTCAGTAATTGTTCTCAGACGAGACAATGATGGTTCATTCGTAATAGCTTCACGCAACGCATCAGTTACTGTAATTAGTTCGTATATCGCAATGCGCCCTTGAAAACCGGTATATTTGCACGCCAAACAACCGCTCAACACGCGACAGTGCTGACATTTTTTACGAACTAATCGCTGAGCAATAATAGTTTCCACGGTTGCCGCAATAAGATACGGGGCAATGCCCATATCAAGAAGACGGATGATTACCGAGATCGCATCATTCGTGTGTACTGTAGAAAAAAGCAAGTGACCAGTTAAAGCGGCGTGAATAGCTATATGCGCTGTTTCGGCATCACGTATTTCACCAACCATAATAACATCAGGATCTTGACGTAAAACAGAACGTAAACCAGAAGCAAAAGTTAAACCATGATCGGCATCAACCTGAATTTGTCTCGCGCGTGGCAACATGTACTCAACCGGATCTTCAATCGTGACAATTAATCGGTCGGGTGCAATGAGTTTCAATAAACTATACAGCGTTGTTGTTTTACCGGAACCAGTCGGACCAGTAACCAAAACCATGCCACGCTTACGACTAACAACAGTCGCCAAATATGAAGCGTCAGCCGTGCTGATACCTAACGATTCTAGTTGAGAAAAATCTGGTTTATCTTTTAAAATACGCAATACGACTGCTTCACCGTAATATGTTGGCATCACTGAGACACGAATGTCAGCATGATGATGAGGCCTAGTTACACGACCATCTTGTGGTAAATGGTGTAAATCCGTCCGTAGCCTAGCCAATATCTTAATTCGACCAATAAGACCAGCATGGAGCGTTTTCGGTAGACGACGATGCACCGACAACAAACCGTCTATCCTAAAACGAACGAATACATCACTTTCAAATGGATCAATATGAACATCGGATACGCCAACACGGTCAGCTTCTTGTAGGATATTTTCCACAAGCACCGGCAGGTCAACGTTTTCTCCGGTTCCTATTGTATCCATTACTACCAATCGTACGGATTGGCGATAAAATTTCCGTCAAAAAATTCTAAAGAAATATTCAAAATAAAGACTCCACCACACTTTTTATCTCAGCACCATCAGCTTGTCCTTTTAATTCTTTGGATATAGCTCCGATGAGAATACCCATTTTTGCTTTGTCGGAAATATTGAGTTCAGTTTTTTTAATTACAGCCACTTTTTCAATTGCCTCACGTGATAATTGAGGCGGTAAGAGTGTTTGTAAAACACCTAATTCTGCCTGCTCTTGATCAACTAAATCTTGACGGCCACCCTTCGTAAATTGTTCTATAGAATCCTTACGCTGCTTTACCAGACGTTTGATTACAATCAGCGCTTCGTCATCCTGAAGTTCTTCTTGCGGTTTTCTACCTTTCGTTACAAGCTCGTTGGTAAATGCGGCTGAAATAGAGCGCATCACGCCCGTACGAAGGACATCTCGAGCAAGCATTGCTTTTTTAACTTCTTCTTTTATGTTGGTGTGTATAGACATATCAAGAAAGTATAGCAGAATTTCCAAAATTTTTATATACTATCCTACATTCCTATGGAAATCCTTTTTATTATTCTTGGTATTGTTATTGCCATAATCGTTGGTGCCGTATGGTACACTCTACAAAAAAATACTTCTCAAAAAACATCGACCGATACTTCACCCGACACGTTTAAACTTCTTTTAGAACAATTGCATGATTTAGGTCGTCGTATGGATCAAAACGTCAGTAACCTCCATAAAACAGTCGATGCAAAAATCGGCGAATCGTCACGAATGATGCAACAATCCGTAACTACTCAACTGTCCGAATCGCAAAAACTCATTCGCGAAATCACTCGTGAGCTTACCGAGGTCAAAGAAACTGGCAAGCAGGTAGTTGGTTTTGCCGATCAGCTGCAAAACCTGCAGGATATTCTAAAAAATCCCAAACAGCGGGGTATTCTTGGTGAATATTATCTTGAAACACTGCTTAAAAACGTCTTACCACCAGAAAGCTACCAAATGCAATACGCATTTTCTGATGGTACTATTGTCGACGCTGTCGTATTCGTCAAAGACAAAATTATTCCTGTTGATTCAAAATTCTCTCTTGAAAATTACAATCGCATCAGCGAAACCCGCGATGCTACCGAACGCGAACGCTTAGAAAAAAATTTCGTCAATGATCTAAAAAACCGCATCGTAGAAACCAGCAAATACATTCAACCCAAAGAGGGAACAATGGATTTTGCTTTTATGTTTATTCCTCACGAAGCTATCTATTATGATTTACTCGTCAACACAATTGGCGCACAAAAAGAAGAGCCAGAAAATCTTATTCAACGAGCAGCAGCAAAATATCATGTCATTATTGTCTCACCAACATCGTTTCTGGCATACCTTCAAACGGTGCTGCAAGGTTTGCGTGAATTACACATTAAAGAATCATTTGAAAATGTTGTTAAAAACGTTAGTGAACTTAGTCGGCATCTGAAAAGCTATGAGGAGTATCATGGTAAATTAGGTAACGCCCTCGCTACCACCGTTAACCACTACAATGCAACCGGCAAAGAATTCAAAAAAATAGATAAAGATATTTTACGTATTACGGGCAACTCCTTGGAAATAGAAACGGCATCCTTAGAAAAACCCGATACTGAGATGTAGTCTGTGGATATCCGCTTGTGTAATAGACAGGTTCGATATACTATATCGTATAGAAGAGAAAATGGTGTGCAGTCTTCACTGGGAAGGCTATATTTTCTCTAGGCATCTCTAAAAGAAATATGTGGCAGGATGTCGCATATTTCTCGATCGGTACGAAAGGGCCGATCGCAATTCTTAAGCTGTAACGTAACAATTTTTCTAGTGCGATTTCCGTCCCCTTGGGGAGCGGAAAAAGAAATCATTGTATGATTCATACTGTCCTACGGTGCATACCATCTTGACGTGGGCAGGATACCACACCAAGGGAAACACACAGGACTCATGGGGCGATACCAACAGGTGTCGCCTTATTTAATATTTATACATACCACAGTTGCACTTTTTGGACGATTTGATAGAATGCCAAAACTATGCAATTTGCCGTAATCGAGACTGGGGGTAAACAATATAAAGTTGCCGCCGGCGATACTATTAAAATAGAAAAACTCGCTACCGACGCCAAAGAAGGCGATAGTTTAACGTTCGACAAGGTTTTACTCATCGCCGACGAACAGGTCGCAAAAGTGGGCACACCCACCGTGGCCGGTGCTACAGTTACTGGCACGCTCATTAAAAATGGCCGTCACGCAAAAGTACTCGTTGTTAAATATAGACAAAAAAATCGCAGCGGTTACAAACGCAACGGTCACCGCCAACCGTACGCTGAAGTAAAAATAGAATCTATTTCAGAATCTGGCACAGCAACTAAAAAATAACTAACCTCGATTTTGTAAAGCGAATCGAAGTGTATCGCTATCAGAATATTCTAGTTCACTGCCCGTAGAAACACCACGACCCAATCGTGATATTTTTATACCACCCCCGAGCATCGGCACCAAAATCTGTGCAAGATAATCAGCAGTGTGATCACCTTCAGGTGTTACATTCATCGCTAAAATAATCTCTCGTAAACCATTCGCAGCACGTTGGCGAATCGTTTCCAACAGCTCTTTTTGACGAATTCGTTCTTCGGGTTTTTCAGTCAAAATCGGCACACTGCCACCAAGCACGAAATATAGACCCTTATATGCGCCACTTTTTTCCACACTTTCTAAATCTACATCACGGCTAACTACCATAAGCAGTGTCCTGTCACGGTGCGGGTCTCGATCGATATCACACAGCTGGGTATCGATTCGTCCTTCCATCTCAAAAAAACGGTGACAGGCGGTACATTCGGTCACTGTAGTGCGAAGTAAGCCGATAAGTTTGGCGAGGTCATCATTATGCTGCTGCGAGCGAGTCAGGAGATAATAGACAAAACGATGTGCCTGACGCGGACCAATACCAGGAAACTTTTTGAACAATTCGGTTAATTTTTCTATGGTTGTCATTTAAAAATCATCGTTGGACGGGGGAGTAAAGGAATTGTCCAACGTGACGAAACTCGTTTTTTTATCGTCAAAGTACAGCTCGGCGCGGCCTGTTGGACCATTACGGTGTTTTTCAATTAAGATTTCGGCAATATTAGGCCGGCCAGAATCTTGTTTTTGTTTATCTTCACGGTGAATGAACATGACCACGTCAGCGTCCTGCTCAATAGAGCCGGAATCGCGCAAGTCAGAAAGGCGCGGCCGGCCACCACGTTGTTCTACAGCACGCGAGAGTTGAGAAAGGGCGAGTACTGGCACGTCAAGCTCGCGAGCCAATTGTTTGAGTGAACGGGAGATTTCAGTAATTTGCTGAACGAGATTGTCGTTAGCCCGGGCATTGGTCGGCTGCATCAGCTGGAGATAATCAACCACAATAAGACCCAGACCGCGCTCAGATTTCAAACGGCGAGCCGTAGCACGCATCTTCAAAATTGTATTTGCCGGCTGATCATCAATAAAAATAGGTGCCTTGGAAAGGCGGCCCATACCTTCTTGGAGAGCGCCAAAATCAGCTTCCACGAAACCGTGGCCGGTACGCAATTTCCATGAATCAACGCGAGACTCTGCGGCAAGCATTCTATCTACCAACTGCTGTGAACTCATTTCCAAAGAAAAGATACCGACGGGAATTTGGTAGGTAATAGCGGCGTGTCGAACAATATCAAGTGCCAATGACGTTTTACCAACAGAAGGACGTGCCGCTAAAATAATGAGGTCGGATTTTTGTAGACCAGAAAGTTTACTATCCAAATCTTTGAAGCCAGTCGGCACACCGCGCAATTCGTCGCGTGATTGGTGTAGATGATCGAAACGTTCCCACGCCGCGCCAAGCTCATCACCAAGTACCGTAAAACGGTGTGCCGTCGGCGCATTAGTCACTTCAAAAACGCGTTTCTCAGCAGCATCCAAGAGCACCTCCAAGTCGTCAGACTCGCTGTATCCAAGACGATTGATATCTTCAGCACACTCAATAAGATTACGCATCACAAACTTCTTTTCTACAATTTCAGCGTAGTGTTTAATATTTGCCGCTGAAGGCACACCATTGACCAGTTCACTCAAGTAACTCGCACCGCCAACATGCTCCAACTCATTGCGTTCGCGTAAACGATTAGAAAGCGATAAAAGATCAATCGGTGTGGACACACCAAAAAGTTCGAGCATTGTTCTAAAAATAATGCGATGCCGTTCTGCATAAAACGCACCAGGTTTTATTTGATCAATGATCTCATAGATTGCATCAGGTCGCAGCATAATTGAACCCAGCAGCGCCATTTCTGCTTCGATACTTTGCGGGGGCACGCGCACATAAGGAGATTTTTGACCAATTTTTGGTTTAGATTCCATTGAGAAATATTTTATCATTTCTTTAAAAAAGAAGAGTAGCCCAAAAGGGTGTTTTATTGTGTATATAGTGTGGATTGCTCACTACAAAATAGTTTTTAAAAAATACAAGAGCCCCTTTTATATATATTGCACAAAAATTTTACCCACCACTATAGGTGATGCCAGTTTTTAGTTTTTTTCTACTATTAACGGGCCGTGTGGCGTATCCTTCACGTCGAACCCTAAATCATGAATTTGACGACGGAGCATATCAGCATCGTTCCAACGCTTCTCATGGCGAGCTTGTTCACGCTCAGCAGCAAGATTTTTTACTTTTTCAGGTACAGAAACTTTCGTGAGTACTCGATCTAAACCAAGACCAAGAACGGTGTCAAATTTCAAAAGAAGATCTTTTTTAATGTAAGAACCAAGACCTGCATCAGCGGCCATATCCCACAGAATAGCCAATGCTTGCGGCGTATTTATATCGTCATTTATTGCTTTCAAAAAAAGGTCTTCGTATGGTTTTTTTGATCCTATACTTAATCCTGCATGAGAAACTTCACTGCTCCATTCATTTACAAAAGCCTGCAGTCGCTTGTAGGCCTGCGCCGCAGCTTCCAAAGCTTCCCAACTAAAAGTCATAGGTGTGCGATAGTGACCACCGAGAAGCCAGTAGCGATAGACGAGGGGATTAAAACCACGTTCAACTATAGTGTTGAGAGTAATTCCTGTGCCTTCGGACTTTGCCATTTTGCCGCTTTCTACATTAATAAACGCATTGTGGAGCCAATAATTAACGAAGGGGTGACCATGTGCGCATTCTGATTGAGCAATTTCATTATTATGATGAATGGGCGCAAGATCAGCGCCGCCGGTATGAATATCAAAATGCGCACCAAGGTAGCGTTCACTCATTGCCGAACATTCTATGTGCCAACCGGGAAATCCTTGACCCCACGGACTTTCATAACCAATTGACGAATTAAATTTCCATACAGCAAAATCTTTTGGGTTTTTCTTATCACTTTTAACGCCAATGCGTGAGGTATCACCGCCCGTGCCACCCAATTTGCCGTAGTTTGGGTCTTTTGCTGTGTCAAAATATACGCCGTCAGAAATTGTATAGACAAAACCCTTATTTTCCAATTTTTGAATCAATGTAATGTCTTCCGTGATATGTCGACTCGCACGTGGCAATTCGTGAGGTGGCAAAATATTGAGGGCAATAAGATTCTCTTTGAATGTGTTCGTGTAAAAATCAGTTAACTCCTTCATTGCTTCTAGGGTGATTGGTTTACCTTCACGCTTGAGTCCACGAATAATTTTATCCTCACCCTCGTCATTATCACCACCAATACCAACATCGGTAATATTTATAACCTGGCGCACACGATAGGCATTGTATTCAAAAACTCGCCGCACCATATCCGAGAGTAAAAACGCCCGCAAATTACCAATGTGAACATAATCATATACTGTCGGCCCACAAGAATAGAGCCCTACGCTTCCGGGAACAATTGGCGTAAAAAGCTCTTTCTTTTTTGTAAGTGAGTTGGTGAGATATATCATGACCATATGTATGATTTCTTAACTATAGCAAAATTTTTTAGGTTATTCATTGACCGCTGTAGTAGTTTTTGAGATACTGACGCCTATATGCACATTAATTGGGATGCATGGAAAAATAAATTAGGAACAGTAACTAACCTTAGTATTGGTATTATTATTGTTGGCGCGGCATTTATTATAGGCATATACGTTGGAGGGGGGAATTCAGGATCATTTGTACCCACAACACCACCCGCCAATGTCAGTAATGCTACGGTTGGACAACCTACATCAGCAGATTT
The DNA here is from genome assembly GCA_021818465.1 of bacterium. GTDB lineage: Bacteria > Patescibacteriota > Minisyncoccia > Phycocordibacterales > JAKAEA01 > JAKAEA01. The sequence continues at coordinate 468,569 of JAKAEA010000001.1, forward strand.
CGCACCTTTCTGGCAAGCCTGGAAAATTTTAAAAAATACTTTCGTTCCAGCGCCTAATCATTCCATACCCACCGCCCAAGATAAGGTTTGGGGCGCAATACAAGGATTAGCGGCAAGTTATGGCGATCCGTATACCACATTCTTTCCACCGCAAGCAGAAAAAAGTTTTCAAACTGAAATCACCGGTAATTTTGGTGGGATTGGCATGGAAGTTGGTCAAAAGAACGGTACGCTTGTTGTTATAGCCCCTCTCAAAAATTCTCCTGCTGCTGCCGCGGGCATTGTTGCTGGTGATTTTATTCTTAAAATTAATGGCACATCAACAGCCGATATGACCATTAATCAGGCGGTTGCTATTATTCGTGGACCAGTTGGTACACCCATCACCCTCACAGTCATCGGCCCTAAGGATAAAGAACCACGAACACTCACGCTTACGCGCCAGGTCATCAATATACCTGAAATAAACACCGAAAAACTTCCTGGTGGTATTTTCGACATTCAACTCTACACATTTACTACCGATTCAGCTACACTTTTCCGAAATGCTTTAGTTAAATTTGCCCAATCAGGAGACAATAAACTTATTCTTGATCTGCGCGGTAATCCTGGAGGATATCTTGATGCAGCAGTTGATATGGCCAGTTTCTTCTTACCCAGTAACGATATTGTCGTTCAAGAAGATGCTGGTCATGGCAATAATCATATTTATTACAGCAAAGGTTACGATGTATTTAATCCACAAAAAAATCCTAACTTCAAGATGGCAATACTTGTTGATGGGGGATCGGCTTCAGCGGCAGAAATCCTTTCGGCGGCACTACAAGAAAATGGTGTAGCAAAACTCGTGGGCACCCAAACTTTCGGCAAAGGTTCAGTACAAGAACTCATTCCACTTACAAATACCACAGCCCTTAAAATCACCGTGGCTCAATGGCTCACGCCCAATGGTAGTTCAATTTCTAATGTTGGTATCACCCCCAATTACGTCATTCCGCTGACACTGGAAAATACCGCTGGCGGTATTGATCCCCAGTTACAAGCAGCTGAAAATATTCTGCTTGGTAAAGCAGCAACATCCACACCTATCGGAGTAAAAAACTAGACAAAATGGCCACACTGGTATAGTATCCTTCGGATACTGTAAAAATTGTTATTACTATGAAAATTATTCTATTAAAAGACGTTCCTAATGTTGGCCAGCGTTTTGATGTTAAAGATGTCGCTGATGGCTTTGCTCTCAACTTTTTAATTCCTCAAAAAGTTGCTGAAATAGCTACCGAAAAGGCTATTAAGAAAATTGCTGCGGCTAAACAAGTTGCCGAAGCTGAACGTAAAATCCAAAATGATCTTCTTGCTAAAAATCTTAAAGAATTGAGTGGTAAAACCATCACCATCATTACAGAAGCCAATGAGCACGGCCATCTCTTTAAAGGTTTCCACCAAAAAGAGATTGCTACCGCTATCACCGAACAAACAAAATTACACGTACCACCCGAATCCATCGCGCTTGAAAAACCACTTAAAGAAATTGGCGATCACAAAGTCACCGTTGAGATTGCCGACAAGAAGGCAACTCTGACCGTTTCCATCACCAGCAAGTAAAAAAAATACCCCTTGTGGGGGTATTTTTTTTACTTAACTACGTCGATTACCTTTTTAGTGATATTTGAACCATCAAAACGTTGAAAACGTTTGTCTTTGAATTTAACCTTGCCGTCAGCAAGAGCAAAAAGAGAATAGTCCTTTGCGGTACCAACATTTTTACCAGCACGATAGACACTACCGCGTTGACGGACAATAACATTGCCAGTTTTTATACTTTGGCCATCAGTAACTTTTATCCCGAGATATTGCGGGCCGGAATCACTTAGGTTTTTAGCTGTACCGCCAGCTTTTTTATGGGCCATATTGATTACAAATTAAATTGTTGTGTAATGCGTTTTTTAGCTGGATTTTAGAATATTTTAATCGAGAATTTATCCGCACCAGCTATACTTATTTCGCTATGTCGCGAAGTCGCGTAACTATACTAAAAAACCTTCAAAAAGGCAAGCTTATAAGATGGAAAACCTTAACGATAGTCATTTCTTTTTTGGTACTTATTATCGAAAGTTCTACACTCTACCAACTGGTAAAAAATCATCCACCTGTTACCATTATTAGCGCACCAACAACACCTGACAGATCCTCAAAATCCAACGAACCACCGCTCAAGCTTTTTGTTGCTTCGCGACGAGGTACGGCATATTATTATCCATGGTGTAGTGGTGGCGCAAACATTTCTGATAGCAATAAGATTTGGTTTACAAGCCAGGCTGCCGCCCAAGAGGCAGGATATACACCGTCAAAGTCTTGTACAGATTTATTCAAATGACCCCCATATCTTCTCGTATCTGGAACCACATCGCTTCAGCACAACGCATTCTTTTGCATTGTCACCCCAACACTGATGGCGACAGTGTTGGTAGCGTTTTGGCTATGGCTCACGTGCTTATTGGTTTAGGTAAAACAGTTACTGTTATCGCTGGTGACAATGATCCATTGCCTGACTATTTATCTTTTTTACCTGGATACCAAACTATTCTTGCTAAAGATTTTTTCCAAATTAATGTAAATGATTTTGATCTTTTCCTCATTTTAGACACGGGCGCACCAATTCAAATCTCCAGAAAAGGCGATATTTCGTTTCCTCTTGCTATTCCTACTGTAGTTATTGACCACCATGTTTCTAATACAGCCTTTGGCACTGAAAATCTTATCGATACGGAAGCTCCAGCAACGGCCCAAATTCTCTACTATCTTTTTAAAGAATGGGGTATAGATATTAATCACAACATTGCATTATGTCTTTTTATTGGCATATATACTGATACAGGCGGGTTTAAATTCCTACGAACCTCTGAAAAAACGTTCCGGATGGCGGCGGCGTTAGCGAATAAAGTACCAGAATTTACAGAATATATTTTTACTCTAGAAAACAGTAATTCACCAGGATGGACTGTGTTTATGAAGATTGCATACGCTAATATAAGGGTTTTATATAACGCCGTAGCGATAAGCTCAATTTCATACGAAGAAATAACTCATAATAATATAAATCGAAATGAATTAAATACCAGTATGTTTGCTGGTATTTTAAAATCTATCAGAGGATGGAATATTGGAATAATGTGCACTGAAGAAAAGCCGGGGGAGACAAAAATTAGTTTTAGAACCCGAGACGCCGTGCAATACGATGTAACAAAATTAGCGGCTGCTCTTGGCGGCGGCGGCCATCCGGCCGCCGCCGCTACATACCTCAAAGCACCCTTAGACATTGTTTTTAAACAAATTCAAGAAATACTACCTAGAATTTATCCCACATTGACTCTGACCACACAACCCATTTTTGAAAAAACAACATATTTGAAAAAAAGTCAATAATCTAGCCTAACTATTTTTACTAAATAAACGCTTTACTTGGCCATTTTTTTACTCTTGCCATTAATAAAAATTCATTGTCTTCTATTGACAGGGCAAAACAAGTTTGTTATAATAGAGCCATTCAGAGCTCGGCTCTGATTTTTATTTCTGAAAGATGCGTTTCGGTTTGGTCGCCGAAATGCCTCCCAGGTTTATTACCATAAACAGTCACGTATTATACCTTTTACGACTGCTGTAGCCCTACTTCTCTCGACAACTCTTGCTCCTTCAAATAGCATTCTGGCATATCAAAATCCAATCTCTACGCCTGTTATTGATGCCGCATCAACGACGATTTCATCGACAAGTGACACCCTTACTTCTGCAACACCTTTAGCGACAACTTCTTCCAATACCGCCGCTACCGATCCTATTAACGTTCGCGAATACGTTGAACACTACTTTGCCAAAACACCGATTCTTATTAAGATCGCCGGCTGTGAGTCGCAGTTTCGTCAATATGATAAAAATGGCAATGTTCTTCGTGGTGCTATCGTGCACCAAGACATTGGCGTTATGCAAATCAACGAAACGTACCAAGGCGCACTTGCTTCAGCTCTTGGATACAACATCTACACCCTACAAGGCAACGTAGCGTATGCACAATGGCTATATAATCAGGAGGGAGCACAACCTTGGTCATCTTCAAGTGCTTGCTGGAATCGCTAAAAATTGTAATTATTTGTAGGCTAGTATATCTACAATACTGGATAGTCGAAAATTGCTTCACCTATAATGAAGCAATTTTCGTATACGTATCTGCCGTATTTACATATGTTCTAAGTTCGTAGCAACTAAAAGATTTTTGAGTACCTGTATAGTTTCTTCGGGCCCTTGTACTGCTACACATAAAGCACCAACAGTGAGTGCGGGCGCATCATTGCCGTCAGGAAAAAGTTCATCACCAACATATACCATTCGTTGCGGTGTTATAGAAAATGTTGTTAAAAGTTTTCGAAGACCATACGCTTTATCAATACCAGCACGAGTAATATCAATAGATGTTGCGCCGCCAATATGAATAGAGAATCCTGGCAATAAAGGCTTGAGGGCGGCTACCATAGCAGATCGTTTACGATGCTCAGGATCCCACGTTTTTTTTATATCCAAAGGCGCTTCCATACCATAGGCTGAAAAAGTAATTTGTGTGGAGCGATCTTCAATAATCGGGCCATAGGTCGTCGGTGGTTGCACAAAACCAACAGTAGTAAACGCGTGTGCAAAAGCTTCTCTGATCTTTTGTTTTTCTTCGTCAGTAAACGGCTGATCCTGTGTACATTGCCATTTATTAGTATGAGCATCATAGCGACACAGCTCACCACCATCAGTCGGCAAAATAGAGAGATTGGCTAACAAAGAAATGGGGCAGGGGAGATTATGTAAAAATTGACTCTGAAACTGCGCAAACGATGCGCCAGAAATAACTGCAACTTTCCAATGTTGTAAAATTTTAATCAGTACTGCTGCCATTTCTGGTTGAAGAGGTGATTTACTTGGTGCTAAAGTCCCATCCAGATCAAAAGCAATAATATCAATATTTTTAGGTACTATTTGGGCTATATTTTTAAGCGAAATTAGAGCACACATATCAACACCTCTACTATACCAAAAACACCAAGAAAATCGTATACTTATATTGTTACAAACCGCCCACAAGACCGTAGTATTTGTAGGGCGATTTGGTTTAAAAACCATGCGCCAATTAGATAATGAAAAAGAAATTATAGCCCACTGTCAAAATGGCGAAACCGCTTTTTTTGGAGCGTTATATGATCGCTACGTAAGAACCATATATAGTTTTATTTACTATAAAACATTCCACAAAGAAACAGCGGAAGATCTTACCAGCGAAACTTTTTTCAAGGCCCTAAACCACATCAAAGCCGTTGATCCTAATCGATCATTCCAGTCATGGCTTTACAAAATTGCACAAAATTGTGTAATTGATCATTTTCGTCGCGAACGAAAAACAGAAAATGTTGATGATGTGTGGGATATTGCCGACAACACCAATCTTGAAATTGACGCTAATGTTTCTTTACAAATTAGTGCCTTACGTAAAGAACTTGGCCAACTCTCACATCTACAACGCGATATTATCATTATGCGCGTATGGCAAGAGTTGTCATATCGAGAAATAGCTGAGATAGTGGGGAAGAGTGAAGCGAGTTGCAAAATGAATTATTCACGAGCAGTTAAACACTTAAAAAAAGTCGTCCCTATCACCATAGGTATTACTGATTAAACCAATGAACTCAATAGAAGAAATTTTAGCCGAACTATACGCTATTGATTCTAGCTTCAAACGCCATGAGGTAGATTTGCGATTACTTATTAAGCGCTTACGCCTTACTAAGCCAGATTTTTCTATTGATGACGCATTCGTGCGGCGCTTGCGTTCCGATATTCTCCATGGTGGCAAACCTAAACCAATTGGCTTTTTAGTTCGCTCTTATTTTATTCAAACAGGTAAAAATCTTTTTCGCTCAAGTGCTTTTGGCACCGCTGTCGCTCTCGTATTACTTGTACCTTTAGCTTATGCCGCCCAAATTTATCATAAAAATCAGTCCGGATCGTATCAAGTAGATAACGCTTTTGTATCTCTTGGTCAACAGCAAGAAATTTCTTATAAACCACAAAACGCTTTTGGCCCTGTCGCGCTGACTACTGTTTCCGCAACAACCGCGGCGACAAACACACCACCTTTGCCAAGTTCTTCTATTTTTGCCACCATTGCAAGTTCGAGCGCCAGCACAACTGAAATGGCTTCAGTAACAGCCACAGGAACCCCTCCTGCATATATTTTTACTGGTATAGCACCCTCATTACAAACAACCACGGCAAATGTTATAGAGACTGACACTAGCAGCGATGCTCGTTCTGAACTCCTAGATAACATTCAAAACCTCGGTTTTGAATTAACAAACATAACGTCTATTGCTAATGCTAATAACAGTGTGGGGGGAATTGAGGTTCAAGAATCTCAACCATTTGGATATATTGTTTCTATGAATTTAAACAAAATGAGTATTGCAATATCTAAAAATTCAGCAGTGTGGCCAGACGAAACATACCTACCTCTCTCTTCCGACACAAGCGCCACCGACACGATCACGGTAGCTTTAAACTTTTTACGATCTCACAATATTGACACATCGAACTACGGACCAGCCACTCTTCTTTCAGAAAATAGTGCTAGCTCTACAGCAACTGTTCTCTTGCCACTTATTATTCATAAACAAAATGTGTACAATCCTGATGGAAGTTTGTATGGTATGCTCGTTTCCGTTGACCAAAAATTAGAAAAAGTAACGGGAGTAACCGGTATCTCACTTCAAAAATATACGGCGTCACCATATCCAGTTGAAAATAATTTTACAAACATTTTGAACGAACTCAACGCCACTTCAACACTCGCAACCAGTACCGCAACTGACACACCACAACTTGAAACACCACTCGCTGGTCTTATTCGCTATACCACCAACAATTACGAATTCTTTGTACCTGGTCTTATATTCCCCGTTGCTTCCTCTACAAATTCTATTACCATATCACTCTTGAAAGACTCTGCTGGAAAATAACATAACACTACGGTATACTACAAAAAAATGAAAAAGAACTTAATTGCTATTGCGGCGTGCATCTTTGTGGCTGCAGCTATGGTGGTGTATGCCTTTTATTTTATTCCTCAACCAAACATACAAGCTTTTCACACCGTTGCAGTACAAAAAATGAACTTACAACATGTTGTGACTGCATACGGTACAGTAACTGCTGCTACGGAAGATAGTTTAGCTTTTCAGAAAAACGGTACACTCAGTTCGGTCAATGTCGCCGTTGGTGATCACGTCACCGCAGGAGAAGTGCTTGCGACACTCGATACCGCTTCCGATGCCGCAGCAGTTGCCGCTGCCCAAGCTACGTTAGCTGAACTCTCGCGCAATCTTACCCCCCAACAACAAGCAGTTGCTAGCTCAACTCTAGAAACCGCACAAAAAAGCGCTATTTCTGCCGTCGCTGGAGCATATACCACCATCCAAAACGCTATTACAAACGATTCCAACAGTCTCTTTACTAGTCCACAATCAGCGAATCCGACATTCATCGTACAAACACAAACATTTAATCAACAACAACAAATTGAAGCAGAACAAGTGAAAACAATTCTCGATCTTCAGGCGTGGAGTGCAGAAATAGCTGCTGGTACCACATCAGCCGAAAAACTTTTGAGCGATGCAAAACATTACACGAGTACTATTGCTGCGTTTATTAATACTATTTCTACAGCTATTACTGCATTCGCTCAAATAAGTTCTCCGGCACAAACTAACGTAGCTACATATCTCGCCACCATTAATACCGCCAATACTGCCATAGTAAACGCACAAAATGAAATTACTAGCGCTCAAACAGCGTTGGCTGTTGCTCAATCAAATTACAATCTGCAACAAGCTGGCAATACAGCACAAACCATTGCCGCTCAAGCAGCAAAAGTGCAGCAGGCCCAAGCGACTCTCGCTGAAGATTCACTTATTGCACCTGTCGATGGCACAGTAACAGAATCGAGTGGCAATATTGGCGAAACCGTAAACGCAAACACGCCATTCATCCACATTATTTCTGACACACCGTACCAAGTTGATACATATTTACCAGAGGATTCTATCGGTCTTATTGCCCTCAACCAAGACGCAACAGTGACATTAGATGCGTACGGTCCCTCCGTTATGTTTCCTGCAAAAGTAGTAACTATTGATCCTGGTCAAACGCTGATACATGGCGTAGGAATGTATAAAGTTACACTTCAATTTCTCCATAATGATTCGCGTATTAAAGATGGCATGACAGCTAACGCTACCATTGTTGTCGGCGAAAACGATGGTGTACTCGCAGTACCCCAAAGCGCCGTGCTAGCTAATGCTGGATCGCCACTGGTACTTGTGGCCACATCGTCCGTTCTCAAAACCAAAAACGTCACCGTAGGCATTACCGGCGCCAATGGTTGGGTTGAAATTGATCAAGGCCTTTCAGAAGGCGAGCGAGTAGTAACATTCGGTAATCAATAAAACATATGAGCGAAACAACATCAACACACCAAGATCAGGAGCGCGAAACCGCCCACCACAAACAACCAGTTTTACTCGTTCGTATTCTTAAGAGCTCATGGTTTTATACCGTGCTTTTATGTTTGGCAATTCTCGGCACAGCTGGCGGATTTCTATATATGCGTATTACCAACTCTCGCGTATATACTGATACAGCAACAATCTCTGCACCGGAAATCGCTCTCGCACCCGATGTTTCAGGTACTTTAGAAGCAGTATATGTGCAAGATGGTGATTTTGTTAAAGCTAATACTCCGGTCGCTCGCGTTGGCAACGAAATTATTAAAACGACTGTTGATTCTTTGGTCATTTCAGAAAATAACGATATTGGCGCGCTCTTTAACCCTGGTCAGTCAGTCGTCACTGTTATCGATCCTTCACAGTTACGCGTACACGCCCAAGTTGAGGAAGATAAGGGTTTGGATAGAATTAAAGTGGGCGACCGAGTTATTTTTACCGTTGACGCATTCGGTTCAAAAGAATTTGTTGGTGTTGTTTCAAGTATTAGTCCAACCGCCACAGCTAGTGACGTTGTATTTAATATTTCTAACTCCCGCCAAGAACAAAATTTTGACGTCAAAATCCGTTTTGACACGAGCGCGTATCCGGAATTAAAAAACGGTATGTCAGCACGTGCCTGGATTTATCAATAAAACAAATGGGCGTCGCGAATGGCTACAGCCACAACAACACTACGAGATAGGGCAGGGGGCATCACGGCAGCCGGCGGTACTCTGAAGTGGATTATTCTTCTCACGGTTATCATTGGCACATTTCTTGGTCGTCTTGATCAGACCATTGTTAATCTGGCCCTACCTAAAATCATTAGCGACTTTCATATTACCGTCAGCGCTTCAAGCTGGATTGCTACGGCATATATCATCGCCAACGCTATTTTCGTGCCAATTTGGGGCAAATTAGGCGATACAACAGGTCGAAAACGCGTGTACCTTTGGGGATTTGGTATTTTTATCGCTGGCTCCATACTTGCCGCTCTTTCTTGGAACCTTAGTTCTTTAATCGTATTTCGTATCATTCAAGCCGTTGCGAGTTCGGCGGATTATCCAACGGCAATGGCTATTCTTGTTTTTACATTTCCTGAAAATAGAGAGCGGGCACAAGCCTTGGGTATTTGGTCGGCATCATTTGCTGCCGCTTCAGTTTTTGGGCCGCTTATTGGTGGCCCGCTCATTGACGCATTCGGTTGGCGTTCGGTTTTTTGGGTAAACGTGCCAGTCGGTATTGTTGGTGTGGTAATGGCTTGGAGTTTTATTCACGAATCACATTCGATACGCCGACGTGTTGTTAAATTTGATTGGTGGGGAGCAACTATTCTCGGCATAGCTGTAGCCACACTTTCACTTGTCCTTGATCAAGGACAAAGTTGGGGATGGCTTTCGGCCGCAAGTAACGCGTGCTACGCAGTCACCCTACTAGCGCTTCTTATTTTTATTGCTATTGAATATGATCATCCTGAACCACTCGTTGATTTGAAATTTTTCAAAAATAATCTTTTTGTGAGTGTGCTACTTAATAACATTATTATTTTTATGGCTCTTATGGGTGGTATTTTCCTTGTTCCTATTTTTGCCCAAACATTTCTTGGTTACAGTGCCACCCAGGCTGGATATTTGTTTATCCCGATGGCATTCATGTTTGTTATTTCCGCACCACTGGGCGGCTCCCTTGTTGGTAGAGTAGAAATGCGATGGGTGATTATGGTAAGCACATTTGTTGGTAGTATTGGAATATTTCTCCTCGCCGGCATTGATCCACGCTCAACAGCGTGGGATATTATTTGGCCACTTATGATAATGGCATTCGGAATGGGATTTGGTATGGCCCAACGAACCAACGCTATTGCAGTAGCCGTACCACCCGAAGAAATTGGTATGGCTTCTTCTATTTTAATGCTCGGTCGCAATATTGCTGGCGCTTTTGGTATCTCTGTATTTGCCACACTTCTTAATAATTTTATCAACAGCAATGTGTTAACGTTTGCAAAATTTAGCCATCTGAATCTTAACAATATTGGCAATCAACTTTCCAACGTCTTGCCAACAACTACTATTGCCACACCCGCCAACGCTCACGCTACTTTTATTCAACTCATTATTCTTAAAGCTGAAGTATCTGGCTATGGTGATGTGTTCTTTTGGGCAGCAATTGTTATGTGTACTGGTGCCGTGCTCGCATATTGGATTAAAGGTGGCAAACTCGACAAAAATAAAAAAGTTCATGTAGAAGGGTAGGTGCCTCTTGCTTTTTACATACACACGAGTACTATACCTAATCAGATTCGTGGTAGCATAATTTTTTCTTGATACGAAAGAAAGGAGTTCTTGTATGTTAAAGTTACAGCGCCATCCGGAACACCGTGGAATTCTTGCTCAGGTTGCAAACATAACCGACCAACCAGAATATGAAGTTCTTGTACATGCCATTTTGTCTGTTGACACAGAAACAACAAACAGAACAGATGCCGAAAAAAAAGCTCTCTTGCTTTTAGCGCACGTTAAAAGAACAGGTCGATTACCTGACAGCATCGTCGATCATTTTCTCCTACCAATACTGATAGGAGAAATAAAAATTCTTGATACCTATGGCAAAGCTATTGATATCAAAAAGAAATTAGCGATGTTAAATCATGCCTGACACATTTCATGGAGGTATGTATGGCAAATTCAGAAGAAGCAGCCAGAGAATGGCACGTAACAGAATTTGTAAAAGATGTTGTTCGGCTTATAAAAGGAAATGAGAAAAAGGACGGAACAGCAAGTATTTATCACACTACTGTTCCAGGCGGTCTACTAACCATCGAGAGGGCATTACAACAAGGTCTTTTAATTATCAAAAGGGATCACGGAACATTTAATGACTATCAGATAACTTTTAAAGGCCTTATGCTTTATTGGGAGGAAAGTGGTGAAGTTTTTTTGGTAAGTTGCCCAGTTGCTGACACCATAGCTGATACGCCGCCTTCGTAAAACCGTTGGCGGCTTTTTTTATCTTTTTTTTATCAGACCCATCATTCTCAAAGGGAAAGTTGTCGGCTATACCAACGTCTTTTTTGTGGAAAATTCATTAGCAGCACGACCTGTTTTTAGATATACTACAGGAAGAAAAAGACTGGTTTCTATATTTTTTTTAAAACCAGACCGTCATAGTTCAGATATGAGCAGCACTTGCGGGGCTGCTCTTTTTAGTTTTATCAATTCTGCCGAAATCTGCCCAAAAACTATCCTTACCTGTAGGGAAGCACCTGACGCAAAAGTATAGATGCGTCGCACAATATATCTTTTACGACATTGTCTTATTTTAAAAGGCCTTTTAAGAAAGAACTTTTAAAATCTTTTTTATGGAGCCTGTTGCCACACCACACACCGTATCAGCACCACCGTAGTAAACATATAAAGTATCGTCGCGAATCACTGCCCCGCATGGAAATACAACATTTGCGACTTGGCCTTCTTTCTCATACTTCATATGTGGTTCTAAAACCCAATCAGTAGTGCGCGCCACCACTTTTGTAGGATTCGTTGCGTCAAGAAGTGCTAAGCCAAGACGGTATTCAGAAGAATCCTCGGCAATACCATGGTACACGAACAAATACGCTGACGTACCATCTTCCCTTTTGACGAGCATCGGTGGGGTATTGAGACCAATTTTTTTAGCATCCCACATACCGTGACGCGGTTCTAACATGACCGCATAGTCAGTGACCGGTTTTGGTTGCTCTATAGTAATTGAACTAACACATATAGCGTTATTGATGCGATGGAAAAAAAGTGTGCCATGATGAGCAGTGTGCATAATACACGCATCTTTATCGTCCACACCCACCGGCGAAATAAGCACTGGTTTTTCCCACGACCACTTCCCTTTTGTATTTTCCAAAAAATCAGAAACGGGAGCAGATGTCAACGCCACCGCCGGCGCTTGTGTGCCGTTAAACGCGGTGTAGCACATATACACCCTATCACCAATTCGCGTCACCCGCGGATCTTCACAACCAGAATTTCCATTAGGAATATTTTTTAATTCAAAAGGTTCACGCGGTTCATATAGTGGCATAGTATCACGCGTTATGATACGCACACCGTCACGTGTCGTCGCATGACCAATACGTGATGTATTATCAGCAGACATGGCGCGATACAATATATGTGTTGTGCCATCTATTTCAAAAGCTGCTGGATTAAATACTGCTTTTTTTTCCCACGCATTGTTGGTAGGTGTCAGAATAGGATTTTTAGAAAAACGAGTCAGCACCGATTCCCCCATCATTGTTGCAAGTAAATCTGCAAGACGCACTTCAGCAGCAGCACATACCGTGTCAGCAGCACCATAATAAATACGAACCATATCGCCCACCAGAAGCGCGCTCGACGGAAATACCACATCGGGCACTGTTCCATACCGCTCGTACACCTCCTCTGGTACCAAGAGTGGCCCACGTGTTCGACCAATAATTTTTCGTGGATTTTTGAGATCAAGAAGAATAGCTTCTACGCCAAAAATTTTTTGATGTTGACTGTAATAGTGGCGAATGTGCGAATAAAAGATGAGCCAACCGGCTGGAGTTTTCAGAGGCGTTGAACCAATCTCAATACGTTCATCCTCAGCACGTTTAAGATTAAACGACCACTCGTCAATGTGCGTCAACCATTCACGCCAATATGTTTCTGACCACATTTGTTCTGGTGAATCAAATTGTATAAGAGCGGTTTTTGAGGGCGGTGTATCGGTATGCACGGTAAGAACGGCTGTTAATTTTCCACCGATTTTTTCAGGAAAAAGCGTCATTGCTTTAGCGTTAAACGGTGTTACGAGATGTCGTTCTTGAATTGTTTTTAAATCCTTACTCAACGCGACAGCTACACGAATACCATCAGCAGAAAAAGGAAAATGCGACAAAGCTGTATAAAAAATATAATGCGTACCGTTGAGGTACGTTACCCGCGGATCTTCACAACCATACCGTTCCCACATTTCTTGCGGCGTTATAAACGGCGTTATATCAGAAAAATGTAAGCCATCAGGACTCGCGGCTCGGCCAATTGTTGAGAGAAAAAATTGGCCACGAGCACCTGAAGTTTCAGCAAGCGGTCGTGGCTCAGCAACCGCCCGAAACACCATATCAACACGCTTCCCTATCGCAACGAGCGAAGGATTAAACGTAGCATACGATCGCCACACATCATCTGTAGTGGGACGTACAAGTGGATTTTTCTCATAACGACGAACAACAAACATATATATTATTTTAAAATAATTGCATGGTCCTGCGTACCGCTCGATTTTCGACGATGTTTAATTTTTTCTAAAAGTTCTGCGAGTGGTGCTGTGGCTACACACACATGTCGATCTGCGCCACCATAATAAATGGAAATGTTTCCATTGTGCACAATAGAACCGCATGCATATATAACACCAGGCTTACCACTGTTTTCGTACCACATATCTGGAGCTAAAATTGGATATGCTGAACGAGCAATAACTTTTTCAGGGTGGTGCGCATCAAGTAATAAAGCACCGAGTTTGTATTTACCTGGTTCAGATTTTTCGTGACCATGATATAACACCAACCAACCAGCTGGAGTTTTTATGGGAGGCGGACCAGCACCGCGCACTCGAGCATCCCATCGACCTGATATTTCCGGTATAGTAATAGGATCAACGCTATGTATCTGCCGATGCCCCTTAGCGAGCTCCTCGAGTGTGTGCACATATTCAATGCGTACCGTTGGTGTGACGCTATGCAAAATAGCAAATTTTCCGTCAATTTTTTCAGGAAAAAGTACCCAGTTTTTATGGCGCTGACCAGGTGGCGAAATGAGAATCGGCTCAGTCCAACGCCAACGTTTATTGAGAAAATCTTCACGATTAATTGAACTCGCACCCATGCGAATAGAATTCCAATCATCAAAAGCGGTAAAAGTTAGATATATTTTATCTTCAATTTTTACTAAACGAGGATCTTCTACGCCGCCCCAACTGCCCCCCGAAGGATAGATTGTGGGACCATATTGTCGCTCTGCAATATCAGCAATTGATCGCAAACGTGGTAAAGCAAAAACCGGCTCCGTAGATCGATCGTCAAAATTAAATCCGTCGGCACTAGACGCATACCCGAGCACTGAGAGGCCGTGCGCACCGACAGCTCGATACAATACATGCACACGACCGTTGTCATAGATAGCCGCCGGATTAAACACTGCCTCATTTTCCCATTCATAATGAGGTCGGGCTTGCAATATCGGATTCGCGTGGTGTCTATTTAAAAAACGTCGTTCGGGTGGGGTGGCAAGTAATGGTACTGATTGCGGCAGCGGAATGGTAGCACGAATAATAGAGTTGTCCGCAGCAATCCAGTAGAGTGTCATCACACGTTCTCCATTTGGTTTTTCTGCATCCGTAAATGCAACGCCGAGGGGCAGTACCGCTCCTTTCTCGCTATACACAAGACTTTCCCATACCGGCACCGGAGACCGCCAGAGTATTTTTTTAGGATTATCCGCAGCAAAAAGTATTGCACCTGCAGCTACACGCGTGAGTATACCCTCTGTACGTGAAGCATCATATATCACCAAAATACCTTCTGGTACCCGTCGTGTGCCAATAGGTACAAGAGGGCCACTATCAAATGCATTGTGTCGTGATGTGTATAATAAATCTGGCTCTTGTTTCCAATGTCGTAGGTCGCTAGAAAACAGTGCTGTGGTAAACAATCCGGAACGATATAGCCAATGATGACGTGGTGTTGAGGTAGCAAACACAAAATCAGGTATTGCTGTAGTGGCTAACACTTCTTTTTCTAAAGGGATTTCGCTTCGTACTAACCACGAATACACATCGTGCGCGGTAGCCACAACCAGCGAACGTGTATCATGTACTTCTTTGACATACACAAGAACCCACGAATCACCGTCAACAAAAAAACGAAATTTTGAACAGAAGCGTGGATTTTCTTTAACGCCATTAGAATAGCGAATAGAAACTTCTTTACCAAGAAGACCAAAATAGCCCGTCACCTCTTCCCAAAGAATAGTGAGGGTCACTCGCACACCGCTTTCGCGGCGAACAAAGAGACCTTGTGTAGCGTTATACGTTAAGACACCGAGTGGTTGGCAATCCTTAAAACGAGGGAGCGTATGAGAACGAGTAATTTTAGTGCGAACCATTACTCGTAATCTCCTTCTTATACTCGACCATATTTATCTTCAATTCTTGTAATATCATGTTCGTCAAAAAAACCGAATGAGACTTCAAGCACCTGACAATCCTCCTGCTGTCCAGCAAGACGATGGTTCGTTTGACGGGGAATAAAAAATTCATCACCCGGCTTAGCCGTTGTTTCTTTCTCATCAATAGTGACGAGAGGTTCTCCCGAAAGCACTCGCCAAAATTCACTGCGGCCTTCGTGACGCTGCAAACTAATTGCCTCGCCCGCCTTCACCACAATGATCTTTACCGTACACGGTTCGTTAAACGCAAACTGTCGAAACGAGCCCCACGGTTTCCTGACGGTCACCGGCTCACGCATCATATATGCATTATAGTGTATTTACTCTAACAACAATAACCTGTGTCTGTGGATAATACCTATTGATTTTTTATAAAAATAAAAAGCCCCGCTCATACGAACGAGGCAAAAATACAAACATGCTATGTAGGGCTACCATTTATTCACATTTTACAAGCACACCATCGGCAACTGATTGATTCTCAACGCGAGAACCTATGTCAACAATCGCATTCATGATTTGTTCTGAAACAGTCCGAACATAGTCTCTGTTTAACTTGCCAGATTGTCTAGAAAATAACAATGGCTCACCAAAATGTACCTGAACGTTTCCCCGTCTTAAAAAATCTCCGATGGTAGAACGGTGCGGTGGTGTACCGCGGATATATACTGGAATTACCGGAGCACCTGATAGCAGTGCGAGTACGGCCGCTCCTTTTTTCGGAAATTTCAGGGCGCAATCAAGATCGGGAGGGCCTTCTGGAAAGATTCCTACAAGATCTCCTTCTTGCAAAGCACGAATAGCTGGTAAAAGACTAGCCAAACTTTTCACCGAAAGATCTACGGGAATCGCTCCGTCCAATTTGCAAGACCATTGTATCAAACCGCCAATAAAAGGGCGCTTGAATAAACGTCGAGCAGCAACAAAACGAATCAATCTAGAAGGACTGGCTATCAAGAGTATTGGAGGGTCAAGATCGCCCGTATGATTAGCGACAATAATTGCCGGGCCAGTTGCAGGAATTCGACATGCCCCCACAATTCGCCAACGATGCCAGAATCGGAGATATATACTGAATGCTGACAATAACACTGTTTGCAACGACGACAGAGATTTCGTGTGGTGGTTAGATGTAGTACACATCGTAGCCTCCTTTCTTGTAAAGAACAAAAATAACAGAATAAATATACCTAGTTATTGACAATGTGTCAATAATCTTAAATACTATATTTACTGTAACCTATCATACACATATGCGAGAATATGCGAGAAAAACACGTAATTCAAACCGAGATATATATAAAGGTATTTTTCTGTGGTGCGCGTTGCCGTTGCAAATTTTTTTTTATAACCTTTTTCATAGGCGCCGCTCTCTACACACTACCCCTAAAATTCTCATCATACACACCTGTCTTATAGGTGAATTTGCCGCTTCACTACCAGCGTTAGCAACTTTTCTGGAAAAAAATCCTGGAGCAATAGTGGACATAATGGTCTCCCCTCCTCTTAAACCGTTGGTTGAAAAAATACATGGTATTAGAAACGTATTCTGTGCTACATCGATGTTTAATCGAACCTACGAGCACGATACGCACACGAATCAAAATTTCGATGTATATACAAAAATTATTATTCTTATTATCGGGCCAGAAGCTCAGGCCCTCTTATCAAAAATAAAAACGAATCGCATAGAACTTCGTTTTCTTGTGCTTATTCGCTATGGTCTTCACCTTGGAATTTGTTTGTTATTTCGGAGACGTCCACGACCGTGGTCATATACTACATTTCAACTTTTAGGTCTCACACCTCAAGATTCTCTGACTATTAATTTTCATTCCTTTTTCCATTTTACTCAATCGGATGAAGCCCGCATCCAGAGTCTACAACCTCTGCAAACTAATGAAATAAAAGTCATTATTCATACTGGCGGTGGCTGGGCAAAGTGTTGGAACAATGATAAATGGATCGAGCTTCTAAAACAGTTGCATCATGTGCACGCTCTACGTTTTATTTTTATTGGTAATAGCAATCACGAAGAGGCTGATTATCAATATATTGCCACTCGATTATCATTCCCAGTCTATTCACTCATAGGCAAAACAAACGTCGCTGAATCATTGCTTGTATTACGCATGAGTAATTACTTTATCGGTGTCGATAGTGGACCGAGGAATCTTGCTCACGTAGTTAACTTACCCAGTATTGTTCTCATGGGACCCGGGCCACACATTTTTACTCCTCCGAATCCTCGCGATATTACTATTGATCGTTCCGGCGAACGTGGCCTTTATCAGATGTTTTTTCGTTCTCGCCATCCATTCATTGAAAAAATTAAACCAGCCGATGTTCTTGCCGCTTTCCGTGCGCGTATTTCTAGTGTACAAAATAATTGAGTACAATTTTATACACCCCAAATGCTAGTAGGGCCGCAAGTACCACTATAGTAATAGCTAAATTAAAATTGTGAAGTATATTATTTATAGTTATATAAAATCGTCCAAAATAGTATCCAATGACAGTAAATACTGCCGCCTTACCAAGAGCCGCAACACTAATAACTTGCAGATACTTCTTCATATCTGTTTTAGTCACCCCAGCAGTAAGTAGTATCGGTAGATTGGTTACATCTACGATTTTTCCCAAAAAAACAGTCGAGGCAAGATGTTTTTTATAATGTTCCTCTGCAAATTTTAAACGTTCATTTGTTACGCCCACATAATGTCCGTATCGGGGAATAATGGTGTTCCGTCCCAAACGACCGATCCAATACAATCCTAAATCACCGATAATATCGCCGAGCACAGCAAAACCATACACAATAAAAACATTCAGAAATCCGAGCGAAGCTAAAAAAGAAGCAATGACTGTTGTGATTGGCCCTTCAATAATATCAACGGGCAAAAGAATAAAATATTTGTATGTTTCTAATAGATGAATAAATAAACTCATATCAGAGTGCTTGGGACGTATCGACGTGCGTGAGCGCCTGTTCCCAAGTAACACCAACTTTTTTGTGTGGATTAAAGATTCCATCAGGATCAAAAACGTGCTTAGTTTTCTCAAACAGCGCGTACACCTCCGGGCCATACATTTCTTTCAAAAAACCAGAACGAACGAGACCGTCATTGTGTTCGCCTGTGATGGAACCGTGATACTGGAAAATAAGTTCGTTAACCTTAGGGGCCAATTCAGCAATCATCTGCGTTGATTTCGGATTGTGGAGATCCATAAGCGGAATGATGTGAAAATTACCGTCGCCAACATGGCCAGCAATGGTGTAGGTCATCGGATATTTGTCCAAGATAGCATAGAGCTTCGGTAAAAATTCTGGCAAATATTTTGGCGCCACCACAAAGTCATCAATAAACGGTGCGGTACGCAAACCTTTAACATGTTGACGGAGCATATTGAAGCTCTCACGTCGAATGGTCCAGAATTTTTGCACTTCACGCGGCGACTGAGTGATACGCGACGGTGCACTAAACTCTTGCTTGGCAAATTCATGCACACTGGCTTGGGCTTTTTGAGCCGCAGCAAGTGCTGCCGCATCATTGTCAGCAGTAAACTCAGCCATTAAAACAAGTTTGGGCATACCGCCAGTGAGCACCGCCCAAAATTCAGGTAAAAATTGAATTGCCAAATTTATAAGATTCCCCTTCATTCGGTGAATCATGATTGGAAAAAACTTTACTGCAAGTTTAAAAGTATGATCGTCGTACGATTCCAAACTTTCTGGTTTAAATTGCAAAAGATGGTTGGTGATATCACCGAGACGATTCATATCTTTTAAGAACAGGACGAGTAAGCGCGAATGCGTACGCGGTCGAATCAAGCGAACCTTAATTTTTGTGACAAAACCAAGCGTGCCTTGGGAACCAACGAGTAATTTGGTGATATCAAAAACGCCCCGCTTTGTGTCGAGTACATTCCACAGATAATAGCCAGCAGAATTTTTACTCACTGGCGGCTTGGCCTTTTTCAAAAGTACATCGTTTTTTTCCACCAGCTCACTCATTTGTCGATACACTTCCCCTTCCAAGGTTTGAAGTTTTTTCTTCTCCTCTAACTCGACAAGCGAGAGCGGTTTAAACACGTACTCATTACCATCGCGTAAAACCATATGTAGTTCCAATACATAATCTTCTGTTTTTCCATAGAGTAAGGTCTTCTCACCACCGGAATTATTTGAAACCATACCACCAATCGTGCACAGTTCTCGTGATGCTGGATACGACGGTAAAATCATATCCCATTTGAGCGTAGCCTTATCGAAATCACGAAAATACACCCCGGGTTCAGTAATGGCCCAACCAGCAGTCGTCACGTCGCTCGTCACGCCATCATGAGCTCCCTCAGTGGTCAATTTTCCTAACTCTTCATGGATTTCGCCAATATGATTAAAGTACCGTGTAAAATCAACGGAAATTGATGATGTAAGTGGCCCACCGCTCATATCCGTTCCTGCCGAGCGCGCCGTGAGGGAGACGTCGACACCGGCTTTCTTTTGGGTCTCGGCCCACCGTACCAACCGCTTCACATCGTCGGTATGTTTAGGAAACACTACTAATGTTGGTTTTATAATAAAAAGACTAGCATCTTTACTGTGGCTCGTTAAGGTTTTTTCATCGCTGGCAATATCTCCTTCAAAACCTGTATCCTTGATAGCTTCAGTAAAGCGAGCGGACATATCGTCGGAAGAGTTCATATGCTAGTATTATAGCACAATGTCTGTTTCGTTTCTTTTTTCGATTTTCAACTTTGTGCCGGCAATTAAATATCCTCTTATTATGCTCGGCGCTCTTTTAGTTGGGCCACTTATGACGATGATAAGTGGCATTTTTGTTCGGCTAAATTTTGTTGACTTGATCCCTGTTTACTTTACTCTCATTGTTGCTGATATCATCGGCGACATCGGTTGGTATTGGATTGGCCGACGCTGGGGGCGACCATTTATTGCAAAATTCGGACGTTTTTTTTCTATTACCGAACAACACGTGGTAACACTGGAGAAATTTTTTCATCGATACCATGAGCGTATTTTAATCATTTCAAAACTAACGATGGGTTTCGGTTTTGCTGCAGTAACACTATTTACTGCTGGTTTCAGCCGTGTTCCCTTCTCTCGTTATATTCTCATTAATGCTATTGGTGAATTTTTCTGGACAGCAATCTGGCTTGCTATAGGTTTTTTCTTTACCGATCTCTTTATACGTTTAAACAATATTTTGAGTCAAATTACCGTTGTCGTCGCTGCACTCATTTTTTTCGCTGCACTCATTGGGGTCGGCAACTATCTTCGCCATCGTTTTATTGATCATAATCATAGTATCGCTTAATCATGTCACCTGCTATTCTTTTTGGTCTTGTACCAATTATTAAATACCCACTGATTATTCTCGGGGCTATGTTTGAGGGACCAATTATTATGATGCTTGCGGGTGTTTTTATACGACTTAATTTTATTGATCTTATCCCCGCTTTTTTTGCCCTTATGGTTGGCGATCTTATCGGCGACATCGGCTGGTACTGGATTGGTCGACGCTGGGGACGACCGTTCATCGCGAAATTCGGACGGTTTTTTTCTATCACTGAAAAACATGTGATAACGTTGGAGAAATTTTTCCACTTATATCATGAAAAAATTCTTATTGTCTCAAAACTAACGACCGGCTTTGGTTTCGCTCCTTTGGTGTTATTTACTGCCGGACTCTCCAACACTCCCTTCCGCCGATACCTACTTATCAATTCCATTGGAGAACTATTTTGGACAGGATTATTGGTAAGTATTGGTTTTTTCTTTACAGATTTATATGTACACGTTAACAATCTTCTTGGCCGAGTGGCAATGTTTGCTGGAATTGTTATTATAGCGATAATAATATTCGGTTTTGGAAAATATATTCGTTCAAAAATTCTTAAAAAATATGAAGGAGACTAATGTACACAGCCCCTCTGTTTCTATAATCATAGCTGCATATAATGAAGAAAAGTATATTGGCGCCACTATTGAAGCGGTACTAGCATTAGCATATCCAAATTTTAACGTGATTGTTGTTGATAATAATTCGCACGATGGCACGGCAGCTATTATTAAAAAGTATCCTGCCGTTACGTACATTTTAGAAAAGAAACCGGGAGTACAATTTGCCCGGGAAGCTGGCCAAGAAGCCACCGAGAGCGACATTATCGCCTTTTTAGACGCTGACTGCTTACCGCCACGTGATTGGTTAACACGTTGTGTTGCGCATTTACACACTGGCGCAGTGGCGGTAGCGGGACCATACTATTATTACGATAATGGTAAAATTTTTGGAGCAATAAGTCTTTTTATTCAACAAATATGCTACACTCCAACCCACTACCTCCTACAGTGGTTGCACATTGGTGGTACTATGGCCTTTGGTAATGTTGTGGTAACAAAAAAAGCTCTGCGCGCTATCGGCGGTATTAACACAGAAATTGTTTTTTATGGAGACGACACTAATTTTGCCAAGCAACTTACGACTGTTGGCCATATTATTTATGATCCGCACCTCATCGTATATAGTTCCGCTCGCCGTTTTAAAGAATTAGGTATCCTGCGAACATTGAGTTTATACTGGTGGTTTTTTGTTCGAGAGGCAATCTTGAAAAGTTTTTTTAAGAAATCAGCATCAGTGAATAAACGTGCCGGCGAGCGCAAGCAGGTAACTCCAACCGCTCCGGACACCTTCAACTAAAAGTTGCCACGCGTACTGTAGATTGGCCTGCACTGTGGGAGATTCTACAATAGTTTGAATATTAATTTTAAAGTAACCAAGAATAACAAGAGCAGCCACAATAAGAAGTACCGCCGTAATGAAACCAGAACGAGCATTGAGCATAGCCCTATAGTATCACGAAATTGCGACCAAAGCCGCCTTCAGTCGCTTAATAGTTTCTTCCTTACCCAAAATAGCCGCCAATGTAAAAGGATCTGGTGATTTTTCCCGACCGGAGAGTGCATAGCGCATTGGCCACAATACCGCTCCCCGACCCTGATGTTCAGCGTAGGGCCACAAAACCATTTTGGCCTTTTCGGCATCAAAATCAGACGTAAGGGTAGTAACAAAAGAAATTATTTTTTCAAGGTGCGCCCGTGTTGTTTCAGTACTGGTATCTTTCCAAATAATTTTTTTAGCATCTAGCACAGGTGTTTCAAAAAAATATGAGAATTCACCCGCATCCATCATTGTTTCGACATCGCTTGTCACACTTACTCGCTCACGAATACTAGACACAATTTTAGGAGCCAAAGTCTCCACAGCACCTGCAAAGTAGCGCTTGCTCAGCACCTTGACAATGTCTTGTAGGAGTAATTCTGGCGGTTGCGTGCGCATATATTCTCGATTAAACCATCGCAATTTTTCTTCATTAAAAATTGCACCGGCTTTTTGAATGTGTGCTATATCAAAAAGATGAATGAGCTCGTCAAGAGAAAAAATTTCTCGTTCGTTTTGGTTGGGGTTCCAGCCAAGCAACGCAATATAATTAATGAGCGCGGCGCGTAAAAAACCGGCCTGTTTATAGTAGCTAAGTGCGACGCGCTCGCCATGTTTTCGTTTAGAAAGCTTAGAGCGATCGGCGGCCAAAATAAGGGGTAAATGGGCATAGATAGGTCGCGGTGCGCCAAGTGCTTCTTGAATAAGAATTTGACGTGGCGTATTGGAAATATGGTCTTCACCACGAATAACGTGCGTGATGCCCATTAAAAAATCGTCAACAACCACACTGAAATGGAACAATGGTTCTGTTGGACTGCGAGCAATAATAAAATCACCGAGATCGGTAGTATCCACACTAATATCGCCCCGAATTTCATCATGGAACGTTACTATGGTGCCAGGGTTACGCAAACGAATAACCTCTCCCCGATCTCCTTCTTTTTCAACTTTTTCTTTGGAAACATAGGCTGCGCCACTGGCGAGCAACTTTTGCAGTTCGGTGGCGTGAATGTCTGCTCGTTCAGATTGTCGTGCAAATACATCCCATTCCAAACCAAGCCAGCGCATATTTTCAAGAATATTATCTTCATATTCTTTTTTGCTGCGAGCCACATCCGTATCTTCAATGCGCAATACAAACTGGCCACCATAATGACGGGCGAATAAAAAATTGAAGAGTGCAGTGCGCACACTGCCAATGTGAAAGAAACCGGTCGGACTCGGAGCAAAACGAACAGCAACGGGAGAATTATTTTTCATGTTTAAGAGCTAGACCAATAATTTCTCGAGCAATAATATCCGCGGCATCAGCGCGAGCAAAACCAAGGGCTGCCTTTTTCATTACATCACGTTCTGCTGGCTGACTCATCAACCGGTCAATTTCTGAAACTAAAATTGCGGTTGAGAGATTACTCTCTTCAATAACTACCGCCGCGCCAGAACGAGCGTAGTTATAGGCATTTTGACGCTGATGGTCACCGTTAGAATCCGTAATAGGAATGATAATAGCAGGCACCCCCCATGCAGCAATTTCAAAAAGCGTAGAACCAGCTCGAGTAATCACTACATCAGCCGCGCCAGCAGCCATGCGCAAAGCCAACACCTCAAGTGAGGCAAAGGGTTTGTAACGATCTTTATGGGAACTTCCACTTAAAACAACATTTGCTAAACCGCGCACTTTATTAAAATTAGCATCGCCGGTTTGGTGAATAATTTGATATTTTTCCACAAGACGTGGTAGCGCATCCACGAGAAATTCGTTGATACGCTCAGCGCCCTGAGAACCACCTAATACAAGAATAACAGGCAGCGCTGGTGCTAATTCCAAAAAATCACGTGCTCCTTCATGCACTGGTCGCAATAATTCTTGGCGAATAGGATTACCAGTGACCGCTACCTTTTCTGCTGGAAAAAATTTTGCCGCTTCCTGATACGAAACTGCCACACGTATAGCAAACTTCCCTGCCCACCTATTCATACGACCCGGCACACTATCAGACTCATGAATCACAACAGGAATTCCAAAAAAACGCGCTGCACACAAAACAGGAAAACTAACGTATCCACCTTTACCAAAAACCACATCAGGAAAAATAAAATACAGAGACCACAACGCCGTAACAATTCCCCAGGCTGTGCGAAACACATCAAAAAAATTTGCTATAGAAAAATATCGTCGAAGTTTGCCCGCAGTATTGCGAACAAATACAACACGATTATCAAAAAGCACTTGGCGGTCGTATGGTTGCGGCGCCATATAATACAGCTGCACGTCTACCAGTTTCGTTTCAGCCGCCACTTTACGCAGGGCTTGAGCCACGGCAATAACCGGGTAAAAATGACCGCCTGTTCCACCACCTGTCAATAAAATTTTCATACGACGATTCTACACTTTTTTTCCGTTTTTAGAAATATTGAGAATAATACCAACTTCGGATAAGGCAAAAAGCATTGCCGTCCCACCCTGACTCACGAATACTAGAGGAATACCAGTTAAGGGCAAAACTGCTAACATGGAACCAATATTGACAAATGATTGCACAACAATAATTGTAACGAATCCAACGACGAGCGATCCTCCAAATGTTTCCGACGTTTGCACAGCGATACGATAGCCGCGTATAGCAAAAAAAATAACGAGACTAATGAGAATGAGCGAACCAATAAAACCAAACTCCTCAGCAGCGACGGCGAAAATAGAGTCGCCAGCCGGCTCTGGTAAAAAATTAAATTTTTGAATTCCCTGACCAAAACCACGGCCAAACACCTCGCCAGAACCTTCCGCAATGAGGGCTTGCTGAATCTGATATCCGGAACTAAGCGAATTTTGAGACGGATTTAAAAACGTTAAAAAACGCTGCATCACATACGGTCGAGCAATTGCTAATACACCCACAGCAAGTATGGCCACTAAAAAAATAATACCTACATGTCGCCACTTTCCTCCCGCAGTAATAAACATTGCCAACAGTGCGGTAACTAAAACAATTGTCGTGCCTGTATCCGGTTCTTTAATAAGCAATCCTCCAACGAGCGCCATAATGATAAGTAGCGGAACAAGTCCGTGGCGCACCGTGGTAATTCCTTTTTTAACTTTTGCAATCCAGGCGGCAAAATAAATAATGGAGGCAAATTTCAAAAGTTCCGATGGTTGAAAACTCAACGGTCCCAAATTAAGCCAGCGGTGTGAACCATTGTACGAGAATCCAATTTTCGGAAGAAATACTGCCACACACGCCAACAAACCAACAATAAAAAGCCACAATGCCCAGTTTCGCCATCGACGATACGACATACTGGTAAACGATATGAGAAGTATTGCCCCTCCCACAATACCAACTGCGAATTGTTTAGCAATAACCACAACGTAGCTAATATTTTGTCGCGCCGCTAATCCCAATGCGGCCGACATAAAAATGGCAAAACCAACTATAACCAAGAGTACAGTTGCCAGCAAAAAAGTTCTGTCGATGGAACGCAAATGCATTATGTGTATTATCGCACTAGTTAACGATTATGCCATCCCCAATTTTAGTGGATAGCAGTTGTTTGAATAACTGCCAAAAGCATGCCGAGCATCGCCAACACAACTGCCAAAATCCAGTAGCGCATTGTCACTTTAGCTGCCGGCCAACCTTTTGCTTCAAAATGATGGTGCAGTGGTGCGACTAAAAATATTTTTTTACCACCGCGCATTTTTTTGGAAATTACTTGTATGATAACTGAAGCAACTGTTACCACGAGTAAAAAACCAATAATTGGTAACACGAGAATACCGTAGCCATGCCCTAGAGAATCTGTCATAAAAGCTACCGTGGTTAAACATAGTGTCAAAGCCATACTGCCTGTTTCAGCCATATAAAAGCGGGCGGGCGGTACGTTAAACCACAAAAAAGCAAGAATGGCACCTACGAGTACCGAACAAAGTGCGGCAAGATCGTATTGATGTTGGAAAAAAGCAATACCACCATATGCGGTAAAAGCAGCAGCAAAAATACCACCTGCCAAACCATCGAGCCCGTCAATAACTCCACCGGCATACACCGCCATCGCCACAATCATAAAAAACACCGGGAAAAATGGTCCGAGCGGCAAACTCTGACCAAACGGCAAACCGATCGTAGAAATATCAAGCTTCACAAAAAACCATAAGCCGCACAGTAAACCAATAACTGCCACTACCACCAATCGTTTCTTGAGCGACAAACCGCCCGCTTTGTGATCTTTCGAACCAGATACATCCAAATAATCATCATACAAACCAACGAGCGCACCGAGCAAAAGAACCGCCATAGGAATAAAAGTTTGACTGCGACTCAAAAAATTAAATCGCTCAGCTAAACTATCTGGGCTTAGGTGTGCAATAAACCAAAAACCAGCAACAGTGACAAAAACGCTGGCCCAAATTACTACTCCACCCATTTTGGGCGTACCCACCTCTTTATCTTTATGTAAACTATTAAAAATTGGCGTGTCGTTTCCTTGAAAATCTACCTTTCCTGCTTTTTTCTTCCAGAGTTTATGCCGATACAAATACGAGCTAATGAATGGGGTAAGTAAAATGCCAATAATAAATGCCGTAGTACCGGGCAAAAAAAGCTTCAGTAAATCAGCGTTAATCATAAAAATCGAACAATGTTTTGGTGATTATACCTTTGCTAGCCGCCAGCAGCAACAACAGCGGCGGACGTTGATGCAAGAGCGGCCACATCAGCAAAACGACCGCTTTCTGTAGAACCAAGCACTACAATAACGATTGGGTGGCCAGCAATATTAACAATCACAGCAAGATTGCCACCAGCAATATCAGTATACCCTGTTTTGCTGGCAACAATATTCAATCCCCCCAAAGTCAAAAGGTCAGTGTTTTTGCCAGTATGTACAATGTTGTTTAATGACGTTTCCGTAACCGTTGGAAAACGGGTTGCATCAATAATATTTGGATAGCGTGCCGCATCGTATGTTATGAGCTTCGCCACGTCTTCAGCAGAAGCGTAGGCGCCAGAAGTAGTTGTGCTCAAATCAAGACCGCTCGGATCAAGAAAACGCGCATGTGTAAGTCCAATTTGACTCGCAAGCGTGTTCATTTTACTGACAAAAGCAGCTTGATAATTTTTAAGCACAGTCGTTGAAGCCGACCATACTAAAGCAGAAGCATTGGGAATGGGTAGTTCTGCTGTATGTGCCGTGGTGATATGTTCTTGCGTTGCAATAGTAGTAGGATTTTCTAAAAGTGCGCCAATATTTTGCGCTATAGAAGTCGCGCCATCATTAGAAGAAACTACTAATGTAAATCGTAATAAATCACCAAGACGCCATCGCTCTTGTACATACAAACCACTATCACCTCCCCACCCTTCTAGTAAGGAGAGGCGGGTAATAGCAACGACAGTTGTAGTGGGAGCGCTATCAAGCGCCGTTGCTGTCGTCATTAACTTTGTGAGCGATGCTAGTGCAAGTGGTTCTGAAGCGTTTTTTGCAAATAATGTCTGCCCGGTACTCAGGTCGGCAACGTAGGCAGCTTTGCCGACTAAAGTCGTCGTAGCAAAATACGTACTCCAATTTTGACGCACTACCGGAAGTGGTGCGGGAGTTGATTTTTGAGAAACAATTTTCTTTTCACCAACTGGATGAGTTATTGAAAATGCAATGAGAGCAATAATGATAATGCATACGAGGCCTATACCAAGCCACATAAAGCGTGTACGCCAGGATTGGCGATAATAAGGATAATGCATCATAAAATGTTATTGTATGGTTTCGCCTTCAGTCTGTTCTGTTACCGCTTTTTGTTGTTCTCGTATCTCATCTTGCACTGTAGCGTATTCTGGTAAATCACTGACACGAGCGACGCCGAGATATCCCAAGAGCGCCGTAGTTGGTTGATATATCGCTCCCCGCTCACCTTTTTTCTCTACTCGTTCCACTAAACCACGAACTAGTAAGTTGCGAATAATATAGGAGCAATTAACACCACGAATATATTCAATATCGCGACGACCCACCGGTCCGCGATATAAAATAATAGCCAGAGTTTCTAAGCCGGCCTTACCAAGATCTTTGACCAGCTCTTCTTTAACTAAACGTTCAATGAAAGGACCTGCTACGGCAGCGGTACCTAAAAAAATTTCATCGCCATTAAAAATGAGTTGCACTCCTCTGCCCTGTAAATTTTTCTCCAATTCCACAAGGGCCGTTTCAATATCTGCCATAGGAGCACCAGCTAATTCTGCCAACCGATCTTTTTTAACAGGCTCACCTTTCCAAAATAAAATAGCTTCCAGAGTAACCACCAAAGAAAGTTGCGCTTCGTGCATAGTCAAATAATCATACAGCAACCCTGTTGTATTTTCTAGTAGCGTGGCGTGGCCACGCTTTGTGTTTCCATTTCAATATCACCGAAATCGTTCTCTTGACGCACCGCCAATGCACCACGCTTCACTAATTCCAACATTGCCAAAAAACTGACAATAACATGCACTCTGCGTTCGCGTCCGTCACCAGGTGCGTGGCCGCTTGAAAACTCGCGAAAACTCATTTTGAGCGTGCCGGCAATACGTTCAGAAAGATTACCAATCATTTCTTCCAGAGAAATAACTTTTTTAACAACCGCTGCTGGTAAACGCTCCTTGATCGGCATGGCCGCAAGCACTGCGTGGATAGCGGCAGCGAGCGCCGGCAACGTCATCGAAGCATCGGGCGAAAACACCGGAGTAATTGTTCGCGGTGCATTTTTTTCAAAAATAATGTGTTGGCCCCAGCGATTTTTAAGCCCACCTGCCAACTCACGAATACGCCGGTACAGCTCCAAACGCCGTTCCAAATCGTGAATATTTTCTTCTTCTTCTGGCGAAAGCGAGAGTGTCGGTAAAAGCGATTTTGACTTAATGAGCAACAGTGTCGAAGCAACAAGGATAAACTGCGCGCTTTCCGCCACTGGAAAATGTTCTAGTTGATTAAGGTAGGTAATAAAATCATCAGCCACCGCCGAGAGCGACACGTCATTAACAAAGAGCTTACGTTTCTCAATGAGTTCCAACAGTACCTCCAACGGCCCTTCAAAATGTTCTGATTTTACCTGCCACGTCATATACGTCTCGTTACTTGGACAATAAAATATCGATGCGATTGAGATCGCGCGGAAAAAGCGTCGCTTCTTTAACATTTTCCAACCCTAGCAGTTTGGCGGTTAATCGTTCTAAACCAAGACCGATGCCGCCATGTGGTGGCATACCATATTTAAAGGCCTGCAAATAAAAAGAAAACTTTTGAGGATCAAGTCCTTTACGCTCTAGGGCAGCGACGAGTGTGTCGTAGTCGTGAATACGCTGAGCGCCGGTAGTAATCTCCACACCGCGAAAAAGCAAATCAAACCCTTTGGCATAGCCAGGGTCAGCATCATCTTCCATGGTATAGAACGGTCGCTTGGCAAGCGGATAGTGGGTGATAAAAATAAAATCCGAGTCAAATTTTTTCGCGGCATACTCACAGAGCCACCGCTCGTGCTGCGGCTCCAAATCAGGTTCTTCAGTGCAGTCAACGCCATATTCGGCTTTGATAATTTTCTGCGCTTCGCGTAATTTCAGTGTCGGAATTTTTTCCGGCACCACAGGAATCTCACTGGCAAGCAACGAAAATTCCGCGGCACACGTCTCACGCAAACGCTTCGCCATACACTGCAAAAAACCATTTTCCATGTTCATTACATCAGTGTGATCAGTAATGAATCCCATCTCAAAATCCAATGAGGTGTACTCGTTCAGATGACGTGACGTGCTGTGCTTCTCAGCACGATACACATTACCTGTACTAAAAACTCGTTCAAACACACCAACCATCACCTGCTTATAGAGTTGCGGACTTGTTCCCAAGTGCGCGGTTGTGCCAAAATATTCCACGTTAAAAGTGTTAGCACCACCTTCAGCATCTTCGCCAATAAGTTTGGGCGACTGAAATTCAGTAAATCCGTGCCGCATTAAAAATTCGCGAAAGGCGGTAATGATTGTCGCTTGCACTTTGAAAATAGCTCGCGAGCGGGGCGTGCGTAATGTCAGTGGCAAATAATCAAGATAGGTGTCTAAATTAAGCTCGGCACTCTGTTCAAACGGTAATTCTTTAGCTGCAGCACATACTCGCACCTCCAACGCTTCCAACTCAATAGTGCCGTTGACTTCATCTTTGTTGACCATTTTTTCTGGTCGACTATTGACTATACCCTTCACTTCCAAAACCCATTCCGCTCGGCTTTCTACCGCAACGTTATGAGCCTCAGCGTGATTCGGTAATGCCACTACTTGCACCGTACCACTACGGTCGCGTAGGTCAAAAAAAATTAATTTGCCGTGATCGCGTCGCACATTCACCCAGCCAGCAATAGTTACCTCTTTCCCAATGTGGTTTTTTAACTCATTAATAAGCATTCGTTCGGTCATAGTATTGAAATAATAGCAAATTCATGCTGAAAAGCGAATTTTTTAGTCTCCAACAAGTATGGTACAGTATGAGTACGGCCAATTTAAAAACATGCACTTCCATCTCGGTCTCAAACACAAACACCTACGTCACGAAAAAGAAGCTCAGGGAGAGCCAAGTATGCCCACCGAAGCAAATCCGCGATACATCCACTTTCTTGACCGTGTCACGTTTATTGCTGGCGTTGTTGGACCATTCACTGTATTGCCCCAGATTTACCAAATTTTTAGCACCCACCAAGCCGCCGGTGTTTCCGTCATCGCGTGGCTATTGATGTTTATTGTTACCTTTCCTTGGATTTTCTATGGTGTCGCGCATCGTGACAAAACTATCATCATTAGTTTTATTCTCTGGGAAATCGCCAACGCTCTCGTAGTCGTGGGCGCTATGATGTATCACTAAAAATTACACATTCACCCCAATCGCTTCACGCACCGTTTTCATCTTCGCATCAGCAACAGCACGCGCCTGTTCCCCACCACGAGCAAGAATTTCCCGTACTACATCTGGTTTTTTTTCTAATACAGCACGCCGTTCCCGCAATGGCGCGCTAAACGCCGAAATTTTTTCTATTAATAATTCTTTTGACTCTTTGTAACTAATAGTCCCCGTACGATATCGCTTTGCTAACGCTTCGAGCTCAACAGCGGCAGTAAAAAGTTTATGTAAGGCAAAAATATTATCTTGCTCTGGATCTTTAGGGTCATGCGGACTCTTGGAATCGGTCACGATACTCATCACCGCTTTCTTGATCGTTTCCTCATCAGCAAAAAGTGGAATAGTATTGCCATAGCTTTTAGACATTTTGCGACCGTCGATGCCCGGCACTGTCGCTACGTCCTCTACCATCAAAGCATTCGGTAATGTAAACAGATCACTAAAAGTGCCATTGAACTTTTGAGCTATATCACGAGTGTATTCTATATGCTGTTTCTGATCTTGACCCACCGGCACTACCTGAGCATCGTAGAGCAAAATATCCGCGGCCATAAGAACAGGATAATTAAATGTGCCAACGTTTCCCGTATCTTCCATAAGTTCACCTTCTCCAATAAGCTTTTTTTTAATCTCATACCCCATTTGATCAAAAGATTTCCCTTGTGGAATAGTAAAATTTTCAGGCGAGGCAATTGATTTTATTTTTTTATCTACTGTTTCTTTATAGGCATGAGCTCGTTGCAGAAATGATACCGTTACCAATGTATCAAAAATCCAAGTCAACTCCGTGTGCGCAGAAACGTCAGATTGTTTGAATATAATGGCCTTTTTTGGGTCCAAACCAATAGCAAGATAATCAAGGGCTAGATCAATAATGTATTGTCGCATTTTCTCTGCATCTTTAATCGTGGTAAGTGCGTGGTAGTCGGCAATCATAAAATAGCAGGTATATTCACCCGAATTCAAAAGATTAACAAACTGCCGCATAGCGCCAAAGTAGTTACCGATATGAGGGCGACCAGTCGGTTTAACGCCGGAAAGCAAAATTTTTTGCGAAGCAGACATATATGTTTATAATAACAGGAGCTGTAATAAAAAGCAGCGGATATCGTATACATAGTATCAAACGCCATTACAAAGTAAAATTACTAGTATTATTTTTTATACGTATATGAATACTTTATATTCAAAAAAACATACCGGGAGCGTAATGGGGTGGATTGTTATTATTATTTTTATTCTTATAATCGTAGGAGGAATATTGTATTATCTCTCAACACAAAATGGCGCAATTCCCCCGGGAGTTTTGAATAACAATGGGAATAGCTCTGCAACATCAACTCCCACACCGACCCAACAAACCGCAACCACCACCGCGCTAGCAAGCACCACCTCCGCAGGCGTACCAATGATTCCCTATTACACGCTAGCGATAAAAACGAGTCCGACACTTGGTCAATATTTAACCGCCGCGGATGGTATGACACTCTATGTATACGCCCATGACTCAAATAATAAAAGTGCATGTACGGGCACCTGCAGCGTGATATGGCCACCATACACCGTTCTTTCAACTAACGCACTCACCGTGGGCCCTCACCTGGCTGGAAAAATTGGTTTTATAACTCGCGCTAATGGCACAAAACAAGTAACGTATAATGGCGCACCTCTCTACTTTTACGAAAAGGACATTAAGCCAGGAGAAACTCTAGGTAATGGAATCTTAGGATTGTGGTCAGTGGCCAAGCCGTAAAACTTACTTTTTTTTCTTCCAAACGCTATCCTGACGAACGAGCAGATTCTGAGCTTGCTCTCGATGCTCCATAAGTTCTTCGGTAACGCGCTCCATACGCATACTTTGAGAGCCTTTAACAAAAATAATATCGCCTGGCTGCAATTCTTCGGCAAGGTAGCGGCCAGCTTCACGACTAGTGTCAAATTGCAAAACAGCCGATTCATCCATACCGGCGTTTAAAGCACTTTCAGCAGCAGCTCGCATTCGTACTCCCACCGCTACCAAAAGCACAGAAACATTGTTGGGAATTTTTTGTTGCGCATCTGTAGGTAATGGCACTGCTTTTGCTGCAATGGCCGCGACATGTTCCCCCACCTTACGATGTTCAGCCGATGAATAATCGCCAAGCTCAAGCATATCACCCAGTACAGCAATTTTGCGACCAGGAGCTTGTATCGCTTCAAGGACATGTAAACCTGCAGCCACAGCAATTGGCGAAGCATTATAACTATCATCAATAATAGTCGTTCCCCGCATACCCGGCACGAGACGCATTCGCCCTGGAGTCGGCGCATATTCCGCCAACCCTTCCGCCACCTTAAGCGGATTAAACCGTATATCACTATGCTCTTTGCGCTTGATATCTTCCGTAACTGCCAAAGCCGTAGCAAAAGCAGCAATAACCGGGTACACGTGCTGACGGCCGAGCACATTGGAAATAGCTACTGGTAAACTAGCACCGCCACCATATTCCAAACGAAAACGCATCCCCGTGGGCACCGCGAAATCTGAAAATTCTCTCGGTGCATAGATAATTTCTTCGTTCGATACCCGCACCATAGCACCCGCAGAAAAACCGTAGGTAATTTTTTTACCAGCTATGGTATTAGCAAGAGCTACAATACGATCATCATCGGCATTAACGACCAACACACCTTCAGGTCGTAGTGCTGCCACTAATTGACCCTTTTCGCTCACCAGAGCGTCAATTGATGGAAAAAACTCAACATGTACAGGCACATCAGGAATACGTGTCAACGTCACAATATCCGGCTTGATCCATTTTGTCACTCGGCCAATATCACCTGGCCGATCGGCACCAATCTCTAACACCAGCCAACGTGGATATTGAAACGTAAACACAGCAAGCAAAAATCCCTCTACAAAATTAACGAGCCAACGAAAAGGATTGTACCAGCCATTTGGCAAACCGAGTACCGAAAGGGCTACACCAATATCACTATTGAAACTTTTCTCGCTCATACGAACATCGGCAGCACCACCGGCAAATATGCCGGCCAGCGCCGTTCCTATAGCATCTTTGGTTGA
Organism: bacterium; assembly: GCA_021818465.1. Classification (GTDB taxonomy): domain Bacteria; phylum Patescibacteriota; class Minisyncoccia; order Phycocordibacterales; family JAKAEA01; genus JAKAEA01. Next base: position 503,325 of record JAKAEA010000001.1, read on the forward strand.
GGTTTTTCCTACGGAACCAGTGATAGCCACAATACCTGGTTTGTATTTTTTAAGTACCAACTGCGCTTCCCAAACTATAATTTTTTCAACAATATATTTAAAAATGTGTTTCATACTATATCCATAAAGCTACTAAACCCTATCGGTCAGGCGGAACATCGTAATAGCTTATCAGATATTTTACGATATTAACAAATGCCGGTGTTAAGCTTTGCGAAGCAAACTCGACACCTTGTGGTTTATAGGTATAGAGAAATACAAGAAACCGCGCATGTGAGCCAATAGAAGGGAAAAAGCCGCAAAATGAGTTGAGATATTGATTAGGCAAGTAGCCACCGCCTGGTATAGCGATTTGCGCAGTACCATCTTTCGAGGCAACGGAGTAATGTTTGAAATATACTGCACCAACACGATCATTCACGAGAGCAACTTGGTACACGTGCGTCAACATCTGAGCAATGGTAACTGCCGTAGATGTCGCAATAACTCTCGGCCCCGGACCATAGGAAATATTTTTAACCGTGCCATTCGTATACATAATCTGACTAACAACATGCGGCGTAGGAAGCGTGCCCCCATTAGCTAGTGCACTCCATGCTCGCACAGTAGAAATTGGAGAAAGTGCAATACCTTGACCAAATGCTGCTGTAGCCAAATCAATATTTTTGGAACTATTTAAGGTACGTAACAGATTGGTTGCCTCATTGGGTAAATCGATACCTGTACTTGAAGCAAGACCGAAACGGTCCATGTATTCTTGAAAACGTTGATGCCCGAGTTCTAAAGCTACGGTGGCTGCACCAGTATTGAGCGACTGGTCGAGAACAGTTTGCATTGTTGTGTATGGCCCCCGACCACGGTGGTCGTAATTCCAAATAGTAGAACCATCGACTTTTAAAAAACCCTTATCGTTGTATGTGGTTGTTGGGGTAACAAGTCCCGTATCAACACCAGCTGCCATGGTAAGCGCTTTAATGATGGATCCCATCTCATATACATTTTCTACTAGTGGATTTTTATACACCGCTATATTAGAAACCGTGGCATACGTATTGGGATTAAAACTTGGTGTTGCTCCCATAGCATAAATAGCGCCGGTTTCTGGATTAATAATAATGCCACCCGTAATACCTGCGTGATATTTATTTTGAACCGCTTGAAGTTGCTGTTCTAAATATTGCTGCACATTTGGATCAATAGTGGTCACAATACTACCCTCTTGTTGACCACCTGTCGCGGTTTGAATATTAGAAAAAATTTGTGCAAAAAGATTGACGTACATTCCCGCATTACTGCGATTCAGTACGTTATTGTAATATTTCTCTAAACCATACAAACCAGTAGTTGACGTGCCATCATAACCAACAAAACCCACCACCTGCGAAGCCAGCGAACCTTCAGGATAATACCGCCAACGATCTTGGTATACACCAACTGCCGAAAGTTTCAGAGCCTTAATGGCATCAGCTTCGTTTTGCGGCACCTGTTTTGCTATTTCTTGATAGACACTGTTTGTATTCGTCGCATCAGCAAGAAATGTTTGTTCATTCAGAGGTATAATTGCTGCTAATTTTTTATAAAGCGCACTTGGCGACGTCGTGCCAGCGGCAATAACATTAGGATTAATAGCTACCGTATAGCCACTTTTTAAATCCGCTGCTGGAATAAGAGTGCCAGATTTATCTTGAAAATAAATTGTACCTCGATCATATAAACCACTTGCCGGCTGTACATACTGCTGATCAGCCCGATCAGAAAAAGCGGCTCCTTGCACAATTTGTACAAAGTAGAGCCGCGCAACTAAAATCAAAGCGAAGCCGATAAGTACACCGGAAATGAATCTGATACGGCCACGCATATTTCTTTACGGATATTTTACCGCAAAAGCCGCTCCTGGAATAGGTGCTGCGGAGGCAGAAATAAACTGTGGTGACGCCACGTTTTGATATCCGTCTTGATGTGCCAACGCCAGTGAAATTGCACTTTCTTGACTGATATAGGTTGATTGCATTGCATCTACATTGAGCGTCAATTGAGCATTTTGATTTTGTAATCTACCGTACTGTACTACGTTGTATACCGTAGCGTTAATAAGATAGAGGTACGCGAACGCGAGAAACAGGAGCGCGCCGACGAGCATAAAGAACAGTCGGCGCGCGGTAAAACGATGTAACCACGATTGCCAAAGCGGAAGTGTTGAATTGTATGTTGCTATGTACTGCATGAAAAATTATTTTTTAATAATGATACGTAATTTTGCGGAACGAGCGCGCGGGTTTGTGTTAATTTCTTGCGATGTCGACGTAATTGGTTTTTTAGTAACAAGGATCGCGCGGTCAGCCTTGTATTCGCGCTGAAAGAAACGCTTCACGACACGATCTTCCAAGCTATGAAAAGAAATGACGGCAATGCGACCACCAGAGCATAAAACACGCCAACCGTCATCGAGAACCTGCTGCAATGCGCCAAGCTCATCATTGACCGCAATGCGCAGTGCTTGAAATGTCTTTGTGGCGGGATGAACACGACGATGATGATAGCTATGCGGTGTTGCTGTCATGATGAGCTCTACTAACTGGCCGACCGTACGAAATGGTGCATGTAGACGAGCGGCAACAATTGCTGCAGCAATTTTTTTAGCGTAGCGCTCCTCACCATAACCGTATAAAATCGTTGCGAGCGTCTCTTCGCTCCACGTGTTCAGGATAATTTCGGCGGTCAGAAGTGGTTGCTCACGCGTTGGATCAGCAAATGTCATCAGTAACGGCTCATCGGGTTTTTGAAAACTAAATCCCCTACCCGATGTCGCCAATTCATCAGAACTTAGCCCCAAATCCAGTAAGAGTTTATTGATTGCATGAACACCCAGATCATCAAGCACGAGTGCTAATCGGCGAAAATTGCTTTCCACAAAGGAAATGTGTGTTTGATCAAACCCTGCGAGTCGTGCTCGGGCACGCTCAAGTGCGCTACGATCAGCATCAAGACACACGAGCTGTACCTGGCCATTCCAACGTTTTAAAATTTCTACGCTGTGACCACCACCACCTGTTGTGCCATCAACAACTACGTCATTCGCCGCAATGGCTAAGCCATCAATCGTTTCTTGTAAAAGAACTGGAATATGGATGGTGTCGGTATCGTTCGACATAGTCGCAATTGTCGCCACACACTAGAAAGCGCCGATCTCACCAAGCTTTTGTGCCAACTCGTCAGCGCGACTACTGATACCTTTCTTGTAATTCGCCCAGCGTGTCTCGTTCCAGATTTCTAAGCGATTACCGACGCCGGCAAACACAATCTTGCCACCAAGCTTGGCGAATTCCCGCAGATGCTCAGGAATGAGCAATCTACCGGCACCGTCAACCTCCGTATCAGTAGCACCAGAGAGCATCAAACGATTAAAACCGCGGCTGTCAGCCTGGCCAGTAGAAAGATTGGCAAGCTTTGTAGCAATCGTTTGCCATTCCGCCTGCGAATACAGAGCCAGACACTGATCTAAACCGTAGGTAATAACCACCGTCGTACCTAGGTCACGGCGGAATTTCGCGGGCAATGCAACGCGATTTTTATCATCAACAGTATGTTTAAATTCGCCGATTAACATAGGGTGTGTATCCTCCACTTTTTCCCACTATATACCATTTTATACCACTTTTAGCTACTGACAACCATAGTTATCCACACTTACACCAGGATATTTTGATATCTAGAACACGCCACACACTAATAATAGTGCGCTAGCGTAATTATCATATATGTACCTATAAGCCCAATGAATATGAGTAAATCAACACCGCTAGACTATATATCTATATCTATACACTCGCTTCCTTGAGACGCTGCACAACAAAATCACGATCAAGAACACTCAGAAACCAACCTGCTTTAGGGCCACTAGCACGATCAAGAAAAGAAATGTAAATTGCCGAGAAAAAATCTTTAGGATGTATACCCATTTCATTTTTTATATCATGAAGCGCTGTGTGCAACTCTAAACCACTAATGGAATCGGCACCGAACGACATAATTTTTTCTAAAACCTTTTTGAGTGCCGTTTTTTGTTCAGTAGAAAAATTTTTAGCCGCCTGAGGAAGTGTCTGCTGGAGAAAAAATTGATATTCTGGCGGTGCGTAGGTATCAAGCCAGCGACGCGCATAAGTTTCGCGTAATTCAATTTCTTGCACATCTTCAATAGTCAGCGTACTTCCCTTTTCTTTTTCGACATGGGCCGTTATAGAAATATGCGGCATTTGCACAAGATAGGTAATGTATGAAAATCGCGGCAAAAAATGAGCCGAGAGTAATGGACGATCGCTGGGACGATGCATCAAAAAAAAGGTGCGCGAAAAATCACTGAGCTGATTTTGGGTGGCACGATCGGCAAAATATTTTTCCGCGTAACTGTCGTACGCGTCATAGAGCAGAGGTACTGTGTCACCCTCTGGATTAAAATCGATAACGCGTTGTGGCTCACGTTGTAACAAGAGAAGCCGAACTAATTCCGGTGGAAACACGTCTGCCACTTCACGCGACGATGAACCACGACCTTTTGAGGACGACATTTTTTTACCACCAATATTGAAAAATTCGTACGGAATATTAAAAGGCGGCTCATGATTAAAAACCCGCCGCGAAATTGCCTCGGCCACCTGACGTGAGCCGCCACGTGTAGAATGATCTTTTCCCGCTCCTTCTATGTCTACATCGAGTATTTTAAATTTTGCCGCCCACTCAACCTTCCACGGCAATTTCGCTCGTCCGTTAAACGGCGAGACTGTTCCCTGATAACCGCAACCGTTAGTAAAGGCGACATCCTTACAGGTATAACTGACTCGTTCACCATCAAAACTCGTAGCCACCGTAGTACTTACCTTGCCGCACTGTTCGCAGACGACATTAATGGGTAACCGGTCAGCCGAGCGTTCAGAGCCCGACACTTCCCTATTGATTTTTCCTATTTCTTCCGCGTGTTCAAGAGCTAACCGAATAGCTTCATTAAATTTTCCACTCCTATAAAGATCGCTGACGCGATAAAACTCTGGCGAAAATCCTAGTTCTTTAATAACGCCAATAAATTCGGCGGCATAATATTCGGCAAAATTCACCGCCACACCATCGGGAGACGGTACGGTATTGAGCGGTTTACCAAGGTATGGCTCATAGGTTTTTCTATCGAGTGTCGCGGGAATATCATCCATCGGATCATGGTCATTAATTTCAAAGAGATACGTATTGTTGATATTTCGCTCAGACAAAATCTCTGAAAGAAGACCGTGAATAGCTACTCCGCGCAACGACCCAACGTGCACCCGCCCTGATGCGGTTTTTTCATCACGAATAATAAGCGGCCGACCGCTTTTTATTTTTTCTTGAAATTTTTGCTCGATATCATGACCGAGTCGATCAGCCCAAAACATAGCGCTATTGTAACGACAGAAACAGGAAAGAGCAATTAAGAAATCTTAACGATCGTGTACGCAACATCACCAGAGGGTGTTTTTACAGAAATGCTTTCGCCTTTTTTCTTACCCAATACGGCGGCACCAAGCGGCGAGGAAGCGGAAATCTTTCGAGCGAGCATATCAGCTTCTTCACTGCCCACAACCGTGTAATCGATATTTTCTTTTTTTCCTTCGCGGCGCAATTCAACTTTTGATCCAACAGTTACCACACCACTCTGTTTTCCAGCAGCGTCAGCGTCAACAATCGTAGCACCCTTAAGTAAGGTATCGAGTTTGCTAATACGATCCTCGAGCATTGCTTGTTCCTCACGAGCTTGATGATACTCGGCATTTTCCGACAAATCACCGAGCTGTTTAGCATATTCCAATTCTTCAGCAACTTCTTTGCGTTTGGTATTACGTAAATGCTCAAGTTCTTCGGTCAGTTGAACAAATTTTTCCTTTGTTAAATATTCTTTATTTTCAGCCATAATGAGGTTTTAAAGTGGCCGTAAGTATACACAGTGGCCAAACAAAAGTCAATACTATCGGCAGCACAACTACTGCGCTGTTGTAGAAGCCACAGCAAAATATTCTGGTGTATGTTGATCCATCCAATCAAAAAGTTCCCGAGCCGCATCAAAAGAACCGAGTACATATTTTCTTGGTCGCCGTTCTAACATCATCACAAAAGCATATTGAGGATTTTGATATGGCCAAAACCCGCCAGTCCAAGAATTAGACATATCATTATGTACACCGAGTTGTGCTGTGCCAGTTTTAGTAGCGAATTGCACATATCCAACATTAAGCGCATTACCAGTACCAATGGTCGCCGAAAGACGCATACCGTAGTGGATCGCATTATAGTAACTCTGGGGAAAATTAAGATGCACCGCCGTACTCAATGCGTTTGTATCATGAGCGAGAATAGTCGGCGTTAAAAGTGTGCCGTCGTTAGCAATAGCGGTAATAGCACGGAGCACTTGCACGGGTGTTACTTGCCAACCAAATTGACCAATAACACTATGGTAGGTATCGCCAATTGACCAAGGATCATTTTTAAAAGCCGTTGCCTTCCATGCTGGCGATGGCACAATACCAGACGGCCCCTTAAAAAAACCTGGCACAGATGAACCGTAACCAAATAAATGAGCATATTTATCTATATTAGCAATACCCATTCCCTTCTGATTTTGATAACCACCACCTACTATATAGAAATATGCGTCTGACGAATAACCAATAGCGTGCGCCAAATCAAGTGCGCCATTATTTCGCCAATCATTGAATCTATAAATAATTGATGGATTATAGGGATCAGGAACGGTAATATAGCCATGCGTATCTATAATGGTACTGGCAGCGATAGTGCCAGTATCAAGAGCACCCATTGCCATAACCGGCTTTACGATTGATCCGGGAGCATATAAACCATTCGTGAGTCGATCCAAAAGCGGCGTGGCTGGATCATTTAAATACGTACTGATTGCCGCAGTATTAGTGCCGTCAGCCATAATTTGCGGATTGTATGTAGGAAAACTAACGGCGGCCAATACCTCGCCAGTGTGTATATTCATAATAATACCCGCGCCACCCGGTGATTGAATTTTGGCGGCAATATCTCCCAAAGCTTTATACATTTCCGCTTGAACACGACTATCGATAGAAAGTGTAATATTTTGTCCGGGTTGCGGCGGTTGAACTACGTTTCGCGAAACAATAGCACCACGAGCCGTTTCTTCTGCTAACTCACTACCATTTTTGCCAGTCAACTCACTATTAAAATATTTTTCAGCCCCCGTAATACCGACATAATCTTGGCGGTAGTAAAATCCACTCGTATCTTGCGTTGGATATTTTACGTACCCAATCAAAGAACCCAGACCAGTTGAAGTTGCGTATTCACGCAAAGGCACTGCTGGATTATTGGGATTCACATTATTCCAAGCAAGCGGTACTCCGTTACGATCAAAAATGACACCGCGCGGCGCAAATAAAATAGATGAGTGTAAACTATTGTTTTGAGCGAGCTGTTTAAATTGAGCACCCTGCACCACTTGCAAATTCCACAACTGACCCAAAAACGAAATACCGACCAATGCGGCAAACCCACCAACGATCCACGCAACTTTTTTATTAATGGGTTTTTCTAAACGCCCTTCAAATTGGTGACGATCGAAGTGCGGCAAATTTGAAGCATCAAGAAAAATTTGATCGGGATCAATATCGTGTATCGGAGGTGGTGGCTGCTTAAAAAAACGCATAGTTATAGAGTGCTACGAAGAAATGGTTTGAGATAGTGTATGACGAGAAACGCAACAAATGTACAGAGCGTTACAGCATATGGAAACTGCATAAACCAAATCGCCGGTCCATTATAAAGAGAATCAATGATAATGCCAAGAATGACGAGCTCTATGTATCGTCGAAAGAAAAATGCAGCACCCAAGGCAACAATACACGGCAACCACCAGGGTGCGATGAATGCTAATACGAAAACGACGCAATCTACCCACCAACGCTTATTTTTTAACAGTGGTATGAACATTCGTGGTATCTTTTTTTATAAGCACAGACGAAAGATCAAAAATATCTACCGGTGCGGTAAAAAGAATGCGTTCATATGGATCAGCTGGGGCAGCCGTTGCTACTTCTATCCGACCAAGAATATCATTGACCGGCATACCAGCAGCTGTAACAATATCGCCAATAGCCACCGGTGAATTACGCGGCAAGCGCACTTCAAGCGTGCCACCGCCCAAACCTTCGGCCGCCGCTTCCAAAGACGATGAGCCTAATAAAACATTAATCGTTTGACCGGGTGTGGAATACGCAGTAACCGTGGCGGCCGTAGCCGACACAGAACTGACGTATCCAATAAGCGTATATGGATCGGCAAACACGAGATCGCCAGTGGCAACACCTTGATCACTACCAGCCGCGACGAGCATCGTGTCATAAGGTGAAAAATCTGGTTTTGAAAAAACGGCCGCGGTCACAAATGCACTTGGTGACGATGAACCAAATTCCCCCAACAGCGTTTGCAGTTGATACGCTTTGGTAGCGAAATAATCTCGCTCAGCTACAACAGCAGCATAGAGCGCAGCGTCTTTTTTAAGAGTAGTATTTTGCGCCTGCAAACTTTCTTTACTTTGAAAAAAAGTACTCAATCCCTCTACACTCGTACTAAGAGCATTGCGGATTGCCGCAAAAGGTTGGGCAATGGCCTGCACAGGTGTCGCCATAATATGCGGCGCAAAACGAGCGGCTATAAGCACCAGCAACAAAAAACCCACAATACCGAAGATTCCGTAGCGCATTACAAAACTAGATCGCCGGCCAAAATAACCCGAACTCGGTCGACGAAAATTAGAGCTTGGCAGACGGAAGCGCATCGTCGTTTTTAATAAGCACATCAGCAAAACGTGGCAAATCTTCCAAAACAACACCGGTGCCACGAGCAACGGCGGTCAATGGATCATCGGCAACAATTACAGGAATTTTAAGGTGCTCATGAAGCAAATCAGCTAGACCTCCGAACAGTGCGCCGCCACCGGCGAGGTGCACACCGCGATGCATAACATCAGCAATAATTTCCGGCGGTGTAGTTTCTAAAGCTTCCTTAGCCGCTTCAACGAGTGTTGCGACTGATTGACGCGTGGCTTCGCGAATATCCGCATCAGTTACTACCACCTCGCGCGGCAAACCAGTTACCAAATCACGACCACGAATCACGGCTTCCGGCGACGGAGCCGACTCAGCGGTGTGAGCAACTGATTCTAGTTCGGTCACCGAGCCAATAGCTACTTTAATATATTCCGCAGTCTTTTCGCCGACAAGAATTTTAAATTCATTACGAATGTAATTGATAATGTCGTTATTGAGACGATCACCAGCAATTTTAAGATTTTTTGAAACCACAATACCACCAAGCGATATAATAGCGATATCAGTAGTACCGCCACCAATGTCTATAATCATATTACCGACTGGTTCTAAAACCGGTAAACGAATACCGATAGCCGCGGCCATTGGTTCTTCTATTATATGCACGTCGCGAGCGCCGGCGGATATTGTAGCATCACGAACCGCGCGCGTTTCTACGTTCGTGATACCTGCTGGCACACCAACAACCACACGCGGTCCAAAAAATTTCTTTGTATCATGTTGCGCTCGATTCAAAAGGTAACGCATCATTTCCTCAGTGACTTCAAAATCAGAAATAACACCGTCAACAATTGGCTTGACGGCAGTAATGTGTTGCGGTGTCCGACCAAGCATATTTTTTGCTTGTGTGCCCACAGCCACTACCGTACCTGTTTTTTGATTAACAGCTACCACCGATGGTTCATTCACAACAATACCTTTTCCACGCACATATACTAGAGTGTTAGCTGTTCCCAGATCGATACCAATATCGTTGGAAAGCATAGAGCGAATGTTACGACGAAGAGGCATAATGGTGTGGGTTTAGTGGCTCAACTGTAAGGCAAAATACTACACTCGTCAACTAAAAAATTCCCTGTAGGGAATTTTTTAGAAAAAGTCAATATGGTTCGTCGTACTTCCACAATGACCTTATATTCGTCTATCGGCGACTGGTACGGCGGCGGGTTGTCGTCTTCTTACTTTTCTTGGAGGCGCTTTTCTTTGAATGTTTCTTTGCGCGTTTCTTAGTTGCCATATATTCCAACGAGATTAAAGATTAAAGACTCTCGGAGGGACGAGCTCCTGTGGCCTGTATGTATTGTAAAAAAATACACTGCCTTCTGTAAAGAAAAAATTAGAATAAAGTGTGGATTTCTTTTTCGTCAATCATTTTTTTCTCGCCGCCGCTACGTGTACTGACTTCAATTTTTTTCTGAGCCAATGTTTTTGCACTCACAACGATACGAAGTGGAATACCAATGAGATCAGCGTCAGCAAATTTTTCTCCTGCTTGTACATCACGATCGTCATAGAGCACAGCAATGTCACGCTGACGCAAATTTTCATAGAGGGTATCAGTCGCTTCACGCACCATCACCGCATCCGTACCTTTTCCCGTAAGAGCCACAAGATGAGCAGCAAAGGGCGCGACTGATTTCGGCCAGACAATACCTCGCTCATCCGAAAGTGTTTCCACAATAGTACCTAGCACTCGCCCCGGTCCGATACCATAACTACCCATCACTACCGGCTGGGCTACGCCACGTTCATCAAGATACTGCAAACCGAACACGTCCGAAAATTTTGTACCTAGGTTAAAAATATTACCAACTTCTACAGCCGTTTCTGTACGCAAATCTCGTGAACCACACTGTGGGCAGGTATGCATACACTCATCAATAATTTCATCATTCACGGCACTATGACATGTATCGCATACATATATAGTATCCTCACCCGCAGCACATAGTGTTTGAAATTCGTGTGAATATTTTGAAAAAGTGCCACCGGAAGCGTAGGTTATATATGTTCGTTCACCCAAACCGACACGATTAAAAACACGTGTGTATGCCTGCTTGGCTCGCTCGTAAAATTTTTCGTGTTCGGCATTGTCGCGCGAAAATGAATATAAATCTTTCATGACAAACTCACGACCACGCATAATACCACTCTTAGCTCGTGTCTCATTGCGAAACTTTGTTTGAAATTGATATACCGCGCGTGGCAAGTCGCGGTAGGAGTGTATGTATTCCACCATCAACGACGTGAGCGGCTCTTCGTGCGTAAATCCCAAACCGAGTTCTGTGCCACTTTTAAGCATTGTTTTAAACCACACATCCACCACATCATCTGACCAGCGACCCGACTTCTGCCACACAGCTTTGTCTTGAAGCGCCGAGAGAGCCACTTCTTGCCCGCCAATAGCATTCATTTCTTCACGAATAATACTGATGATTTTTTCCATTACTCGTAACCCTAGTGGCAACAACGAATACACACCAGCCATCTCTTTATGAATGTAGCCGGCACGAATCAATAGTTGCGCATTACGTGCAACCTCGTCGGTCGGAGCTTCGCGGCGTGTCGTGGTAAAAAGTTCAGATTGGCGCATAGATTATAGTGTAGCAAACGTGAATATTTTTTTATTACACCAGCTTCAGAATATCGTGGTACGTTACAAATAACATAAGTAAAATAAGTATCGCAAAACCAACCGTGTTCACCGTGTTTGCTACCGCTGGACGAATTGGTGAACCTTTTATTTTTTCAATAATAACAAACAGGATGCGACCGCCATCAAGAGCAGGAAATGGAATAAGATTAATGAGTGCTAAATTAATAGAAATAAGAGCTGTAAAAGAGATAACATACACCGCACCGAGAGCGGTAGCTTGGCCGACGAGACCAGCAATACCTACTGGCCCAGCAACGTCAGAAAGATTGGCATGGCCCACAAAAATTTGACCGAAAAATTGACTTAACCCTACAGCAGTTTCCGTGATAAGCGACCACGTGAGCGTTGCTCCATGCCCTAATGCCGCGAAGAAACCGAGCCGCAACAAACCAATACGCTCCAATGACACTCCGATAGCGGCACGATTAATACTTTTATCAAACACTGGTTGCAGTGTGACATTGCCCAGTGTTTGTCCGCGACGATACGACACCGTGATAGATTCGCCAGGATGATCGGCGGTAAATTTTTGAATGTCGCTAATAGTTATACCACTTTGTGTTGCGCCGGCTGAAATTCCAACAATCTGATCCCCTGTCTGCAAACCAGCTTTCGCTGCCGGCGATCCAGCATCAACTGAAACAATAGTTGTTTGAATATTTGAAAGATGAGCAGACGGATCATAGTCGGTCGGCACCGGTAAACCAACCATAAAACCAGTCGCCACCAACAACCACGCAAACAATAAATTAAAAACAATTCCCGCTGCGAGAACAGCGATTTGAATGTACGCTGGTTTGACAACAAAGCTCCGTGCCTGGTCGGGCGTTCCTACCGCACCTTCCTCTCCACTTTCGCCAAAAATTTTAACGAAACCGCCAAAGGGCAACGCATTCAACGAGTATGTGGTTTCGCCACCCGGCAAACGCCAGTGCGCCAATCGTGGTGGAAAGCCTAAACCAAATTCATCCACGCGAATACCAGACCATTTTGCCACTAAAAAATGACCGAGCTCGTGCACCAACACCAAAGCCGCTAAAATAATAATGAAAACAATAATGGTTACAAAAATACTCATACGTTCGCAGAAAAAATTTATTTATGTTTGTATGTCTCGTTCTTTCTTTTCAAATTGCGCCTCTATCATTTTACCAGCCTCTTGAATAATTTTTTCCATTTCATTCTTAAATCGGAATTTATCATCTTCCCCCATTCCTCCTGCTTTTTCGCGATTTTGAATATCTGTCCATGTTTCATCACGTACTTTGCGTAACGACACACGAGCTTGCTCAAGTCGTTCTTTGGCAATTTTTATAACTTGCTGACGGCGCTCGCTCGTTAATTCAGGAAACGTCACACGCACACCGCGCTCATCAACCGCCACCCCCACACCCAAGTTAGCCGCGCCAATCGCTTTTTCCACCGCTTTAATTTGTCCACTATCCCACACCGTAACACGTAGCATTCGAGGGCCCTCTACAGCAATACTTGCCAGTTGCTGTAAGGGTGTTTTTGCTCCATACACATCAGCACTGACACCATCAAGCAACGCCGGAGTCGCACGGCCAGTACGCACTTGCGCTAACTCTTTTGTAAGCCACTCTTCAACATCACGCACTTTCTTTTTAAGTCCATTGAAATCGTAGTTCATAGTACGTTCATTATAACAGAGGCGGGATAGAGAGCGCCAGGTGTTCTAAAATAAGTTTTAACGAAGCAGCGCGATCCATAAGATACCCGCGGGCATGCAGTAATTCTTGCAACGCTACATACTTTTGAGAACCAGGTGTTTGGTGAGCATACCGAATAAGACTATCAATAAAAACGAGAGCCTCCTTTTTATCTTTTTTTTCCAAAAGCGGCTCGATATGTTTTAAACGTTCAGCTGGCGTTGCTGCCCAAAAAACTTCCGCAGAAACAGAAGCACGCTCTTCAATACCACTAGTCATCTGCACGACGTGCAATCGCGAAAGCACGGTTGGCAACAAGAGCCAGCGTGACGGTAGTATGAGAAAAAAAAGAGTAGACGCTGTAGGTTCTTCGAGAGTTTTGAGTAAAGCATTTTGGGCTTCAACAGTAATTGCTGTTGTTTCAATAAGAAAAATTTTATACGGTGAGGCACTCAATGCTTTTGTTGCTTGTGCTTCACCCACACGGCGCGCGTCATCAATGGTCAACACCTCGGTATGTATGTGCAAAAAATCAGGATTGTTGTGCACGTCAACACCAAGCTTGTGTGCAATGCGATTTTTGAGCTCGGTACCAACTGAAATTTTTCCTTCAATAAGATACGCGTGATGCAACCGAGAGCCGGAAAAAATGGTATCTAATTCTTGCAGATATTGGTTCTGATTTTGTATCACCACACTATAATATACAAAAGTACACCCTCAGACAAAGACCGTCTCTATCGTTTGGCAATAATACTCTTTTTATAGACGTCTAGATGTTCAAGCGCTAAACCAGTACCCTTTGCTACACAAAAAAGCGCTTCATCGGCAAGCACTGCCTTGACGCCAGTGCGTCGAAAAACCAGCTCCGGTAAATGTCGTAATTGCGATGAACCGCCGGTCATAATAATGCCATTGTCTATAATATCTGATGCCAATTCTGGTGGTGTTTCTTGCAAAACTGTTTTAATAGCCCCTATCATTTCTACTAATTCTTTATCTATTGCTTTTACTATCTCATTTGTTTTGATCTCAACAGAACGTGGCAAACCTGTAACAAAATCGCGACCTTTAACCGTCATTGTTAATTCTTCTTCTATAGGAATAGCTGAACCGATATGCACTTTCACGTCTTCAGCAGTTTTATCACCAATAGCGAGATTAAAATTTTTCTTAAGATAATCAACGATAGCCGTATCTATTTTTGTACCAGCCACTTTAACTGACGTACACGCAACAATACCGCCCAGAGAGATAACGGCCACATCGGTGGTACCACCACCAATATCTACAATCATTTGGCCCATTGGCTCCTGAATGGGAATACCGGCACCAATAGCTGCAAGAATAGGTTCCTTAACAACGTACGCATTTTTTGCTCCAGCTTTAATTGCCGCTTCCACGACCGCTCGTCGCTCGGTAGAGGTAATACCCGCAGGTACACTCACTAAAACATCTGGCCGCACAAATCCCCAACGTCCTAAGGTTTTACCAATAAAGTAGCGGAGCATTGCTTCCGTAACGCGATAGTCGGCAATAACACCGTCACGCATCGGCCGATACGCAATAACATTATCGGGCGTTCGACCTATCATCGTTTTTGCTTCGGTACCAACTGCTAAAATAGCATTGTCTTGTTCTGCTACTGCCACCACCGACGGTTCATTAAGAACAATGCCCCGTCCTGGTACAAATACCAACGTATTGGTTGTTCCTAAATCAATACCAAGTTTTTTAGAAAAAAGCGCCATACCCGAACATCATACGGGATTATAAAAAATTTACAACAAAGCAAAAGCCGATCCAGCGCGGATCGGCTTGCATACATTTATGTCCAATATTTTATTACTCTTTCTCGGACGAGTTCAATCAGATCACGTAACGTGATAGACTTTCCTAAAAAATCATACAGCTCATCTTTGGTGAGCTCGGGAATCTTAAATTTGTGAGCCAGAAGAAAATTAACATTGAGATAATCCCCTTGCCCCAAACGATCACTGCCTCCTCCTAAAGAAAATGGTGGGTCAGCAAGTGACCTATCCAAACAAACATCGATTGAAATCTGTTCGGGTGATATATCAGCCACACTACATAATACTAATACAACCCCCGTACGAATCTCTTCCAGAGTCGGCACAGCCAACGATTCTGTCACAACACCCATATAAGCACCTCCTTGAAAAAGGGAACAAAAAAATAAAGGACAATTTTTCCGACGAATCCAAATCTCACTGTACTCATTTTATATACACCTGTCAATAGACTGCCGTGGATAAGTTTGTATAGCATATATGCTATACTCTATAGTATCGTATACTTTCAGAATATATGGCCTCTTCATCTATCACCAATCGCCGCTCCATTCGTGACGCCAGTACGAAACGTTCTCGTAATCATCTTGTTGAAATTGGTAATTTTATTGCACGATTGCGTCAATCTCGCGGTTTAACTCAAGACGATCTAGCTGAAAGACTTGGTACCAGCCAAAGCGCTGTAGCTCGCATAGAACGTGGCGAACAAAATGTTTCCACAGAAATGCTTGCTAAAATCAGTAGTGCCCTAGATCGCGACATAGTGCAACTTGCTCGTGGTGCATTACATATTCGTATTGAAGGTGGCCATAAGCTGTCGGGGGAAATTACATTAAAAACTTCTAAAAATGGTGCGATGGGATTACTCTGTGCTGCACTACTCAATGAAAACACCACTGTTTTAAAAAGTGTACCTAAAATTGAAGAGGTACATCGAATGATTGAAGTTTTTCAGTCAATTGGTATTGCGGTGCGATGGACAGGACCAACAAACAGCGACGTAGAAATTAAACCGCCCCGCCACCTTAATCTTAAAACGATCAACACTGAGTCGGCCGAGAAAACTCGTAGCATTGTCATGCTTATCGCTCCCCTCGTACACCTACTGAAAAAATTTAAGTTGCCGCAACCGGGTGGTTGCCGCCTCGGCTCACGCACAGTCCGCCCCCACCTGTTCGCTTTAGAAAAACTTGGCGTTACTATTACCACAAAAGAAACAGGCTATGAAGTTCGTGCTGAAACACTACACCCAGCAGAAATAATTTTATATGAATCGAGCGACACAGCCACTGAAAGCGCACTCATGGCTGCAGCTCGTATTCCGGGCACCACGGTCATTAAATACGCCTCGGCAAATTATATGGTGCAGGAAGTGTGCTTCTTTTTGCAACTGTGTGGCGTGCGCATCGAGGGTATTGGCACCACAACTCTTGTGGTGCACGGTGTAGAAAAAATTGATACACCAATTACCTACCATCTTGCTGAGGATCCCATAGAAGCTATGTTCTTCGTAACTGCCGCTATCGTTACTCGCGCGTCCATTACTATTCGTCGTGTCCCCATTGAATTTCTAGAACTTGAATTACTCAAACTTGAAAAAATGGGTTTTCGATACAAAATTTTACGACGATATGTATCCCACAATAACATTACCGCCTTGGTTGATATCAAAACCGCGCCCTCGCACCTCGTCGCCTTAGAAGAAAAAATAGAGTGCCGTCCGTATCCCGGTCTCAATATGGACAACTTGCCCTTTTTTGCGATTATCGCTTCACAAGCAACCGGCACAACACTTATTCACGATTGGCCCTACGAAAAACGCGCGATTCATCTTAAGGATATTGAAAAACTGGGTGCCGACACCGTACTCGTAGACCCTCACCGTCTCTACGTTACCGGCCCAACACCACTTCGGTCCGCAGAAGTAATATGTCCACCAGCACTTCGTCCTGCTGCTATTTTATTGATCGGCATGCTAGCTGCTCGCGGTGTTTCAATTTTACGCAACATGTACTCTATTAATCGTGGGTATGAAGATATCGTTGCTCGTCTCAATTCTCTTGGTGCAAAAATATCAATTCTCCACGAATTTTAATACGATACTTTTTCCTATTTTTATGGTATTTTGGCGATATGTTTATCGTTCGTGTCATTCCTGTCCGTCGCGGATTACCCACGGAAACCTTATCGTATTTTAGCGCTACTACTATAGCTGCCGGTAGCGTTGTTCGCGTACCGATCCGTAAACACCTTACGCCAGCTATTGTTATAGAGAGCGTAGCCGCGGCCAATGTTAAAAGTGAAGTGCGAAGCGCCGCTTTTACGTTGCAAGGCATCGGTCATAATCAGCGCGCCAACCAACTTTTTCTGCCACCATTTATTGAAACCTGTATTGAGCTTGCTCAGTATTTTGTTGGTACATCGGGAAGCGTCATCGCTTCGCTCATACCAGCAAAAATCTTAGAACACGCCGCCAAACTCAAAGAACCTACAATTCCCCCGCGCGTGGAAAAAAATACCAGCCTTCCTCTACCGCCGTTTGTTCTACAAGCCGACGACACCGATCGTTTTGCACACTATAAGAGCATCATCCGCGAAGAATTCGCTCGCAAGCACTCTGTTTTTGTTTGTTTACCCACTATCCAAGATGGGATTCGAGCATTTGAAACCTTGTCTAAAGGAATTGAAGACTACACAGTTGTTGCCAATGCGCATATGACAAAAAAAAGCCTGACAACGTTGTGGAATAAAATCATTGATGAACCGCATCCCTTACTCATAATTGCAACCGGTATGTTTTTGAGTTTGCCGCGTGCCGATCTTGGTACCATTATCGTAGAACGTGAGAGCTCGGGAACCTACAAACAACAAACACGACCATACGTGGACATTCGGCGCGCCGCTGAAGTACTAGCGCGTACCTTAAATATTCGCCTCGTGTTGGGTGATATTTTACTTCGAGCCGAAACCTTAAGCCGCGTTAACCGTGGTGAAGCGCACGAATTAGTGCCACTCAAATTTAGAATTATTTCCGGAGCGACCGCTCGCCTTATTGATATGAAAAAATACAAGAGTTTGGAGCGGCCGGAGTTTCGTATTTTAAGCGACGAATTAGAAATGCTTATTCGCCAAAATCGCGAACACAACGAGCAGCTTTTTGTATTCGTAGCCAGACGCGGTTTGGCACCAACAACTGTTTGCGGCGACTGCGGTGGAACCGTGCTATGTTCCCGATGTCGAGCACCCATTGTGCTACACCGCCACGGCGAGACACACACTACCGACAAAAACAGTGGCGAGCCATTTTTCTTATGTCATCGCTGTGGCGAGCGTCGCGATGCTGCCGAGCGCTGCGCCATTTGCAATTCGTGGAATCTTACAACATTGGGTATTGGCATAGATCTTGTCACCGATACTATCAAAGCACTTTTTCCTGAAACAACCGTTTTGAAACTTGATAGCACCTCTGTTGCCAACCGTCGCGAAGCGCGCGAACGAATCGCTCGTTTTTACGCGTCACCAGGCGCCGTTCTCGTTGGCACTGAACTTGCGGTGGCCTATCTCGATCAGCCAATAGAAAATGTGGCAATAGCCTCCGCCGACGCGCTGTTTTCCATTCCAGATTTTCGCATCGGCGAAGAAATAGCCAATCTACTTCTGCGCCTACGTTCAATTGCACAAAAACAATTTTTAATTCAGAGTCGCTCTGGTGCGCCTGTCGCTTTTAAAACAGCTGTGAGCGGCAATGCCACCGATTTTCATCGCGATGAACTTGCCGAGCGTGAACGTCTGGGCTATCCACCGGCTACGACACTTATTAAAATTAGTACCGCAGGTGAGCGCACCGACGTGGAAGCAGCAATGCGTACACTGGCACAACAATTACAACAATATCAACCGCTTGTATTTCCCGCATTTGTAGAGTATGCCCGCGGCCAGTATCATCTGCACCTTTTACTGACATTGCCGCGAAATACCTGGCCCAGCGCACAGCTTCACACCGAACTTGCCGCGCTACCACCACGTTTTGCTGTCAATGTTGATCCTGAGAGTTTACTTTAGTATATTTTAATCCACACTCCCATGTCCGTCACTGCTAAAAAAGGTACCAAAAAACCTCTTATTCCTGTCATACAAAAAGGCGATCCGCTGTTGCGCGCAGTCGCTGCAACAATCCCTCGAGCCGCAATCGGTTCAGTAAAATTACGACGTATTATTGAACGAATGAAACGCGCTATCGCCGAGCAAGAAGATGCAGTAGCTATTGCCGCGCCGCAGATTGGTGAATCGGTACGACTGTTTGTGGTAGCCGGCAAAGTATTTCTTCCCGACTATGCCGACATAGATACTGATGAGCTTAAACAGCGAGAAGAAGCAAAACTCATTCCGCCCGATATGGTTTTTATTAATCCTGAAATTGTAAAATTGTCGCGACAAAAACAAACAATGTTGGAAGGCTGTCTCTCGGTGCGCTGGCTCTATGGCAATGTGAAGCGTGCCGAAAAAGCAACAGTAAAAGCGCTCGATGAGCACGGCACACCGTTTACCCGTGGTGCCTCCGGTTTACTCGCCCAGATTTTTCAACACGAAACCGATCATCTCAATGGCGTGTTATTTATTGATTCGGCAACCGACCTCCGTGAAGAACCGCCGAGTACCGAAACCTCTACACAATAATCTATGCATATTTCTTTTGTATTTTTCGGCAGCTCGCCATTTTCAGCCGTTGTACTGCGTGAACTTGTCGCGGCAAAATACGCACCAACGCTCATCATCAACGATGCCCGAGCACCACTTGATGCGGCAACGCTCCGTCACCACGCGCCGTCAGGTGGCTGGGATGTGTTCATAGTCGCTTCGTTTGGTCGCATCATATCTGCTGAAATACTAGCCATTCCCAAACACGGTTCACTCAATGTGCACCCTTCCCTTCTGCCTAAATACCGCGGCTCCTCACCTATACAATCAGCTATTCTAGCCGACGATCGTAACACCGGCGTGAGTATTATGCAGATGGACGCCGAGCTTGATCACGGACCCATTGTTGCCTCTAAAAAAGTGCCAACACCCCACTGGCCACCCAACTACGACGAACTAGAAAAAATCCTTGGCACTGCCGGTGGAACATTACTCGCAAATATTTTACCTGATTGGTGCACGGGAAAAATCACTGCACACCCGCAAGATCATGTCGACGCCACATACACCAAAAAAATCGTCCCCGCCGACGGCGATCTTCCTTTTGATCCCACCACAAAAAACCTCGCCGGCGACCCATACCAAAATTTTCTCAAGATACAGGCATTCGCTCGCTGGCCGAAAGCGCACTTCTTTATTGAACGCAAAGGTCGCCGCCAACGTATCCTCATCACCAAAGCTCACTACGAAAACAACACGCTTATTATTGAGCGTGTTGTTCCTGAAGGTAAGCAAGAGATGCAGTGGCCCGACTTTGCCAAAGGCTACCTTTAATTTTTATTTCGCCGTAGAAAATTTTTAACAATGGATGCGCCACGTCGCGCCAAGGTGCGTTCTTTATCAGCCGCGCCGCTAATTATTTTTGAAAGTTCGTCTTTAAGACCATCAATCGCCGCTTCCACACTTTGCCCATAGGCCGTAGCGCTTATCACTCGCCCCATTGCGTGCAATTGAATTTCCGCTGAAAATGCGTCTTCGGCGGCGCGATGGTGATCAGTTGTTTTAGATAAAATGAGATGTAATGCCGCGTCAGGTCCAAGCATATGCCCGAAACGCTCCAGATGACTAAGCTTTTTATGAATATATGCTTCAATCTCCGCGCCGAGCTGAACGCCCGCTGTTCTAATATTTATTTTCATACGCCCAGTATAGCAAAAAATACCGTATCACGCCTCTTTCCTTGGTCATTTTTTTTTGCTATGATAGCGGGCAGTCCGGCGCCGTCGCGACAATTTAAAATCTAATTGTCCGTAGCGCCAGTCACACAACATTCCCCTGTAGCTCAGCGGTAGAGCAGTCGCCTGTTAAGCGATTGGTCGCAGGTTCGAATCCTGCCGGGGGAGCAGTAACCGATGTTGATCGGGTTCTGAAGTAGATAATTCAAAAACGCTCTTTTTTCAGCAGGTTCAAAACTCTTTTCAAAAATACTTCTTGCATGGCGTACTAAAATGTAAAAAGCGGAGCAGTTGTTAACTGCTCCGCTGTAAAATTCACCATCAATCATATCAGTGGATATTCGCCATCCGCCGCCGCAAGGTCAATCCGCCAATCATAGCCAGTGAACCGATACCCACCAGGCCGAAACTGGCGGGAACGGGAGCAGGCAACGCAACGATTCCTGCTGGTCCATCCAACCCGGTTGCAAAAGTACTTACAACCCCGCTGGAGCTAATCTTGTCCACGACGCCGCCAGTATATAGCGTGACGTAAAGATTTCCACCATTACCGAATGTCAAGAAATTAGGCTCACCAGTAATAGTGGCAAAAGTACTTACGCCACCACCGGGAGTAATTTGTTCCACGTTGTTAGTATTGCCGTTCGCAACATAGAGATTACCACTTGAATCAAATGCCAATCCTCCTGGGCCGCCCGAATCATTGACGACGAGATTTACGGTATTACCGACGACCTGGTCTATGGTACCAGTACCATAGTTTGAGACATAAAGATTACCATCAGGACCAAAAGCCAAGCCATCGGGCTCACTCGTCGAACCCATGTCGGCGAATTGGGTTACTACACCACCTGTTGTGATTTTATCAATAACCCCATTCATCAACGAAACATAAAGGTTACCAACGTTGTCAACAGTGAGCGCTGCGGGTTGTGCTGCGGAAAGGTTAGTGATGGTGTTCACGCCGCCACCGCCAACATTGATCGAATCAATATTGTAACCTCCCCCCGAGGAGGGGTGGTCGCTGTTAACAACGTAAAGGAAATTCCCGTTGGCACTAGCGGCCAAACCATAGGGCTGTTGTAGCCCTGATACGAGAGTGCTTACGGAACCAGTAGAACTGATCTTACTGATCGTCCCATTCTTACCGTTGGCTACGTAGAGAACACTTGCGGCATCAGCGGTTGGTATGCTCATTGCCATCATTGCGCATCCCATTGCTGATAGTAAACCACACTGGAGAAGAATTCCTCGTGTCTTCATTAAAAGACTCCTGTAAAAGAACTATACTGTCTCGGAGAATCTCAACATAAGATCCTCTGCGAGAAATGTAAAGCGGAGTTTACCGCCTAATTAGTACAATTTCCTATAGCAACACGCTATAGGAAACACCTAATTCTTTGTTAATTATAGAACTATTTACAAAAAAGTCAATGCTCTGGAAAAAGCCTTGTACATAAATATTTTTTATATTTCTCTATGTACCCATCAAGGTTCTCACGTCGTCCAGTCCGTGGAGCTTGACACAAAAGTTATTTCGTAGTAATATAACAAACGGAATTTTCTGATGGAGCGTTTCCATCGAAGATGAGATCTAGCTCTTTTCAAGAAAGGGTAAAAAATGACGACTTCTCTTGTTGCATCACTTGTCACCTGGTGTTTTTTAGTGTTAGTAGTAATCCTGTTCATTCTCGGCTTTGTCGAAATGAACCGTCTCGAACTCGGCCGTAATGCCAGTTCTAAGAAAGTCATTTTGCTTTTAGTGGGAGCTTTTGCGGCAACATGTGACATGTTTCTGGCGTCGACTTTCCCATTATGGTTACATAGCACCAGAGAATTCGCATTCGCTATGCGCATGATAGGGTTCCTCCTGCTTCTGTTAATCGGCTTTTCTTTGTTCACGGCGGGTTATGCTAGCTCCTATTTACAGAGCCACACCATACCCGCCCTGCGAGAAATTGAGGTTGAGTACGGACTGAATCCGCAGACTCAGACTATTCCAAGCGGCGTAAAACACCCCGCAATATTCATGCTTCTTGGAGGATTATGTTACGCATCGGCCTGGGTGTTACTGTTTGCTTTCCCCGGCTGATAAATCCGATTCAGACCTTGGACATCACCGTCCCGAATTTATATTCGGGGCTTTTTTACATAAGGTTTCAAAAATAAACAAGGTTCTAACAGCGTCCAGCCCTTGGAGCCAGTTAGGACTGTCAGCCAGTTCTAGTACTAAATTAATAGGACATTTTGTTTTAATTTTATAAAATTATATTTCTGGTTCCATGTGTGTTACTATTACCACCATGAGTAATTTTTCATCTTGGTCTGGTTTGGTAGGGATTCCATGGATTCACGCCACAATTCCTCTGTTGCCGATTATTTTGCTTTGGGAACTTGTTTGGAAGGGATTAGCCCTTTGGCATTCGGGACGCCGCGGCCAGCCATGGTGGTTTGTGATTCTTTTGGTTATAAACACCGTCGGTATTTTAGAAATTATTTATCTTTTTGTTGTAATTAAATTAAAATGGTCAGAGCTTTTCAGTAAAAAAATATAGGTTTAATTTTGCTTATTTATAATATAAATTATTATGTCAACAACTAAAAAAATATGGATTGTGGTTACTGCTATCGTTATTATTATTTTACTCATTTGGATTTGGTCTGCCGGATCGGCAACGCCGAGTACTTCAATTTCACTATCTACCCAGTCTCCAGCGCCGTCTAGTGCCGCAACAAGTTCTACCTCAGTTTCTGGTTCAAGCACCACGACTGTTCCATTTAGTAGCGAACCTTATTATTCATTTGCCTATCAAATTTATCCAAAAGTTTCTATCCAAAGCGCTACTCAAAAACAAGCCCTTTCAGGTTTTGTAATTAGTACCAAGAAAAATTCTGATGGAAGTGTTACGGTAACTCTAACCCCAACGAATCCTAAATTTACGACCCAACACTATACCGTCCTTCCAACCGAAAAATTATATTTTGTTGAGCGCATGTTATCGTTAAGAGATGATGTTAATAATCAAGACTATTTTCCAACCGATGACACCGCCGTTATCGTTGACCAAGCTGGTAATGTTGTTCAATAATTAGCGCTTTCATCTAAAGCTTAATTATAGTGAGAGCGGGTGTGGGGTATATATTACTTCCCCATCGCAAACGCCGGACAGCGATATAAAAAGTTGCTCCTGCCGATCAATGAACAGGTTTTAACGGCGTCCAACCCTTGGGGCCCAAAAAATAAATACGAACTCACTGGTTTTATTTTGTTTGACTTTTAATCAAAAAGTGTTATTTTAAAGCAGGAAACCGCTCGTGCGGTTACATTGAAAAACCTCTATACTAGGAGCACATATGGTTGAGTTTAAAAAATACATCGGTCCGCTAGGAATTCCGATGTACCACCAGTCGTTACCGGTTGAATCGGTAACCATCCACTGGGTCATCTTCACCGGCTCTGCCGACGATGTCACTGTCGGCACCGACGGCGCATACCATTGGTTTGAGCACGTACCGTTTCGCGGCACCGCAGACTTCCCCGACAGCATGGCCATCAAGGGACCGTTTCCGCCGCGCGGTGGAGCGGTTGGGGCGCTGACCAATTCTCTTTCAACGTGGTTCTGGGCACACGTCCACCACAGCCAAGCAGAACTGGCCTTACGAGTGATCACCGATTTATGGTCACGCCCACTTATGGCCACTGAATCCATTGAAGCTGAGCGGAAAATCATATTTGAAGAAATCCGCCGGAAAAATTCCGGACTGCATGGCATGGCTTGGTACCACATGTCCAGTTTACTCTGGCAAAGTCATCCCATCGGTCATCCCACCCTCGGTTCGCTTGAATCGCTTGCCGCCTTGGATGCCGTAACGCTTCGGAAAGCTCACGAGCAAGGCTATGCCGCTTCCCGAGCAGTGCTATTGGTATCCGGCGCTGACGATGTAGTACACAAAGCCCTTGAAAAAGTAAGCTCAGTCATTCCTCAAACCCCATTGAGCGAACGGCGAGCGCCTGCCCGTTACGGCAACTTACCAGGATGGCAATGTGGAACAACGGAAATCGCCACCGACTTTCCAAGCTCTCTCGTGTTACACCTATTTCCAACCCCCGCTGACGTATCCATTCGGGAACAGCTGGTTCGAGATATAGCGTGGGCAATGATGAGCTACGGCGGTATGGCTTCTCCGCTGTATCAGATAGTCCGTGTCAAACACAAGCTTGCCTACTCCACGGGAACGTTGGAAAGAGTTTTCCCCGACGGCGGTATGGCGGGTATCGTGGTAGAAACGAATAAGGACCAAATTCCTGATACCCTTCGCGCTATCGCCGAGGTGTTTGCTGATCCGCGAATCCGCTCACGCGAGCGTTTCGAAGAAATACGAACGGGCTATGAATATAGTCAGCGTATGCAACCAATTGACTCGTTAAGCTACAATAAAATAGCAGCTGGTCGCCTTCTTGGTGTCGGCCAGGTACTGACCGACACTGAAGTGAGTGAGCTCTACCAATCCATTAACTTGGAGGAAGTTACAGCTCATCTTGATCGCACAACACCCGAGCTCGCCCGCACCATCGTCTTCCGGGGCAATGGTGTGGCGAAGTAGATAATGTCCACAGTATACATCGAGAATTCCGAGCCGCCCCATTATGTATGGTTGGCGGCTTTTTTATATACCAGAGCGTTTTAATCGCGTTCCAATATATCTGGCCTTCTTGTGTAATTATTGACAATAATTAAAATATACTATATAATATTATTGGATAAAATGTGTGTTTTATAGCTAACGCTTGGCGCGTTAAATATAAACCGACTTTAGAAAGGAGAAGTTCATGAAGACCGCTTTGGTTTTTTGGACTGTCAATTTCGTCCCTGTCGCATTACTCTTGGCCATATTCGAAATTTGGTTGGAAGAAAAACACAAGGAAGGAATGTGGGGGCATACGTACTTTAAAACACCCTTTTGGGAAAAAAAGATAAAATGGCAAGTGCCATTTCTCAAATATCTTTCACGGTACCATCTCGTGATGTTTCTCTTAATACTGCCTGTTGTGTTTATGGGTGGTATGAGTGTTTGGAGTAAAGTTTTACACTACCCACTCATTAATACCGACCATACTTGGTACCAGAATGATTTTTCTGATGGCACGATGTTTCTGGCCATCTGGCTGGGTAACTCAGGATTGGAAGATTTTCTGTACTTTCTGATTATGTCAGTCACTGGCTGGCACGAACCACACGCACTTCGGCGTGTGGTGATCGAGAAAGATCACGCTTGGTTTAAGAATTGGCTACCATCGATATATGGATTAAACATTCCAAGCCATTGGGTGTTCTGTCCGGTCGCAGCTATTCTTCTACTCATTGTTCGTAATTTAGTATGATCAACCTCTTGTGTAATAATTACTCAAGAGGTTTTTTTATACTATGGAATTTCAAGCACTGTATTGATTAAAGATTATGTACGGGCACATTTCAATTTGCTATGATTACGATTATTCTATGTCTTTAAAAATTTCCGATGGTGTCGCACATACACTGCCAACAGACTTGCGAAAAGCTCTCGCATCGGATCGTCTGGCGCTAAGCGTTTGGGAAGACATCACGCCACTCGCTCGTAATGAGTGGATTTGTTGGACTATTTCTGTCAAGAAGCCGGAGACAAGAAAGGAGCATGTCGGTAGAGTTGTCTCAGAACTCAAAGAAGGTATACGACGACCGTGCTGCTGGGCAGGCTGCATTCACCGACACGATAAACCACTGAGCCCATCGCAAAAATTTGTATATAGAAAAAAATAATATGACACGAGCAAACATACGCGCCACTTCCACCTCACATTTTGCATGTTCTTGACCCCACGTATAGACGCGGTATCATTTGAAATATGCAAAAATCTATTGTACTCACTCTATCCATCATCATTATGATCGGTGTCATTGTCGGCATTGATCTAATTTTTTTCCGCAATGCAAACCATTTTTGGGAACGCCTCATGGTAAACATTGGCATCGTCCTCGTTTTCGCCGCGTTCTTGTTAAGATTTTTTAAATAAGACTAACGAGTACCGTATCTAATGGACAAAATCAAAAAGCATTATCTTTAATTTACTTAGACACAGGTCTATGCTATTGTTGTTTCGGTATTTTTTAAAAAGTTCTTTATGATAAGGAGTTCGTTGTGAATCTAAAAATTCTTGAAGGACCTTCAGCAGGTGAAATCCTAGAAAAACTACCCGCATTATCACGCAAGCGCACTTTTACGCTCACCTTTCAAGTACGCGCCGCTGGCCATCGTCGCAGGCTTCCCCACCTTGTAATTACAGTTAAAAAAGCCCGCATAAAAGCAAGTCATAAAGGAAACGTAAATTTTCGTTTTTCAGGAAAAACCGAATCTGGATGCGGCGATCCATGTAAAGTAAGTTACCATCCTCTCGCAAAAGGAAAAGGTATTATTGCGATCTCTGGCTAAGGCTGGTAAAACTACAACCACCACGCATACACGCATTGGTGGTTTTTAATATTTATTGCAAACGCAAAAATTATTTCCCGAACATTGAGATGCAGCAACTACTGGCGCACAATCACTACCCTGAGGCGTACTTTCAATTTTCGTAAAAAAAGTATCGGTATACCATGTACAATATGGTGTACTACCTTGGTAAACCTCGCATATATATCCCTGGAAATTGTAGTTAGAACAACTAGGACCTTCGGGAATGCACGTATTCAAACCACTTTCATACTGACAATATCCAGATATATTTGTTCCAGTATAATTAATACCAAAATAATTTTTTAATGTTTGAGTCAAACCATACAAATCAGCTGGACTTGTTCCTTGAATTTGACACGTCGGCTGCATTTCTGTCGCCGGGTTAGTTACTTGTAGTGTGGTGCTAAATACGGCCCCTTGAGGTGTTCCGGTACCGTAGTTGTAGTAGGCGTAGGTGTGATCAGGGCTCGTGGGAATAGCGGTGAGGTCACCTTGACTCACCAGTTGATTCATACTTGCCGTGTATGCTGGTGTACCTTCTGTCTCCAGAGTTCCTTGGGCAGGGCTTACGGGAGTACAGCCGGTACTATTGGTACAGTTGTAATCAGGTGGCATTGTATTGTTTTTCTCATAGTAGAGTTCTAGAGCAGTTTGTACTTGACCGGCTTCACTGATTTTTTTAGCATCTTGTGCTTTTGCTTTGGCGGCACTTAATGAGAAAAAGATGATGCTGGCAAGTAAGCTGATGATGGCAATGACAACGAGAAGTTCGATGAGGGTGAAGGCGGAGGAGGGTTTTTTCATAGTAATAAAATTATAGCAAAAACATAACGCAATAGACTACAGTATAGTATACATCATCAAGCTTTAACTCTCTATGAATTGACTAAATTAAATTTATGTATTAATATAAGAAAGGAAATTCTTGTTACTGTAACGAGAATGTCATAAGCCCCGAACATAAGGAGATGCAATGGGTTCTCATAAATTATTCCAGGAATGCGCGTGGGGAGCGGCAATTGCCGCAGCAACCATGGTATACCTCATGGCACTCAGTTTTTGTCCGTATCCTTCTTTTAACTACCCACTTATACGTTTCCTATTGGGAACAATTTCTTTTCCAACAGCGCTCAGTGCTTTAATGTTTGCAACCGTCTATTTGGCTTTAAATGCAATACGGTGGGCGTTTAAAGACGCTTGGGAATATTATGAAAGGAATATCAGATGAGTATTTTACCGGGGAAAATAACAGGGACGCAAAGGGATCACACGGTACAACTGCTTCTATCTCAGTATCCATTCTTGAAACGATATTGGGACAAAAAAATTCACAAGGAAGCAGTTACAATGCAAATTGTATCGATGAGCCCCTTGCTTGGCGGGGCGATTATTAAATTTCCCCCACGGTGGTTAGCTTGGCTCGGTTGGTTTTGTCCGTCATTGTTTGAACCTTTTGAGGGTATGTTGCTCTTATCCCAACACGGGCGATGTCTTACAGAGGTCGGTCATATTAACAACAGGTGTATGCATGTGACCGAGTCAGTGCAAGAAGCACTGCAAAGACTAGGTTCCGATGCAGAAAATGTAATGTATATTCTGTACTGGAATACACTTGATGGCCTACTCTGCCTACATTGCAAATAATATGGAGCGACTGGCGAGGATACTAGTATCCTCGCTTTTTTAAAACCCTAACACTTCATTAACAAAGAGGACTCGCACCGTGCGTTTCATCATTGCCGGCTCACGGAAAAGTACTAATAATTTTGCGAGCACACTACCACCATACCCAACGCTCTTCATACGTGCATCTTCAAGGGGAAAGACATGTTCTTTGATACGACGTAGTGCATCTTCAAGCGTTGGCACAATCTTTTGTGTACCAATAACAAAAATAATATTGGGCGATGTGTAGACCAAATGCGGCAATTGACTACCGGACGCAGAGGCAATAACCAGCTCACCCGCTTCGGTAATTGCATGAACACTACCAAGATAGTAGTCGGCAAAAAGTGCTTGGCGACGAAGTGCCATTTGCTTTTCTGGATTTTTTTCAGCAAAAACAGGATCGTGCAGATTATTCCAACCATGCGTATTAGCTTTAAGATACTCAACAAAACCAATTTGTTGCAGTGTTGTCGAAGAACCGTTCATAATAGATGCACCGCTAGGAATATAGCCTTTGATTTTTTCTAATGCCGCTTCGCCAGTTTCAACCAATTCAGCTGCAATACCATTTTCCGTAAGCGTTTTCATAAGATTGGTAATTGTTGTTGTGTCTGCCAATGCTTCGTAGTTCATACATTTTTTATAATTAAAATATTAATTTTTTTTACTATGCTCAACGTCAGTAGCAAGTTTTTTTAGTAAGCTGGCCATATAGGCGACATTGATTGTGTAGTATATTTCTTTTCCCTGTCGCTCGGCATAGACAAGCTCAGCAGATTTAAGAATTTTTAGATTGTGCGAAACTGCTGGCTGAGCCAGTCGAACTCCCGCTGCGATTTCACCGACCGTGCGTGATCCACGCATCAGCGCCTCGAGAATACGATAACGATTTTCGTTACCAATGCCCCGCCCCATTCGTGCCATCTCATTACATAAATCTGACATATGCACATATTAGCATACGTAGATATATACGCAATGGTGTTTTCCACACATTTTCGTAACAGATTGACTTTTATTTCGCCTTCCGGCATTATACAGAAAGACCTAGGTCGTAGGGGTCGTAGTTTAAAATAAAACACCAGACTAGCATTTACCTACTCTCTCTCTAACTTTCCCTCTTATGCTAGTTTGGAGACGTGGGATTATACCCCACCGACTCCAATCCCGCAGCTATACGCTGCGGTTTTCTTTTTCTTACGTTCAGCAGTATACTCCTAATACATCCGCACGAAATACCGCATCTATGCATAAATTTTTTAGCGAAAAAAATATTCACCTTATTTTTGATATTAGTCTTTTGATAAAAGGTTTTGATGCTATTCTCGAAACTATTGCGGGAGCTTTAGCTTTTTTTGTAACTCAAAAACTCTTAATTGACGTTATACAAACTGTTGCTGCTGGTGAGATTGCTGAAGATCCTCGCGATTTTGTGGTACATACCCTACTACAGTTAGCACACCAATATTCAACAGGCACACAATATTTTGTTGCTATATACCTTGTTATTCACGGGGCCGTAAAATTGTGGCTTGTTATTGGTTTATTGCGCAAAAAGCTTTGGTACTACCCTACCGCGCTGGTAGTATTCTTTTTATTTATTGTATACCAACTCTATCAATTTAGTTTTAATCATTCAGTGTGGCTCCTGATACTGACCGTTTTAGATGTCATTGTCATTATGTTAACCATTCACGAGTACCGCTACTTACGTAGCATTACAGCAAAAAACACACTCTAGGTACTTTTTTCATGGCGAGGCATACTGAATTGAGACAGTAACGTTTTCCCGTAGGCGTTGGACCATCGGTAAACACGTGACCGAGGTGACTACCACAACGACTACAAGATACTTCCGTACGCTGCATGCCGAGCGAAGTGTCGTTGGTTAATGTGACAGCTCCCGGGAGTGCTGTATCAAAACTCGGCCAGCCTGTTCCTGAATCAAACTTGGCCGTAGAAGAAAAAAGTTCGGCACCGCAGGCGGCACAACAATACATGCCGTCTTTATTTTCATGAAGCAGTTTTCCTGAGAACGGCGCTTCCGTTCCTTTTTGCCGTAAAATCGCATACTGCTCTGGCGTCAATTTGGCGCGCCATTCTTCTTCGGTTTTAGGTAGTGGTGTGTCCATTGGTTTTAAGTAAGGCTGCAAATCTTTGTTGTACTTTTTCTAATTTAGGCGCTATCACTAATTCACAATACGGTGCATCGTGGTGGTGCTCATAATACTGCTGGTGATACGTTTCGGCAGACCAAAATGTATCTAATGGCACCACATCGGTAACAATTTTTTTGGGCGTAGCGAGTGACAACTCGGCAATATAACGTTGCGCGACATCAGCTTGGGTCGGGGTGGTGTAGAAAATTACTGATCGATATTGTGAGCCAACATCAGCACCTTGTTGATCACGGCTCGTTGGGTCATGCGACGCAAAGAACACAGTGAGAAGATCGTGATAGGAAATTTCAGCTGGATTGAAATCTACTTTCACAACTTCCACATGGCCAGTGGTACCACGAGCCACCGCATCATACGTCGGATGGGTAAGCGTACCACCGGCATAGCCAGGCGTTACTGCACAGACACCACGCAACATACCAAAGACTGCTTCGGTACACCAAAAACAGCCGCCGCCAAAAACTGCCGCTTCTACATTATTTTGCAAGTTGCGCGTTGATGAGCTGACTAAATTGAGAAAATGATCCACCGCCAACAACTAATGGATTGCCGTTACCAACAATAAACGACGGGGTGCCATTGATACCAAATTTTTCTCCTTCGGTAAGATCGGCTGCAATAGCGGTATCATACGCAGTTTTATTTTGCGCCAACAATGACTTGATAGTGTTGATATTAATACCCGGAATAGTCTTCGTAATATTGAGATACATTGCTTCACCATTCGGGTCGGCATTATGATTTTCCTGACCTTGATTTTGATACATTGCTTGGCGCCATGC
The DNA here is from genome assembly GCA_021818465.1 of bacterium. Lineage (GTDB taxonomy): Bacteria > Patescibacteriota > Minisyncoccia > Phycocordibacterales > JAKAEA01 > JAKAEA01. The sequence goes on from JAKAEA010000001.1 coordinate 535,351, forward strand.
ATAGAACTTACTTGGATAGGCCTGCCACACCGCTCGAGCTATTTCTGCCGCCGTTAAAGAATCTGGTCCGAGAAATTGGAAATCTTTAAAGACAATGCGAACCTTACCAGTGTCTACATACGTAGAAACAATTTGCGGCAAAATAGTCACTTCAAATTGTTTGCAGAACGGACACTGGTAATCAGACCAAAAAGCAATCGTAACGGGTGCATTTGGATTACCGATATACGGATCGCCGCTGGTAGAAACAGCGCTGACATTAAGCGGCTGATTAGCTTGCGCTTGCTGTCCCGGCTGCGTTGCGGCAGTGGCTACACCTTGTTGATTAGCCGCGCTGTAAGCTGCTTGTAGGGCAACATTTTGTGTATAGACAAAGGTACCAGCCACAATACCGCTTGCAATAAGAATAGCGATCGCAATAGCATAGAGTGGCATAGTAAAATGACAAAATTCAATGTGACGCTCTCGCCAGGCTTTGAATTTTTGTAATGGTGACATGGTCTCCATTTTTTGTTCGTGCTGTTCTTGATTTTCCATAAAAAATATTGACTAATTAATAATCCTCTTCTGCGGAAACATGAATGTGCTACAGTATACCACACAATGATTAGCTACGGACAAGCACTCTGGCTCGGTGTACTACAAGGTGTCACAGAACTTTTCCCTATTTCCAGTCTTGGCCACAGTGTGGTGATTTCCGGTTTGGCTGGTTGGAGTAGTACCAATAATCCTGGCAATGTTTTAGTTTTCCTTGTGGCGACTCATTTTGCCACAGCAATTGTGCTCATTGCTTTTTATGGTCGTGAATGGGTAAAAATTATTGCCGGTATTTTCCGCTCACTCGTTCGCTGGCGCATTGAAACAAACACCGAACGTCTTGGTTGGTTACTGGTGTTAGCAACAATTCCCGCCGGCCTTGTTGGTCTTGCTTTACAAAAACACCTCGCTGCACTTTTTGTATCAGCACGGTTGGTTGCTGGCGTACTCATTCTCAACGGCATTGTGCTTGCTGCTACAGAAATCATTATTCGCCGCCGCGCCGGAGCTCTTCAAAAACGGAATCCTGCTCAACTCACTTTCCGCCAAGCGTTTTTTGTTGGCTTAACGCAAGTACTAGCTCTTATTCCTGGATTCTCTCGTACGGGCATGACGATGAGTGGCGGTATTTTAAGCTCTCTTGATCGCGAGAGTGCTATGCGCTTTTCATTTCTTCTTTCTGGACCAATTATTTTGGCTGCGGCCGTACTAAAACTTCCCCACCTTGCTTCAGCGAGCGGCCACGCATTACTCGGACCTTCACTCGTTGGGGCTTTGGCTGCCGCCGTAGCCAGCTACATTTCCATAAAATTTCTGTCTCGCTATTTTGAAAAATCAAGTAATAATCTTATTCCCTTCGCTCTCTATTGTATTGTTGCCGGTCTCATAGCTTTTATTCTTTTGTAAAAAAAGTGTATAGAGTACTGCCAAGCTGGGAATCACCAACACCAAGCCAAGTATACAAACAATAAAAAGAATAGTGGCGGTGCTGGTAGCGGTATATGCACTGGCCGCAGTGATGAATGGATAGACAAGATACGGATACTGGAGCGATATAACATAAAAAATAAGAATACCGACGAGAGCGGCTAGGGCAAAAAATGCGGCGCTCGGTCGGCGAGCAAGCCGACCGAGCGCCGCCAATGCCAAGGCCAGTGCCAATGCCACTGATGTCCAGAGCACATCAGCAGAGCGAATATTGTGTGCAGCAAATAGAGGCACCATTTTAAAAAACCATACCGCACTAGCCGCATACGCAACACACGAAAAATCAGTAAACATTTTTACTGGCGATGTAGAACTATCTGCACCACCAAAAAGCTCCATACCAACACCAGCAAACGCAGCAAGACCAGCGAGCGCGAAGAGCACGGCCGGCACCAAAAGCCAGGCAAACTGAGCAAGCCACAGTTCTGGCGTCACTCCAATAATAGCGACGGTCGCTCCCCACGCTGCCGCTGCCATTGCTGTATACGCACTGGTCGCAAACACGAGTCGCGCGAGCAATGACTGTTGTATGCGTTCAAAAGGACTGTAGAAAAAAATCAATACAGAAAGAACACGCACACCATTTGCTACGATAAACACAGACAATGGTATAAATAACGCCGTCGCAAACCATGGTATAAATCCCGGAAAAAATGCAAGGAGCGAAACAAAAAATCCCACCAGAAAAACATTATTAACTTCCCACACCGGACTTAAAAGCTGCGCCACAGAGACCGCTCTCGGGCCACGCAGTTTCGGAAAAAGTATAAACAGTGTCGCGCCAAATTCCACCGACGCCACCACGATGTAGCACCACAAGAAAAATCCTGCGAGAAGCATAGCAGCGAGTGGCGTATGTGCTTGAAAGAAAGCGATCATATACTAATGTAATGGCGCATGGTGCGTGTAGTGTCGAATCAAAATCCAGAATGCCGCCACTGCCAAAACCACATACAGCACTGGAAACACTAGAGCAATAACCACAACACCGGCCGACGGCGTAAAGGCGGCTGCCGTTTTTAGCACACCAGCAACTACATACGGCTGGCGGCCGACCTCGGTGACTATCCACCCCGCCTCTACTGAAAAAAGTGCCGCCAGTGCTGCCGCAATAATAAGTCCGAACATAATGCGACTGTGTCGCCAGTTTCGCCGCACCGCATACACAATGGGCACCACCACTAAAAAGAATCCGCTTGCTGCCATACCATCAAAGAGCCAATGAATGAAGCTTGGTGGCCACAACGCCGGATCAAATGCTGCTAATCCTTGCACAACTGTTTGGGGCGTGCCGCCCACTAATTCACTCAAAGCATCAGGAATGCGTATACCCAAAAATCGTAATGGCGCATGACTTTCTGTTGCTGGCAACTGCTCAATAGTCGCAAGTTTCAATGGCTCGTGTGATGCCAAAAATCGCGCTGAAGCATCTCCGGTGAAGCCGACCACTAGTGCACACGCAAACGCCAAGGTCAAACAAAATACCAAGCCCTTGGAAAAATATCGTGTCGTCTCACTATTCGTTTCCATTGTGCCGCGGCGACGCCATAGTGCCAACGCACAAATCGCCGCCGCCACAAAAAAAGTGGTTGTGTAGTACGCCACAATCGAATGACTCGTTTCCGGCAATGTTGCTGGACCAAACATAGCCTGCCAGGGATTCACCTGCACAATTTTCTGTACGCCGCCAACCACCTGCGTCACAATCCCGCTCGGCTCATTCATAAAAGCATTCACCGTCGTGATTAAAAATGCTGACGCTACTGATCCGAGCACCACGGGCAGCGATGAAAGCCAATGACGCCACGAACGATTTCCCCAGCGTCCCCATGTAAACATATACACACCCAAAAAAATTGCTTCTATAAAGAATGCGAATACTTCTAAAAACATAGGCACACCGATAGCTGGTCCTGCAAATGCCACAAACCCCGGCCAGAGCATAAAAAATTCAACCGCCACCACCGTGCCGGAAATTGCACCGACCACAAACAACACCCCCATAGCAAATGACCAGCGGCGTGCAAACTGTAAAAAATCATCGTCGCGACGTACCATACCCACCAACTCTGCAAGAGACACAAGAAGTGGAATACCGACTCCTAGCAGCGCAAAAAAAATGTGGAACGCTAAGGTATCCGCCATCAAGACTCTGCCCCACAACAAATCTGGACTCATAAAAAAAAGTATACCACGTCCTACACTAAATCCAGCTCCGGCAAACGAATCGTCGCGATACGATCATCCACATAAATATGGAATGTGGTGGTGGACAAACTTGTAGAAGATTCAATACCGAAATAGCGATATGTTGGCGTAGCTAATCGCTGCAACAAACGAAAGAGTCGCAAACGTAACCGGTTCCACCACGACAACGTTGGTGAAAAATGAATTTCTTCAGTACCAGCTTCTAGTAAAAACCGATTATGTTTTAAAACAGGAATATCATTAATGAGCGCGGCAATGACAGCGTGTAAATTTATATCTTCCATAAAACCGAAGCGACCACTCACGCTCCATATATTGGCACCAAATGGCACCACGCGATAATGACCCTTGCGCACGTAGGCTGTACGCACCCGATCAATGTGTAATAACACCACATGCTTCGGAATAGCACCGTTACGACGCATATATGCCCTAACAATAATTGGAATTTCATCATCGAGCGCATCGACTGATTGAGGAATCAAAAATATAACGGCTCGATCCGCTTCCACAAAACGACCGCGCTCGTCTGCCACCATTCCCTCTCCCACCGTGAGCCGCTTTTTAAGATCAATCAAACTGCGCATGGTACGATCGCTTTCATGATGTTCTAGCGCCCCAGCAATTACCTGTCGTCCCCAATGCCAACTTATCATGAGTATAAAAAGACCACCGCCAATAGCTACAGGCACCCATCCACCATCCATAAACTTCAAACTTGTAGTCAGTAAAAAAACAAGATCAATGAGCGTAAATATGCCAAACACCGCTATGCCACGCCACAGTGGCCAACGCCACCACAGAATTGCCACGGCCGCCATCGCCAACGTCGTGGTGAGCATAACGCCAGCAATAGCAAAACCGTAAGCACTCGCCAAAGCTGTACTTGAACCAAAAGTAATCACCAACACCACCGCGCCGATATATAAAAACCAATTTACTGCCGGCACATAAATTTGTCCCTCGTGATCACGATTAGTATGAATAACTTTAAATCGCGGTAAATAATTAAGTGCAATCGCTTCGGCAATCAGTGAGTACGCTCCAGAAATAAGTGCCTGACTAGCTACCACCGTAGCAAGCGTTGCAAGTGCAATCATAGGGTACAAAAACACCGCTGGTACGGTCGCATAAAAAACACTGAGCACCCCCGCCAACCCGGTCTTCCCTACTCCTAATAAAAAAGCTCCTTGTCCAAAATAGCTCAAGAGCAACGCTGGGTAGACAAACCATAGCCACGCATGGCGCAGGGGTGTTTTACCAAAATGGCCCAAATCAGCATAGAGCGCTTCTACACCAGAAATTGACAACACAATACCAGTAAACAAATAAAAAAGGCCTCGCAGTGAGAGCTTCGTTAAAAGTTCTATACCATAGAGCGGATTGAGGGCCCACAAAATATCGGGGTGCGCAATAATTTGTCCAACACCAATAAGAGCAATAGCTACGAACCACGCCACCATAATCGGTCCGAACACAATACCAAGCCGGTGCGTACCTTTATACTGAAACGCAAATAAAATGGTCAGCACAATACTAGCAATCAGAACGAGGTACGGAGATACTGCAGGATTAGCAACAGCTAAACCCTCAACAGCGGCAAGTACAGAAATAGCGGGAGTCATTACGCCTTCACCGAGCAGTAACCCTGCTGAAAGTAAAAGTACAACGAGCAGTACCGCAACAATGATTTTCTTTTTATGCTCTTCTAAAATTCCCAGCAAGGCAAACACACCGCCGTGTCCCTCGTGATCAGCAAGTACCACGAACACTAAATATTTAAGCGACACAATAATGGCCAATGCCCAAAAAATAAGACTGATGGAACCGAGCACGTCCGCACGAATAGGAACAAGCGCTCCGCTGCCACCGAGAAATATTTGATTTACCGCGTACAGTGGCGACGTGCCAATGTCACCGTAGACCACGCCGAGCGCGGCGAGTATAAGAAGAAGTGCTGCAGACATACGAGAACGACGAGTACGCATACAGAATGGTTAAAGTATAGCACATATGCTAGTATTTCCCCGGTTGTACTTTGAGAAAGGAGATTTCCGTGACCATTCAAAAAACACGATGTATTGTTAAACCAATCAAACCGAAAACATTCTTAGGTCAAGCAGCACAAGCTCAATTCGGTGACACGTTTTGTTTTCAGGATGAATTATTGCACGCTGATCCTGCCACCTGTCGCCCCCATATCCAAGGTGTACTAGCAATCCAACACCTTGCGCACGATTGTTATGTACATATCAGCGGCCGCGCTAATTTCAATCCACTTGTACCTAGTGGTGCTCGTTGTTTTTCTTTCTACCACGGTTTTGTCTATCTTCACGATACGCACCTAATTACGCTTCTTGAGAATCGTTCTGGTAGTCAACGTTGGCGAGAAAAAATACTCTACGAACACACCGAAACGATTACTGATTGTTACGAGTGTGAGACCGGTGACATATACATAGTAGACGTGAGTCGAAACATTACTCGCGTACTAGGTAGCAAATCACTCAGAGAACGGGCGGCGCGAAGTTATCACCACCGTGGCGAACTAATTCCTATACACGCGTGGGATGATATGCGTATTGTTGGCGAACATGTTTGGACGCGCCACGGACGCACCTTCTATTGCAATGGCAAAGAGCGTTGTACGTTTCTTCTGACGCCGCCCGAAGCGGTTTGGGAAAACAGCTGGCAATGGTTCATCAGTACACAGAATGCTCTTACTACGGTTGTCGTTGCGTGCCCACACACCAAAAGAGAACGTGATATGAACAACACGCTGCAAGCCAGAACAACCACATTCTTTTATGCCGCTGATGATAGTCGACTATTGTTTGAAGAATCTGATTCTCAGTGGCAACTATGCCAAGCAGGCAAGCACATAGCGATGTACAACATCGCCACTTCGGAAATTAAAATCGCCGGTCGTGGCGAAAATATTTCTGTCGGACCTTTTTCTAAAATATATTCACATTTTGTCGGGATGATTTTGGTTAAAAGCGTGCCTGAACACAGTCGCTTGTCACATATTATTGTCGTGCCAGTCCATTAATTATCCTGTACGCCGCCGCAGCTTCGTTGCGGCGGCTTTTTCTTTTTTAAATTATGTGGTATAGTTTTCCCTTCCCTATTTTTATACGTATATGGATATTCGCAACATCGCTATCGTCGCACACGTTGATCACGGTAAGACCACCCTTACCGATGCTCTTTTGCGCCAAACCGGTATGGTTGGTGAAGGCACCACGATGGATTCCAATGCTCTCGAGCAAGAGCGCGGCATCACCATTTATGCCAAAAACACTTCACTCTATTATAAGGGGACAAAAATCAACATCGTCGACACCCCCGGCCACGCCGATTTTGGTTCAGAAGTAGAACGCGTGTTACGAGCTATTGATTCCGTGCTCCTTGTGGTAGACGCGCAAGAAGGCCCGATGCCCCAGACGCGTTTCGTACTCAAAAAATCGCTTGAACTTGGTTTACGACCGATTGTAGTGGTCAATAAAATAGATAAACCGGCCGCACGACCGGCGGAAGTTATTGATGAAGTGTTGGAACTTTTTTTTGAACTTGGCGCCAGTGAAGAGCAACTTAATTTCACCACCCTCTACGCTATCGGTCGCGACGGTATTGCCAAAATGCACATAGACGATGAGTCGCACGATCTCACGCCGCTCCTCGACACTATTCTGCGCGAAGTGCCAGCCGCAAACGCCGCCGTCAACCCGACTGCGCCGTTTACTATGCAAGTGTTTAATCTCGCCTACGATTCCTTTTTAGGTCGCCAAGCTATTGGCCGTGTCTATGCCGGCAAGGCCACAACCGGCGATGTGGTCTATGCCTCTAGCCCATCCGGCGCCCGTCACTCTGGCAAAATAACCAAGCTGTACACCTTTGAAGGTATGCAGCGCAAAGAAATTCCTCACACCGATGTTGGCGACATTATGATGTTGGCTGGGTTGCCAGATGTTTTCATTGGCGAAACAGTGAGCACCGATCCCGCCATCGCGCCGCTCGCCGCCATCAGCGTTGACCAACCCACCATCGCTCTCAATTTTCTCGTCAACAATTCCCCGTTTGCTGGCCGCGAAGGCTCGTTGGTCACTGGCCGACAAATTCGCGAGCGTCTGGAGCGTGAGCTAGAAGTAAACGTCGGTTTGCGCGTTGATTTTTCCTCACCTGAAGCCTTTCGTGTCTATGGTCGTGGCGAGCTCCACATTTCTATTTTACTTGAAAATATGCGTCGCGAAGGTTACGAAGTGCAAGTCTCGCAGCCACACGTCATCATTAAAGAAGAAGCGGGCGGCAAATACGAACCGTTTGAAGAAGTTATTGCCGACGTGCCCGCCACACTCCCGAGTGTCGTCATAGAAAAGCTCAGCCGTCGCCGTGGTATTTTGACGCACATGGCAGAAGATCGCGGCGTAACTCGCCTCACTTTTGAAATTCCCACGCGCGGTCTCCTCGGCTACCGTAATGAATTTATCGTGGACACCAAAGGTGAAGGTATTCTCTCGTCACGCTTTTTGGAATTTCGCCCGTGGGCTGGTGAGATAGATCACCGCCAAGCTGGCGCGATGATTTCTATGACCAGTGGCAAGGTACTTGGTTTTTCTTTGGACAATTTACAGCAGCGCGGCACACTCTACGTTGAACCCGGTGACGAAGTATACGAAGGCCAGGTTATTGGCAACGCGGTGAAAGGCGAAGACTTGTACGTGAATCCCACCAAAGGCAAGCAACTCACCAATATGCGCGCCAGCGGCAGCGATGACAACATCATGCTTGCTCCCGCTTGGAAACTGTCCATCGAGCGAGCTATGGAGATTATGGCTGATGATGAATATATAGAAATCACCCCCAAATCGGTACGCTTACGCAAACAATTTCTCACCAAAATAGATCGCGACCGCGCTGCACGCCAAGCAAAAAAGACATAAACTTTTTTAAACTCTAAAGACATCCAGCAAAAAATCCCCCGTACGGGGGATTTTTTGCGCTACGCTATTGTGTGTAGCTTGCCTATCAGCTTAAAACTGATTGGCGCCACGAGGTGAACGCGGGCGAAATTCGTCACGCGGTACCATCGGGCGGGCTTCGTTAACCGTGAGACGGCGACCCTCAAATTGGGCACCGTTCATCTCGGCAACAGCCTGGTCAGCGGCAGCGTCATCAACCTCAACGAAACCAAAACCGCGTGATCGGCCGGTCATCTTATCCATGATGATCGTTGCCGAGCTGACTTCGCCAAATTTGGAGAAGGCATCACGCAGGCCCTGTTCCGTTGTGCTGTACGGGAGGCCACCAACATATAATTTTTTTGCCATGTACTCAGAGAGAAGTTACTAAACAATCGTATCCGACCCTCTTCCGGAACCATCCATGAGACGTCCGACAAACGAGAACGTACGATTACCTGATAGTCTACCATATCCTGCCAAAAAAGCAAGTGATTCTGATACGCCTACGTTTATGTAGTTTTTTTCCAAAAATTGAGGCGACCGTAGCGCTCCGCAAAAGCCCCCAACACCGTTGGCCACTGCGGCGCCATCGGTTCTACTTTACTGCGAATATCGTGCAACCCTCGAAAACCGTGCACCGCGTCATCTTCCCAGGTCACCTGCTCTACATGGTTAAAATTGTGTTCAAACGGTTTTTCATCTAAAAATTTGTATATATCAGCAAATATCTTTTTGGGATTTTCAGTCATTGCATTGTAGTCAACAAGCAGCAGTCGGTCACTGTAGCCGCGACCAATAGCGTCAACTAATCGATTATAGGCCAAACCAACCGGCTGATCGGGTTGCATCCACACTTCAGCGCGACCAGCTGCCGTTTGAAATTTAAAATAATTTTGAGACTCTTGACCTAATTGCCCTGTGGCTGCCGTTGCGCGCCACAGCTTCTCAAAACTCGCTAACACATCGCGAACGTCACGCACCGGCACAAGTATTTTTACCTTGCGCTCAAGTACACGTTCCGCCATCTCAATTAATGAAAGCCAACCGCGACATTTGTCAAAAATAATCGGCTTATCAATGGGTGCATAAAAATTTTCTAAAATTCCCCGCAGTACGCGAATTTTGCCAGCCTCATCAGGTGCCGCTTTAAACTCAATCAAATTATCCCAGGAATTGCGTACACCAAACATTACATCCATAATGCCCGACGTACCCGTGGTATGAAATCGTGGGTTTTGCGCCAAAATATTGCACAATAGTGTGGAACCGGATCGCGGCATACCGGAAATAAAATGGAATGTCTTTTGTTTACTTTTAGGTTGCAAAGGCATAAAGAATATAGGTATACTAGCACATACTACGAAACTACCGATAAAAACGACATGAAAGACTATATCATCTTTGAAAGTATTGGGGAAGCCAGTAAAGATATTTTAGCCACCGCTGTGGTAGCCGCGCTCCACCGCACCTATCCGGAAATGCCTATCGTTGTCACCTCGCTACATCCAGAAATATGGCTCCATAACCCAGATGTATACCGCGTCTACCGTCCCGACACCGCCGCCTATTTTTACGATGACTATGTCGCAGCCGGCACCAGTAAAATTTTTAAACTTGACCCCTATCATACTGACGCATTCCTCACTAAACAAACACACATACTAGAAGCGTGGTGCGAACTTGTTGGAGTTCCCTACAATGGCGAGCAACCGCGCCTCTTCCTAACCGCCCGCGAACAAGAAGTTGCCCAAAAAATGCTCGCTGGTGACAAACCCGTTTTTCTTATTCAAATTCATGGTGAAGGTATCGATATGCCCTATCCCTTGCCGTGGAGTCGCAATGCCGAAATTGCTGTAGCCGATGAAGTCGTGGCGGCAATGCGTGAGCAGGGGTATCGCGTTTTGCAAATTGCTCCGCCGGGCGCGCCGCTTCTCACCGGCGTTACGCAGCTCACCTTGGACAATCGCTTACTCATCGCCGCGCTACCCTATACCGCTAAACGCCTCTTTATAGATTCATTCCCGCAGCACGCTGCAGCAGCTCTCAATCTCCCGTCCGTGGTATTGTGGAACACCCTCGACGAAACACGACACGGACACGCCCTGCACAAAAATATTCGCCCCAAAATAACTGATGCCGCCGAGATGGCAGAATCCATCGTTGAACAGGCACGCATTACCCAAATGATTCCACCACACGAGCCCATCGCTATGCTGACTGGCCGCCACGACGCCGCCACCATTCTCAAAGCCCTCAAAAAAATATGAAGAAAAAAACAACAACCCAACACCTTCTGACTATTGCCGGCGGCATTGGTAAAAATGTACTGGCCACCGCCGTGGTCGCCTCTATGCGCGCTGCCGAGCCAGAGGCCAATATCACTATTGCCACCGCCTACCCGTTCGTCTGGGATCATAACCCCGATGTTCACGCCGTCTATGATCTCAACAACTGCCCCACCCTCTACACTGAGGCTATTAAAGGCAAGAAGTGGACGATTTTTAAGCACGACCCCTATCACACCGAGGATTTTCTCTATCGCCGCGGCCACCTCATAGACATCTGGTGCAAATTGATCGGCGTACCCGTAACTACCCACGAGCCCCGTCTCTACCTGAGCGCCGACGAAGAACACAAAGCTCGCACGCTGCTTCCCAAAGACAATAAACCTATTTTTCTTATACAAACTTCCGGCGGCATCCCTACTATACAAAAATATCCCATTTCTTGGGCTCGCGACCTGCCGCTTGACGTCGCCCAAAACGTCGTAGACACAATGAATACACGCGGTTACCACACCATTCACCTGCGTCACGCCAAGCAACCAGCCTTGGAACACACCACTTGGATCGACGCCACCACGCGCCAGCTAATGGCCATCATTCCCCATTCCAGCAAACGTCTCTTTATAGATTCCTTCCCCCAGCACGCTGCGGCAGCATTTAAAAAACCGGCCGTGGTCACCTGGATTGTAAATAGTCCCAAAATGTTTGGCTACGCACTCCATCGCAATCTTGAAACCACCGCCACGCCGCTCTTTCGCCACTACCCCACCTCCTACCTCGAGCGCTTCGACATCACCGGCGCCATAGAGCAATTTCCTTTCGCCACCACAAAAACGTTTGATGCTAAAACCTTATTAGCAGCTCTCGACGATATATCCTAAATTATATAGTTCGTATATTACGAGCTCGTGGTGCCACTGGTACTACTGGAACCTGTGCTTGTTGTGCCAGTGCTATTTGATGCACTCGTACTACCGCTACTGGTACTCCCTGAGGTGCTGCTCGACGATGTGCTCGATGTTGATCCTGATGCAGTGCTCGTGCTTGGCGCAGCTGTAGCAGATGAGCTTGTTGTATTTTGTGTAGCTGTGGAGCTGGTTGAACCGGAGCCGGAGCTGCTGGTGCTACCCGTGCCAGAGGTAGTACCGCCAGACGTCGAAGTCGATGATGAACCGGAGGATGTTGAGCTACTCGTTGATCCAGTCGTGGCGCCCGAACTCGAGCTTGAAGTAGAGCCGCTGGTGCTCGTGCTACTTCCCGATGTGGATCCACTGCCGCTCGTAGTAGATGAACCGGCTGTGCTGCCCGTCGTTGTAGTAGGTGTCGTGGTTGCCGTCGGCGGGTTGGTGATAATAACTGGCGATGTTGAGGTGGCAGTGCCACTACTTGCTGTGCTATTCGTTGTTGGTGTCGTACTCGTTGCTTGCGGTGTAGTGGTGGAATTGGTTGAGGTGGCTGTGTTTCCCGTGCTTGTGGTGGACGTACCAGTGGAAGCAGTGCTGGTAGCAGTGCTCGTGCTGGTAGCACTTCCCGAACCAGTGCTTGTCGTCACCGGCGCCGTCGTCAAGGTCGGATCGACATTTTCACCGCAGGTGCCTTGTGTTTTTACAAATTGACCGGCGGCAATCGTGATGCAGTATGGCTGACCCGTCACCGAATCAATCATTTCAATACCCTTCTTCACTTGAATCGTATTTGTTTGTACATTTTGGAATGAGGCGACCACACCAGAAATTTCATTCACCGTTAATTTTTGCAAGGTCAGCACACCATTAACCAAACCTTGCCAGAGCGGTGTATACGTCGGCAAGGTTGCACTCGTCGTCGTTGTCGTTGCTGCCACCACGCTCGCCGCCGCCGTGTCGATGTGCTGCCAACCAACTTTAATAAAGGCCAAAATCGTGCCGTTGCTGGAAGCATTTTGCAGGGCCTGGCCAATAACCTCTGTTGAAGACGTTGCCAACACCGCAACCCCTGGTTCATTGGGCGATATGGCCAAATAATCGCCGCGGGCAATAGCTCCATTGGCCACCGACACTTTCACCGGCACCCGTCCAGCCAAAGCCACCGGCCGCAAAGTGCTGTTGTGTGTATTTCCTAATAATAATCCCGGACTCGTCGACACCACACCCAAAATTGAAGAGTTAGCTGTCGCTTTTACAATAGCATTATCAGTGGTTGGATCAATAGCCACCACATCGCCGGCGGTAATAGAAGGATCGCTCGTTTGATAGTCTTCGGCCACATCGGCGCTAGCCACATTGAAACCAGTCGCCGTCATACTACCTGCCGCCGTCACATTACCAGCTGAATCCACCGTCAATACATTCGCGCCCGTTGACGACGCCACATTAATCAAATCAGTGCTTGACGCAAAGGCATTGCCCATCACCGAGAGTGTTCCATCAACCGTAATAGAGCTTGATGCTTCCAATGTATTGGCTGCAAACGTTCCGCCAGTCGTCAATCCATTATCGGCAAACGTCAACAAATTCTGACCGCACTGATTATTCAATAATAGTTTCTGCGTCGGCGCACTCAAATTCCCTTCCGTAAATCGGAAATTATTACCGAATACCAAGTCCCCCACATACCAATTCTTCGCGTGACCCGTTCCCAAAATATCCAAATTCCCATCAATCGTAGAGGTCGCTGTGGTGGATGTTGCCGTGAAGAACGGTGCTTCGAAGTTGCCGGTGCTTAAGATGGTGGCGGCAGCGGATTGGGAGGGGCCGAGCATCGTACTGCAGGCGATGGGGTTGGTGAGACAAGAGCCGAAGGCAGAACTGAAGCAACCGGAGGCGGTGTTGAGAAAACCGAAAGCGGAGGAAGAAGTGGCTGAAGCACAGTTTTCAAAACCAACAGAAGATGACCAATAACCCGAGGCGGTGTTGAGGGAGCCGAAGGCGGAAG